>JAFYMG010000014.1 GCA_017556705.1 Paludibacteraceae bacterium | reverse complement strand
GATTCACGCCTCTAGCCTATAGACTGGTTTGGCTATTTAGGATACTTATCACTCATAGTTCATACTTCATAGTTCATACTTCATAGTTCATAGTTCATACTTCATACTTCATACTTCATAGTTCATAGTTCATACTTCATAGTTCATAGTTCATACTTCATACTTCCCTCTAGGCCCGAAGGGCGTCCAATGGCGAAGCCGTCCCATAGCCCCTCAGGGCGTCCAGCGCGTAGCGCTAGTACAGTATCTTCTGTACTTCGCGCTCGCCGCTGACGATATAGATGCCGTCGGTAGGCAGATTGACATCCACGGCTGTCTGTACCATGCCGCTATAGATAGTAGCACCTGTAGCCGATAGCACGCGCACATGTTGTGGCGCAGCCACTGCCACATTGATACCGCCGTTGATAGCCGTGATAAAGAGGTCATTACCGCCACCTACAGTAGGCATATGCGTACCAGTCGTATTGCCGTCGCCGGAGTTAGTAGGGCCATAGTTAATTTTACCATCACGATTAATACGAGTTACCTTCTGACCAACTGGAACAGTAATATTGGCATATAAGAATGATTGAGTTGGTTTCAACATCACATCTCCCTCCATAGGTATAAATGCTTCTAAATCAGCTGTCTCAGAGTCGTAAGGGAACATACTTTCACTTTTTGCTAGTTGAACATCAGAAAGTGATGTATTACCAAACATATGTATTTCACTACCTGATTCAAAAGATTCCTGCCAATTTTGCGACTGCGTACCATCAATCGAATGACCATCTGCGTTGCCATCAGTACTTTCAAAAATCAAGAACTTACCAGTCCAATAATCCCAGAAGTCACGCTCACCATCTTCCCAACATCCCATACAATATGGGAAGAAGAGAGAATAGGTATTACCCTTAGTCATCAACACTTCCCTGTCAGAAGGTATTGTTTGCCAATTTACCTTGAGTTGTTCTTCGTCATACTCTTCAACTCCACCATTCTCGTACAAATAGTATTGGGCTGTATTCCAGTTTACACCATCAAAATGGGTAAGCAGATATTTACTACGCTCTGTGGTACCACCATCCTGCAACTTCGCCCAACCAATATAATCCTGATAGATTTCATTGAACGGTTTTTTACTATCTAATGCCATCGCCACGCCAAAGAACGAAGCAAAGTCAGCATTATGGCGCGCCTGTGCTTTCAGCATTGCTTCTCGCCATGTAAATGGATTTTCCAGCGTATATTCGGGATACTTCGACGGATTATTCTTGTAATCTTCCTCAACAGCCTTTGCATCTACCATCAAATCATCTTCCGCACGAGTTTCCATAATGTAGATATTCTTCACATTGAATGGCGCTGTAAATGCCATCCAAATGTCGGCTTGAGCAGGAGCAATATAATAAGCCTTATTTTGCACCACATATGGATCTTCATTTGTGATATTATTCTTCAACTCAGGAGCAGCATATGGGTCATCACTTACACCAATCTTTGTAGGTGCAATGCTCATATATTTATCTGCAGCATTCTCTACTGGTGCAGGGTTTAACACTGGAGCAGCATAATCTGAAGAACTAATCACATTATAGATATTCTTATCTATCTCACAGTATAGCAAGTTCTGCACTTGTTCTGTTTGGTTGCCCGCTCCATCAAATGCTATTGAAGTCGGACCACCAATATTACCTTCATACACACCATACTTAGCTTCAATATAAGTCATACATGCCTTCCAATAGCTAATCATTTGCTCCACTTCTGGTTGTTTACCAACCTCTTTACTACCTCGTTTAAAGCCACCTGGAATCCAGAAGTTGAGTACACCATTGGTTGGTGTAATACTTTCTACTCCATATTTGCCACCTGTATAGCCCGCATGCACGCTTGCCAAAGTTGTTTTATCTTCTTTCTCAAGACCTGTTGGGAAGTTCGTTGGAGTTACCAGTCCATACGTACCATTATCCGTCCAACCTTCATCTTCGCTGTTGGTATATTGATATAGGCCAAGAGGATTACCAGTAATGACTTCTTTGGAAACATTTGTTCCGCCCACTACTTCATCCACAACATGATAGTCACCATCCGTAGGTGCACCACCCTTGCTGGTAGGTTCGGTACATGCACGCATCATACAGTGTGAACCACCATAGATAAAGGTTTTCTTTGGTGTACGAAGACAAGAGGTGGTTGAAAGTTCCTCGTTCTCACCATCCATCAGATAGTATTGGCGATAACGCTCAGGCACTGTCATGGTAAGAACGGTAGTAGTGCCATCGTAGAAGTTCACGCGGCCACCTACCTCATCGGTACCGATACCATATGCCAAGCGGAAACGGAACTTAGCAGGTCCCATGATACCAGAACGAGCAGAGATAGCCAAAGTACTCTCGTAGTTGTCGGATGAGTTGCAAGCATTCTGCAGTTCTACTTGTCCGCCACGGAAGTTAACCACCGTGTTGGTATTACCCATATCAATAGATGGGGCATTATTTACTTGCTTGCGCAGACTTACAAATCCATTGGTTCGCTCCGTAGTTGTGAAGTCTCCGTTGGCATCTACTGTAGGAGCTGTAGGCCATTCATCAGTAAAGTTAAGTACCGTATAAGAGTTACGAACATGGCTCTCCGATTGCATATAGATTTGTACCGGAGCAGAGACTTGGAATGCACGTCCTACGATAGATTCAAAGAGACAGCCGTAGTGACTCTTTAAGAGGTTCGTTCCACGAGTATGAATTGTCACATCCATAGTAGTGGTCACACCATCTGCTTGTGTATTATTCTCAAACATCAGTACAGCACCCGATCCACGAGCTACTTTATCCGAGAATGTCTCACCATTATTACGTGAGAAGGAGTTACCACGTTTGGTCTTATAGCGAGAATAGATGTAACAGTCCTCCAAATAGATATCTATCTTATCACCCGCGTCGCCCTTGAAATGCCATGCAGCATTATCTGCCTTGGAATAACCAGTGGAAGCATATGGAGCAAAACCTGTGATATACACTTTCAAATGTTCAGGATAACTATCTGCCACACCCACTTCCGTATCAGAGATACTAATCGCCCCTTTCCATGACTTGGTGCTAGCGTTAGCGTTCTCTACCACATAGGTCAAGTCAACCAACTTATACGTTCCATCTACTTTCTTGTATATATAACAAGGTGTCTTTGCATTAGAGCCCGAAGTAGAGGTAGGTGTAGTGATTGTTGTTGACTCATCATCGGTGGTGGTAGCCCCATAGATTATTACATAATCAAACAATGGCGTGCCGTTAGCAAATGCGTGAGTAACATCTACCTCGCGGTAGTTTGCACCATCAGCATCAGTAAAGCCATTGATTGTAAAGGATGTTTCGCCTTCGCCAGCAGTAGTCTTGACACCAGTGTATATGCCTGTCTTACCCGCAGCCAAACTGCGTTTCACACCCAGCAATTCCACCGTAGCCAATACGAGAGGAGGATTTTGTTGCACTCCTTGCGCATCCTTAGTAGTTGTGATGGTCAATGTACCATCTGCCACAGTCAGTGGTTTCTCGTCTCTTGTACCCAAGAATTTTACATAAATATCTTGCGAATGGGCGCCATCACCTAGGAAGAGTGCATTCAAATTACCCTCTGTCAACCCATTGCCATCTTTATCTACCAATTGGAAGCCTTCACTAATGGTGAATGTGACATCTTGGAGGTTATTCGCTGTGATAGCAATCTTCTCGTTTTTATCATCAAATATGGTCAATGACGCAGGGTTTACCACCACGTTGGCCGTTGGCAAGATAGCCACATTGGTCAGCGACACATTCTCTGCATAATCACTTACTAGCGTAATACGCAAATAGCGAGAATCATCATTTGCAGGGAAGCGGCGCATCACTAAACTCTTGGCTGCATCATCCATCACCATACCTTCTGTATTCAATTCGTTCCATGATGTGCCATCGGTACTCTTCTCTATTACCCATCTAGCACCATCAGCCACAGCAGAATAGTTAAAACTAACGATACCTGGTGTAGGTGCATCCGCATAATGGAACACTACGTATGGCGAAGCATCCGCCACGGCATTGTGCATCACTACAGCACGCTCTGTCTCGTCCCAAGTAGTACGATAAGATTGACTTGCCACGTAGTAGTAGCGCTCAGCATGATCAGAAGCCAACTGAATTGGGATTGCTTGTGGCACACCAAACACTTGGATTGGGATACTAGTTTCTGTACCCTTGACATTCAACGCGCCTAAGATTTCGCTTGTTGCTCTACTATTAACCGCAACACGCTTGATCACATAGAATGGTTCTTTATCAAGACCAGACAATTGACTTGGATCTGTAGAGAATACATTATTGGTAGTGGTCAAGTCAAATCCCTCCTCACTCGCATAGGTAAAGACCACATTTTTAGAGGTAGACTCACCTTCACCTACAGCTGGCATATAGAGTTTTGTGACATCCGCCTTCACGGTCTTGAGTTCAGACACTGCGATATTGGACAAAGTACCTGCGCGAAGCAATTGACCACCGACATTCTCAGCATGCTCTGTACCATAACTAATGCGTACATAGCGTGTAGATGGCTGTAGCGACAATTCGAATGGAGCACCCGCAGCTATCTTAGCCCAAGTGTAAGCGATAGTCCAGTTGGTACCGTTAGGACTCTCCTCTATTTGCCAATTGTTGAGGCCTGTAGCCGTAAATGACAACTCATCAGGAATACCAATAAACTGGAAGGTCCATTGAGCTGGTTGCTTCTCTGCCGAGTTCAACGCCACATAGCCCATAGCATATTCGACGGTAGCACTGGTAGCTATAGTAATCGCTTCATAGATACGCTCATCATTGACGCTGATACTCAAGTGACGAGGATCACGATAAACTTCGCTCACAAATTCTTTTGTCTTTTCTTCTTCACCTTCCCAATAGGTCATGGTGAATTTCACCGTGGTTTCACCTTCTTCCCATGGTGCAACCTTAGCTACCCATCCATCAATACCATCCTCTACCAAAGTTGGATTAAGAATGACTTTATAAGTATCTTCTACGAGATCAAGCGACCATTCGCTGTATTTTGTAGAAACGGGATTAGTATTAGTAGAACCGAAATAGAGTCGTTCCCAATTCCATACGATATCATCGGTGACAGTAATAGTTTTGGATATGGTAGCGGCAGCAAAGCCATTTGCTAAATCCGCCTCTTGAGTTGCTGTGATAGTTACTGAGCCCAAAGCCTTTGGTGTAATCTTGAATTGTCCGTCAACATTCTCAATTGTGACCACATCATTTGTCGCAGGCTCAATAGTGATTGCTGCGCTACTATTGATATTCTTGAACAGTGGTTGAGCATCCTTACTAATAAAGATAGATTCCACTCCATCAGCGAAAGCGAGGGTGTTTGCCTGTAATGACTGTACTGCCGCAACTAAAGGAATTGTCTTTGTTGTAGTGTGAACTACATTGGCAGCATCAGCATATGAACATGTAAGCGACAAGACCGCACTCTTATTCCCACTTGTTTTGGGTTTGAAGACAATCTTCGCATTAGTTAATTTATTTTCTCCTTCGCCCCAAACTAAGGTAAATTCATCTGCATGCTCACCTGTGATATCAACTACCCATGTAGGTGCATATGTACCTGTAATAATACCTGCTACATTATTTTCTTCTGGCACAATACCAGCTAATATTTCTGCTGTATAGCCGAGGTATGCGGTTGTTAACCATCTTCCCAAAGTAGCGAAACGTGGGGTATAATTCTCCGTGAATTTAATCTTATTAGTATACGCACCACCATTAATAGACAGCAGAGCTTCATATTCACCAGCTTTATTGACTGGTTTGTATGTAACAGGAATATGCGTACCTTCTTCATTAGATGAGATGCCAGATATTGTTGTTGTCGTTACGCCTCCATCCCATGAAATAGTAGCAGTAGTTATACCTGGAACTGAAGATGTGACAGTAACACGGTGAGGATCTATTTCCTCCGTAGTTAAATCATAATCTGGCAAAGTAATCAACTCTTCTGATCCTTGTAATTTGTATGGAGCGCCACTCGTTATCCATCTTCCTTGAGCAAGATCATACGTAAATGTATTTTGTGAAGTAGTCTCATAGGAACCATTTGCATTTTGAAGTTTTGCTGAAGTAACAGGATATGAAGCGCGGTAATGAATACCCTCATCACGAATCAATTTCGCTTTATCACTTCCAGAAAAATATTTAGCTTGATATGTGGTCGAATTACCAATATTTGCTGCAAACATTATCTTACCATTTTTAGTAGAAGTTATTTGCGCCCCACCCTCTGTAGTATATAATCCCGCACCATCACTTACTTGAATAGTTCCATTGACAATCCATTTTGAATCCTTGACATCCTTTGCTTGGCGTTTAGATGTTGATTTATCCGCTAATAGGTGTGACACATTCGGTGTGGAAACAACCGTTTCTAATGCATTATTAGACGCTGAGAAGTAACCAGAATGGGATGCATAATTATTCACAACTGCTCCTGTTGCTGGATTTGTTCGCATAGCAGCGGGGAGCAAGTTCTCATCTGCATCATAAATATAGATTTTAGCACTTTGTAAGAGTGATATTTTAGCTGTTTCATCAACTGTAACAGTAGAGCCCGCCAAAAATGCAAATTTACCCGCAATATTCATGGTAGTAGATTCTATGAAAATATCCATGTTATTGTTTAGCGGTAGCACGTAATCATCTGAGTTTAACGACACATGCTTTAGTTCACTCATCATATTACCTAATGCTGCTGCGACACCAGTTAATTCTGTTGTAACATCTCCCATATTAATAATGATATTTCCTAAGCTAACCTCTGTGTCTGTCCCCGCACCTTTAACAATGTATTTTTGTCGATCAGTTAGTGGATCATAATATTTGATTAACGAAGTATTAGTGCCAAGATGGAAGAGCCCTGTGAGATTAGTTTCAGAAGCAGGAATCACAAAAGGTGTCATCACCACAAATTCTACCAGCACGTCCGCAGAAGTGGTAATATATTCA
Organism: Paludibacteraceae bacterium; assembly: GCA_017556705.1. Lineage (GTDB taxonomy): Bacteria > Bacteroidota > Bacteroidia > Bacteroidales > Paludibacteraceae > Colicola. The sequence goes on along the minus strand of JAFYMG010000014.1, from coordinate 306,265 downwards.
ATCGCACCAGCTTTCAGCTCCATTGGAATCTCCACATTTTGAACATAATATTGGCTAAATGGGAATACCTTATAATACTCACGTTTTAAATACAAGTGTGCAACACCTGTACCACCCCGAGGATCTGAATACTGAAACAACTCATGTACTTCTGCCCCACTCTCTGCCACGACTCGACTACTATGTGCTCCTGTAATAAAGCCAAATGCATGCAGACAAGATCCGCTCGCTAAATTAATATTACAGTTCTCTCCCATTTCTATATGACCATAGCGATAAGGGCGAGCATCATAATCTTGATCCTCTCTATTTATTACGGCGTAAAGTTGAATAATTCCTCCATTTGCCACGTTAATCGAAGTATTGCTTTCTACGATTAATTTACGGTAGCAAGTTGCATAAGGTGCATTATAGGATAATTGCGTAGCATCTGCAACATTTGTGTAGTCACCTTTAAATAATACTACATCAGCTGTTTCATCTGCCGATATGGACTCTGTATGTTTCTCCCGATATACATATTTATTTTTCCCCTCAAACAAATCCGTCTCATCACTCATTAAGAACGGATCAGTGATTATCACATCAGAATCCGTAGGCTTTTTTTTACGTTGGAGTACATTTATTGGCTCTGGTCCCACACCAGGGATAAGAAGCATGACGCCATTAGGAATGTTGTAGTTACCTTGTTGAAGTGTACCCTCCACTTTTCCATCATTGCTAAACACCACTACCTGTAATACACCTAAATCTTGATAGCGCTTTTGTGCGTCATCAATTGCCAACTGCAAATCAAAATACTTCTTCTCGTATTCGTCACCAATAATGGTAAATACAGCACGGTTGTCTGCTAAAAATACAGGACGAACAAATACCGATTCTTTGAATGAATAAGTACATTTTTTATCATATGAGAAATACGATGGTACATTATCCACAATCATCTGCCAACCCGCAAAGGTCAGTCCATCGTGCTCAACATCCTCTGTAAGAGAGAGTTCGAAGGTTGCCATATTCTCTTGCGCAATAGACACATTAATATTCTCCGTTGCACTATTTGGCATTGTGTAGCCTATACCACGTCCATCTGTATGTTTGATGATATAAGCACCTTTGCCATCTGTAGGGAGGAAAGTGACAAATGGTTCTCTTTCAATTGTGATTTTCACATCAATCGAAGTCGTACCTGACTCTCCGTTTTCATCAGTATATTCCGCGGAGAGAGTGATAGTAGCCGTCTTACCCGCATGCTGTGCAGGTGTATTACCTTTATATGACACCACCAACTGCATAATACCCGTTGTGGCATCCAATTCCAAAGTGGTGCCAATAGATACCTTCTGCTTATCTGAAATCTGGAAAATATCTGCATTATCTTTTAACGTCGCTGTGAGTTTATCCGCTTTATTAAAGTTGATAATCACATTTGCATCATTGATGTTCTCATTGCCATTCTCATCCACGTGATATATCATTCTATCTTGTTGTATAACTTCAATTACTGATTTGAATACTGCATACACACGTGCTGGTACATATGGATTAGTATCATCTGTATTTGTTACAGTGTAACTGATCTTATACGGATTTTGCTTATCATCAGTAATCAATTGTTTTGGATCATTCGCATTAGCCCAACCTGCGAAATAAGTGCCAAACTCAGGTTGTGCCCTATACCATACGGAATAAGAATATTTCTCATCATTAGCTGGTACTTGATTTAATTCATCTGTGGCTATATATTCATCTTTCCATAATCCTTTCCAATCTGCATCTGTTGGTTGATCTGTAGCATAGATATATGCCACTTGTCCCGCACCTGCAGAAGATGTTGTGAGCATTACGGTAGGGTCCTTGAACCAGAATGATTGAAAGACGGCATATAAAGCAGGAGTATATGCAGCATTTTCCGCAGTAGTCGCTGTTGTGGTATATGTTTCTGTATATTCAATATTAGGGCTTACAATATCCCCCCCATATGGTGAACGTGACCAACCCTTGAAGGTAGTCTTATCCTGTCCGTCTAGGTCAGTATCTTCGGCTTTGTACGTATATTTATATTCCAGAACGTTAAGAGCCGTATTGTAGATTGATTCGGAATCATCAATTGGAGCATCTTTAGTAGAAGCTGCGTATGATTGGATTTGCTCTCCCTCAGTAGCGGTATTGTAGTACTGGCTAGTGACAGTAATTTTTCCTTTTTCACCATTTTCTGTAAAGCCTGCTATTGCACCCCTATAGAAGTAGAATGTGTTTTGTGAAAAAACTGCATACAGCGTTGTAGGTGCTTGTGCATTAGCATCATCTACCACATTTGTAAAATGGGTATGCGTATATGGATTCCCCTCTTTTAATTCATCAAATTCTTCACCATTATTAGGTAAAGACGTAGTCCATCCTACGAATTTAAAACCTTCTTTAGCTTGTGCACGATAAGTATAATAATAGTTTCCTGCAGCAGCATTAGAAGCAATTGCAGCTACATTTCCGCTACCAAAAGTAGCAGATACAAGATAATCTGACTCATCGGGTGTTATTTCTGCATTACTATTTACATATACCCCACCCACATATGCCAAATATTCTTGATTCTCTTCAGGAATCTCTATATATTTTCCATTAGCATCTCGTACCGCGATTTTGGTTGTAGCATGATCTTTATACACTGCTTTCTTACCAAAGCGAGCATAGATTTTAGGAGCTTTACTTGGATTATTGGAATCATGTGAAGTAGGTTTGAACTGATAGTTATAAGTGAAATCCTTTGATAATTGAGTGCCTCCAGTAGGAGCATCATACCAACCATCAAAATAACAGTTCGTACCATTATATCCTTCTTTAAAGCGCGCATAGTAAGTAAGGGTAATATAATCTTCATCCTTATTTTCAGCACCATCGCCTGCTTGTTTTTTGGGGATAGGTGTACCACTTGCACTCTCTGAAATAGTATTACTCCATGAAGAATTATCCAATGATATTTCTCCATATTCTTGGCCTTCGCTTACTTCAGCTGTGCGACCATTCCCATAGCCATATACGTACTGTTTAAACACCGCATAATAAGTCACATCAGGTTTTGGTTTTGCTTCATCCGTTGATGTGGGGGATAAGCTGATTTTATGAGGATTGATATTACTATTAGACAGAACATCTGCGCCTGTAGAGGATTGTGTCCAACCTTTCAAATAGTAACCATCTGAAGGGTTTGAATACAAATAAAAAGCAATCGGTTCACCTCCCAAAACTCCCCCCAGTACCTCGGTAGAACTACCATTTTGGCTATTTCCACTTCCATAGGAAGGATTATTAGTTTTGGACTTTGAGACATAGACTGAGCCTGAACCAGTTGCTACCGCGACAGAACATTTAGCATAATAACTTGTAACCAAACCATCAGCTGCTGCTGCAGCAGCATAGGATAGGAAAACAACAGCTATCGCCAATCGTTTGACATAGTTAAACAATGAATTGTTCATAATTGTAGAAAATAGACTTTTCATATCATTTTGTTTTTATTAGTTTCACGATGAGTTTTCTTTATCGTATCTTGAGCAACGGACTTTACAAGAAATCGTTGCAGGATATTCGATTGTTTGAGTAGTACAATGGCAAAAGCCAATGCAAGAATAATATGGGTCGTATCCACTAACATATGAGGTACAAACAGCATCACTAAACACCACACTGCCAACACCGTAGCGTAGGGTAGTGCCCAATACTTGCGCCATTTCCAACAAATAGCAGGCAAGATATTGAATGGAATAAGGAGCCAGTTCCACACAATAAATGTTGAGCCCATTACAGAAAACAATAACACCAATACAGACATCAGCAATTGCATTCCCAGAATAATCCAATCTGTATAAGGTTTAGTAACAAACAAACCGATAATACTTATTATCAATAGCATTATCGCTAATCTCAAAGGTGTAAACCAACCATCGGATTGATAATAATTATTTGCAACAATACGCACGCCATCGCTCAGCAATGGACGTCCATCTACCGTTGCCGTTTGCCATGCAGTTGCCAAATCAGCTGGTATAAGCAAATTATTGGCACACCCCGATTGTTTAGTATGTCCATACATAGCAGTCAGCATAACAAATCGCATCCATGGAGCGCATTGCATAGCAGCAGATACCAATTCGTATTGCGGTGCCGAGAAACGAGGGTCACAAGCAGAATAGTCTATATGCTTTTTACCTAATACACGTTCTATTAATTTCTTCGTTTTCACAGCACACCCCTCTTGCACAAAATCGTACTTGAGTTGTTTGCCACTCACCAATTCCTCATCAAGGATTTGCCATAGTTTTTGCTCTTCTTGGGGAGTTAGGTGCAAATAATATTCTGTTAATCCGCGATTAATTGCTTCGCTATGTTGAACATATGAGGCAAAAGTGTCTGCAACCATCTGTACAATGAACTGTCCCGTTAAGAAAGCATATGTTTCACTAATTTGTTCATTTGTTTGCACTCTCACATAATGATACACATAATCCAAACCAAAGGTAGGACATTGTACTCGTATAGCAGTATGACCAGCCAATGAAAGCACGCCTTCAACTGGATCAGAGATGAGAATAGATGCAATAACAAAATCCTCTGCTGTGCGGTCCACATGGTCGTTGAAGACCGTGTCCACATACTGCCCCTCTGCATCGACAATCTGTGCGGACACGGGGAAAGTGCCTGCGAGGAGAAGCAGGAGGGAGAAAATCAATATTTTATAATTAATAGTTAACAATTAATAATTAATATTTTGCAGCGAAGCTGCGTTATGTTGGTTGTTAATAATATTCTTGTTTTATTTAGTTTTCTAATTTCATCCTTAATGTTTCATCAACGACCTCTTGTAATTGATATGAAGCAACTCCTATTGGCCTATTTATTTCTTCCAAAGACCATTGTACAATTGTCTCATCTTTTGACCGACAAATAAGCAAACCTATCGTAGGATTATCATCAACAGAACGCAACAAATGATCAGCAGCAGAAACATAAAAGTTCAACTTTCCCGCAAATTCTGGCATAAACTCTACAACTTTCAGTTCCACGACAACATAACAACGCATCTTGATATGATAAAAAACCATATCTGGGAAATAAGATTGACCATTTGGCATTCGCAATTCCATTTGGCGTCCAACATATGCAAAACCACTACCTAACTCCAACAAAAAGCGAGTAATATTATGTGCTAATGCATCCTCTAATTGCTTTTCGTTATATCCCTGCGTTAGTGTCAAAAAATCAAAAGTGTAAGGGTCTTTCAACATCTCTGTAGCTAACGTACTTTGTGGCTGCATCAAGGAAGTTGAAAAATTAGTAATAGCTTTACCATGTCTTACATATAGATTACTTGCTAATTCATCCTCTAAACGTCTGCGACTCCAGCCATCTTCTAGTACCTTATTAACATAGAATAACGCTTCTTCAACAGTTTGACACTTAGTGATTATTTCAACATGATGACGCCATGGCACGGCACCAAACTCTTTAGGCATTGGAATTTCTCCACCAGGTTGGTGGAGTTTTATAACATGCTCACTATAAAATAGATACCACTTTTTAGAATACCAGATATTGGTTGTAGAGAAGCCCTTTACACCAGGGAAAGCATCTTTCAAATCAAGGCTTAGTTGCTCCACCACACCTGCTCCCCATTGTGTTTCTGCCTTTTTTTGAACTAAGTCCCTACCTAAACTCCAATAAAACTCCAACATCTCAGTATTCACATGCATAGCAGCTTTCACTTGATGACTACGCAAGCGACTCTTCAACTCACCAAACCACTGTTGGTAAGCGTTGTCTTTTGCAACAGAGTTGCTATGTACGAAAGTTGGTTTCATATGTTTTTTGTTTGTAAAATTCTATTTTTGGTCGCTATGCGACGTTACATGCTAGCGCGTTGTTATGTTACATGCCTTAAAGGGCATCACATGCAGCTGAGCTGCGTTATATTTAAGTTGTTAATATATTCTTGTTTTGGTTCGCTGAGCGAGCGGTGTATAGTGTAGAGTGTTGCTTTGGCGATTGGCTATAGGCAAGGGTCTCATCGCTTCGCTCTAAACCTTGGTTATGTTAATTTTCTATTACAATCCATTTACCTCGTTTAGTTGATCCTTCTCTTCTGATCAATCCCTTTTCACGTAGAGACGTCATATAGCGTTGTATAGAGCGAAGACTTAACTTCAATTCTTGCGAAATTAACATAGCTGTAACCGAAGGATTGCTACGCATCATATTCAGAATCACAGACTCCTCTTTACCAATGGTTGATTCAACATTTCTTACGTCACTTCTTACGTCATTTCTTACGTCACTTCTTACGTCACTTCTTACGTCATTTGGATCTATTTGGATCACATTTGGATCAGTTTCGCTTTTATTGCGCCAAATCACCACCCTAAAATCCTCTTCTTGGTGGAACTCTGGCGTTTGCAAACCATAATCATGGCACTTTGTAATAATATCCTCCGTACCTGTACCCACCTTCTCTATATAACCATTCCAATACATTGGGTCTGCAAGCAGAGGATTAGTAGGTAATGACTTATGTGGTCCATGTAGCTTCTGTACTGTCAGTCCATAAGGCAATGCACCAGGATTCCACACCTCTAATCTATCACGGAACAACATCACTTGTACACTGGCATTGCTGGTATAATCTCTATGGCATATCGCATTGACAATCGCCTCCTTAACTGCATCCATTGGCAACTCTGGGCGCGTAGGCACATCTGCTGTCTCACCTTCAGAGCGAGTTCCTACCCAATTATCCACACGGCTCATCACGAAGCTAGTGGCTTGATCCACTAACTCAAACACATCACCTCGATATATCTGATACGATGGCATAGGCTTTTCCACTACAGTGCCATAAAACTGCACACACTTTACCTCTGAAGTAATAAAGTACTTTTGGGGTTTCTTGCCAAACAACAATATCGCTGCATTTGCCAATCGTCCTTGCTCATCAATCAAATCCAAATGCGTGAGCAATTTCTCAGGAGCTGTATCTAACGGAAGAGGGAAATTGCGTTTAGATCGAGCCATATAAATGAAGTTCTTCATCTTCACCTCGTCCAAGTCAGCTAGTGTAGCACCATTATCATTGGACGCATCAAATGGACGCCAGCGAATATACTCCTTCTCCTCCAAATAGCGTATCAGCGATGCATATACCGAGGTACGCAACCCTTCCATATCCACAAATGTCTTGCGCACAATCTCCTGCTCCACCTTATGTATCAAAGCCGTCTCTTTAGGGTGTCTCTCCTGCTCGTTGAGGGACTTAATAAAAACCAAACGACTCTTATGCAATGATGCTGCCAAATCATATTCATGTTCTGTAGGCGATATGCCCTCTGCATCTTCGTTGCCATACAAATTACCGAATAATCCTAAATAGATATCGCAGAGTTCTACTTCTTGCAAATAAACATGAGTGGCTGAATACTCATTAGCAGGTACCTCCTCGAAGATGAAGGGGTCGAAGAACTTGCCCAACAGCGCATCTGTTCGGATGTACTGACAAAGCATTTCGCGTTCTTGAGCGAATTCGCTTTGTACACTACTTATGAATATTTTTATACGTTTCATATTCTTATTTTGCGGCGGAGCCGCTAATCCGCACCTCATCGCCTTTAGCCTTTCGCCTTATAGCCTATAGCAGCAATGCTGCGGATTCTATATTGTTCGCCCGAGGGCGGGTGATTATTCATCTTCTGAGGTTTCCTCTATTGGGCGAATATAGTCACTTGCCTTTATAGAGGTGACTACACTCTCACCAATAGTTGTTTCTAATTGCAATCGTGCTGCCTTCGCAACATTTCCACCTTCTTGAGCAATCTGCAAATTTTGCTTCAGGTTCTTGGGATTTCTGCGTTTCGAAATCTCGGTTGTAGATGCTTCAGCCAAAGTATTAAGCGCCAACTCAATCGTTGACATATTGTCACGTAAATTCTCCTTGGTCAATCCCTTAAATTGCTTATATTCCTTTGTTGTTTTGCCACTCCAAGTTTTCGTAATCAAATCGGTTAATATCGCAAAATCACGCCCCTCTGTCATTCCCGAACGCTTCCATTCATTGGTTAGTTCATTTCGAGCATCAATAGATTTTACGCGGTTAGCAATCCATTTATCTGAATACCCCAGTTTCTTATAATCCGCTATAGCCTGCTGTATCGAACGCTCAGGATCAATCATTTGATGGATACGTTCGCTACCGACCTGTGCCAGCCACTGTTTTATCGGCTCTGCTTTCTTACTTGGTACAGATTGGACTATACGCAAAATCCCCTCTAAATCAGCCACATCAGTCAAACGCATTTTGCCATCAGCGGATGGGAGTTTCAAAGCGTTACAATTTGTAACGGTTTCATTACCCTCATCCAAAAGTCTCTTTTTTAACACTCTCCAATATGTTTGAGGATTTGCACTATCCGTCAAAACATGGAGAACATCCACCACAGAGAAGAAATATTTTTCCTTCTCATCATCCCATGCTACGCGTATTTTAGCATTGTCAAAGAGTTGTATTTGCGTTTCTATTCCCATATTTTTGCAGCGGAGCTGCGTTATATTTAAGTTGTTAATAATTCTGTTCTTGTGCGGCTTTGCCGCTAATCCGCACCTCATCGCCTTTAGCCTTTCGCCTTATAGCCTATAGCAGCAATGCTGCGGATTTTATATTATTCGCCCAAGGGCGGTATCAAAATAGAATAAAAATAGAAGCATCAAAAACGCATTACAGAGCACATGCTACATCTCTGATTTTCTGTTATATACGCTTTTTTAAAGGTATTCGGCGATATTTTTTTTGAGGCGTTTGGCGGAAAATCACTAAGGCGTTTGGCGAATTTTCGGCACGTAATCTCATAAATGAAACTACATTTATTCTATTTCAATATTTCAAAGATCACTATGCGGCGGAGCCGCTGAATATTTTATCGAAACAATAGAAAAAACCGATGCGCATTAGCACATCGGTAAAGAAACGAAATATATCAACCTATGGAATTACATCAACTTGCGTAACTCATCAGCCGAAGGCAATGCTCGATAATGTTCGGGCAGCTCATCTACGCTGCGATAGGTAGCCACACCCAAGGGCTTGGACATATCACGCAAAGTAAACTCCACTTCCGTATTACTCTTATCTCTACACAAGATAATACCAATACTTGGATTCTCATCAGGCAACTTGACATATTCATCCAAAGCAGACAAGTAGAAATTGAGTTTGCCAGCATACTCTGGTTGGAACTCACCATTCTTCAACTCTATGGCTACCATGCAACGCATCCTTCGATGATAAAAGAGCAAATCAATAAAACGCTCCTTCTCATCCACTATCACGCGATACTGATTACCCATAAAAGTGAACTCATTGCCCAATGACATCATAAAGTTCTTGATATTATTCACAATATGTTGCTCCACACCACGCTCATCTACATGATCGGGATCATCCACATGCCAGAAATCCAGCACATGGTTCTCCTTGAAAGTCTGCATAGCAACTGCACGTTGTTTCTCATTAGGAATAGTCAACTCAAAATTGCTTGGCATTGCCCCTAATGTGTGATATAGGTCATCACGCAAAGCTTGCTCCAAACGGCGAACGCCCCAAAACTCTGTGGCTGATTTACGGATATAGAACCAACGGGCAGAAAGGTCTTTAGCTTTAGTTATTATTGAAAAATGCTGGGAGAATCCAATTGAGACAAAACAACTAATATCTTGCATTGCAATTTCGTTCGACACTGTCGAACGAAATATAAATGGCTGAATATCAGCACCAATAGGTATTATTCCTAATTTGCTCGGCACTGCCGAGCGAATTTCATAAATGCCTTTTTTTGTTTCTTTACTATTGTTTCAATATTTCAAAGATCACTTGCGCGGCGGAGCCGCTAATCCGCACCTCATCGCCTTTAGCCTCTCGCCTTATAGCCTACAGCAGCAATGCTGCGGATTTTATATTGTCGCCCGAGGGCGGGGTGTTATTTTCTTCTGATTGCATTAGATTCTGCCACAACCTGTGGCAGATTTGTATGTTATATACTGTCTCCGCATGCGGAGACAATCTTAATATGTGATATTTTAACCATGCTAACAAACAAGAACAACTTGCACATAATGCAAATTGCTCCTATTTTGATAATTGTGTACGCGTTGCGTACCAAATCTAAAATGCCTTATTTAATCCATCAACAGGAAAATAAGTTACCAATCTAATGCTTCTGGTTTCAACAAGAAATCCGTTAGCGAAATAGTAAGAATACCATCGTCATCATGCCACGGAACAACAGGTGCATTCTGTATTAAAATTCGCTTAAAACCATCGCCTATCTTGCGGAAAGATTGCGTTTCCTGTTTGCGTTTCTCGCCAGTTGGCATCTCAAAAGCAGATTGAATATAGTATCTACGACTACCATGATTCACCACAAAATCGACCTCGTACTGCTTACGAATCAATTTTTGATTTTCATCCTTTTCTGAAACAGGAACAATTCCGACATCTACTAACATACCACGAGAAAGCAACTCATTGTATATCATGTTCTCCATCAAATGGCCATCATCCTGCTGACGAAACTGCAAACGCGCATTACGCAAGCCTAAATCTATAAAATAGTACTTCTGCTGCGCTCCAATATACTGCCTTCCCTTAATATCATAACGTTTGGCTTCGTTCAAGAGAAAAGAATCCTTTAGATACTCAATGTAACTACCAATTGTGTTTTGCGAAATATCGGATTTGCACTCGCTTTTGAAAGTATTTCTCAAGCGCGTAGTATTAGTCAAAGAACCTACTGCCGAAGCTAAGACATCCGTTAGCATACCTATCTCCTCTACTCCACGAAGATGATAACGTCCAATAATATCAGATAGATAGACATTGTCAAACAAAGCACGCAGATATTGCTCACGCTCTTTTGTATTATCCGTCATCCACACTTGTGGCATACCACCATAATAATAATACTGACTTAGTAATACCTGTGGATGCTCCTCGTAGAGCGTACATATATCGGCAAAACGGAATGGAAAGACGCGGATCTCATCACCTCGACCACGGAACTCCGTGATGATATCTGAGGACAAGAAACGTGAGTTACTACCCGTGACATACACATCCAGATTATCACGATGCAGAAAGCCATTCAGCACCGCCTCAAATCCTTCAACCATTTGTATCTCGTCTAATAGGACATAATACATTTGATTGTCAGTAACGCGATCTAACACATACTGATATAACGCCTTAGGGTTGCGGTACTCTTCATTGAGCATATCATCCAACGCCAACGCAATGATATGTTGTTCATCCACACCTTGCGCCTGTAGATGACGACGAAACAAGGTAAACAACAAATACGATTTGCCACAACGGCGAATACCTGTAATTACCTTTACCATACGATTCCCTCGTTTGCTTTCCAAACGAGTTAGGTACTCATTTCTGCTTACTTCTCTCATGTTCTATTGAAAATTTTTGCAAAGATATGCATTTTTTTTCAATAAACCAAAAGGTTTGGCATTTTTTTATCAAAATATCACAATATTTCAAAGATCACTGCGCGGCAAAGCCGCTAATCCGCACCTCATCGCCTTTAGCCTTTCGCCTTATAGCCTATAGCAGCAATGCTGCGGATTTTATGTTATCGCCCAAAGGCGGGGTTAGTCAGTTAATAATCAGCCTACCCCCAACCCCTTCCCTTAGTTTGGTGTATAGTGTAGAGTGTATGGCGTAAAGGCATGGGGGCCTTTCGCTTACACTCAAATTCTCAGCAATTTTCTCCGCACCGCGGAGACAATTACAAAAAAAACGGTAACTCCGTTTTGTGGAATTACCGTTTATGATAAAAATATCAAATCTAATTCTTAATAAATCATGCTCTGAGGTATGATACGATGAATATACACTGCCTCATCTGTTATCGAATACAAGATTGCCATTCGCTCATAATTCAAACGATGGATAGAAGCACCTAACTGAAAAGATAGCTCTGGCACGATAGGAAACAAGTCTGCATTTTGCTTTAACCACAATATTCGTTGCTCCAAACCTGATAGATAGCGTTTAGCGGTCAAAGGAGCGCAACATTGCTGAACAATATAGTCATTGAGTTTGACAATATCATTATAGGCATCTGCACTATATCTGATCACGCGCATCATTCAGCCTCACGAATATCGTTCAACCCATAGCGTTTGCCCATATCAGCGTACGCCATATCCCAAAATTCCTCATGAGAGTAGTGGGTTTGACTTTGCCAATTTGGATTAACTAATGGTTCCTCGTGTACATGCACACCACCATCGTATTTTACTTGCGTTTGCATATCTTTTGGTGTTATCGGTTACTTTTGGCTGCAAAAGTACAGTTTTTTTTTGATATGCACAAGCATTTAGAGAAAAAAAATACACTTTTTCACATTTATTTGGTAATTCCACTATTTCAAAGATCACTTGCGCGGCTTTGCCGCTAATCCGCACCTCATCGCCTTTAGCCTTTCGCCTTATAGCCTACAGCAGCAACGCTGCGGATTTTATATTATTCGCCCAAAGGGCGGGGGTGTTCAGTTAATAATCAGCCTACCCCCAACCCCTTCCCTTAGTTTGGCGTATAGTTTAGAGTGTATGGCGTAAAGGCACGGGGGCTTTTATCGCCAACGCTCTAATTTTCAGTTAATATCCTTTTTACCCAAAGGCTATATTCGTCGGTTGTCTCCTATTTTATGTATACGCGGGCGCGCGTTAGTCCATTGGGACCGTCGTCAGGCGACCATCCTTCTCCGTCAAGAAGCGAACATACAGTTTACCACCTGCGGCTGTTGCCTCGGCTTCCCATGCTGCCATTTGCTCCTTGGTCAATATCCACTCTTCTCCCGCAGGAATCATCTCATAGTGAAGCACATGGCGGTTGTATGGAGTGAGGTTATGCACCTCCTCTTTCGCTACGAAGATATGCAATGGGCTTGCGCCTTGCCAATGAAGAACAACTGATTGAGCTACCCAATCGGTATGATCCATGGTATATACCTTGAATGCACTCGCGAGGTTGAGTATCACATCGTCCGTTGTCTTGATATCGCTCTTCTCCAATACAGTAAGCTTCAAGGTCACCACGCTATCGCAGCCATACTTATTTTGCAAGGTAGCGGTATATTCGGTGCTCTCTACAAAAGCGCTATCGTTCCATAGATATGGCAACTCATCGTAGCGAACAGTCACCTCGTCGGTCGTTGGCAACACCTCAGGAAGGATAGTCAGATTGAGGGTCACGGTGCTATCTGCGCCGTTAAGAGCAGTAAATTTCTGCTCGTAGGTGCCACTCTCGGTGTAAATAGTGCCATCCCAATCGTATTCTTTGCCGAAGCAGAGAGTGTCGGTGATGGTGGTGTAGATGGGGTCTGCACTAGGTACAGACGTAAGCGTTACATTACCAGTAGCTTGTGGTTTAAAACGCACATATAAATAGCCATCCGGATCTACTCGATCAGCCCATGAAGCAATTGTTGCAGCATCAACTGTGAGAGTATTTTTAGCTTTGATACTACTCTGCAACACCAAAGACGCTGTAGAGAATGAGCATGTGTCAACTAAATATATTGTCACAGTACCTCGAGAACCTCCCCAATAAATATTCATATCATGACCTTTCCAATCATCATAACGCCAACGATAAACAGTACTAGTGTTACTTGTAGTAGTTCTTATCTCACTGCCACTAATTATTGTTAACGATTTATCAGCACACTCTGATGCAGCCCATTCCTCTGGAGTAATGGCAGTTGCCTCTGCAGCATGGAAACGAACATAGATGTAATTATCTTTTGCGTTAGAGGTCAACGAGTACATCTCCCTATCAGAAAGACTTAACTCTGACAAACCATTATTCTTATAGAATGGATGTACAGCCAATACATTAGCATCATCCGCAGAACACTCAAAGGCAGGTTGCGCAGAAGCATACATCGTAATACCCTTGGATGAAGCTGAGAAGAATTGAGTAGATGTCCACGCCTTAGAGAAACAATAGAGCGATGTATCATTAGCTGCAATAGATGTCGCCTGACCATACTCCAAGAGAGTAGCATTGCCTTGTGGCTTTGGCACTGGGATGATCTCCGCCACCAACTTACCCGCAGAAGCAGAAGTCACCTTAGCATACAACAATCCACCACCTGAGTTATCCTTAATGGTGTTGTTAATACGTTGATTATTTACCTTATATGGTTTATCCTTATATACTACATAGTTGTCATACACATATCTACTGGTCGTAGAAGGATTGAAGTCGCAGTTGTCTGCTGCTACCCACACCGTAGCAGGCTCATCACCTGTCCATACGAACTGAATACTATCGTTTTGCCAATCAGTATATGGCAACACAAACACACTTTTTTGATCGTTTGCAAGAATATCCAATGTATCATTCAACGCAATATACTTTGACTTAGATGGATCCACGCAAGAAGAGAACATGGTATCAGGCTTCAAACTGATGGTACCTGCCTCAAAGAACGTAACCTTGACAAATGCCTTTACGTTGTAGGTAACACCAAACTGAGATAATTGCTCGCGATAGAGGTCGTCAATGAATATATCATACTCCATCCTATCTCCAACCTGACTAGCATCACACATCATCTCTGCAGGGAAGGAGAAACCCAGTTCCTCCACCATAGTCAAGATACTATCAATCTTAGGATCTTCGTACACACCCTCCTCACAGGTCACGTCGATCATTACGTAAGGGTTGTTATCCTCGCTATTATAATCATCTGGAATAAAATGCACATTCAATGGCAGATCATACGTACCTGCCGTGTACCAAATCTCGCCAGGCCCCTCTACGCGACCTACGTAATTAGAATCTACAGGAATGGCGTCCTCGCATGTAAGACCCGTTTGCGCCATCATACTGGTGGCAAGAAGTGCGATTGTAAGAAAAGAAAAGATATGTTTCATAATTGTTTTATTTTAGACCGCTGCGCTGTTAGAAGTTAGAACGCTGCGCTGTTAAACCATTTTATTGTTAGAACACTATGTTGTTAGAAGTTAGACCTTGTTTTTTTTTCGACTTCATGAATACCAACAGGGCATACAAGAGCGCGATTAGCAACAATGGCAGCGCATCTCCGACTGGCACATATTGAAACCGACCATTGGTACCCTCATATGGATTACCCTCTGAATTCATAAACCACGCAATCCACACATCCTCCGAAGGCAACGCACCCGCCATACCTTTTGACTCCATATAAGCGCACCACTCCTGATATGCTTTCTGCAAATCCCAGTAGGTAAGACACCATGTGCCATCTGCATTTTGCGTTCCCCAAAGCGTATTCTCATTTTCCAGATTATACCAATCATCCAGCCATCTCCACCAGTCGTTTCCAAATCCACTAGGTCCACCATTCCTTCTTCCACGCATGCCGCGAGGGCCATTGGTGGTATTGCCAATGCCATCGTAGGTGGAAGCTGCAGCGTATTGCTCCATGCCACTGGCTTGGTTGTTAACGACAGGAGAAGAGGCAATGGGCGATGGACTATAGGTGATAGGCGAGGAGGCGATAAGGCTATTAGGCGATTGGCTATAGGCTGTAGGCGCAGAAGAAACTGCGCCGCCAGACATCGATACACCGCCACCCATAGCATTGCCACCACCAAAAGACTTCATCGTTGCACTGGAAGTGGTGTAGAGAGGGGACGCTGAAGCGTCTAGGCGATAAGGCGAGGAGGCGATAGGGCTATTAGGCGCGGAATACGCAGGCGCGTATGAAGAAGCGCCGCGATGGCGGAACATAGATGAACTGCTACGCATAGGCACAGTCCAACCACCATCGGTAGCACCCGACACCACAGAAGAAGAACCTGTAGAATAGGAAGAACCTCCTATGGAGTTGTAAAAATCATGGGGATTAAATACACATTCATCCGACACACTGCGCTTGGTCCAGATAAACAAACCCGCTATCAAACCACCGCATACTACTAACCCAAAAAAAACATTAAGACTTCGATTCATTTTATACCATGTAATATCATTCAACAAATATTCAACAGACTTTCTTGCCCTAATATAAATGTATATTAGGCTGCAAAGGTACAGCTTTTTTTTGGAATGACCAAATATTTTGGGGATCTTTTGCTTTTTTTTCAACAAAAATGGTAGAAATTAGATTTTTCACTACCAAAATTGTATATATTGTAGAAGGGAACTATATACGAGTTGACTATTATTACGACAATTCAAGACAATTAAGTCAACAATTATTGACAGCAAATAAGGCGAAAGGCGAAAGACAAGGAATAGCCCTATGTATTGATAGTCTCAAAGGTATTCACCTTGGACTTATCATAAGGACAATAGACCTTGATATAGTTGTCCGTAAAGCCTGCCATCTGTTCGCCTTCCCGTTTCGACTCCCACAACACAACAGACTCTCTGTCAGCATGTTGTGCATAGAAAGCGCGTATCTTCTCCTCGGACACCTCGTGCAGAATCTTGCTGCGGCGCTGGCGTTCGGCCTTAGGCACTACATAGAGGTCCATCTCCAGCATACGGGTATTAGCTCGCTCAGAGTAAGTAAACACATGCAACTGGCTCACATCCAACTGGCGGATGAATGTAAGATAATCCTGCCAACACTCCTCCGTTTCGCCTCGGACACCTACCATACAATCCACCCCAATAAACGCATGAGGCATCACCTGACGTATATGCTGCACACGCTCCGCAAACAGCTCGCGAGTATAGCGGCGATGCATGATCTTAAGTACCTCATTACTACCCGATTGCAAAGGGATATGAAAGTGCGGTGCAAAGTGCCGCGACTGAGCCACAAATTCGATGATCTCATCGGTCAACAAGTTCGGTTCGCACGACGAAATACGCACGCGATAATCCGTGCCTTTTGCCTCTTCGCCTTCTCGCCTTATCACCTCCAACTGATCCAACGCTCGCAGCAAATCAATGAAACTCTCCCCCGTGCTTCGTCCGAAATCGCCAATATTCACGCCAGTGATAATCAGCTCTTTAGCCCCCTGACGAAGCGCCAATTGTGCATCTTTGACAATTTCGCTAATCTTCGGATTGCGTGACTTGCCGCGCGCGTACGGGATAGTACAATAGGTGCAGAAATAGTTGCACCCATCTTGTACCTTGATAAAGCAACGCGTGCGATCATCCGCCGAATGCACACCATGAAACTCCTCCACCTCGCGGATATTCCCCACGCGAATTTTCTGTGCCTCTAAACTATAGCCCGTAGGGCGTCCTGTAGGCGGAACGCCGTCCTCTAAACTATCACACAACTCATTCACTAGTTGTGTGATACTGTATTTCTCGTTCTGACCAAGCACATAATCCACTCCCTCAATTTGCGCTATTTGCTGAGGTTGGAGCTGCGCATAGCAACCAGTGACGATAATAATGGCATTGGGGTATTTGCGGTGCAGCTGATTGATAGTCTGGCGGTCTTTGTGATCTGCAGCATCGGTGACGGAGCAAGTATTAACCACGCAAACGTCGGGCACATCGCTAAGCGATGCGCGTTGGTGTCCACGCAATAGCAACTCCTTGCCAAGCGCGCTGCTCTCGGCAAAGTTGAGTTTGCATCCTAATGTCACAAATCGAATTTTCATATTTTAGACCACTGCGTTGTTAGAAGTTAGAACATTGGAAATCTCAGCGCAGAGGGCAGTCAATAATTCTTACCCTAGCAGAGATTTGACAAATTCTTCGCGGTCGAAGACCTGTAGATCCGTCATCTGCTCACCTAGTCCGATATAACGTACAGGAATCTTGAATTGGTCGCTAATACCAATCACCACTCCACCCTTGGCCGTGCCATCTAACTTGGTGATAGCCAACGAACTAACCTGAGTAGCGCGAGTAAACTGCTTGGCTTGCTCAAAGGCATTCTGACCCGTACTGCCATCCAATACCAACATCACATCATGTGGTGCATCGGGCACCACTTTTTGCATCACGTTCTTGATCTTGGTGAGCTCGTTCATGAGGTTGATTTTGTTGTGCAAGCGACCTGCCGTATCAATCAACACCACATCTGCATCGTTGGCCTTAGCGCTCTGCAAGGTGTCAAATGCCACACTGGCAGGATCGGACCCCTGCTGCTGCTTGATGACAGGCACACCTACGCGTTCGCCCCAGATGCATAGTTGCTCCACAGCTGCTGCGCGGAAAGTGTCGGCTGCACCAAGATAGACCTTCTTGCCAGCTTGCTTATACTGGTGTGCGAGTTTGCCAATGGTGGTGGTTTTGCCTACCCCATTGACACCCACTACCATAATCACGTAGGGTTTGCAAGGCAGTGGATCGTTGAAGTCCGCCACTTGCATGCTGTTGTTTTCAGCCAACAGACTAGCCACTTCTTCCACCAATATTCGATTGAGTTCGGCGGTGCCGAGATACTTGTCGCGTTTGACGCGTTCTTGTACGCGTTCGATGATACGCAGGGTGGTTTCTACCCCCACGTCGGAGGTAATGAGTGCCTCTTCTAGATTGTCAAGCACATCATCATCCACAGTGGATTTACCTGCGATAGCATGTCCTATCTTGCTAAGGACGGATGTTTTTGTTTTTTCTAGTCCTTTGTCGAGCGTTTCTTTCTTTTCTTTACCAAATAGTCCAAAAAATGCCATAGTCATCCAATTTTAATTTGGCTGCAAAGGTACTACATTTTTTTGAATCATGCAATAGCAAGGTGGAAAAACAGACAATTTAGAGGCGAGAGGCAAGAGGCGAGAGACAAGAAATATGTTTTTTCATGGAACTGTATACGAGTTGACAGTACAACGAAAAACATGACGCGGATTATGCAAATCAACAACATAAACGTACAGCGAAGCAGATTGTTCGAACGAAGTGAGATAAGAACATCATCCAACAACTATTGCGCGCAAAACAACACATTGCGCGCTCGGGGGAGAAATTTGAAACAAAAATAATAAAAAAAATACGGCTATTTCTTGCGTGAATCAAATATTTTTACTACTTTTGCAGCGTCTTTGTGATACTAACAAAGATATTTCCCAAAACTTAGAATAATTTACATCATTTTTATATGCAATACGACATGCAGAAACTCGGGCGTATGACGCTCGAACAGTTGACTGAAATTGCAGGACAATTCGGCATTAAAGTGCGCCGAAATGCTTCGCTGCAATCTGTTATTTACGATATTTTGGATGCTCAGGCAGACAAACGCGGCGCAGAAGTGCAAGCCAAAGAAGATGCTAAGCAAGCCAAAAACGAAGAGAAGAAACGCAACAAACGTGCACGCATCCAAACAGCACC
The DNA here is from genome assembly GCA_017556705.1 of Paludibacteraceae bacterium. Classification (GTDB taxonomy): domain Bacteria; phylum Bacteroidota; class Bacteroidia; order Bacteroidales; family Paludibacteraceae; genus Colicola. The sequence continues at coordinate 286,917 of JAFYMG010000014.1, read as the reverse complement.
TACTAAAGTAAACACCGACAACCTGAAGAGCAATCGCGTGTTGGCTACCGTTGGTAGCGAGAAAGAAACCCTCAACCAAATGAAAGAGGAGCAAGCGAAACAACCACAGCCAAAGGAGGCAGTGAAGAGTTTAGAGGACGCGGCGAAGCCGCTACAGGACGGCAGCAAAACTGCCTATAGGTTAGAGGCGAAAGGCGAGGAGGCGATGAGGTTAGAGGCGAAAGGCGATCAGGCGAAAGGCGAGGAAGTGAAGAAGAAAAAACGCGGAAGACCAAAGAAGGAGGGAAAAGAGGCGAAAGGCGAGAGGTTAGAGGCGAAAGGCGATCAGGCGAAAGGCGAAGAGGCGACGCAGAGTGATCTAATTAACGACAACATAGACAACATTGCGCTCGAATCAACATCCTCGAGCGCCACACAGGAAAACGAAGACAAGTTAGGCGAGAGGCGAGAGACGAAAGGTGAGAGGTTAGAGGCGAAAGGCAAGGAGACACCAGAGGAGAAGAAGGCACGCATCAATGCCCGTATTGCACAGATTACCCAACAGATAGCTAAGCGCGAAGAGCAATTGGCCAATGGCGAGGATGTGACACCTATGCCTGCTGCGAACCAACAGAAAGAAGAAGATATCGTATTGGACAAAGGTGTGGAAGCATTTGGCAATACCATCGTGGCTGTAGGTACATTGGAGTGCGCGCCAGATGGGTACGGATTTCTCCGCAGTGCAGACTACAATTATATCTCTTCGCCAGATGATATCTACGTATCGCAACAGCAGATTCGTCAGTATAGCCTGAAGACAGGCGACACCGTGGAGTGCACCATCCGTCCGCCAAAAGATGCGGATAAGTACTTCCCAATGAAAGAGGTGTTGCGCATCAACGGTATCTCACCTGCGGCAGCTAAAGAGCGTATTGCCTTTGAGAACCTCACACCATTGTTCCCAGATGAGAAGTTCAAGCTCTGCAAAGGCGATAAGAGCGACCCATTGTCGGTACGTATCATCGATCTGTTTGCCCCTATCGGCAAAGGACAACGTGGACTAATCGTAGCGCAACCAAAGACTGGTAAGACCGTACTGCTCAAGCAGATAGCTAATGCCATCGCACAGAACCACCCAGAGGTGTATATGATCGTACTGCTGATTGATGAGCGCCCAGAGGAGGTGACCGATATGGCACGTTCGGTGAACGCTGAGGTGATCGCTTCGACCTTTGATGAGCCCGCAGAGAACCATGTAAAAGTGGCGAATATCGTACACGAGAAAGCGAAACGATTGGTGGAGTGTGGACACGATGTAGTGATATTATTGGATAGTATCACGCGTCTAGCGCGCGCATATAATACTGTGGCACCTGCAAGTGGCAAAGTGTTGTCAGGTGGTGTGGAAGCACAAGCATTGCACAAGCCCAAACGCTTCTTTGGTGCGGCACGTAATATTGAGAACGGCGGTAGTTTGACCATCATCGCTACTGCCTTGACCGAGACGGGTAGCAAGATGGACGATGTGATCTTTGAGGAGTTTAAGGGCACAGGCAACATGGAATTGCAATTGGATCGCAAACTCAGCAACAAGCGCATCTTCCCTGCCGTGGATATACCTGCCTCTTCGACCCGTAGAGATGACTTGCTCTTGCCAGCTGATGTGTTGAGCCGTATGTGGCAGATACGTAATCAGTTGACCGACATGAGCAGCACCGAGGCAATGGAGAAACTGAAGACATATATGGAGCGCACAAATGACAACGACGAATTTTTGTTGTCAGTCAACGGAGCGAGGTAGGCGCCGCGGAGCGGCTACTGTTTAGTGGACGCGGCTACAACACCCCAAAAATCAGCAGATTTTTCGGGGACCCCGTACGCCGCTATGGGATATGGGCTATGGGCGAGAGGTTAGAGGCGAAAGGTTAAAGGCGAAAGGCGAAAGGTTAGAGACAATGAAGATAGTGATTATCAACGGACCGAACCTGAATCTGCTAGGCAGAAGAGAGGTGGGAATCTATGGCACGAAGTCCATGGAGCAGGTGCTAGTGGAGATCCAACGCATGTATCCTGATATTCACTTCGAGTATCGCCAATCGAACCATGAAGGGGATTTGATTGATTGGGTGCAAGAGGCGAGAGGCGAGAGGCGAGAGGTGAAAGGCGTGATTTTGAATGCAGGGGGATATACGCATACGAGCGTAGCGCTGCGGGATGCGGTGGCATGCGCAGAAGTGCCTGTAGTGGAAGTGCATATATCAGATATCACGAAGCGAGAGGAGTTTAGACGCATCAGCCTGTTGACAGATGTGTGTGCACACACCATCATGGGGCATGGCACAGACGGATATAAAGAAGCAGTAGAATGGATAATACAACATAATCATGACCAAGAAACTATTGACACTCAGCATTTTAATGGTGCTTCTACTTTGTGGAAACATCCAAACGAGCACAGCACAGAACAACCCATACATTGATGATAAGTTGCTCCACTTTGGATTTTTCTTAGGATTTGATATGCTTTCCTACCATATAGAAGAAAGTAGCGGAGCGGCATATCACCCACGCGTCATGTCTATAGGTCCTGGATTTCAAGTAGGAGCTATCATTGATACGCGTTTGCACCAATATTTGAATCTGCGCTTTACACCTGCATTACACTTTGGAGAACGTACGATAAAATACCAACCAGATACTAAAGAGCACAAGGTTAGTTTGCTGACCATACCTATCAGTGTGCCATTGTATTTGAAATGGTCTGCGCCCCGCATCAATAACTATCGTCCTTATGTATTGGTGGGTGGTGGTGTAGAAATGGAGTGTTTCCGAGATCTCGAGAAACCTGTATTGCACACTCCTTTTGATGCGTTTGTATCAGCAGGTTTTGGTTGCGATTTCTATTTCCGTTGGTTTAAGTTGTGTCCAGAAATTAAATACCAAATAGGTTTCTTGGATGCCCACGTATCGCTTGATAAGGGGAAAACGGGCTGGGATCCTGGTGCAGATCAAGCATTTTACACCAATGCCATAGAACGCATGACTCATCAAAAACTATCGATTGTGTTCAACTTTGAATAATGAAGAAGTGGTTGGTCATATTATGCTTGGCAGTTGGTCTGATAGCATGCCAACAAGGGATTATCTCGGATGATCCTACATTGCGGTTGACATTCTCTCATGACACGGTATTGTTTGACACCGTATTCACCACGATGGGATCGTCCACCAAACAGGTGATGGTGTACAACCCTAACAAGAATGCCATCCATATTGACCAAGTCAGCATGCGTGAGGGGAAATATTTTAAGATCAACCTTGACGGCGAAAACAACCCAGAGCAACTGCGAGATATCACCCTGCGTGGCGGAGATAGTTTGTTCGTGTTCATACGCACTTATATTGATCCGCTCAATGAGAATTCACCCGTATTTATTGAGGACGATATTGCCTTTGGCGTGAATGGCAACACTCAGAAAATCAACTTGCAAGCCTATGGGCAGGATGTAATAAAGATACAGGGAGAGGATGGACTGAAAGTATATCCACAAAATCTGACCTTAACCAATCAAAGGCCCTACCTGCTCTACGACACAGTAGCTGTAGGAGGAAACCTAACCATCGAGGCAGGAGCGACCATTTATATGCACACAGGGGCGATGATTTATGCCTATGGCAATGTGACTGCCAAGGGAACGAAAGAAGCACCTATCATCTTCCGCGGTGATAGAACGGACCGATTGTTCGACTCCGTTCCTTATCGCATGGCATCGGGGCAATGGAATGGAATCTATCTATTACATGCAAAGAACGTTATGCCAACTACCTATACTATGGATCATGTACATATCTTGTCAGGAGGTATTGGATTATACGTATATTCGGAGGCAACAGGTATGCTATTGCCAAAGATGAATCTCACGAATAGCCGCATTCATAACCATAGCATCTACGGACTGGTATTGCAAAACGTGGATGCGACGGTGGTGAATTGCGAGATTAGCAACTGTGCGTCGTACTGCGTGTATTTAGCAGGAGGAAAGCATGACTTTGTGCACAACACAATAGCATCGTATTACGGCTATCCATACACCAATCTGAATCTGCATCAAAATATCTTTGCGGATGATGTAGCAGCGGTGTATATCAACAATCTGAGCAAGAACACAGCTAAGACAAAGAGTTCGTTTACCAACTGCATCATCACTGGTGGAAGAAAAAATAGTCTGATGGTAGCTACCCCATTGCCAGACTACTATGAGGGACGATTTGAGGGGAATTACCTACGTTGTGACTCGCTCGACAAAGCATACGCAAAGAACAATGTATATGCCTCGGATTCAGACACAATGGTATTCCGCAATATATACTACCTGTATGAGGAATATCATTATTACGATTTTCATTTGGATTCGCTCTCTCCAGCAAGAGGTATAGGCGACAGCATTGCTGCATTGGAATATCCAACAGACAGGGTTGGCATTCGCCGTAAACAGCGCCCAGATGCGGGTTGCTATGAGTATGTCGAGGAGTAAGAATACGACTCAGATTATAGAAATCAACAACCTCAACAACAAGAATCAACAATATTCCGTTCGCATCAACTCCCGCGAGCGACAGAATTCTTTATAAAAAACAACATCAACAACTTGCGCGCCAATCGTACGCGAAGCGATCGTTCGAACAAAGTGAGATAAGAACTCCCTGGCGCGCTTCACGAAAAAACACATAGGGCAACAGGTCTATAAATTCGTTTTTTTCAAAAAAAAGTGCTCGTTTGCTTGCGTATGTGCGTATTTTTCTGTACCTTTGTCGCCCAAAGGCGACTTGCCTATTTATGGACATTAATGGATACTAATTTGATAAGCAAATTACATTACTATGGATACAAAAGAATTGCAAAAACTCATTGCCATCTGGTTTGAGGAAGACATCCGCGATGGCGATCACACATCGCTGAGTTGCATCCCAGAGACAGAGATGGGTTGCCAACAACTGATTGTGAAAGAAGAAGGTATCATCGCTGGTATCGAAGTAGCAAAAGAGATTATTAAGTACTTCGACCCAGAGTGCCGCATGGAGCAGCTGATCGAAGACGGAACCCATGTACAACCAGGCGATATTGCTTTTCGTGTGTATGGAAAAGAGTTGAGTCTGTTGCAAATTGAGCGCACGATGCTCAACGTGATGCAACGTATGTCGGGTGTAGCCACCACAGCACATAAATACCAAAGTTTGATTGAAGGTACTGGCTGCCATGTATTGGACACCCGCAAAACCACCCCAGGTTTGCGTTACTTGGAGAAAGAGGCAGTACTCATCGGTGGCGGTATGAACCACCGCATTGGTCTGTTCGACATGATCCTATTGAAGGACAACCACGTGGATTTCTCTGGCGGTATCACCGCAGCGCTTACTCGTGCAAAGAACTATTGCGAGGAGAAGGGAAAAGATCTCCGCATCGAGATTGAGACCCGCAACGAGGACGAGATTCGCGAGGCATTGGCAACGAATATCCCAGATCGTATCATGCTTGATAATTTCTCCCCAGAGCGCACCAAGGGTGCTGTGGAGATTATCCGCACTTGGGAGAAAGAGCATGGCAAACACATTGAGATTGAGTCCAGTGGCGGTATCACCATTGACACCATCCGCAGCTATGCAGAGACGGGTGTGGACTTTGTCAGCGTGGGTGCACTTACCCACTCGATCAAGAGTCTCGATATGTCGTTTAAGGCAGTGAAATAGGCGAAAGGTTAAAGGTTAAAGGTTAAAGGCGAAAGGCGAAAGGCAATGAATATTTTAGAAAGACTGGCGGCGCTACGGGCGCTGATGAAAGCAAAAGGAGTATGGGCATGTATTGTGCCTGGTACAGACCCACATGCTAGCGAATATATGGCAGAGCATTGGACTGAGATGTCGTGGATTACAGGTTTTCTCGGTGAGACAGGTACTGCGGTCATCACACAGGACCAAGCATTGCTTTGGACCGATAGCCGCTACTATCTGCAAGCCGAGGCTGAGCTAAAAGGCACTACGGTAGAACTGATGCGCGAGAGCGATATCGACTGCCCAAGTATCCCTGAGTGGTTATGTAAGGCGAAAAGCGAGAGGTTAGAGGCTAAAGTCGCGGTCAACCCTGAGATGTATAGCGTGAATGGCTACCGCGAATTGAAGGCGACGCTGGAAGAAGGTGGTTTGGAGTTGGTATCTATTGACCTGATCTCTCCATTGTGGACTGAAGGTCGCCCTGCTATCCCAACCTCTTTGCTCTATGAATACGAAGAGAAATACACGGGCGAGAGCGTCGAGAGCAAACTCACACGCGTGCGCCAAGCCCTCACGGAGAAAAGATGCGATGCACTCGTAGTATCTGCATTGGACGAGATTGGTTGGCTGCTCAACATCCGCGGAAAGGATGTAGATTATACGCCATGCCTGATTAGTTATGTGGTAGTAGAGATGGATAAATGCACCATCTTCGTAGCGCCAAGCAAACTGGATGATGCGGCACGCGCTTACCTCAATCGCATCCATGTATGCGTACAAGATTACGATCAAGTATTTGACTATCTGAAAGATATCAATGCATCGTCTATCATGTATGATGGTAACAAGGTCAATGAAGCCCTCTTCGAGAGCATCAACTGCCAACTATCAACTGTCCACTGTTCACCAAGTCCTGTGTTGAAGATGCAGAGTGTAAAGAATGCTACCGAACTAGCTGGCGAACGCCTTGCTATGCACAAGGATGCAGTGGCATTGACCCGCTTCCTGCGTTGGTTGGAGAACGAGTTTGCAGGCGAAAGGCGAGAGGCGAAAGGCGAAAAGCAAGAGCATACCGAGATCACCTTGGCTCAGAAATTGGGTGAGTTCCGCGCTATGGGCGAGAACTACACCGATGACAGCTTCTGCACCATCGCAGGTTGGAAAGGCAATGGTGCTATTGTGCACTACCACGCTACCCCTGAGGAGTGCGCCAAGATTGAAGGCGATGGCGTATTGCTATTGGATTCGGGTGGTCAGTATCTGGATGGTACTACCGACATCACCCGCACCATTTGGGTAGGTAATCCTGCGAATATCCCTGCGGCTGTTAAGCGCGATTACACCCTTGTCTTGAAAGGACATATCGCATTGGCATGCGCGCGTTTCCCTAAGGGCACACGCGGCAACCAATTGGATGTATTGGCACGCCAGTTCCTTTGGGCAGAGGGTATGACATACGGTCATGGTACGGGACACGGAGTAGGTCATTTCATGGGTTGCCACGAGGGTCCACAAAACATTCGCACAGACAACAACCCTAACCCATTGCAAGTGGGTAATGTATGCTCCGACGAACCAGGTCTCTACCGCGCTAATGAGTATGGTATTCGTATCGAGAACCTTATCGCCGTGCGCGAGAGCAAAAACCTCGGCGCACATGCTACAGGCGAGACCTTCTTCGAGTTTGAGACATTGACCTTGTGTCCATACGACACGAATATGATGGATCTCAGCCGCATGACGGCAGAGGAGATCGCTTGGGTCAATAATTACCACGCATGGGTATATGCCGAGGTTGCACCACTGCTCAATAAGGAGGAGGCAGCATGGTTGAAAGAGAAATGCATGCCGTTGGCAGTTTAAAGTTTAGAGTTTAAAGGCAAGAATATATGAAACTAGAAGAAATACTTATTCCTAAAGTACAAGAGGCAGTAAAAGACCTCTATGGTATTGAGATAACTGCAGAGCAAGTGCAGTTTCAAAAGACTCGCGCAGAGTTTGAGGGAGACATTACATTAGTGGTATTCCCATTCGTAAAAGCCGCACGCAAAGCCCCTGCACAAGTGGCACAGGAGGTAGGCGAGAAACTATTAGAGCAAGGAACCAAGAACCAAGAACAAGGACTCATTGAGAAGTTCAACGCCGTACAAGGATTCTTGAACCTCAGCATCGCACAAAGTTACTGGATTGAGCAATTGCAAGAGATTGCCCAAAATGATAGTTTTGGACAATTATCACGCCTTTCGCCTGATAGCCCTATCGCCTCATCGCCTAAAAAACCACTCATGATGGTGGAGTACTCTTCTCCAAACACCAACAAGCCCCTTCACCTCGGTCACGTGCGCAACAATCTATTGGGTTATTCCATCGCTAAGATCCAAGAGGCTAATGGCTGGAACGTGGTGAAGACCAATATTGTGAACGACCGCGGTATTCATATCTGCAAGTCGATGTTGGCATGGCAAAAGTTTGGCAACGGCGAGACACCTGAGAATAGCGGCAAGAAAGGTGACCACTTGATTGGTGACTACTATGTGCGCTTTGATGTGGAGTACAAAGCTCAAATCAAGGAGCTCATGGCAGGCGGTATGGATGAGGAAACCGCTAAGAAAGAGGCGCCACTCATCAAAGAAGCACAAGCCATGCTCGTCAAGTGGGAGCAAAACGACCCAGAGGTGCGTGCCTTGTGGCAAAAGATGAACGAATGGGTATATGCGGGTTTTGACGAGACATACAAGCAAATGGGCGTAGGCTTTGATAAGATCTACTACGAAAGCGATACTTATCTCGTGGGCAAAGGCGAAGTAGAGCGCGGATTGGCTAAGGGCGACTTCTACCGCCGCGAGGATGGTAGCGTGTGGGCTGACTTGGCACAAAACGGATTGGATGAGAAGCTTCTCTTGCGTGCAGACGGCACATCTGTGTATATGACTCAGGATATTGGTACTGCGAAGTTGCGCTTTGAGGACTACCCTATTGATAAGATGGTGTATGTGGTGGGCAACGAGCAAGAATATCACTTTAAGGTGCTGAGTATTTTGCTTGATCGTCTGGGATTCCCATTTGGTAAGGAGTTGGTACACTTCAGCTATGGTATGGTGGAGTTGCCAAATGGTAAAATGAAAAGTCGTGAGGGAACTGTAGTAGATGCCGACGATTTGATGGCACAAATGATTGCTGATGCAAAAGAGATTTCGAAAGATAAGGTTAATACCTTGCCTGACATTACTGAGGAGGAGGCCAACGAGATTGCTCGTATGGTAGGTTTGGGTGCATTGAAGTACTTTATCCTGAAGGTGGATCCACGCAAGAACATGCTCTTTAATCCAGAAGAGAGTATTGATTTTAATGGCAATACAGGTCCATTTATCCAATACACCTATGCGCGTATTCAGAGTGTCCTCCGCAAAGCGGAGAGCCTCTCGCCTCTCGCCTTATCGCCTCTCGCCTTGTCGCCTAAAGAGCTTGCGCTCATCCAACGCCTCGTGGATTATCCTGCAGCAGTGCGCCAAGCAGGCGATGAGTTCTCACCTGCGGTGATTGCGAACTACGCATATAGTTTGGCGTGCGACTTCAATAGCTTCTACCACGATCATAGTATCTTGAACGAGGCAGATGCTGAGAAACGCGCATTGCGTCTCGTATTGGCACAAACGGTAGCTAAAGTCATCAAGAATGCAATGAGCCTTCTTGGTATTGAAGTGCCTAACCGCATGTAATAGCGAGTTTCGCTGAAATCCATTGCAAGCAATGAAGAAGTTAGCCCATCGGGCTGAAAAAGTTATCTTCGATGAACGATTATCCTGCGGATGAACAATTTTGTTTCACTAAATTTCACGAAGTAACTACTCATTCGCAGAGCGAATAACTCTTCACGAAGTAATTAACGTGAGTAAAACGAACTAAAATTATGTATACAGATTTTCAAAAGCACCTGCAAAGTATCTTGAGCGAAATCAAGGAGGCAGGTTTGTATAAAAACGAGCGAGTGATTATCACTCCACAGTCATCAGCCATTCAAGTAGCAGGAGGAAAGGATGTTATCAACTTCTGCGCCAACAACTACCTTGGTTTGGCAGACAACGAGGAGCTTATCCAAGCAGCCAAAGACCGCATGGATGCTCGTGGCTATGGTATGGCTTCTGTGCGCTTTATCTGCGGTACGCAGGACACCCACAAGCAATTGGAGCAAGCCATTTCTGACTTTTTTGGTACCGAGGACACGATCCTTTATGCCGCTTGCTTTGATGCCAACGGTGGTTTGTTTGAGCCACTCTTGACCGACCAAGATGCGATTATCTCCGATGCGCTCAACCACGCAAGTATCATTGATGGTGTGCGCTTGTGTAAAGCGGTGCGTTATCGCTATGCGAATGGCGATATGGCAGATTTGGAGGAGCAATTGAAGAAAGCGCAAGCACAACGCTTCCGTATCATTGCTACCGACGGTGTGTTCTCTATGGACGGTAATGTATGTCCATTGGATAAGATCTATGAGTTGGCACAGAAATACGATGCCCTCGTGATGGTAGATGAGAGCCACTCTGCAGGTGTGGTAGGTAAGACGGGCCACGGTGTGACTGAGCGTTACGACCTCCGCGGTAAGATTGAGATCATTACTGGTACATTGGGTAAGGCCTTTGGTGGTTCGGTAGGTGGTTTCACCACAGGTAAGAAAGAGATTATTGACTTGCTTCGCCAACGCAGCCGTCCATACTTGTTCTCCAACTCCATTCCTCCATTGATTGCTGCGGCAGGATTGAAGACCTTTGAGATATTGACTCGTAGCAACGAGTTGCAAGACCGTTTGCATGCGAATACCGAGTACTTCATTAGCAAGATGAAGGCGGCGGGCTTTGATATCAAACCAACTGAGTCGGCTATCTGCGCGGTGATGTTGTACGATGCACGCTTGAGCCAAGAGTTTGCTGCGGCATTGCAAGAAGAAGGTATCTATGTAACGGGCTTCTACTACCCAGTAGTGCCACAGGGGCAAGCACGTATCCGCGTGCAGTTGTCTGCTGCTCACACTATCGAGCAACTCGACCGCGGTATCGAAGCTTTTGTCAAAGTGGGCAAAGCCCTCAACGTCATTGAATAATTCAAAATTCCCACTGATAACACTGATTTTCACTGATAATTGATGATGTAATTATCAATCCGTATTGATCCGTGGGGCAAAAATCATAACAACATGAAAGCCTTAGTAAAACGATATGCAGAGCCAGGGCTCTGGATGGAAGAAGTGCCAATGCCTAAAGTAGGCGTGAATGATGTACTGATCAAAGTCAGCAAAGCCGCTATTTGCGGTACAGACTTGCACATGTATAAATGGGACGAATGGTCGCAAAGCCATTGCACCCCACCCTATATCATGGGTCACGAGTTTGTGGGTGTAGCTGTAGAGGTTGGGCCTGGTGTTCGTGGTGTGAAGGTTGGTGACCGTGTGACAGCAGAAGGTCATATCGTCTGTGGAACTTGTCGTAACTGCCGTCGTGGTATGGGGCACGTGTGTGAGAACACTATCTCAGTAGGTATCATGGGCAAGGACGGAGCATTCGCAGAGTATGTGTCTATCCCAGAGAGCAATATTGTGCATGTACGTCCTGAGATTCCAGATGACTTCGCGGCTATCATGGATCCATTTGGTAATGCTACACACACCGCATTGGCATTCCCTCTCTTGGGCGAGGATGTATTGATTACAGGTGCTGGTTTGATTGGTACGATGGCAGCGGGTATCTGCCGCTATGCTGGAGCGAAGAATATTGTTGTGACCGATTTGAACGAGCAACGCCTTGAGATTGCCAAGAAGATGGGTGCGACCATTACGGTCAATGGCTCAAAAGGCGAGACCGTAGAGGGCGCTATGAAGCAATTGGGTATCCGCGGTTTTGATATTGGTTTAGAGATGTCAGGTGCGCCTGCGGCGTTCAATGATATGATTGCGCATATGTATAAAGGTGCAAACATTGCTCAATTAGGTATTTTGCCAAGCGATACGAAGGTTAACTGGTCAGATATTATCTTCAATGCGTTGACTATCAAGGGTATCACCGGTCGCCGCATGTGGGAGACATGGTACCAGATGGAGCAGATGTTGTTGGGTGGATTGGATCTGAGTCCTGTGATTACTCACCGTTTCCACTTCGATGACTTCCAAAAGGGCTTTGATGTAATGCTCAGCGGTCAATGCGGCAAGGTATTGTTGGAGTGGTAGTTGCAGAGTTGAAAGTTGAAAGTTGAAAGACAATAGTATATGAAAAGAATATTTATCAGTTTGATCTGTGTTTGCTGTGCTTTGGTGGCATGGGCACAAAATAATGATTTCGTTCAATACCAATTGGACAATGGTTTGACCGTATATTTGTGGGAAGACCACGACCAACCTGATGTACAGGGCTGGACTGTTACCCGTGCGGGTGCGATAGATGAGCCAGCAGATGCAACTGGTTTGGCGCACTATCTGGAGCATATGCTCTTCAAGGGTACTGACCGCATCGGCGCATTGGATTGGGAGAAAGAGCGACCTCTCTATGAACAAATCATTGCCCTATACGATACCCTAGCACTCACTACCGATGCGAAAGCACGTGAGGCGGTGCAATTGCGCATCAACGAGGTATCGCTCGAAGCTGCCAAATATGCAGCCCCTGATGAGTTCTCCAACCTGATTCAGGGAATCGGTGGCGAAGGGCTGAATGCCTTTACCGCATACGATGTAACCTGCTATATGAACTCCTTCCCTGCTTACCAGATGGAGCGTTGGCTTACGTTGTATGCAGACCGCTTGACCAATCCTGTGTTCCGCAGTTTCCAAGCCGAGTTGGAGAACGTGTTTGAGGAGTACAATATGTACCTAGACGACAACTCTACCCACTCACGCAATTTCATCTTCGGCAAACTCTATGAGGGGCATGCCTACGCACGCGATATCATTGGTTATGCAGAGGACCTAAAGAACCCTAAACTGCGCAAACTTATCGATTTCTACAATACATGGTATGTGCCTAATAATATGGCACTTATCTTGGTTGGTGACTTCGACATTGAAGCAACAAAACCATTGATCGAGAAGACCTTCGGCAAGTTGCAAGCGCGTCCATTGCCAGAGCGCACGAAGTATCCTACTACCGCTTTCGCGCAAGACGAGCGCTATAGTGCGAAGCTCGGCTATATGCCAGAGTTGTATATCGCATACAATGGTGTACCAGTAGGCGATAAGGATGAGTTGCTGCTGGATTTCTTGGGCGAGATTCTCTCTAACTCCATGCAGATTGGTTTGTTGGACGAGCTCACTTTGGACAACAAACTGATGTACGCAGGCGCAGCCAATGATGTACGCCGTGACCAAGGTCGCTTCTTAGTGATAGCAGTGCCATACATGGATGCCGAGACACAGACTTATACTTCACTCAAAGAAACCGAGAAATTGGTTAATGAAGCGATCCAACAATTGGTGAGCGGCAATATCTCTGAGGAGTTGGTGGAGGCAGTTCGCCAGAACTTCTACCAAGAGTTCGACCGCACGATGGAGTATCCAGAGATGAAGGTACAACTCTTGCAGAATGCGTTTACCTACCAACAGTCGATTGAAGAGATGTTGCAACTCAAGGAGCGCGTGGCTGCAATCACTATGGATGATATCAAGCGCGTAGCTAAACAATACTTGGGTGCGCCTAAGAAAGTCTTTGAGATTGAGGAAGGTACACCTAAGAAAGATAAGTTGCCTAAGCCAAAGATCAAATCGCTGGAGTCTCCAAAGAGCGAATCGGCTTATTGCCAATACTTGGAATCGATTCCAGCGGGCAAACTCACCCCTACCTTCATCGATTTCTCGGATATTGATCAGGACCTCTTCTACGAAGGCGTGAGCGTATATTGCACACCAAATACCAAGAACCATATCTTCTCTCTTCGTTTGAAATATGGCGTGGGAACCTACGAGTTGCCATTCTTGGAGTACGCTGCTTCGCTGATGAATATGGCAGGTATCAAGGGTGCGCCAGGTATCAAACCAGCTGAGTTCCGCGCTAATTTGGCGAAGTTGGGCGGTAAGTGCAGCTATGCGGTGTCTGAGGACTATTTCTATGTAGACATTGAGGGCAACGAGGAGAACCTGGAGAAGATCGTGGAGATGGTTAATCTGCACATGATGTTCCCTAATTTCGATTCGGAGAATGACATGCTCATCAACAATATTAAGGGACAAGAGTACTCTGCTCGTCAAGTGGAGCAACGCAATACCGACATTGTGGCGGATGCTGCCTTCGACTATGTGCGCTATGGCGAGAACTCGCCATATATCAAGCGCCCAACGCTGATGGAGGATGTGTTGCAAATGACTGCTGCTCAATTGGAAGGCGTATTGCACCAAGTGCAAAACTATGAGTTGGAGATTCACTACGCAGGTGCGTTGCCTGCTTTGGATGTGAAGAATATCCTTTACAACAAGCTCTCGCTCAATAACAATGTGCGCCCAACTATGTCGCCTGTGGAGCGTCCTATGGTGCCAATCACAGAGAATAAGATTTACTTCTTGCCTGATGCAGAGATGCAACAAGCCAAGGTGTATTTCCTCATTGATGGAGAGCCATACAATGTAAAGGATGCAGTGAACTATATGGCGTTCAACGAGTATTTTGGTGGCGGTTTCTCGGGTCTTGTGATGAACGAAATCCGCGAAAAACGCTCTATGGCATACAACGCATATGGCTATTTCTCTCGCCCATCAAAACAAGGTCAGATGACCAAGTTTGTGGGTTATGTAGGTACACAGTCCGACAAGGTAGCTGATGCGATAGATGTCTATATGAGTTTGTTGGATTCTATGCCACAATATCCTGAAACGATGGAGAATATCCGCACCGTATTGCGTCAATCGGTATTGTCTAACAAACCTACTTTCCGCAACAAGAGCCAACGCTTGACAGCAAATATGCTGATGGGTTATAAGGTGGACCCTGCGATGTTGCAAGTGCGTGATATTCAACGTTTGACATTTGACAATGTGCTTTCGTTCTACCAATCACGTATTCAAGGCAAACCTATCACCATTTTGATTATGGGCGATCCAAAACTCATCAACCAAAAGCAAATCCAAGCCAAACATGGCAAGATAACCAAACTCAATAAATCACGACTATTCAGTTATTAATGCATAAATCAGGTTTTGTAAATATAGTAGGAAATCCCAATGTGGGCAAATCCACATTGATGAATGTATTGGTGGGCGAGCGCCTTTCGATTATTACATCCAAAGCGCAAACCACTCGCCACCGTATCATGGGTATCGTCAATGGCGATGACTTCCAAATGGTGTATA
This sequence comes from Paludibacteraceae bacterium, assembly GCA_017556705.1. GTDB lineage: Bacteria > Bacteroidota > Bacteroidia > Bacteroidales > Paludibacteraceae > Colicola. The sequence continues at coordinate 271,844 of JAFYMG010000014.1, read as the reverse complement.
GCGACACCCCAGGTGTACTACAACCCAACTACAAGCTGCAAGAGCAGATGTTGGAGTTCTCACGCTCTGCGTTGGTAGATGCGGATGTATTGCTCTATGTAACGGATGTACAAGATAACCCGGACAAAAATGCTGACTTCCTGGAAAAAGTAAAGCGCATTAAAGCCAAAGTGTTCTTGATTATCAATAAGATAGACCTTACTACCCAAGAGACCTTGGAACAATTGGTGGAGTACTGGCACCGCGTATTGCCCGATGCTACCGTATTTCCTATCTCTGCACAGCAGAAATTTGGCACAGACCAACTCTTCACAGCAATTCGTGAAGCATTGCCTGAATGTCCCCCATTCTTCCCTAAAGATCAATTGACAGATAAGTCTTCCCGTTTCTTTGTAGACGAGATGATTCGTGAAAAGATTCTCTTGAACTACGACAAGGAGATTCCTTACAGTGTAGAGGTAGAAGTAGAGACCTTCCATGATGAGGAGCCCGATGAGCAACACCCAGAGGGTATCATCCGCATCGGTGCTGTAATCTTTGTAGAGCGCGATAGCCAAAAGGGAATCATCATTGGCAAGGGTGGCAAAGCGCTGAAGCGCGTGGGTACACAAGCTAGAAAAGAGATTGAGGCTTTCTTCGGCAAACCAGTATTCCTACAGCTCTTTGTCAAAGTAGACAAAGACTGGCGTAGTTCGCAAACGCGTTTGCGCCACTATGGATATGATCTTAATTAGTTTAGAGGACGGCCCAAAGCGCCTACAGTTTAGAGGCGAAAGGCGAGAGGCTAGGATATGAAAAACGCTCCCGATGAGGAGCGTTTTTATTATTTGCGGATTTTCTGTTCCCACTTCCATGCACTAAATAGTACATCCTCAATAGGTGTATCGGCTTTCCAACCAAGCACTGCATTGGCTTTGTCTGGCTTTGCCCATACCTGCTCAATATCGCCTTCACGGCGACCGACAATCTGGTAAGGGATATTCACACCCGTTACTTGCATAAAGGTATTGAGTATCTCCAAGACGCTCAGACCTTTACCCGTACCGAGGTTGAATACCTCCACCTGCTCCGTAGCAGTGCCTTGCAGCATACGCTCTACGGCTTTCACATGCGCTTTGGCAAGATCCACGACATAAATATAATCACGTATGCACGAGCCATCAGGCGTATTGTAATCGTTGCCAAACACCTTTAACTCCTTGCGGAGTCCTGCCGCCGTTTGCGTAACAAAAGGCAAGAGGTTTTGTGGAACACCATTAGGCAACTCACCTATCAAGGCAGAAGGGTGAGCGCCTATTGGGTTGAAGTAACGCAATATCGTGGCACGTAATTGCGCATCGGCATGCGCCTCGTCACAGATAATCTCCTCGTTGATTTGCTTGGTATTGCCATAAGGCGACAATGCCTTTTGAATAGGAGCATTCTCATCTACAGGCAGATATTCCGCTGCAGGTTGCCCATAGACCGTACACGAACTGGAGAAGACGATATGGTGCACATCGTGCTTCTTCATCTGCTCAAGCACCGTTACGAGCGACATGAGGTTGTTGCGGTAGTACATTAGTGGTTGAGCAACCGATTCGTTGACCGCCTTGCTAGCTGCAAAATGAATTACCCCCACTATGTCGGGATACTGGGCAAATACGGCATCCATAGCCGCCGCGTCATTGCAATCCACTTGCTCAAACGCGGGGCGTACACCCACGATGGCAGCAATACCATCAAGGACATCCGCACTTGAGTTGCTGAAGTTGTCCACGATGACCACTTCATAGCCCTGCTGCATCAACTCCACGACAGTGTGCGAACCGATATATCCGGTACCACCAGTAACGAGAATACGAGCCATTACACTTCGGATTTAGAATAATTTGCTTGGATAAACACCAGCATCTACCAGTGCTTGGATCTTATCCACTACCATTTGGCGGTCATCAGCATAAGTAACACCAAACCATTTAGCAGGAGTATCCAATACTTGGCAAGTAGCTTTACCCGCCTTGATGAGATCGTTGACAAGAGTTGGGATATAGAACTCTGCCTTGAGCTCTTGTGCGTTCTTGGTCAAGAATGCTTTGAAAGCCTCCTCGGTGTACTCAAAGTACTCAGGAGTAAAGCCCCACATATTCATACTAACTGGAGTATCAAATGGGATCTCAGTTTCCACACCATTCTCATCAGGGAATACGATATGACCCTCTTTTGACTCGATAGCGGTACGCTCTACTACGTCGGTGAGATAGCCCATCTTGTCAGTAGCGCATACACCACGGCTTACGGTGCCATGCTCGCTAAGGGTGTTGCCTACGCGGTAACCTGCCATGCAGTATTTGCCCTCTTGACCATTTACATCCAACAAGAACTTAGCCATTACCTCAAAAGACTCTTTGCCATAGAAGTCGTCGGCATTGATTACCATAAATGGCTCGTGGATCAGATCCTTAGCCATCAACACAGCGTGGTTGGTACCCCATGGTTTGGTACGCTCTGGATTGCGAGTAAAGCCCTCTGGCAAGTTGTCGATACCTTGGAAGCATACTTCGCATGGTACGTGGTCAGCATACTTGCTGAGTACCACACGGCGGAAGTCCTCCTCAAAATCCTTGCGGATTACGAATACTACTTTGCCAAAACCAGCACGCATAGCGTCGAATACGCTATAGTCCATGATTGTTTCACCATTAGGACCAAGACCGTCTAATTGTTTGAGTCCTCCATAGCGGCTACCCATACCTGCCGCAAGAATAAATAATGTAGGTTTCATTGTATTAAAATTTTTTATGTGTTATGTTATTCTTTTTCTATTTCCAATTTGCCATTACGTTTCTTGTGCTTAAACCATAGGCCATAGACTTCCGAGCAGTTGCCTGCTGTGGTAAATGCTTGGATATCATTTTCGCGCATGAATGCCAATACATTAGAAAACTCTTCTTGAGTAAGTAAGGCCTGAATCTCAATATACTCTTCGCCACTATAGCCACCTTCTACACGATAAAGTGAGCAACCACGTAACTGATCATGCACAATATACTGACGCACTCTCTCGTGTTCACGCGTGATGATACAAACTCGCTTACGTCGATCCATAGAAGCGGTAAAGTAATTAATCACAATACCATTGAGCCACGTGCCAATTAAACCAATAACAACCATTCGGAAATCATTGATCATAAAGGCAGTACAACAAATCAATGCGCCACCGATTGACACTGACATGCCAAGATCGAAATGCATAAATTTATTGATAATCTTCGCTAATATATCTAGTCCACCGGTAGATGCGTTTACACGGAATTCAAGCGTTTGACTAATCGATAATAATAATACAAAACAGATTAGATCAAACCATACGTCTCCCATACCTAATCCTGCGGACATGACAGATTCTTTTACCTGCTCCAACACTTCTCCAGCGCGGTTCAACAGATATGGATTACCATTGATATCCAACACGGTCTCACCAGCTTGTAGTTGCGTTAAGATGTCTGGATTCTCAATAACCCGGTGTGTAAAATTGGTATAAGGATAGATCCGATCCCACAATTGTGTCAACGGGCCAAGAATCATAGCGGTATAAACGGTCTTAGCTCCAAACTCATTTCCGATAAGCAAGAATGCCAATACCAATAGAAAAGCATTGATACCCATTACCCAATAAGAGAATGTATCTGCATTACCACCAAGCAAAGTATTAATCACAATACTCAATCCTGAGATAGTACCGATGATCAAATGACTAGGCATCAAAAAATAGTATACCGCAGCAGCACCAATCGCGATACCTACGTTCATGACGATGAACTCCTTCCAGAATTTCTTCGTGCCTAAGGCATGCCAGAACTCCAGCAACAATTCTTTCCAGTATTGTCCTGAAAAATATTGCTTAATCGTGTTATTCATACTATTAATCTTTTATTACAAGTTTCGCCGTACGGCGTGTTAATTGGCTCAGTAAAATATCCCTACCCTCTTGCTCACGTTTGAGGATATCAGGTGTTGTTCCTCGAATGGTCAATAGGCTTAAATTTTCGTTCCATGTCACACGATATGCATCTTGCAACTGCTCAATAGCTTGTGCTACAAAACGCGTGTTATCCACACAGACTGAAATCGTTACGGCACTAGATTGGATTAATGATACGCGTAAGCGGTTGGCATTGATTATTTGAAATATATGGCTTAAACTTTCCTCTAGCACAAACGCAAAATCCTTGGCACGCAACGTAATCAGCACTTGGTTTGTACGCCAAATATACACTGGCACACTGATTGGGTCAGCCTTTTCCGCGATCACAGATCCTGCTGCCGTAAAGTTGCCAAAAGGCTTAACATATAATGGGATCTTCTTATTTTCCAGTGGACGAATCGTCTTAGGGTGAATTACTTGTGCACCACTATACGCCAACTCAACCGCATCGTGATAGGTGAGTTGGTCTATTTTGATGGTATCTGCCACCAAGCGAGGGTCGGCATTCAATATACCCGGTACATCCTTCCATATCGTCACGGAATCGGCATCTAGGAAATTACCCAACAACGCAGCTGTATAATCCGACCCTTCACGTCCGAGTGTGCTACGTAATCCATCTTGTGTACCGCCAATGAATCCCTGCGTGACAACCACATGCGGACGCGCAGCCCTATTCCATCCCGCAGAAATAACTTGCGCAGATGTTTGCAAATCCACTTGTGCCTCGCGCCATGTAGCATCTGTACGCAGCAATTTAGGCATATTCCACCATTCGGTAGGGATGCCACTCTTGAGCAAGAACACTGCCACTATCTGTGTGGACATTATTTCACCTAAACTAACAATCTGGTCATAGTTTTGATCGTATGACCAATCCTTGTTGTATTCAGGCATCATTGGCAGACGCACATCCACGTTGGGTTGCAATCCCAGATCCTGCATGGTATATACATGCTGATCCAACACATTAAGCCACTCCTGCTCTGCCGTTAGCTCATCACCTTTCGACAAAGCTGCCACCACTCGTTCTAAAGCATTGGTAGTCTTACCCATAGCGGATATCACGACCATGAGGTCGTCACCCGCATGTGCAACAATCTCCTTGAGGTTGCGAACGCCATTAGCATCCTTCACCGAAGCACCACCAAACTTATATACTTTCATCCTCTAAACACTAAACTCTAAACCCTAAACAAGGTTAGCCATCTTAATGGCTGTCACTGCACCTTCTACGCCTTTGTTACCCAAGCGACCACCTGCACGATCAAGTGCTTGCTGCTTGTCCAAAGTGGTAAGTACAGAGAAGATGACTGGGCAAGCATTAGGGTTTTTAAAACCACCAGTGGATGCTCCACTTCCCAATGCATTCAATAAGGAGACACCTTGTGTTACAGATTGGCAGACATAGTCAAAGTGCGGTGTGTCGCCTTGTATCACACAGCCGATAACAATAACAGCATCTGCATGCTTGCGCATGCCGAAGTTTTTTCTACCGCTCACATATAATGCAGCACCATAGGTAAGCTCCACAGTGCCAGGAACATGCATTACGTCGATATTATCCTCTTTGACGCCATGCTTGAGCAATGTATCAATAGCACCTTGTGCGAGCGCGTGGGTGATTTCGCTATTCCAATCGGCTACTACAATAGCATAGCGCTGACGTGAAAGCACGTCAGCGCTAGGCAAATCCTTCGCATTATATTGCGATAAATCTGTTGTCATAATAGTTGATAGTTAACCGTTAACAGTTAACAATTGACAGTTTTTACTCTGCAATAGCGATATATTTCTCAATATCTTGAGCTTCTGAAGAAGCGGCATATTGATCTTTGATTGTCTCAAATGCCTTCTTTGCAGCAGCTTTATTACCAAGTTCCAAATATACGAAACCTGCTTTCTTCAAGCTCATAGGAGCGATGATATCGTTACCAGACTTTGCAGCAGCCTCGAATGCCTTAGCAGCCTTTGCATACTCTTCCATTTGTACATATGCGTCACCCAGGAGTTGCAATGCAGCAGGTTCGATGGTAAGATCATTTGCTGAAAATTTACTCAAATAGGCAGCAGCATCCTCATATTGGCCCAATTGATAATGGCAAACACCCGCATACAATGCAGCCAATTTACCACCCTTTAGATACTTGTAGTCATTTGCAATAGTCTCGAAGCCAACACACTCAGCATCATCACCATTCAATGCTTTTTCCCAGTTACCTTGCATGAAATAAGTCACTGCCTTGGCATTTTCATTGCTAGCCTCTACTGACTTAGGCTTGATCACATAGGTATTCAATGCCAATACACCTACTACGATTACAACAATCACAGTGATTGCCCATGTCAATTTGTTTTGATTTTTCTCAATCCACGCGCTGGTGGTGTTGAGGACCTCTTGTACATTCTCAAGGTTTTGATCCTCTACAGTTTGTTTTTTCTTTGCCATATTCGTTATTTTTTATTAATTTTCATTCAATTATTTACCCATGTAGGCATAATCGCTGCAAAGGTACTACTTTTTTTTGATTCCTGCAACACTTATGTATTTTTTTATGCTATTAGTAATAAAATCCTATGCCTAACGAAACAAATTCTACTTTTGTGAGATGGCTTTTGGTCATAGCTTGTATAAATACATTCCAAGGCAAATGATACCGCAGCACCACATCTAGATACAACCAGCCATCGGGATATCCAGCACTACCCGCCTTGAGCAAATCATAGGCATAGAAGATTGGTTTCTGCACACGCCCTGTCTCGCTCTTTTCAGCCTCGCTTTTGGGCTCTAACTCTTTAACTGGATCATACAAATAGGCACCTATATGCAAACCTGTCGTAAAATTCCCCACCACAAACTCAGGCTGCAGACTCACACCTACACGCCAACAGTCACCAGGTTGTGCCGCTGCAAGGTTGGTTTTGCCAAAATACGTATCACGTTGCACATATGCTCCATCGTAGAACACATCCACACCGCCACCCAAACGGAATATTGGATGCACATGCCAGTACGCCGCAGCATGCATGGATGCAATCACAAAGGTCTGCTGATCACGATAATACACTTGGCGTCCACCTGCCGTACTGGCCATAGCTATTGACCATTTCTTGTCTGATTTATCCGACATGCTCACCCTATCTGACTCTTTCGATCCCTTCGAGCAATCCCAACTCACTGCCACTTCGCCCGCAAAGATATTATACCCCGAATTGGGTTGACGCGTGCTACCATTGCTGATATGATACCATCCACCTGCCAACGACATTCCCCATCCATGAGAAATAGGAAAATTCAAGTATACGACCTCTGGAAAATACAAGTTGGTCACGCTACCAATACATTCATTTGCCCCTATTACATCCTTGAACATATGTCCATCAGGTATGGTATTGCGATACGTCTTCGTCAGAAACGCAGCACCTATTCCAGGACGTAGGCCTAACTCAAAATGCGGCAACCGCACCAATGGGACATCCATATATATATAAGGTGTGATAGCGTGTCCCAGCTTCTCATGTCCTAGATTCCAATAGCCCAAGCCCACACCTACTGCGGCATCATTCCACTCCTGCAACGCCTGCCAATTAGGAGCAAAAGCCACACGAACATCCGCCCCAAAAACAGGCGCATGCCATTCCTTGGGCGCCTCCACCACCTTATCCACTTTGCCATCAGGCATCACTCCACCCGTAAGAAAAGATGCAGTAACAGATTGTATAAAGAAAACAATTGCGAATATCATCCTAGGCGACTAATTCGAGTCAACTCATTTTCGTCAAGTAGCCTAATTCTGCGTCCATCAAGACTGATCAATCCTTCTGAAGCGAATTGCGAGAGCGTACGAATCGCATTCGATGTGGTCATATTGGACATATTGGCAAGATCTTCGCGCGCCATGTACATGGCAATTGTCACGCCATCACCCTCTAGACCATATGTTTTTCTCAAGGTAATCAATGTTTCGGCCAAACGACCACGTATATGCTTTTGTGTCAAGTTTACCGTTTGCGACTCGGAGATTCCTAAATCTTTAGACATCGCCACTAGGACGGCATAGCAAAAGGTAATATTCTGTTGAATAACCTCCAGAAATGCATCACGATCAATGTAATACAACACAGTTGGCTCCAATGCTGTTGCCGCTGTAGAGTGGCAATCACCAGCGATAGCACTACGATAGCCAAAAGTATCAAATGGCTTTAACAAGCGAATAATCTGCAATCGCTGCCCCACACCTTCTTTGGTCAAACGCACAGTTCCCCGCACAACCATTACAACATGATCAGTAGGATCACCCTCGTTATAGATAATCTCATTCTTACGGTAGAACTTGGTATTTGTATGTCTATCGATATACTCTTTTTCGTCTGGCGTCAGATGATTCCAGACCGCGTTCAACTCCCAGAGTTTTCCAAAATCCTCGTGATTTTTACGCATACGTTTGCACTTAAAAAACAGACTAAAGGGTACCTCTCTATAAATTACCCATTTGAAATTTGCCGCAAAGGTAGTAAAAAGTAAGCACATATGCAAGGAAAATGCAAAAAAAGTTTTTTTTCTTGCATAATTAAAAAAAAAGCAGTACCTTTGCGAACTCAAATGATTTCTTTAACAGAAGATACCATCAGTAATATTCACTTCTAACACGATACTATTATGAAAAAAGTTATCCTACTTTTCGTATCATTTGCAATGGTTTTATGCATGCAAGCAGAACCTTCGCATAAATTCTTGGAAAAGCAAATTGGCAAGCACAAAAATTGCAAGAGTGTAGCTATCACAAAGAAAAATGGTGATGCGTTGCTCTATGGTGATTGTGGTTGGGCAACGACCAAATGCCCTGTAGCCTTCTCCCGCAAATTGTTTGAATTGAGCGAATGGGGAGACACCATTATTCAGGATATTCATCTCTCCGAATTAGGAAGATGGCTTATCCTGTATGGAAATAATCAGGTATCTTCCTATCTTTTGTACGAAAACTTGGAGGAACAAATACAACGTTGTCAGGAGAAGAAAGACAATATCACCACTGTCACCTTCAACGACAAGGGTGATTGGATTGTGATTTGCGAGAACTCACTCAGCGCATCTTCTGATGACCTAATGGATTGGCTCAGCGAAGGTTGCCAAAAGTACGGACAATTATGGACCGCTTGTGTAACCGACAATGCTGCTATCGCTATCTACGAATTTGGATTCAAATATTGGGGTAGCATACCAGAAGACCTAAAAAATGCCTTACGTACATGCAAGAGCGATGTATATACTGTAAAGATTGCAGGCAATGCATGGTTCTTCAAGTGCACCAACGGTTACTGGCGTTGCCATTTATAATTAATAACATCCCCTATGGATATTTCTATCATTGTGCCTCTATACAACGAGGCAGAAAGTTTGCCTGTGCTCCATGATTGGATTGTGCGCGTGATGCAAGAGCATGGTTTCACGTATGAAATCATGTTTGTAAATGATGGTTCCACCGATCAATCATGGCAGATTATCAAGCAGTTGCGCGAGAAGAACGATCATGTACGAGGCATTAATTTCCGTCGCAACTATGGCAAGTCTGCGGCTCTGTACTGCGGTTTTGAGGCGGTGCACGGCGATGTAGTCATCACCATGGATGCTGATTTGCAGGACTCACCAGACGAGATACCAGAGCTCTATCGCATGATCCAGGAAGACGACCTTGACCTAGTAAGCGGATGGAAACAAAAGCGTTACGACAACACACTCACTAAGAACATACCCAGCAAACTATTCAACGCCACTGCACGTTGGGTGACTGGTATCCAGTTGCACGATATGAACTGCGGACTGAAAGCCTATCGCCAAGAGGTGGTAAAGAACATCGAGGTATTCTCTGAGATGCACCGTTATATCCCATATCTGGCAAAGAATGCGGGATTCACCAAGATTGGCGAGAAGGTGGTGCAGCACCGCAAACGTGAGTTTGGTGTGAGTAAGTTTGGTTTGAACCGCTTTGTGAATGGCTATCTCGACCTGATGACCTTGTGGTTCCTCAACAAGTTTGGCAAGCAACCGATGCACTTCTTCGGATTGGTAGGTAGTGTGATGTTTATCCTCGGATTTATCGCCATTATCGTAGTAGGTGCTATGAAGTTATACGCATTAGCACATGGTGTTTCTGCCATGTTGGTAGGCGACAATCCTTACTTCCATCTTAGCATCTTGATGATGATCTTGGGTTGTATGTTGTTCTTGGCAGGATTCCTCGGAGAGCTCATCATCCGCAACTCATCCGAGCGCAATAATTACCTTATCAGGGAAGAGGTTTAGAGGCTAGAGGCGAAAGGCGAAAGGCGGAGGCGAAAGGTTAAAGGTTAGAGGTTAAAGGCTAGGAGTGAATTCACACGAGATTTTTGAATACTATCGTACCCATACGGCTTTTTCGGAAGACGATATGGCGGATTTTCGTGTGTATGTGCAAGACCCCATCAATACCACCGATGGCATGATGGCTATTGCGGGATTGACCATCAATCTGCTGGAGCACTCATGGAACGAAGACAACCTCATGCTCATGCTCACCAGTTGCGATGGCATCTCCCCCGAAGCCTTTGAGCGTGTAGTCGTGGGATTACTGCTTGTCATGATGCAACACGACACCCATATCCGTCGCGATCGTGTGATGCTGGGCGAGATGCAGGAAGTATTGACCTACGCGCCCGAACTGAGTTTCACGGCACTCTCCAATATCGCGCGAACCACCCAAATGAAGCGCATGGAGCAATTCAACGCGCAATTAACCAAAGAGTTAATGCCCCTGATGAACAACCGCGAAACCAACGAGTTTTACGACATTATCCGTAGTCGTCAAAGCGAGATGGAGCATATAGCCAAGATGCAATTGGACCAAAACTTCCTAATCTTCCGCGAGTTCTACTCCACTCCATTCTTCCGCGAACAAGCCTCCAACTGGCTACTCCCATGGAGGGACGAGGCGCTGCTCAATATCAGCGAAGAGGACCGCGACGAGGTGGAGGGGCTGATGCAACTATGGCCTATGTGCGACAGCGATAAGTATGCGCTCTGCAATATGTATTCCTCTTTCAAACAGCTTATCCAGAGCCAATTATCCGTAGATTCCTTGCGCGAAGTGGGTATTGACATGCAAAGCAAGAATATCGTCACCAATGGCTATATCCAGCAACTCTATCGCTATTTCCGCCTCTCTTCGTTCGCCCATACCAAGCCGTTTGATATGGCGTATAAGTTACGCGATTTATTGGTCTATCGTCTGGTCGTAGTAGGATCGCGTGCACAGCAGTCGATCAACGAATTATTGGCGTAATCAGAACGCCCTGTGGGCTGTTAGATATTAGACCGTCCTGCGGACTGTTAGACCGCCACTCCGTGGCTGAGAGATTCCGAGAGTCTAACTTCTAACAACGAACGTAGTGAGTGATCTAACTTCTAACAGCAAAGCGGTCTTTTTTGCACAAAATACCCCCTAAAATGCATTTTTTTCTAAAAATATTTGCACATGTGCATTTTTTGTAGTACCTTTGCAGCCGCTTTCGTAAGGAAGCACATTTCAGACAGAGCTGTCTAAGTCGCGAATTATCGCGGGGAAGGATGGGTGAGTGGCTGAAACCAACAGTTTGCTAAACTGTCGTACGGGTAACCGTACCGGGGGTTCGAATCCCCCTCCTTCCGCAAAAAAAGTACCATGTAGCCGAATCCAAGCTTGCTTGAGTGAGAGCACATGGTATTTTTTTGCAAGGATGCCGTCGGCAGACTAAGGGATTACGTAGAAATCCCCCTTAAAACAACTTGATTATGAAAAGAAAAACTTGGATTATTCTATCTCTTGTGGCAGCCATTGTGTTTGTTGCCCTAGGATTTTGCATTAAACAGTATTACCATTTTACCGTAGCCAACTTCAAGAGTTTGGACAACGAATCGCATGCCTATCATGTGTATCCTGAGATGTCCACAGATTCGCTGATTGCAGAGATGCTAGGCGATTACGATATGCTCTCGGAGTTAGCATGGTGTTTGCATTGCCGTTATCTCAACTTCAAGCAAGCCAAACCGGGTCACTATCGATTTGCACAAAAAATCAGCAACCGCGACCTTATTCGTCGTTTGCAATATGGCGAGGAGACCCCTATCAAGTTATCATTTACTCAATCTCTTCGTACTCGTGAACAGTTAGCAGGACATATGGGCAAGAAACTCATGTTGGATTCTGCGGAAGTGATTCAACGACTCAACGATAAGGAGTATATGTCGCATTTTGGGCTAACGCCAGAGACTGCAGTATGTATGTTCATACCAAACACTTATGAGGTGTATTGGACTATGTCTGCCGATCAACTCTTCGCGCGTATGTATAAGGAGTATCAACGATTCTGGAACAACGAGCGACAAGCGAAAGCCGAAAAGTTAGGACTGACTCCTGTCGAGGTGACTACTATTGCATCCATTATTGCCTCAGAGACCAACAAAAAAGAGGAATACCCTACTATCGCATCGATTTATATCAACCGCTTGAACAAAGGTATTGCCTTGCAAGCATGTCCTACCGTGATTTATGCCGTAGGAGATTTCTCTTTGCGTCGTGTCTTGAAGCGCCATTTGAATATTGATTCGCCATACAACACCTATAAATATCGCGGGTTGCCTCCTGGACCGATCCGTTTGGCACGCCCAGATGTGATTGATGCAGTATTGAACGCTCCAAAGACCGACTACCTCTATATGTGCGCCAACCCTGATTTCTCTGGCACGCATATCTTCTCTTCTAGCTATGCTAAGCACAACGCTGTGGCGCGAGAATATCAACGCGCACTCAATCAGCGAAAAATGAAGTAGGAGGCGCCGAAGGCGCAGTTTAGAGGATGCTCGCGATGCGAGCTACTGTTTAGAGTTTAGAGGCTCGGGATAAAAAAAAGGTTCGCACACGCGAACCTTTTTTGTTGTACGACGGAGCGATTACTCCGCAGAGAACTCATCTTTGCCTACGCCACAGAGTGGGCATACAAAATCTACTGGCACATCCTCCCATGCCGTTCCAGGGGCGATGCCCGCTTCTGCGTTACCTACTGCAGGATCGTACTCCCAACCACATACATCACAAATATACTTCTTCATATTCATTTTATCTTAATACGTTAATTAATAGAGTTATCGCTACATTACAGACAAAAACTGTGCCAAACTCAAACATAGTCACATCTAATCCTACAAATAGATTTCGCTTTTACTATCCTAACAAATAAAAATCGCATGCGCGCTTGCGTATGTGCGATTTTTTTTGTACCTTTGCGCGCAAATTGATTAATCATAATCCTATGGAACATTATATCGTATCAGCCAGGAAGTATCGGCCAACGACATTTGAAAGTGTGGTAGGACAACTAGCACTCACGCAGACCCTGCGTAATGCTATACGAACCAACCACTTAGCACATGCTTACCTGTTCTGCGGACCACGAGGCGTGGGTAAAACCACATGTGCGCGTATCTTCGCCAAAACCATCAACTGTCTCACACCCACTGCGGAACATGACGCGTGCAATACTTGCGAGTCATGTACGGCATTCAACGAACAACGTTCGTTTAATATCCATGAGTTGGATGCAGCATCCAACAACTCGGTTGACGACATCCGTTCGCTCATTGATCAGGTGCGTATCCCCCCACAAATAGGCAAGTACAGCGTATATATCATCGACGAGGTTCATATGCTCTCACAAGGCGCGTTCAACGCCCTACTCAAGACCTTGGAGGAGCCACCATCATACGCCATCTTCATCTTGGCGACTACCGAGAAGCATAAGGTATTGCCTACTATCCTCAGCCGTTGTCAGGTGTATGACTTTAGTCGCATCACGGTGGCTGATACCATCCATCACCTGCAATACGTAGCCCAACAAGAAGGCATCAACGCTAGCGAAGAGGCACTCAACGTAGTGGCACAAAAAGCCGACGGAGGTATGCGCGACGCGCTGAGTATCTTCGACCAACTAGTCAGTTTCTGCGGCACTACCATCAGCTATGAACAGGCCATTGCCGTGCTCAATGTATTGGACACCGACTACTATTTCCGATTGGTAGATGCTGCACTGGCAGGAAACGTAAGCGGAGCATTGCTGTTGCTCAACGAGGTACTAACCAAAGGATTCGACGCAGGACATTTCGTGACAGGCTTTGCACAGCACTTGCGCGATGTATTGGTCAGCAAAGATGCAGCGACGGCGCAGTTGCTAGAGACCTCCGAAAGCATCCGTCAGCATTATCAAGAGCAAGCGAAACATTGTGCAGCCAAATGGCTCTTCAACGCATTGGATGTGATGAATACTTGCGACATCAACTACCGCACGGCGAAGAACAAACGCCTGACCGTAGAGTTGGCGTTGGTGAAGTTGTGCCGATTGACAGAGCCAGCGGAGGAAGCACCAGCAGTGGTTCAGAATAGTTCAAAAGTGGTTCAGAGTGGTTCAGCAGTTGTTCAAAGTGGTCCAGCGCCAAGACCTGCAGCTCCTGCTCCTCAACCTGCACCTCAACCTGCACCTCAACCTGCACCTGCACCCAAACCTGCAGCACCTATGCCTACGCTAGGCGCAATGCCATCATTGGGTAATCTGGGGCTATTAGGCGATAAGGCGAAAGGCGAAAGGCAAGAGGCGAGAGGCGAAAAGAAAGAAGATCGTAACACCCCTTTTACAGTTGACCAACTCATTGACGCGTGGGTTGGTCTGAGATCATACTTCAAAGGCGAAGAGCGTCTGGTGGCAATGTTAGCAAAAACCCGCCCTGTAATGGTAAATGACACATTATGCCGCATCACCGTAGCCAACCCTTGGCAAAAACAAGAATTTGCTAAGTTCGGTAAACAAGTGATGGATATCATACGAAACAAACTGCAAAACGATTTGCTGAAACTGCAGGTGGACGTAGCAGAATACGACCGAGGCGCAGTAGCCTACACCGCAGCAGAAAAATACAAACTGCTCGTGGGACAAAATCCGCATCTGGCAGAGCTGAAAACGAAGTTGGGATTGCAACTCGAGTAATTATGAATTAAGAATTTTGAATTATGAATATTCTTTCGATTTTATGTTTATCATTTGCGTTGTTGACAGACACGCATATCAGTACAAGTAATCCACGTCCGATGGAAGATTTGCAACGTTCGATTGCAGACATTAATCAAAATCCTTCCATTGAATTTGTGGTAGTAACAGGCGACCTGACCGAATCAGGTGACCGCGCTTCTATTCAAGCTATCAAAGATGCCTTGGATCAACTGAACGTACCCTACTACGCTGCTTCGGGTAACCACGAGACTACCTGGTCGGAGTCGGGTGTGATGGATTTCAGTCGCGTGTTTGGCGATAGCCGTTTTGCATTTAGTCATGATGGGATGTTCTTTATCGGTTTCAACTCAGGTCCCGTGATTCGTATGGCCGACGGCCACGTAGCCCCACAAGATATAGCATGGCTCAAGCACAACCTAGACAGCGTGTCGAAGGCTGGTGATGCACCTATATTTGTCTTCACCCACTATCCACTGCGCAACGGCGATGTGGATAACTGGTACGACGTGACCGACGTACTGCGTGAGCATAACGTGCAATGCCTAATGGGTGGGCACTATCATCGTAATCTGCTATTTGACTGCGACGGCATATCGGATGTATTGAATCGCTCAAACATGCGCGGCAATGACACCATCAATGGCTACTCGATCATCACCGTAACGGATAGTATTCGTTTCCACGAAAAGCGTATTGGTCAGGCAGCAGAGCAGTGGTTGAGCCTGCCATTCGGCAAGAAGGAATATGGTCCATCCAACAAAGCGCTGCGCCCAGACTTCTCGGTGAATAAGGAATACAAGCAGGTGAAGCGCGTATGGCATCAAGCATTGAAAGGCGGTATCTACTCTACCCCTGTGAGCGATGGCAAGAGTTTGTTTATCGGCGACGATGTGGGTGTGATGTACTCTCTGGACATGAAGACTGGCAAGACACGCTGGACATTCGATACGGGCATGCGCATCGTAGGTAGCCCCGCAGTGAGCGATGGTGTGGTAGTGTTTGGTAGTGCGAACTACAATATCTACGGACTAGATGCCAAGACCGGCAAAGAACTATGGCACGTGACCACAGAGCAAGCCGTGATGGGTGCTGCTACTATCCATGATGGTGTGGCATTTATCGGCGGTGGCGATGGTAAGATGTACGCCATAGATATTCACACAGGAGCCATAAAATGGGCATTTGGTGAGTTGAAGAACTACGTACTGACCCGTCCGTTGGTATATAATGACAAACTATATTTCGGTACTTGGGACACGCATTTCTATGCACTGAACAAGAAGGATGGTTCGCTCATTTGGAAATGGAACAACGGCAAGGGTAATCCTAAGTTGTCGCCTGCTAGCGTATGGCCAGTGGCAAGCGATGGTAAGATCTTTATCACTGCTCCTGATAGGTATTTCACCTGCTTGGATGCTGAGACAGGTGAGCAGATCTGGCGTACAAAAGAGTACAAGGTGCGTGAGACAGTGGGTTTGAGCGAAGATGGCAAGACTGTATATTCGAAGTGCATGTGGGATACGATTGTGGCATTGGACGCAACCGCCGATGAGGTAGTGCCTCGCTGGGTGACGAATGCGGAGTTTGGCTATGAGCACAACCCTGCGATGCCGCTGGAGAAAGATGGCACACTGTGGGTAAGCACGAAGAATGGTTTGCTGCTAGGTATGGATGCTGAGACAGGTAAGGTATTGTGGCGCCATAAGATTGGCAACTCGATACTAAACACCCCATTGCCATTAAGCGACAAAGAATGCGTGTTTACGAGTAGCGAAGGAACAATCACATATGTGAGAGTAGGACGCCCTAAAGGGCTATAGGACGGCTTCGCCTATCGGACGCCTCTTTGAGGCTATAGGACGCGGCAGAGCCGCTATAGGTTATAGGTGATGAGACATGATTTGAAAGCATATTTGCCAACGACCAAGAAGGAGTTGCAACTCCGTGGTTGGGACGAAGTGGATGTTATCCTCTTCTCGGGCGACGCATATATCGACCACCCATCGTTTGGTGCGGCCGTGATAGGTCGTGTATTAGAGGCAAATGGCTATCGCGTGGCCATCGTACCACAACCCGACTGGCGCGGTGACCATAGAGATTTCACCAAGTTGGGACGACCACGATTGTTCTTTGCTGTGACTTCAGGCAGTATGGATTCGATGGTAAATCACTACACCGCAGCCAAACGCTTGCGTTCGGATGATGCCTACACGCCAGAAGGCAAAGCGGGTATGCGTCCAGATTATTGCACCATCACGTATTGCAACATACTGAAGCAGTTGTATCCTGACGTACCTATCGTGATAGGCGGTATCGAAGCCTCGATGCGAAGACTGACGCACTATGATTATTGGTCTGATAGACTGATGCCAAGTATCTTGGTAGATAGCAAGGCGGATGTGCTGGTGTATGGCATGGGCGAGAAGCAGATCTTGGCTGTTGCCAAGAGTTTAGAGGACGCTCGCGGAGCGAGCTACAGGACGCCCTCTGGGCTACAGGACGCTTCGCTACAGGACGCCCTGACGGGCTATAGTTTAGAGGCGATCCCACAGATTGCATATCTTACTAATCACCCCTGCCTTCAGGAAGGGGAAGGGGGTAGGCTTTTATTGCACTCCCACGAAGAGGCAGTCAAGAGCAAGCAGGTGCATGCGGAGAATTTTAGGATTATTGAGACTGAGAGCAATAAGATCCATGCAGCAACCATCGTACAGCCCGTGGGGGACAGGTACGTGGTAGTCAATCCACCCTACCCTACGATGAGTACGGATGAGTTGGATGCGATATATGATTTACCATTCCAATATCATCCACACCCAAAATATAAGGATAAGCATATCCCAGCGTATGAGATGATACGTTTCTCGGTATGTATGCACCGTGGATGCTTTGGTGGATGTAGTTTCTGTACGATCTCTGCGCATCAAGGCAAACAGATCACTTCGCGCTCGGAGCAAAGTATCCTACGCCAGATTGAAAAGTTGAAAGATCTGCCAGAATGGAAGGGATATTTGAGTGATCTGGGTGGTCCATCGGCGAATATGTACGGTATGCATGGCAAGGATATGAGTTTGTGTGAGAAGTGTGCACGTCCTAGCTGTTTACACCCAAGTATTTGCAAAAACTTGAATCAAGATTTTACGCCGCTGATGCATGTGTACAACGCGGTAGATCGATTGCCATATATAAAGAAATCGTTTGTAGGTAGTGGTGTACGTTATGACCTAATGAATGAGGCATATGGACGTGAATTGATCACCAAGCATGTATCAGGCCGACTGAAAGTAGCACCCGAGCACACATCGGATAATGTATTGAAGATTATGCGCAAACCCACATGGGGACAATATGAGCGTTTTCACCGTTTCTTTGAGCAAGTGAATATGGAAGCGGGATTACGCCAACAATTGATTCCATATTTCATTTCGTCGCATCCTGGTTGTACGAACGAGGATATGCAACAATTGGCAGCGCGTTGCAAGCAGTTGCACTACCGCCCAGAGCAAGTGCAAGACTTTACACCCACACCGATGACATTGGCTACGACTATGTTCTACACGGGATTGAATCCGCACACCATGGAGAAAGTGTATGTGGCCAAAACGAAAGAAGAGAAACAAAAACAAAATAGCTATTTCTTCTGGTGGAAAGCTCCAGAGAAGAAGAGAGGTTTAAACGGTTCTAAAGATTTTAGAGGTTCTAAAGGTAAAAGATAAGCGATTATGGCAGCGAAAAAGAAATATAAGATTAATCCTGAGACTCTTGCGCTGGAGCAAGTGGAGCATGGTTTGCGCTATTGGTTGCGTCAGACAGGTATATATCTATTTGGAGGTATTATAATTGGTATTTTATTCCTATTTCTATTCCTCTATTTCTTCCCCTCTCCACGTGAGAAGCAGTTCATTCGTGAGAAAGAGGCATTGGAATCAAGTCTGGAAGTGCTAAACCGTCAGGTGGATCAAATGCAGATTGTGATGACCGATTTGCAACAGCGAGATGACAATCTGTATCGTGTATTATTTGGTGCAGAGCCTATTCCACTGGCAATACGCCAAGGAACACAACGCAAGATTGACTATTACGAACAGATCTCACGGATGTCCAACAGCCAGCTTGCTGGAGAATTGACGTTAAAAGTGGATATGCTGGAGAAAGAATTGTACACTCAAGCCAAGTCGTATGATGAAATCTTGGAGATGACCAAGACACAAGAGATACGCATGGAGAATATTCCTGCAATCCAACCTGTGATGAACAAGGATCTAAAGCGTGTAGCATCGGGTTATGGAATGCGTATTGATCCTGTATATCACGTTCGTCGTTTCCACCAAGGTATGGACTTTACAGCTCCAATAGGAACCGAGATCTTCGCGACGGGTAATGCGACCGTGAAGTTCAGTGGTTGGAAGCAAGGCTATGGTAATACGGTGATTTTGGATCATGGTTTTGGTTATGAGACATTGTATGCTCACTTGTATAAATCATTGGTACGAAAGGGACAAAAAGTACGTCGCTCGGATATCATTGCATTGGTGGGCAATACGGGTAAGTCAACAGGTCCTCACTTGCACTACGAGGTACGATTGAATGGCAAACCGATTGATCCACGCAACTACTATTTCTATGATCTCTCGCCAGAGGAATATGATCAGATGATACAACTCTCCAACAACTTTGGACAAATGTTGGATTAACATTGATAAACAATAAAAAATAATACTATGATACGAAACAAATGTATTGCAGCAGTGATTCTGCTGATGGTAGGTGCGGCGATGGCAACCGCACAAGTAACAGTGAAAACTGGTATTGAAGTGCTACGCGAGCGTAACTTTGATGTTTTGCAAGGAAAGCGTGTAGGATTATGCACTAATCCTACGGGAGTAGATCACAATTTGGTGTCCACCATTGATATTCTTTGGGAGGCAGAGAATGTGAATCTAGTGGCATTGTATGGTCCAGAGCATGGTGTACGTGGTAACATACACGCGGGCGACCATGTAGAGAACGAAGTAGACCCTAAGACAGGTTTGAAGATGTATAGCCTCTATGGCAAGACCAGCAAGCCAACGAAGGAGATGATGGATGAGATTGATGTAATGGTATATGATATTCAAGATAACGGTTGTCGCAGTTATACCTACATCTCTACCCTTGGCAAACTCATGGAAGCATGTATTGAGTTTGACAAGCAACTCGTAGTGCTCGATCGCCCTAATCCGCTGGGTGGTGAGAAGATTGAAGGTAACGTGGTAGAAGATGGGTACAAGAGTTTTGTGAGTCAATTCCGTATCCCATACGTATATGGTCAAACACCTGGTGAGTTGGCCCTATACCTCAATGCTACTGACTATGAAAGCAAGTGCAAATTGCACGTGGTAGAGATGGAGGGTTGGAAACGTTCTATGACTTGGGACGAGACTGGACTAGAGTGGATTGTAGCTTCACCACACGTACCACATGCAGATGCAGCCGTATTCTACAGTGTGACCGGTATTTTTGGCGAGTTTGGTTACGTAAACATCGGTGTGGGTTATACTTTGCCATTCCAAATCATGGGTGCGCCATGGATCAATGCAGATAGTTTGGCTACCGCGCTGAATGCATTAGAATTGGCGGGTATTGAGTTTAGACCAATCTATTTCAAACCATATTATAGTGTATTCAAAGGCGAGTTGTGCGAAGGTGTGCAAATCCATATTCTTGACTACAAAGCTGCAAAACTCAGCGAGGTTCAATTCATTGTGGTGCAAGAGATGATGCGATTGTGGCCAGAGCGTAACTGGTTTGAATTATGCAACCAAAAACGCTTTAATATGTTTGACAAGGTATGCGGAAGTGGTTATATCCGCGAGACCTTTGGCAAGAACTATAAGTGGGAAGATATCCGCGAGTATTGGTACAAAGATGTGGATTGGTACCGCGAAGCAAGTAGCAAATATTATTTGTATAAATAAGGTTATAGGACGCCCGTTGGGCTATAGGCTAGAGGCGAAAGGCTAGAGGCAAAAGGTTAAAGGTTAGAGGTTAAAGGCAAGAATATATGAAAAAATATATTGAACGATTGGCATGGGGAACTGATGCGGGGTTCTACCGTTTGATTCCCGAAGAAGTGCTACACCCCAGTACGGAAACAGAGGTACAAGCCATCATGGCACGTGCCCATAAGGAAGGTAAACATATCACTTTCCGCGCTGCAGGTACGAGTTTGAGTGGCCAAGCTATCAGCGATAGTCTGCTGGTAGTATGCGGCAAGAAATGGGAGCAATACACCGTACATGATAATGGCAAATCTATCACATTACAGCCAGGTATCATTGGTCAACGCGTGAATGAGATACTGAAACCATATGGTAGGTATTTCACGCCAGACCCAGCCAGTTTGAAGTCTGCAATGGTAGGTGGTATCGTCATGAACAATGCATCAGGAATGTGTTGCGGTACGCATGCAAATAGCTATAGAGCATTGCAGTCAGTGCGTATCATCATGCCTGATGGAACCATACTAGACACCGGTGATAAAGAGAGTAGATCCGATTTCTTGATGAAGCATAGCAAATTGATCCGCAAGATTGATGATTTGCGCATTAAGACACAAAAAAACAGTGCACTATGTGATTTAATTCGCAAGAAATACTCCATCAAGAATGTAACGGGTTTGACTATTCTACCGTTCGTAGAATATACAGATCCATTTGATATCATCGCCCACCTGATGGTAGGTAGCGAGGGTACGTTGGCATTCTTGTCTTCGATCACGATGAGCACTGGTGAGATACAGCCATATAGTGCCTCGGCATTGCTGCTCTTCCCTACCACAAAATTGGCATGTGAAGCTATCACAGAGATGAAGGGCACCGGATTGCTATCTGCAGCAGAGTTCTTCGATCGCAAAGCAATGCGCACGGTGGAGAAGGATTTTCCAGAGTTGCAAGGGTTGCCAGAAGATGCAGGTGCAGCATTGATTCGCACCGACGCGCTTACACAAGAGGAACTCACTGAGAAAAATGAGGCATTAGAAAAACTATTGCATCATTATAATCTCTGCACACCTGCCGATTTCACATCCGATCCTACACTCACGGGTAAATACTGGGCGATGCGTTCAGGTATCTTCCCTGCCGTAGGTGGCACACGTGAGGTGGGTACAACCTGCTTGATTGAGGACATTGCATTCCCTAGCGAACACTTAGCACAAGCCACCTTGGACCTGCAACAACTATTTATTGAACACAATTACCCAGAGGCTGTGATCTATGGTCACGCGTTGGAGGGCAATTACCACTTTATCCTCAACCAACGCTTCGACTCGCCACAAGCCATTGCGCAATACGATGGTATGATGCGTGCGGTAGTGGACTTGGTAGTAGATAAGTATCATGGCAGTCTAAAAGCAGAGCATGGTACAGGACGCAACATGGCGCCATTCGTTCGTCGTGAGTGGGGCAATGATGCCTATGAATTGATGTGCGAGGTGAAGAAACTCTTTGACCCTGAGAACATCATGAACCCTGGTGTGATCTTCAACGAAGATGAACATTCCTATATCGAACATATCAAGCCATTGCCTGAGGTGCATGCGATGATTGATCGTTGTATTGAATGTGGTTTCTGCGAGGTGAATTGCGTGGCATGTGGTTTTGCATTGTCAAGTCGTCAACGTATCATCGTACAGCGCGAGTTGGCAAGATTAGCCGAGCAGGCTAAATCAGGCGATGAGGCAAAAAGGCGAGAGGCGAAGAAGCTGCTGAAGAGTTTGGAGAAAGACTTTGCTAAGATTGGTCGTGACCTCTGCGCTGGTGATGGACTATGCTCTACCTCCTGCCCAATCAAGATTAATGTGGGCGACTATATCCACTTGGTGCGCGAAAAGGATATGAGTGCAGCAGGCAAGCAACTGGGGTATTGGGCAGGCAAGAACTTGGCTAGTATTGGCACTGCGCTGACGGGCATTCTGGAGGTAGCCAACGTGGCTCACAGCGTATTAGGCGACAAGGCGACAAGGCTATTGGGCAAGACAATGCACTATGGCTCTGGCGGTTTGATCCCACTATGGACACCATCGTTGCCACGACCGGTCCGTAAAAAAGAGAAACAGACAGCTATAGAATATGGTGCGGTCAACGGACTAAAAGGTTTGCAAGACAAGCGCGTAGTATATTTCCCATCTTGTTTGAATCAACGTTTGGGATCTGGTAAGAAACCACTGATCAACGACATGACCGAACTGCTTAACAAAGCAGGTTTTGAGGTGATTTTCCCAGAAAACATGGAGAAATTATGTTGTGGCACCATATGGGAGAGCAAAGGCATGCCCGATGAAGCACAACGCAAAGCTGCGGAACTGGAATTGGCACTATTGAAGGCGAGCGATAATGGTCGTTGGCCCGTATTGTGCGATCAGAGTCCATGTTTGCATCGTATGCGCCACACCATGCAACACTTGTATTTGTATGAGCCTGCGGAGTTTATCGACAAATATGTATTGAGCGAAGTAGAGATCACGCCATTGGATACTTGCGTGGCAGTACATGTGACTTGTTCGACTCGTCAAATGGGTCTAGCCGATACGATAGCTCGTGTAGCGAAGGCATGTGCGAAGAACGTATTGGTACCAGAGGAGATCGGTTGCTGTGCATTTGCAGGCGATAAGGGATTTACAGAGCCAGCACTCAACAAGTGGGCGCTACGCAAATTGAAGCCACAAGTAGAGAAGGCAGGCGCTACCATGGGTGTAAGCAACTCACGCACCTGCGAGATAGGACTCAGTACGCACTCGGGTATTGACTATTGCAGTATTGCACACTTGGTGAACATGTGCGCGAAGCGGAAATAGACGGCTAAAAGTTGTTAGATGTTAGACCATTTCATTGTTAGACCGCTACACTGTTAGATTGTAGAGAATGGAAATAGAAAGAAAATATCTGGTAACGAATAATAGCTATCAAGAGATGGCTGTCGCACGTTATCACATCATCCAAGGATATATCTCGCGCGAGAAGACAGGTACGGTGCGCATACGCATCACCGATGACAAGGCATTTCTAACCATCAAAGGCAAGCCTGCTGCGGGTCATTTTGCACGTTACGAATGGGAAAAAGAGATAGACGTAACAGAAGCAACAGAATTGCTACAATTATGCCAAGGAACTATCATTGACAAGACCCGTTGGATCGTACCTGCCGCAGAAGAGGGATTGAAATGGGAGGTAGATGAGTTTCATGGCAAACACGATGGTCTGGTAGTAGCAGAGATTGAACTTCTGCACGAAGATCAAGTGGTGGAGTTGCCATGTTTTGTTGGTAAAGAGGTAACGGATGACCCACGTTATTATAATGCAAATATGTAAGGATCATTGGATGAAGAAGCTATTTTGTACATATATGTTTGCCACATTGATGTGTCTATTAGCATGGTCACAAGCGCCTGAGGTGCGGTTATACGGCTATGTTTTGGACTCGGATAATCGTGGTATTGAGTTGGCAAATGTATATGTAGAAGGCACAACCACGGGTACTACTACGAATCAAAATGGTTATTACGATCTAACTGTGACCATGGAAGATACGCTCATCATGGTATATTCAATGATCGGCTACGAAACAATTCGCCAACAATTATTTACCAAAAATAAAGTCTTGGGGGTGAATGTAGAGCTTCCAACCAACGAGGAAATGCTCAGTGAAGTTACCGTGCGTGGTCTTCAACGCCAAATGGGTACGATGGAACGTACTGATGTAAGCGTAGCACGACTAATGCCTGACGCCACGGGTGGTAGCATCGAGAGTCTGCTGATTACCTTTGCAGGTGTAAGACAAAACAACGAAATGAGTAGCCAGTACAACGTTCGCGGTGGTAGTTATGACGAGAATTCCGTATATGTCAATGGATTAGAAGTACATCGTCCACTGCTGATTCGCAGTGGCCAACAAGAGGGATTGAGTTTCGTCAACACCGATATGGTGGAAAGTGTAGACTTCTCCGCAGGTGGATTTGATGCACAATATGGCGACAAGATGTCCTCGGTATTGGATATTCGCTACAAGCGTCCGACAGCCTTAGAATCGCGATTGAATATCAGCCTCTTGGGCGCAAGTGCTTACTTAGGTTGGGGCGATAGTGTGCAGAGTCAGATGCACGGTATTCGCTATAAGACATCAAAATACATGTTGGGCGCATTGGACACCAAGGGCAACTACAAACCTAACTTTTTGGATTACCAAACACAGATGACATGGAAGATCGGTAATAGATCGGCGCAAGCGCCTGTAGTTGGTAATTGGGAGATTCGGTTATTGGGTAACTTTTCACAAAATAGTTACGAGTTCACTCCTGATTCTGTAGTAAAAGAATGGGGAGGAATGGCTGCGATAGAACAACAGATAGATCACGAGGGCAAAGAAAAGGATATGTTCCGTACCGCTTTTGTAGCATTGAGCGCAAGCGGCAAGGTGCATCCAGAGGTAACAATAGGTGTAGATATGAATGGATTCTACACCCATGAGCAAGAGACTTACGATATCCGCAGTGCATACGTACTACGTCAAAAAGACATGAATGAGGCGGAGAATTCGGGTGGAGGATATGATCCAAACGGCGAAGTGGTCAGCCCCGAAGGCAATCAGAATCTGCTAGGCAAAGGCGAATATCATGAGCATGCACGCAATACCCTACAATCAGGTATGTTCACATTGGCGCATACTGGCGAATGGAGACGTGGGACTAATAGTCTAAAATGGGGTGTAAGTGGACAAGTAGAGATGATCAAAGACCGTATCAGCGAATGGGAATGGCGAGACTCGCTAGGCTTTAGTTTGCCGAACGTGGGCCAAGACATGGAGCTGTACTATGCTATGAAAGGTACCACGCAAATGCTGAATGGGCGTCTGCAAGCTTATGCACAAAATACCCATCACTGGAATACGGACTATGGTAAAGTGTATCTTACGACGGGTATGCGACTTAACTACTGGACTTTCACCAATGAGGTATTGCCATCGCCCCGCGTGAGTGTAGTGTGGATGCCAGGTTGGAAACGCGACATGACCTTCCGTGTAGCAACAGGTATCTATTACCAAGCACCATTCTACAAAGAATTACGACAAACCATCCAAGACGACAAGGGTGTGTATCGTATTCATCTCAATGACCAACTAAAAGCCCAGCGTTCCTATCAATTAGTGATGGGTACAGACTACTATTTCCGCGCATGGGGGCGACCATTCAAGTTCACAGCCGAAGCATATGGCAAATGGATTGACCGCATGGAAAGTTATACAGTGGACAACGTGCGCGTGCGATACTCTGGTGTGAATGATAGCGAGGGGTACACCATCGGATTGGATATGAAGCTCATGGGTGAATTGGTGCCTGGTGCTGACTCGTGGATCAGTTTCTCTACGATGCGCAGCAGGATGCGATTTATTGATGACCCGCATAACCTCGGTTGGATCCCTACTCCACAAGAGCAACGATACAACCTCACGGTCTATTTCCAAGATTACCTACCTCAGCTGCCACAATACAAATTACATCTTAAGTTCATTTGGAGTGAAGGTCTGCCGTTTGGTTATCCGCGTAAAGAGAATTTGCGCTATCTTGGCCACCTAAGCGATTTCAAACGTATTGACATCGGTGCGAGTCGCACCTTCTCGGCAAAAAATGATAAATGGATGAAAAATTCCAAACACGTAGATAGTTGGAGCGTACAATTTGACGTCTTCAATCTTGTAGGATGGAAAAACGAAAATAGTTATTATTGGGTTACAGCAATCAATGGTTTGCAATTACCCTGTCCAAACTATTTGACAGGACGTATGTTTAACTTGAAATTGGATATAAAAATAAAGTAAATTCGCTAGCCTTGCGCTACCTTTACGCTAGGAATCGAAAATAGAGAACTATATCATTATGGCAAAGATTGACGCACTCGATACACCGATGATGAAGCAGTTTCGCGAAATAAAAAACCAATATCCCGATGCGGTATTGCTATTTCGCTGTGGTGACTTCTATGAGACATACGCAGAAGATGCGGTACGGGCAAGCAAGATACTCAACATCACCCTTACTCACCGCAGCAATGGCACTAGCAAAGAGGCAAAAGCGTTGGAGATGGCTGGATTCCCATTTCATGCCCTTGATACCTATCTGCCAAAATTGGTGCGAGCTGGTTTGCGTGTAGCGATTTGTGATCAGTTGGAAGACCCTAAACTAACCAAGAAACTAGTTAAACGTGGTGTAACAGAATTGGTGACACCTGGTGTGAGTTACTCCGACACTACCCTACAACAGAAGGAAAACACTTGGCTAGCGTGTGTACATTTCGGCAAGAAGGAGGTAGGTGTATCGTTTTTGGATATTTCCACAGGTGAGTACCTCGTAGCACAAGGGACAGCGGATTATATTGACAAACTATTGGTCAATTTCTCGCCCAAGGAGGTGCTATACCTTCGCGGCAAGAAGTCGGCTCTAGAGGCGGCTTTCGGCAATAAATACTTTACCTTCGAACTCGATGATTGGATGATGACCCACGATGCAGCGATGGATCGTCTCACCAAGCAGTTCCAAGTGCAAAATCTCAAGGGTTTTGGTGTAGATCAACTATCGGAAGGTATCATTGCCGCAGGCGCTATATTGCATTACCTAGATGCTACACAGCACTTGCAAAATGGTCATATTCAACACCTTAGCCGCATCGAAGAAGACAAGTTCGTATGGATGGATCGCTTCACCATTCGCAATCTAGAATTACTCAGCGGTCAACGCGAAAATAGTACCACCCTCTATGATATCATTGACCGTACTACGACACCGATGGGTGGGCGATTGTTGCACCGTTGGTTGGCTTTCCCACTGAAGGATGTGCGTGCTATACGTAATCGGCAAACGGTGGTGGAGTACCTCTTCCGCCATCCTGAGGAGCGTGAGATCATCCGCGAGAATCTCGAACGTATCATGGATATGGAGCGTATCGTGGGCAAGATCTCTACGGGCAGGATATCACCCCGCGAGATGGTGCAACTGAGTGTGGCCCTCAATTGCATTGCGCCTATCAAGCATATCTGCGAAAATGCTACCGACAACACTTATCTACAACTACTAGGGGAGCAACTCAGCCTATGCACCGAGATATGCCAACGTATCCAACATGAGATTACTCCTGATCCACCTGCTGTGCAAGGGCGTCCGAACACCATCGCACGAGGAGTACATGCAGAACTAGATGAACTGCGCGATATACAGGCTCACGGAAAAGAGCGACTATTGCAGATCCAACAACGTGAAATTGAAGCCACGGGTATTCAGTCGCTGAAGATAGGTTACAATAATGTTTTTGGCTACTACCTAGAGGTGCGCAACACGTACAAGGACCTTGTACCTGAAACATGGATCCGCAAGCAGACACTGGTGAATGCCGAGCGCTATATCACGCAAGAACTCAAGGAATACGAAGACAAGATTCTCAATGCCGAAGGTCAGATACAGATCATTGAAAATCGTCTATATATGGAGTTGATGTTAGCACTCACGGAGTTCGTTCCTCAGATGCAGATGGATGCCAACGTGATTGCACAGATGGACTGCTTGATGGGCTTTGCACGCGTGGCAGTGGAGAATAAGTACGTCTGCCCCGACATCAACGATAGTCTGGTGATCGACATCCGCCAAGGTCGTCACCCCGTGATTGAGAAGCAATTATCATTGGACGAGGAGTATGTACCAAATGACGTATTGCTAGACAATAATGGACAACAGATCATCATTATCACAGGACCTAACATGGCAGGTAAATCAGCTCTACTCCGCCAAACAGCATTGATTGTACTGATGGCGCAGATGGGCAGTTTTGTGCCCGCAGAGAGCGCAAGTATTGGTGTGGTGGACAAGATCTTCACGCGCGTAGGTGCGAGCGATAATATATCATTAGGTGAGAGTACATTCATGGTGGAGATGAACGAGGCAGCTAGTATCTTGAACAACCTCAGCGAGCGTAGTTTGGTGCTCTTTGATGAACTGGGGCGTGGTACAAGCACCTACGATGGTATCTCTATCGCGTGGGCAATTGTGGAATATATCCACGAGCAACGAGGTCATGCAAAGACACTCTTTGCCACCCACTACCATGAACTCAATGAGATGGAAGAGAGTTTCCAACGTATACGAAACTATAATGTGTCGGTGCGTGAAGCAAATGGGAAGGTGATTTTCATGCGCAAACTGGTACGCGGTGGCTCAGAGCATAGTTTCGGTATTCATGTAGCAAAACTAGCGGGTATGCCGTCGTCGATTATCCAACGTGCTAATCAAATACTAAAAGACCTGGAGCAAGGAGCAAGGAATCAAGAATCAGGATTCATAAGCCAAGAGAAGATTGGTAGCGGGAAAGCGATGATAAGCGCACCAAGCGGTATGCAACTGAGTTTCTTCCAGCTGGATGACCCTGTGTTGGAGCAGATCCGTGATGAGGTAAAGAATCTAGACATCAATAATCTAACGCCACTAGAAGCGCTAAACAAATTGAGTGACATCAAAAAACTCGTTGGAAGCAAATAAAAAAGAAATCGCAGAATAGGCTTCTGCGATTTTTTCTTTCTTATCTCCTTTTCCCTATCTCCGTAGAAAGCAACGCATATACTTGCTGCTGTTCTTCGCTAAGCAACGACAAGTGATGCTGCATCACGTTCTCGTCACCACGGCGGGCGGGGCCTGTCTGTGCATCACGCGGTGATAAGGTATGTATCTTGGCCGCCGTCTCATCAATCAATGGCAAGAGTGCGGAGAATGGTATATGCGTATTGCGCAGCAGTTCGGCAGCCATGGTGTACATGAGGTTGGTGAAGTTGCATGCGTACACTCCCGCCACGTGCAAGCGTTCGCGGTCGTGCTGCGTAGTCTCATACACATGGCTCGTGATACTCAATGCCAACGAATACACTGCGCTGATATCATCTATTCCGCGTGCCTCAAAGAACACGGGTACGGTCGAGAAATCTTCTATCACACGCGCCTTACTGAAGGTTTGGAATGGGTAGAAGACGCCCGCATGCGGCTTATCATCACCAAAAACCGTGATGGGCATTGTGCCCGAAGTATGCAGGTGCATGGCGCGCTCCTTGCCCTTCACTTGCGCAACCACTTCAACTAGTGCCTCGTCTTTCACTGCGTAGATATACACATTGGCTGGGGGCAAGTTGTCTAGCCCCTCACGACTACTAACCATCTGACAAGCGATACCCTTCTTACGAAAAGCATACTCCAAATTGGTGGCTACATTGCCTTTTCCGATAATAACGATATTCATTGTTTAGGTTAGAGGTTAAAGGTTAGAGGTTAAAGGCAAGGATTTGTAGAACTCAATGACCGCCACGATGCCCTTCTCCCATACCTCAAGATCCATTGATTCATTAGGCGAGTGGATCGCATTCTTCTCTAGTCCAAAGCCCATCAAGATGGTCTTCACACCAAGTATCTGCTCAAAACTGCTAATGATAGGAATGCTACCTCCGCGGCGTGCTGCCAAAGGTTTCTTACCGAAAGCGACCTCAAAACCATGTTCTGCAGCCTTGTAGGCTGGTATATCAATTGGACAGACATAACCTTGTCCTCCGTGCATTGGTGTAATATCCACGCGAACGCCCGCAGGCGCGATACCTTTCATATAATCCACAAACGCTTGGCTAACCTTCTCGTGGTCTTGGTTCGCCACCAAACGGCAGCTCACCTTGGCGTATGCCTTGCTTGGCAATACGGTCTTGCTACCTTCGCCTGTGTAACCACCCCATATACCACATATATCGAACGAAGGTCGGCACGAGTTGCGTTCTAAGGTTGAATAGCCTTCCTCACCAAAGGTTGCATCCACATCTATTGCTTGGCAGTATGCCTCCTCCGAGAACGGTATCTGAGCTATCATCTCGCGCTCTGCATCAGGAATGGGCAACACATCGTCATAGAAATGAGGGATAGTGACACGACCTTTCTCATCCACCACCTTCGCTAGCATCTCCGTGAGCGCATTGATTGGGTTCTTCACTGCTCCGCCAAAGTGTCCGCTATGCAAGTCACGATTAGGGCCTGTCACCTCCATCTGCCAGTATGCCAATCCGCGCAGCCCCGTAGTGATAGATGGTGTATCTTTACCAATCATAGAGGTATCACTCACCAGAATAATATCGCATGACAGCAGTTCGCGGTGCTCCTTGAGAAACGCCTCAAGACTTGGACTACCAATCTCCTCTTCGCCCTCAAAGATAAACTTCACGCGGCAGTTCATCAGTCCCTCGCGCACGAGGTACTCGAAGGCCTTGACCTGAATCATAGCTTGGCCTTTGTCGTCATCCGCGCCACGGGCGTATAGACGACCATCGCGGATATCAGGTTCCCAAGGATTGGAATTCCAGAGCTCCAGAGGCTCAACAGGCATTACATCGTAATGCGAATAGACGAGTACTGTAGGTATCGGGTATAGGGTATCGGACGCCACATTGTGGCTATTGGATATCGGATTATACTCAGCATAAACAAACGGATTGCCATTAGATGGCATCACCTCAGCATGTTGTGCACCTGCTGCAAGAAGCAGTTCGCGCCAACGTTCGGCGCAGCGGAGCATATCCTCTTTATGCGCAGGTTGGCAACTCACACTGGGGATTCGAATCAGACTCGCCCACTCTTCCATAAACCGGGCACGATTCTCATTGATGTAGGAATGAATATCCATGGTTATTTATATTTTTGGTTATCAGTGATCAGTTATCAATATCGGCTGCAAAGGTACATAAAAATACGCACATGCGCAAACAAACGCACAATTTTTCAAAAGATCGATCTTATCTATCAATTGAAATGTTAGATAACACTAATCAAATCATGAAGTGATTGGAATCTAATTTGACCATTCAAATTGTTACCTTGCACCACACTATTACCGCACAATAACCGGACAATAACCACACTTCATCCACCGATCCCCATCCACCGATCCCCATCCACCCGAATAAAAAACGACAGAGAGTTTTTTATCACATTTTTACGTTACTACTTGTATAATCAAAAAAAATGTTGTAACTTTGCGGGTCAAATCATTTTTTTCAAACTGTAACTAAAAAACGACTTATAATCCAGACTTTATGATACATCGAATTGGTTTTCTATGCATATTACTATTCTCTGCACTACTTCTACATGCAGAGAATGCGAGCAATATTCGTGTGCGACAAGAGGGCAAGAGTATTATTGTCACATATGACCTCAGCCAAAAATCGGTTGTTCGTTTGTTGATGGCATCGGGCAGTTCGGAAAGTTATATCGAGCTTAAAGCCGTGAGTGGTGATATAGGTAAAGGGGTTTATTCGGGCAAAGATCGCCAGATCGTTTGGAAGCCCTTGGACGAGCATAAGAAATTCGTCGCAAAGAATGTCCGCTTCAAAGTAGAGACACAAAGTGCTTATGAATATTATACGCAAAACGCTAAGATCAAAACGCTGGTGTCGGGACAATTGGGCTATTTTGTGGCTCCGCAACTGAGTTATGGCGCAATGATAGGACAGATGTATAAAGGTATAGGCTGGTACGTGAGTGGTAGATCAAATTTTCAGTTTAATGCACCCGCAGAATTAGCCTGTGATAAACAAGGATATATAGATGGTGAAAGACCTTTTTATACAAGCAACACCTCTACTACCCATTACATTATTAATGCTGGCTTTATGATGGATGTGTTGGAGAAAACAACTAAGAATAAGTTTAATACACTGGGCCTTTATGTAGGTGCAGGTTATGGCAAACGCGAACTGCAATGGGAGACTACAGATGGTTTGTGGGTAAAATATGCGCCAACATCCCATACTGGATTTAGTGGGAATATAGGCGTGTTTGGTAGTTTGTATGGTGTGACACTGAATGTGGGCGTGAGTACCATCAATTTCAAATATATGGAGATAGAAGCGGGTATTGGTTTTATGTTTTAAAGGAGGAATAGAGGATGAGAAAGATTCATTTATATTTAACAATATTGATAGCACTTAGTATAGTGACTTTGTTCGTGGCCTGCGAAAAGGACGAAGATATAGATCTGACAATGATTTCTGTAGCATCGGAGCAAGCAACTCCCTCGTACACCTCAGCCAAGATAGAATGTCGCTTTGCTACGAAGGCTACATTGCGCAACGTCTATGCACAATATGCAACATCACAAGATTTTGCGGAATATGATGAGAAGGAGATGGCTAATGTGGATGGCGTATATACGGTGACATTGGATGGATTGCTAGATAATACGGTCTATTACGTTCGTTATTCAGTATCCAATCGGTATTCTTCTGCGATGGTAGAAGAGATAAGTACGTTTAAGACCTTAACACCATCTATACCAAGTTTAGCTCTAGATACCGTTACTAGCATATGGGATACCTATGCCACTGTGCAAATTCGTTTGCTATTTGATGGTGGTGCGCCTATTCAGGAGATGGGTGTATGTTGGGGTACACAAGCAGCACCCGTGGTAGAGAATAATAAACTGATAACTAAAGATACGCATGCTGTATTAGAAATCAAGGACTTGCAACCCAATACGAAGTACTACTTGCGTGCGTATGCGAAGAACAAAATGGGAGTAGCGTATAGCGATGAATATACCTTTATGACCTATGCCTTGCCTGAAATTAAGACAGATGATGTTACCGATATCCAGCTGACGAGTGCTATAGTGAGTGGTACATTGGTGTTTGATGGTAATGATACGGCTACGGTTACAGGTTTCTGCTGGGGAACGAATGAAGAACCTACATTGAAGAATGAGCATGCAGAAGTCCTTACCGCCTCAGCATCTTATACGTACCATTTGTCGAATTTGAAAAATGAAACAAAATACTATGTTCGTGCATATGCGCAAAATAGGATAGGAGTTGTGTATGGAGAAGTAAAATCATTTACAACCCTATCGGCCGTTATTCCTACTGTGACGACCTCTACAGTTACCCAAGTTTCTGAAACCACAGCCGTAGCAGGTGGTAATGTAACTAGCGATGGTGGTGCGAGTGTGACGGAGCGCGGTGTGGTGTATAGCACATCAGCGAATCCAACCACGGCTAATAGCAAAGTAGCTAGCGGTAGTGGTACTGGTGCGTTTACCTGCAATATCACTGGCTTACAGCCCAATACAACCTATTATGTCCGCGCGTATGCAGTGAATAGCAAGGGCACTTCGTATGGCGAAGAGGTAACATTCAATACTTTAAAGCCTATCGTATCTCCTACTGTGACGACCTCTACCGTTAGCCAGATTACCGAAACCACAGCCGTGGCAGGAGGTAATGTAACCAGCGATGGTGGCGCGAGTGTGACGGAGCGCGGTGTGGTGTATAGCACATCATCGAATCCAACTATGGCTAACGGCAAAGTGGCTAGTGGCAGTGGTACGGGTGCGTTTACATGTAACCTGACAGGTTTGCAGTCGAATACAACCTATTATATCCGAGCGTATGCGGTGAATAGCAAAGGTACTGCGTATGGAGATGAGGTGAGTTTCACGACAAATGAGAAAGTGTTTGCTATACCTGAATATGTGGACTTGGGCTTGAGCGTGAAGTGGGCCACATTCAACGTAGGTGCTACCAAACCAGAGGAGTACGGCGATTACTTTGCTTGGGGTGAGACAGAGCCAAAGAGTACTTACAGTTGGAGTAACTACAAATGGTGCAGGGGGTCCGAAACTACATTGACGAAGTACTGCAACCATAGCGGTTATGGCACTGTGGATAATAAAACTACTCTTGAACTAAGTGACGATGCTGCTGCAGTGAATCTGGGTGGCGACTGGCGCATGCCAACCAAGGCAGAGCAAGACGAGTTGCGTGAGCAATGTACATGGACATGGACTACTCTAAACGGAGTGAACGGTCACAAAGTGACCAGCAAGAGCAATGGTAAGAGTATCTTCCTCCCCGCAGCGGGCCACCGCATCGGTAGTTCGCTCAACAGCGCAGGCAGCGACGGCAACTACTGGTCGAGTTCGCTCTACGCGGACAGCCCGTACTACGCGTACTACTTGCTCTTCAATTCGAGTGACGTGCATAGGTACAACTTCGACAATCGGTACTATGGGTTCAGTGTCCGTCCAGTGTATGGTGCGCAGGGTGAGCAGGTATCTGCGCCAACAGTTGTAACAAGTGCGGTGACGCAGATTGAGGAAACCACAGCCGTGGCAGGAGGTAATGTAACCAGCGATGGTGGCGCGAGTGTGACGGAGCGCGGTGTGGTGTATAGCACATCAGCGAATCCAACCACGGCTAATAGCAAAGTAGCTAGTGGCAGTGGTACGGGTGCGTTTACATGCAATCTCACAGGCTTACAGCACAATACAACCTATTATGTTCGCGCTTATGCAGTGAATAGCAAGGGAACTTCGTATGGCAATGAGGTGAGCTTTACGACGAATGAGAAAGTGTTCGCTACACCAGAATATGTGGACTTGGGCTTGAGCGTGAAGTGGGCGACATGCAACGTAGGTGCAAGCAAGCCAGAGGAGTCTGGCGATTACTTCGCATGGGGTGAAACCACTACAAAATCGACCTATAGTTGGAGTACATATACGTATTGTAAAGGTTCGTCTACATCACTAACTAAGTATAATTGCAGCAGTGGTTACGGTACGTTGGATAACAAAACCACTCTTGAACTGTCTGATGATGTAGCAGCAATAAACTGGGGTGGTGCATGGCGTATGCCTACGGATGCCGAAATAACTGAACTTCGTGAACAATGCACTTGGACATGGATTACTCAGAATGGTATAAAGGGTTATAGAGTAACTAGTAAGAAGAATAGTAACTCAATATTCCTTCCTGCAGCTAGTTACTGCTATGTGTATGGTTTTTATACGAGCGATAGTGGTAATTATTGGTCTAGTTCACTGAACACTGATAATTCATATAATGCA
The DNA here is from genome assembly GCA_017556705.1 of Paludibacteraceae bacterium. Taxonomy (GTDB): domain Bacteria; phylum Bacteroidota; class Bacteroidia; order Bacteroidales; family Paludibacteraceae; genus Colicola. Next base: position 235,862 of record JAFYMG010000014.1, on the reverse strand, counting down.
TGGAGTCTGTATTTTAATTCAGATAAAGTGCGTCGTGGTGACACTTATATCACATATCGTTACTATGGATATTCTGTTCGTCCAGTGTATGGAGAATATATAGCAGAAGCAATGATGCCAACCGTAACTACCTCTGCGATTACTCAAATCACTGAAACGACTGCAGTTGCTGGTGGTAATGTCACAAGTGATGGTGGCGCTACTGTTACCGAACGTGGTGTGGTATATAGTACAAGCTCAAATCCAACAACATCAAGTAGTAAAGTAAATACAGGTAGTGGTACAGGAGCATTTTCTTGCAATTTAAGCAATTTGCAAGAAAATACGACCTATTATGTACGTGCGTATGCTATAAACAAAAATGGAACTTCCTATGGAGAACAGAATTCTTTTACGACGAATAAAAGTACTTCATCCAACACTGATTATCAATACGTTGATCTTGGTTTGAGCGTGAAATGGGCGACTTGTAATGTGGGTGCAAGTAAGCCAGAGGAGTGTGGGGACTATTTTGCTTGGGGCGAAACAAAACCTAAGAGTAGTTATATTAGTTCAAATTATACGTACACCTCTAATACCTCAACTCTTCCTATGTCCAATGATGCCGCTCGTGTGAATTGGGGTGGAAGTTGGCGCATGCCAACCAAGGCAGAGCAGGATGAGTTGCGCACGAACTGTACTTGGACATGGACTACCCAGAATGGTGTGAAGGGTTATAAAGTGACTAGCAAGAGCAATGGCAATAGTATCTTCCTCCCCGCTGCGGGTGATTTCTATGGTACTAGCCTCTATGATGAAGGAAGTAAGGGTTATTATTGGTCGAGTTCGCTCTACGACAATTCGAGTTACGCATATTACTTGAGCTTTACATCGTACGATGTGAGCAGATATAGTAACAACCGTTTCCGCGGACAATCTGTTCGCCCTGTATGCCCGTAGAAAACTTTCGATGTCTAATTGAAAAAGTATAAATTCTATAACATGAGAACAATATTTTTCTCCTTGCTACTTATATATAGTAGCATTTTAATAGCTCAGAAGAATGTGAGTGCACCGATGGATTTTTACATCGAAGAAGAAGTGGTACCTGCTATTTTGAGTGTTGTATCTAATACTTTGCAATTTGTAGATCAAGATCATAATAACGTGATTGATGCCAACGAGGCGTGTATGATCCGTTTTCAGGTTATCAACACGGGTAAAGGAGATGGATATGGGTGTGTAGCACGCACCACCTTTGCAGGCAATACCAAAGGCATTGCTATCTCGGATGTTCATCTTCCTGTACTTGCTGCGGGTAGCAAGCAATGGGTAGAGATACCTATTGCTGCCAATGCATCTACTGAAACGGGGGAGATCGCACTCAATATCGTGGTGGACGAACCCAATGGTTTTGGCACGGAGAAGATAGAGTATATTATCGGTACGCACCAGCTGAAAACTCCTTTCGTGAGTGTTGTGAGCTACAAGGTACACGGCACGGCATCGGGTACTCTGGAGCGACGCAAACAATTTATACTGCAAGTAATCGTGCAAAACACGGATCAGGGTATAGCCGAGAATGTGAAGGTGGGCATGAACCTGCCAGCTAATGTGATGCGTACGGGTGGCGACATGGAGAATGTATCTATAGTTTCTTTACAAGCAGGCGAGAGCCGTTTGTTGGAATACGAACTTATCGCTAATCAAGAGGCTGCCGAGAAAATGGATATTCAGATTGCCCTTTCTGAGAAGCAAGGTAAGTATGCGGAGAATGCAAGTATCCCTCTGGAGTTTGGTCAGCACATTGGTGGAAGCATAGCCATGAATGTACAACGCCAAGACCATGAGGTGGAGATTAAACGAGCTTCGCTGATATCTGCAGTAGATGAGAATATCCCAGAGACCAATGCAAAGAACAGCAATACCTTTGTGGTGATTATTGCTAATGAGAATTACCAATCAGTAGCGTCTGTGCCATACGCGCTTAATGATGGCAAGATCTTCCGTGAGTACTGTATCAAGACATTAGGCATACCCGAGAAGCAAATAAAGTTTATCCCTAATGCGACAGGTAACCAAATCAAAGCACAAATTAACTGGTTGCAAACGCTTGCAGAGGTGTTTACTGATCCGCATATCATCTTCTACTATGCTGGTCACGGAATACCTGATGAAAGTAGTCGCACCGCATATCTCTTGCCTGTAGATGGTATAGGTACGGATGTAAGTACAGGATATAAGTTGGATGATCTCTACGCAGTATTGGGCAAAATGCCTGCGGAGAATGTGACGGTGTTTATGGATGCTTGTTTCTCAGGTAGCAGACGTGAAGAAGGTATGTTGGCTTCTGCTCGCGGTGTGGCTATCAGAGCCAAGAGCGGTATGCCACAAGGCAATATGGTGGTCTTTTCTGCGGCGCAAAACGACGAAACGGCTTATCCTAACAATGAAGAGAAACACGGTATGTTCACCTATTTCTTGCTTAAGAAACTGCAAGAGACTAAGGGAGATGTAACATTGCACGAGTTAGGCGAATATATCAAAACCAACGTAAGCCAGCAATCCATTCTGCTCAACGGCAAATCGCAAACACCTTGTGTGATTCCATCAGCATCACTAAGTGCATCGTGGAAAGAATGGACACTGAAATAAAGTAGCTTGATACCATTAGATAAAAAACAATAGCCAGAATATAAACTTATTTAAAAACACACGATTATGGAAAACGAAAAACAACCCATTCAAGTTGAAGGGCAACCACAAAATCAGATGCCGACAACACCTCCTGCTGTAAAACCAGATAACTATTTGGTATGGGCAATACTTAGTACTCTTTTTTGCTGCATGCCTTTCGGTGTCATTTCCATTATATACGCTGCACAAGTAGATAACTTTTGGGCTATGGGGCAATATGCCATAGCTGAATCTACAGCTCAAAAAGCAAAGAAATGGCTCTGGGCTGCAATAGGTTCTGGAATCGCGATATGGCTTTTCTACGTCATATATATATTTGCCATTGTAGGCTTATCTGCTTTTGCTGAACTTCTATAATACGAGCCGTGACTTGTAAAAAGGCTTTAATCATTATAGCCGTCATCGCATTTGGAACCATATTGTATTTTTTCAATCCTGAAAATACAATATGGATTCCTAAGTGCCCATTCTTTCTTCTCACTGGTTTTCAATGTCCCTCTTGCGGAGTGCAAAGAGCTTTCTATCAATTGGTTCATGGTAATTTGATAGAGGCATTTCTATTCAATCCATTTCTTATAATCTCAATACCATACGCAATCCTGCTCATTTTGGTCACGTGGTTCATCCCGAAACACAAGTGCATAGGATTGCGAAAGTTCTGCTATCATAGATCAACTGTATTTACATACATTGCTTTGATGCTTACTTGGTGGATTCTTCGGAATATACTGCAAATATAGCAAAAAAAATTGCTGCATTGCTACTCACTCGAGAAAACTCCTAAAAAACAGGATTTGAGGGGTACAGACCCTTTGTAATCTAACTACCTCATCGCTACGACTTTGCGGTCGATCTCGGCGGAGAGTATTAGCACGCCATTAGAAAAGCACCTACCTCGTAAGATAAAAATTGTTGAGTTTTCCAGTCTCTGAGCAATGCAACAATGTGTTTTAAAGATCACTTGCAAGCTCGCTGTTAGAGGTTAGACCGTTTTGTCAGAACACTCACAAGCTCGCTGTATAGATTTATATTTAGTTATTGACAAATTCTATGCCAAAGGGCGCAGGGTGTAGGTGCGAGGGGTTAGAGACGCCAAGCCAATGTAGCCACAATACGGTGGGTCTTTGTATCTACCTCAAACGGAACCGCTTGTACCTCCGAAGCATACTGATGGATCGTTTGCCAACGATATTGGTATGCCACCTGTGCCACTACTACATCACTACGATAGCCAATACCTGCACTTGCATACTGCGAAGCATCCGTATAGCGATAATCCATATCAGTACGGATCTCATTGTATCCTAACATCCACACTGGATCTTCCTTCATAAACGACGACTCATACACATAGCCCGCATTGATAAACAGCCCTCGGTATGCTTGTGCCTCCGCACCCAAACGCAATGTGTGTACATCCTCCATCTCGGATGAGTGGGCATAATCATATTGCAGTGCTATCATTCCCTGTTTGCCGATCTGGGTCGCCACACTCACACTGGTGCGCAAAGGCGACAGAATATTTCTGCTATTTCCGCTGCTAGATGGCGTAAGTAGTTCGTATTTCTGCCCAGCGATAGTAGTATATATATCGCCTTCGGTTTGTAGAGAGAGAGTCATCACGGTAGGCGTTTGGAAAGAGGCACCAATACGCAAGGCCTGCAATGGTCGATATATCACACCAATAGAACCCGTAACGCCAAAGCCAGACAGATGGTATAGCGATTTCAGTTCAGCCGAATTGCTGCGATCGGTTTCATAGTGCGAGGTGCGTTTGGTATAGGATAATGTAGGAAAATTTAAGCCCAATCCGATATACCACTGGTTGCTGATATTACTTGCCCACGACAAAGTGAACTGATCCACTTCTCCCGATTCGGAGACAGAGAGCGCCCCCTCGGTAAGATGCACAGCAGGTTCCCATTGGTTATCATCCAGCGGATTAATCATATATGCCTCATATCCCAAGATACTGAGCCAGCCGATTTCATTATCGTTCCAAGGTTTATCTTGCAAGTACTCCTCCGCCAACCCATTGGTCAGCACACACATGGTTTCCGCCATACCAAGCCCCTGTCCTTTCACCACGATATCACGATTGAAGTTGGTAAGTCGATTGAAAGAGAACATCAAATTATTGAAGATCATCCCCTGATGCTTGTTCGGTTTTCCCCACGAGAATACGGCAGAGCAATGAGGCAGAGTAAAACGAGAGCGTGTGTACGGTGTAGGGTGTAGAGTAGAGGGTGTAGAGTGGAGCGTGTAGTCGATTGTTTCGTCAATAGTGAGCGCGACCTCACTGCGGCGATAGAGTCCCAATCCTGCAGGGTTGTCTAATACGGCCGATGGATCACCACCGATGGCCGTCATGGCACCTCCCATACCTACATAACGAGCTGTACCCATGATATCACGCTCGGCTAAGCGCTGGACATCTTGACTATAGGCGAGAAGCGAAAGGCAAAAGGCAAAAGACAATATGAGCAGAAGACGTTTCATTTTTCTACGATTCGCATGACTACAGTATCAGGATAGAGGGTAGTATCCTCGAGGAAAATAAACTCACGCGCATTCCTATTATATACAGGTTCAGAGGGCACAATCGTGTCGGTCTGAGGCCAATAGTAGGCATCGTCGGTGTAGATGGGACTTGAGCCAAGAGCCAAGAGCCAAGAACCAAGGCATAATATGAATAGTATGCGTTTCATAGTTTAATTTACCATTTTACCCATTACAAGCAAAATCCGTGCCAAACAAAAGAGTTAATTGCGAAAACCGATAATTTCGCGCACTTCTCGGATTGTTTTCTCCGCGCTCGCAGCAGCAGCTTCAGCACCTTCGCGAGCAACCTTAGCGAGCAACTCCTCGTTACTTTGATACTCTAGGATACGCTCGCGGATTGGTGCACAGAAGGCATTGATATCCGCAGCGAGTTGCTTCTTCATATCACCATAGCGGATAGCCATGTTGTTGTATTGATCGTTGAAGTAGTCATAGGTATCTGGGGTAGAAACAAGTTGCATAAGCGTGAAGAGGTTCTCGATAGGTTCTGGCTTCACTTGGTTGAGCATAGTAGGTCCTGCGTCGGTAACAGCACGCATCACCTTCTTCTTGATTGTAGCCTCATCGTCGCAGAGATAGATAGCATTACCCTCGCTCTTGCCCATCTTGCCGCTACCGTCCAATCCTGGCACTTTGACCGCTTTGGCATTGAAGTGGAATGACTCAGGTTCCTTGAAGTACTCAATATTATAGATACGATTAAAGCGGCGAGCAAAGAGGCGCGCCATCTCCATATTTTGCTCTTGATCTTTGCCTACAGGCACCTTATCCGCCTTATGTACGAGGATATCCGCAGCCATCAACGATGGGTAAGTCAAAAGACCCGCATTGACATTATCGGGTTGCTTACGTGCTTTCTCCTTGAAGGAAGTAACACGTTCCAACTCACCGAGATAGGCATTCATATTAAGATAGAGATAGAGTTCCAATACTTGTTTCACATCGCTTTGCACGTAGATTGGTGCCTTCTGGGGATCAATGCCACAAGCTAGATACTCCGCCAAGATTGTGCGAACAGAGGTGCGAATATTCTCTGGGGTTGGGTGCGTGGTGAGCGAATGCCAGTCAGCAATGAAGAACATACAATTGTACTCCTCTTGCATCTTCACAAAACTTTTCACTGCACCGAAATAATTGCCCAAGTGCAAATTGCCTGTAGGGCGAATACCACTAATTACTTTTTCCATTGTATATCAATTATTTATATTCCGTTATTGTATTGGCAATGATCGATGGATACGTTGATCCAATGCGGTCAAAGTCTCGGTATTGGAGACTCCATGTATGCCTTGTAGTTTATTGCTCAACAAATCTAGTAAGTGCTGATCATCGCGCGCGTACAATTTGATTAACATAGAGTACGCACCCAATGTGAAACGACTCTCTACGACCTCTGGAATCTTCTCGAGTTCGGCGCTTACCTCGTTGTACATACTACCCTTCTCGAGTGTTAGTCCCACATACACGCAGAGGTTATATCCCAAGGCTTTGGGGTTGACTATGTATCCCGAGCCAATAATCACGCCATTATCGAACATCTTTTGTACACGTTGATGCACCGCTGCGCGACTGATACCGACTTGCTCTGCTACATCCTTAAATGGCTTACGCGCATTTTGAGTGATAATCTGTAAGATCTTACGATCAATTTCATCAATACTATCTACAAATTCCATATGTTTTTATGTGTTTGGTATTATTTTTGTGTCATTTTGACTGCAAAAGTACTATTTTTTTTGTAGATATGCAAGTTTTTTACTACTTTTGCAGTCAAATTAACATAAAAATGAGCATTTTTGAATATATAGAGCAACATTCTTCAGCAGAAAATGATGTATTGAAGCAGATTACCCGCAGTACGCACCTCGAAGTAATCAACCCTCGTATGTTATCTGGACATGTACAAGGGCGTGTATTGAGTATGTTGAGTCAGATGATTCGCCCTAAGCGTATTCTAGAACTAGGCACTTTCACTGGTTACTCGGCTCTATGTCTTGCAGAAGGACTGACAGAGGACGGCAAACTCATTACCATCGAGCACAACGATGAGATGGAGTGCGCTATTCGTCGCAACTTGAGTCTGTCGCCGCTGGGAGAAAAAATCGAGTTGGTGATAGGCGATGCGAAAGAGGAACTGAGGCGATTAGGCGATAAGGCGCAAGGCGAGAGGCAAGAGAAATTTGACTTGGTGTTTGTTGATGCCGACAAGAAAGAGTATTGTGATTATTTGGATATGGTATTGCCATTGATGCGCGAGGGCGGATGGATTTTGGCCGATAACACTCTATGGGATGGGCATATTATTGACCCCGCATATGACAAAGATAAACAGACCGTTGCACTGCGCGCTTTCAACGACAAAGTGGCGCAAGATGAGCGATTGGAGAAAGTGATATTGCCCCTCCGCGATGGACTGACGATAATAAGGGTCAAACAGCTGGTTAATTAATCGAATCGCGAGTCTACTTCATTTGCCGAAGATCTATCGAAACCACTTCGTTACCACTAAGATGTTCATGGGTGGGTGCTGGGTCTTTCGCTTTATAATTTATAATACACGTTTTCGAGGTTTCTTAAATACCCTTTCAATACACGTTTTCGAGGTTTCGGTTGCAAAGGTAATGTTTTTTCTGATATATGCAAACAAAAATCGCCGCGAGGGCGATTTTTGTGTAAAGAGTAAGGTGTAATGTGTAAAGGCAGGGATTACAACTCATGTCCCATGATGGTGTACTCTACTCCATCGCGGAGAATGAGGAGTTGACCGTTGCGGAGGAGTTTATTACAATTATTTAGCGTTTGTGATGACCCTTTTACATTCTCTATATCTGTTTCTTCTGTATCAAGACATTGCAAGTTTTGGAACTTACCCCACACATTATCTGCTCTATAATGCTGAACAGATTCACATGGCACATATACATATGCATAGAAGTGGGGGAACGATGACTCTTGCGAAGATGGAGGTAGCGTAGCATAGCAGTAAATGTCAGACAAACGGTCACAACGATAAAACGCATATTTTCCAATATTCGTTACACCATTACCAATAGTGACAGAGGTAAGAGAAGAACAATTTTCAAAACTACTCACTCCTACACGTGTTATGCTATTAGGAATAGTGATAGATGTAAGCGCACGACAATCTTGAAAAACTTTATCTTCTATACATGTTAAACCATGACCAAGTGTTATAGTTGAAAGATATCGACACCCTCTAAATGCTCTTTCTTCTATATTTTTTACATTATTTGGTATTTCTAAAGAAGTTATATTAATAGTAGAGAATGCCAATGCAGAGATAGATCTTACGCTATTTGGAAAATTCACTTTCGTCATATTATTTTGATCCCAAAATGTTCCGCCTGCAATCAAACGTACTCCATCTTTAATCGTATATTCACCCTCAATATAGCATTTCAATGCAATAAGACAATTATCAATATATAACACATTATTTTCCCAATTTGACTCATCATTGTAGATTCCAGTATTGTCAAAAGCACCATACCAAATATTAGTTACGCTCTCTGGTATATTAATAGAGGTAAGGGAGGAGCAATTGAAGAAAGCATTCTTACCTATACTCATTACGCTATTGCCGATGGTAACTGAAGTAAGGGAAGAGCAACCGTCGAAAGCGTAATCTCCAATACTCGTTACGCTATTGCCAATGGATACAGAGGTAAGAGAAAAACATTCATAGAAAGCGTAATTATGAATACTATCAACCGTGTTAGGAATTACCAAATCTCTAATCTCTTGATTATTGATATAGAGATTATGAGAATTGGATATTGGATTGGCAGAAAGACCTCCAAATTTAATCGCACACCAACCTGCAATATCACCTGTATAGTTAGTTTTAGTGAGTGCATCGCAACCATCGAAAGCACTACTTTCTATACTATTTATTCTGCTACTGATGGTAACCAAAGTTAGGGAAGAACATTTTGCAAAAGCATTACTTCCAATACGCGTTATATAATTGGGAATTGTGGCAATTGTAACATTTTTTCTACACCCAACTACCGTAGTTCCCTGTATAATCATGCCATCTACCTCAATTTCACCCACAAGGGCTCCCCAGTAGCCATTCTCTTCAGCATCTAAAGGGCTATTGTTTACGAAATCCTTTTTTAAGAAGCAGCACCTAAAAAAAGTAAAATACCCTATGCTTTTCACACTATTTGGAATTGTTACAGACTTGAGAGAAAAACACTCATAGAAAGCGTAATCCTGAATGCTATCTACCGTATTAGGAATGACCAAATCTTTGATCTCTTGATTGTTAATATATAAATTATGCGAGCAACATATCGGATTAGCATCGGTCGCTGCAAAGTCAATATTGCACCACTCTGCAATATTTCCTACATAGTTAGTTTTATTGAGAGAAGAACAACCATAAAAAGCCTGCCATCCAATGCTTGTTACACTGTTAGGGATAGTCACAGAAGTAAGAGAATAGCAATTCCTGAAAGCGGCATATCCAATACTCGTTACGCTATTGGGGATGGTAATAGAAGTAAGGGAGGAGCAATTATCGAAAGCTTGATCTCCAATGTTCGTTACTTTGTAGTTAATATTGTTGTAGATAACATTTTTAGGGATGATGGCTGTAACAAGATCTTCATGGTCATAATGAGATGCTACTTCTACCGTTGTATTACTGGTAATGTTGTAATACAAATCGCCCGATTGGAAATCGTAAGCATATGTTGGACTAATAATTGCAAGTAACAATAATGTGCATAAAAGATATAAAAGATGTTTCATAATAAAGCTCAATATTTAAAGTGAGAAAATAGTATTACGATAAGGATTTAATGACCAAAATCTTTGGTGGCAATTGTTTATTGAACGAAGTAAATTAGCATCTGTTATATCGCTCTTATTAATTGTTTTTAGAACCCTCACAGGAAATATATGTCCAAAATCTTGTGGCGCATCTCCTGCATTTGATTTTGGAATATCAAAAATATATCCTGTGAAAAAATCTTCTGTGGCTTCTACTTTGGTACATAAACCATACTTTGGAAGATTTAAAATTAATAGGATGTCCCCTTTTTTAACTTTTTTCATAATAGCCATATTACTTGCCACATGATGATATACATCTCCATTAACTCTAAGGTCAAAACATGCTTTGTATCCCCATCCCTGACGCAAACGTCCTAATGATAATTCCTTAGTTACAAAATCCAAATGATCTTTGTCTTTTGTTGTTCTAAATGCCCAACAATTTATATGTTGTGCATTTGGGTTCAATAAATGATTGTCCATAAGTTATTCCACATTTTGGGAAGTCGGCTCCAAACACCTCGTTGGTATAAATACACAAAAAGCGTGGAACCTTACCTTTGCTTATTCTCCAATTTGAGGTTCCTGCAAGACCCATCCATAAGAATAAGCAAGCAACGCCCACGCCGAATATGAAATGCCACCAAACAGAGCAGTCCACGCATGGACGCTCCGCAGGCGGGATAGTCATATCCCAAAGGGCGTTTACTGCCTTCTTGTTTCGGATGGAATGAAATTTTGCAGGATTTCAAATTGCCAAAACAAGCGCTAATAAACGCTTTTTATAATATGTCCGCAAACTTTAGGTTTGCGCTGCAAAATTACAACATTTTTTTGAATTGAGCAAGTAGTAGAACAAAAAAAATGCCACTTATGTGAATTTTGCATAAATGGCAGGGAGGTAACGCTATATCAAATATGTCGGGCAACGGACTATGCGTTGCGGATTAGTTATGAACTATAAGTGATGAGTGATATGTAATTTAGTGGGTTAGTATTGTTTTATTAGTATGTACTCATTATTTTACTTGGTCTATGATTGTCTGTGCAGGAATGCCCATAAGGCTGATGGCAGAAAGTTTCTTTCCCATATCTTTGAGTGAATGGCCACAATGGTATAATTGGTTATCAATAATCAACCACCTATCGTGTGAAGGATTATTCCATACAAAGGTATCAATAGGTTCTACTCCCGCAGTAGCATTGTGTGCATCACGCAAACTTGTCAAATCCTTACCGCAGTAGATAGTGGCTTCCACATTCTTAGCTCGGACATCCAATATCTCAAATATAGCTGCATCTACATAAGCATCAATAATGATAACCCTATTCCTTGCGGTCTTCACTAATTTTTCCAATAACACACGAGCAGCAAAGAAGTCTCCGCCAAAGAACACCTGTTCCACTGGTACTTGATTGGTACGAACAAAGAAATCTATTTTCTCCTTCTGCTCATGCAGTTCACTTTCTATGGCTCTAAATCGTCTATCAACTTGCTCCTCAAGATGTATGAGTTGCTGATTTACTGCATATCCACGTAACATGTATTCTTTTAGAATACGAGTTGCCCAGCGGCGGAATTGTGTTGCGTTGGCACTATTGACACGATAGCCAACAGAGATAATCATATCTAAGTTATAGAAATCAATGGTACGCGTAACACGACGTTTGCCCTCTAAACGAACTACTCTAATTTTTTGAGTAGTTGCATCTGGCTCTAATTCGTGCATTTTATAAACGCCCTTGATATGGTATGTGATGTTATTCTCTTTCACATTGAACAGTGTTGCCATTTGCTGCTGAGATAGCCATACTGTATCATCAGATAGTTGTACATCCAGTTGAAGCGTACCATCTTCAGACTGATAAACAACAACACTTTTGTCAGAGGGATTATATAATGCTAATTCGCTTGCCATGAAGAAATCTATTATTTCGCTTGCAAAGGTGGTGAATTATTTTGGATTGTGCAAATAAAACCGCCAGTTTGGGCGATTTTTCTGGTGTAGACAGACAATATTGCCCGAAATCGTATGCGAAGCGATCGTTCGAACGAAGTGAGATAAGAACCTACTTGAGCGTTCTCAAAGGTTTCTACAAATGGTTGAAGAATAGAAAAGACAGTTTCAACTATATAGCCGAAGTACTTCGCCGACTACATAATTGCTGCCACCAATAAAGATGATGTCATCCGCAGAGGCTGCCTCTTGTGCCGCGGTGAGTGCCTCACGCACGGTGGGATAGGCGGAGATCGGGTATCGGGTATTGGTAATCGGATATTGGGTATTGGCGATTGGATGGAGTTGTTGCCAACGGCGAAGCAATTCTTCAGCAGGCAAGGCACGCGAGGTGGCAGGTTGCGTGAAATAATACTCTGCCTCAGTAGGCAATAATGACAAGACAGTGTCAATATCTTTGTCGGCTACCATGCCAAAGATAATGCGTAAACGAGGAGAAGATAGATGATGAGGCGATGAGGCAAGAAGGCGGGATAATTGCTCTGCTACATAGCGGATGCCATGGCTATTATGTCCTGTATCACAGATAGTTAATGGAGATTGCGATAGAATCTCCCATCTACCACGCAAGCCTGTGAGTGTGCATACATGAGCAAAACCATTAGCGATAGCCGCTTGAGAGATTGCTATGCCGCAATAATTACGCAACACTTGCAACGCGACGAAAGCTGTTTGTTGGTTTTTATCTTGATAATCCCCTTTTAGTTGGCAGTCGGGTACCTCATTGATGCGACGTCGGCGCATGTACCCACATTGGTCAGCAAACCAGAGGCGGCAGTTGGTTGTTTCGAGTCCCTCGCCTAGTATCTCGCAATCGCGAGCACGAGCAAGGAAGACGTCTTGTGTATCGGGATGTGTTTCACCGATAACGCAAGGTACATGCGGCTTGATGATGCCCGCTTTTTCGGCAGCTATTTGCGGGAGTGTAGCACCTAAAAATTCGGTATGATCAATGCCTATATTTGTGATCACAGAGAGGAGTGGTGTGAGGATATTGGTGCTATCTAGTCGTCCACCAAGTCCGACCTCGACAACCGCTACATCTACTTGTTGCTGAGCAAAATACCAGAATGCAAGCGCCATGGTTGTCTCGAAGAATGATGGGCGCACTTCATCCAAAAACGCACGATTATCAGCCACGAACTGCACCACAGTTTCTTTGGGAATCATCTCGCCTGAGATACGGATTCGTTCGCGGAAATCGACCAAGTGTGGTGAAGTGAACAATCCTACGCGATACCCTTGCGCCTGCAAAGCGGCCGCGATAAGGTGAGAGGTGGAGCCTTTGCCATTGGTGCCAGCGACATGCACTGCACGTAGTTTAGTGTGCAGGTTATCGAGATGCGCCATGAGGCGGTAGGTATTATCGAGTCCTGGTTTATACGCAGTCGCGCCCACCAAATGAAAGGCGGGCTGCGATGCATAGAGATAATCAATGGTTTGTTGATAGGTCATTGTGTATAATTAATTAATCGTCAATACCAAGGAAATTTCCCTCTAAATCAAAGATAATTTCTACTCCATTGCCAAGTTCTACTTTGAGTCGGCGTGCTTCGATCGCATATTCCACGATGATACTATCAGGAAAATGCAACGCCACATAGTGCGTAATTACTTCTGGAACAATACCTTCTGGAATGGGTGATACACGGCAATCTATGGATTTGAAATTGCCTTGGTGATTAAATTCAATTTCAATTGCATTCTTCAAATAGACATTGTATTCAAAATGCAGCCCATCGTATTCCCGCTCAATATAGGTAATATCCGCAGTATTGAAATACTTTTGAACAAACGCCTGTGCCTGCACGGGGAGTTCCGAATACTGTATTAACTGATGATCAGCACATGCTGTTAGCGATAATGCTAAAGTAGCTAAAACGAAAATAATCTTTTTCATTGTCGTTAAGTATTAAATATGGTTTATGTTTCTTGTTTATCTTTTAACTTTCTGGTGAGCAAAAATCGTGCCAAAAGTATTTTTTTTGTCCTTTATGGAGAAGATATATCAAAAATCGGAGCAAAATTTGCATATGTAAGAAAAAAGATGTATCTTTGCGGGCTAATATGCGCGAGCGGGCGGCTGCGCGAGAGATTAGAGGCGAAAAGTTAAAGGTTAAAGGCGAGAGGCGAAGATTATAATGGAATATATATATTTGAATAGCATCTATTATCCAAGCGATTTGAAAGCATTGCCAGAAAAGGCATTGCCTCAGGTGTGCGCAGAGGTAAGGGATTTTATTATTCAGCAGTTGAGTCATAACCCTGGTCACTTGGGTTCATCGTTGGGTACAGTGGAGTTGACCGTGGCGTTGCACTACGTGTTTGACACCCCGAACGATCAGTTGGTATGGGACGTAGGGCATCAAGCGTACGCGCACAAGATCTTGACAGGTCGGCGTGAGCGTTTCCATACGAATCGTCAGTTTAAGGGCATAGCCCCCTTCCCCACTCCGCTAGAGAGCGAGTATGATGCTTTTATCGCCGGTCATGCCAGCAATAGCATCTCGGCGGCGTTGGGAATTGCCGTAGGAGAGAGGCAAGAGGCAAGAGGTGAAGAGGCAAGAGGTGAGAAGCGACGAGTGGTGGCGGTGATTGGCGATGGTGCCATGACGGGTGGATTGGCGTTTGAGGGGTTGAACAACACGTCGATGGTTAAGAACAACCTGCTGATTGTGCTGAACGACAATAACATGGCCATCGACCCTATCAAGGGTGGTTTCACGCAATACTTGGTGGATCTGACGACGAGTGAACGGTATAATAAATGGCGCTGGTGGGCGTACCGTATGGCATGTAAGTGGGGATTGATCAACGATGCAAAGAAAGGTCGTGTACAACGTTTTTCGAATAACCTGAAGGCGTTATTGACGAAGCAGGGTAACAATATCTTCCAAGGATTGAACTTGCGTTATTTTGGTCCAGCGGATGGTCATGATGTCCTGAGTTTGGTTAGGATCTTCAACGAGATCAAGGACTATGAGGGTCCTAAGGTGCTGCATATCATCACGAAGAAAGGCAAGGGTTATGAGCCCGCGGAGAATGACCAGACGACTTGGCATGCTCCAGGTGAGTTTCTTATTGAAACAGGTGAGAGGTTAAAGGCGAAAGGCGAAAGGCGCGAAGTATTGTGGCAGGAGGTGTTTGGTGAGAAGTTGCTGCAGTTGGCTCAGGAGGATGCACGTGTGGTAGGTGTGACTCCGGCGATGCCGAGTGGCTGTAGCATGAATATCATGCAGAAAGAGTTGCCAGAGCGCGTATATGATGTAGGTATAGCAGAGGGTCATGCGGTAACGTTCTCAGCAGGTATGGCGAAGGCGGGATTGAAGCCCTATTGCAATATTTACTCCAGTTTTTTACAGCGCGCGTACGACAATATCATCCATGATGTGGCGTTGCCTAAGTTGCCTGTAGTGCTGTGTATTGACCGTGCGGGTATCGTGGGTAATGACGGTGCGACGCATCACGGCTTATTGGATTTGGCGTACTTGCGTCCTATTCCGAACATGGTGATTGGTGCTCCGATGACGGGCGATGATCTAGAGGCAATGATGGAGATAGCGAAGGACTATGATGGTCCTATTGCGATACGTTATCCGAGGGGGAAGGTTGATGGGTGTAGAGTGTATGGCGTAGAGCGTAGGGGGGCTGCGCCTGTGGTAGTAGGTAAGGGTGTTTGTTTGCGGGTAGCGGATAGCGGGAAGCGGATAGCGGTGCTAAGTATAGGTGCGATAGGTAATACGGTCGTGGATGCGATAGAGGATATCGGATATCGGGTATCGGATATCGGGAAGCGAGTGGCGCATTATGATATGCGTTGGTTGAAGCCGATAGATAAAGAGATTCTACATGAAGTGGGGAAGCATTTCGACACGATTGTGACAGTGGAAGATGGCGTGATCAATGGCGGACTAGGAAGTGCAGTATTGGAGTTTATGGCAGATAATGGCTATACAACACGTGTAGTGCGTTTGGGTGTGCGTGATCAATTTGTGGAGCATGGCAGTACGAAAGAGTTGTATCATATGTTAAAACTAGATAAGGAAGGTATATGCGAATCATTATTGCAGGCGCTGGGGCAGTAGGTCGTCACTTGGCGAAGTTGTTGTCGCGCGAGGATATGGATATCAGTTTGATAGATGAGCGTCAGGATCGTTTGGGCGACTTGGATGCGAGTTATGACTTGCTGACGAAGGTGGGTAGTCCGATGTCGATTCATGACTTGAAGAGTATTGGCGTGAAGGATGTGGATCTGTTTATTGCAGTAATGCCTTCTGAGTCGGATAATATCACCGCGTGTTTGTTGGCGAATCAGTTGGGTGCGAAGAAGACGTTGGCAAGGATTGACAACTACGAGTTCTTGCTTCCAGAGAATAAGCGTATTTTTGAGCAGATGGGTTTGAATCATTTGATTTATCCCGAATTGTTGGCGGCGCAAGAGATTACATCTTCTTTGAAAACAAACTGGATGCGTTACCACTTGACGTTGTGCGGCGGTGCGTTGGAGTTGTGCGTGGTAAAAGTGCGTGAGGGTGCAGAGGTGATAGGTAAGCCGTTTATGTCGGGCTTTTTCAATCACGGTTTGTACCGCGTGGTGGCAATCAAACGTGGACAAGAAACGATTATTCCTAGTGGTCCAGATGAGATTAAGGCGGATGATATGGTGTACGCGGTATGTACGCATGAGAACATGAAGGCGCTGCGTGAGCAGTTGGGCAAACAGAAGAAAGAGATCAATAATATTGTCTTTTTCGGTGGTTCAAAGATAGCCCAAAAGACGGTTCAGAACTTGCCAGAGGGGCTGAATATCAAGATATTGGAGGCAGATCGTGAGTTGTGTTATCACTTGAGTGAGAAAGTAAACAATGCTCTGATTATCAATGCAGATGGCAGTGATATGGCAGTACTGAAGGACGAGGGGATAGAGGATGCCGATGCCTTTGTAGCATTGACAGAAAGTAGTGAGGCAAATATCTTTGCTTGTATGGCTGCTAGACGTTTTGGAGTAAAGAAGACGATAGCTGAAGTGGAGAATATCGACTATATTTCGATGGCCGAGGGTTTGGAGATTGGTACGGTGTTGAACAAGAAAACCATCGCTGCATCATATATCTATCAGATGTTGCTGGATGCGAGTGTGCTGAATGTTCGCAATTTGACAAGTGCGGATGCAGAGATAGTGGAATTTATGGCCGAAGACGGCAGCCGAATCACGAAAGGAAAGATACGCGATATGCGATTGCCAGCGGATACGAATATCGGTGCGATTGTTCGTGCTGGTGAGGGAATCTTGGTAAATGGCGACACGCAGATTTTGCCAAATGACCAAGTGGTAGTATTTTGTAAGAATCAAGTAATCAGACAACTAGAGAAGTTCTTTAAATAACACATCGTCATGACACGCACCTTTAACACCCGAATGGTTTTCCGCACGATGGGCGCTCTGCTATTGATAGAGGCAGTGTTTATGTCGTTGGCCTTGTGCGTGAGTTTGTGGTATGGCGAGGCCGATAGTGATGTGTTTTTGCTATCGACCATCATCACATTATTGTCAGGAGTAGTTGGTTTGCTAATTGGTCGCCGTGCAGAGTCTCGCATGGGTGAGCGCGAGGGTTATGTGATTGTGGCGATGGTATGGGTAGTATTTTCTACTTTTGGTTTGTTGCCATATTACCTGAGCGGTCAGGTGCCGAGTTTCACGGATGCATGGTTTGAGAGCATGTCGGGTTTTACGACTACCGGTGCGACGATTATCCCCGATCTAGAGGTAATTACGCACGGTTTGTTGTTTTGGCGTTCTCTGACTCAGTGGATAGGCGGTATGGGAATCATCGTACTGTCGATTGCGATATTGCCGATATTCGGTTTGAATGGCATGCAGTTGTATGCTGCAGAGGTGTCAGGATTGACCTACGAGAAGGTATCGCCCCGCATATCCGACACAGCGAAGATGATGTGGAGTATATATGTGTTGCTAACAGCCACGGAAGTAGTAGCACTATGGTTGTGCGGAATGGATGTGTTCGACGCGGTATGCCACTCGTTCTCGACGATTGCGACAGGCGGTTTCTCGACTCATAACAATAGTTTGGAGTTTTACGATTCAGCGGCTATTCATTATACGGTAACACTGTTTATGTTTGTTTCGGGTATTAACTTCGTGATGCTGATTTATTTGCTGCGCGGCAAGGCTCGGAATATCGTTCAAGATGAGGAAGTGCGTTGGTATAGCGTGGCGGTATTGGTATTTTCGGTATTGCTGACCGTGGGATTGTATATTGCTCGTCCAGGTTGGACGGGTATGCATATGGAGCGAGCATTTAGGGATAGTATTTTCACCGTGATTAGTGCGATGACTTCGACGGGTTACACGATATCAGACTATATGTATTGGCCAGTGGTGGCGTGGGTAGCGATTTTCTTCTTGATGCTGACAGGTGCGTGTGCTGGTAGTACGGCAGGCGGTATCAAGTGGGTGCGATTGGCGATAATCATGAAGAATAGTGTTGCAGAATTCCAACGCCGTATTCACCCGAATGCTATTATCCCTGTGAAATTGAACGAGAAAGCAGTGCCTCAACAGACGATTAACAACATCATGGCGTTTTTGATTTTGTACATCTTCATCATCGTAGCGACAGTGATTGTCTTCAGCGCCACAGGTGTTAATTTTGATGAATCAATAGGTGCGGCCATTTCAGCGATTGGTAATGTGGGTATTAGTATTGGTCAATTTGGTCCATCAGGTACATATGCCGAATTTCCGACAGTGGCTAAATGGGTGATGAGTATTGTGATGCTCATTGGTCGTTTGGAGATATTTACGGTATTGTTGCTCTTTACGAGAGTATTATGGAGGAAATAAGTGAAGCCAAGGCATATAACATATATTATTTGGCTAGTGATTGCGCTGCTCGGCGCGGTTAGTGCGATTACCCCTAAGGGAGGATGGAGCATTGGGCCATGGACATTGCGATGGCCAACATTGGCTACCGTATTAGAAATTGACAATGCCGCTGATAGCATAACATCCTGTTTAGATACAACATGGATAGCAGAAATAGATGACAATGAGGAAATCAGTGAGATAGAAGTTGACACCTTAGTACAAGGCATTCAACCTCTACAACCTAAATACTATCTATTTGATTCGATAGCCCAAGATAGTATTTCTATATCCCCAATAGATGATGCTCCCCAATCGGCATCTCACCCTATCAGCGATAGCGACACTCGCCAATATCTTGCTTCATTTTATCATGCATTGGATAGTACAGGTATAAAGTCAATACGTGTGGTACATTATGGAGATTCGCAGATCGAAGAAGATCGTATCACAAATATTCTGCGCGAACAATTACAATTGCAATACGGTGGCGGGGGTGTGGGATTGCTGCCTCTACATCAAACTATACCTACTCGCAGTAGTCGCCAGTGGATATCAATCAATGGTGTCAAACAAAGTACGAAGGAAGGTCCTAAACGCTACCTCATCTATGGACCTAAATCTATGCGACAAGATAGTGACACATACGGCGTAATGGGACAAGTGGCAGTACTGGACAATACACTTGTGTCAGGTAGCGAAGATGTCGCAATGCATGTAGAAACTATTGGTAAAAAACAAATTACACATACTAGTTTTTGTCAAATACGATTACTCACCGACAATATTAAAAGTCACATTGTAGTTAATGATAGCATTATTGATTGTTTATCAAATATAGTCAATCTGCCCAATTACACTAATCGCTGTGAGATTCATTTTCAAGGAAAAGGTGCGGTATATGGTATCAGTCTAGAAACACCTACGGGTGTACTAGTGGATAATATACCGATGCGTGGCTGTTCGGGTACAATTTTTACGCGTATCAATAGTGCTCAGTTGAGTGATTATTATTCTCAGACCCATACTCGCTTGATTATTCTACAATATGGTGGCAATATGATTCCTCAATCACAGAATAAAGCAACGATTGAAGGTTATGTCAAAAACTTGCGCAAGCAAGTACGCTATTTACGCAGTTGTGCTCCATATGCATCCATATTATTCATTGGTCCAAGTGATATGTCCACTCGGATGGATGGCAAAATGATCACATATCCAATGGTTCCCTACCTTGACGAGGCGCTCCAAAAGATGGCAAAAGAAGAACAGATTGCGTATTGGAGTATGTACCACGCTATGGGAGGTAAGGATAGTATGGTTAAATGGGTTGAAACCGGTTTGGCAGGAAGCGATTACGTCCACTTTACTCGCTCAGGAGCAACCAAAGTTGGCCGTATGTTGTACGAATGGATAGACAAAGGAAAGGCTATATAGATTGGATTTTTTACACCACATATTTGGATTTAATAGCGATAGTCCACTGCTATTCACTCAGTTCTATTTCTGGGCGTTCTTTGCATTGGTATATTCAATGTTTGCCATTATTATGGAGATAGGTGCACATGACGCACAAGCAAAAGAAAAAAATACGCGTTTGCACCTTCGGAATATATTTTTGATGGCGGTAAGTTGGTTCTTCTATTATAAAACCAGCGGATTATTTCTCCTTATATTGTTATTTGTCACACTCAGTGACTGGCTGATAGCACAACAAATCTATAAGGTAAAAGGTCAAAAGAAAATGGGTAAGTGGTGGCTGGCGCTGAGTGTGGTGATTGATCTGGGGTTACTTTGCTATTTTAAATACTCCTATTTCTTTACCAATGTGGTGAATGACCTTTTAGGTACGGAGTTCGTAGTATTTGATATCTTTGCATACATTGGCAATGGACTGAGCGAGAGTGGACGTTTTATGGTAGATCGAATCATCTTACCTGTCGGTATTTCATTTTATCTATTCCAAGTGATGTCCTACACGATAGATGTATATCGAGGGCAAGTCAAACCAGTGAAAAATATTTTGGATTTTGGATTTTATGTAAGTTTCTTTCCTGGATTGGTAGCTGGTCCTATCGTACGTGCCAATGAATTTATTCCACAATTGTATCGTCCATTCCGCTTAAGTCGTCGTTTAGCTAGTTTAGCCGTCTTTTGGATACTTAATGGTTTGATTAAGAAGATTGTTTTGAGCGATTATTTAGCCGTGAATCTGATTGACCGTGTATTTGAAAATCCATTGCTATTTAGCGGATTTGAAAATTTGTTCGCGCTATTTGCTTATTCGCTACAAGTATATGCCGATTTTTCAGGTTATACAGATATAGCCATCGGTATAGCCATGTTGATGGGATTTTATTTACCACAAAACTTTGATTCACCATATAAATCACGCAACCCCCAAGAGTTTTGGCGCAGATGGCACATGTCGCTTAGTCGATGGTTAAAAAGCTATCTGTATATCCCATTAGGCGGTAATCGTAGTATATTGGGAAAATCTGTAAAAAATAAAATTGCAGCGGGTAATTTTAATTCATTTATTACTATGCTCTTAGGTGGTCTATGGCATGGTGCAAGTTGGAACTTTGTGATTTGGGGTGCATTAAATGGAATTGGCATGATCATCTATAAAATTTGGAAGCAAACAAATTGGAATATCAAAATGCTATTAATGACTTTACTCATGGGAAGTTTATGGATAGCACGATGGTTGGTTCAATTACCTATTTTAAACCTATTCTTTGTATGGGGATTGATGATATGGATTGGTACTACTTTACTATATGTGAATTGGTGGATTGAGCGCTGGGGATATATCGCTATTACAGGTACCTTACGCGCTAAGATCATCCAATCTCTAACTAGTGGATGGGCCATATTTCAAACTTTTGTTTTTATCACATTTACGCGATTATTTTTCCGTTCTGGCAGTAACCTAGACCCTGCCACTGCTAGTCAAGAAGCATGGGAAACAGCAAAGAATATGGTCAATCAGATTGGTGGAGCATGGGATAATAGCATCATACTTGATTTCTTATGGGGATATCGCTATGTGGCGATATTATTTGTGTTAGGTATGGTTATCCATTGGCTACCAAGCCGTGTAAAGCGTTGGTATCGGATACGTTTCTGCATGTTGCCGATATGGGCAATTCTATTGCTTGTTGTGATAGTAGTGATTGGTGTCTATCAGTTTGTAACAGCAGATTTGCAGGCATTTATCTACTTCCAGTTTTAAAACAACAACGGCTATTCTTATATTCACGACAACATGAACAACTTGCGCGGCAATCAACATCCTACCGCGCTACAAGGAACAATATAAACAACACACAATGATTATCGGACTAACAGGTGGCATAGGTAGTGGCAAGAGCGTGATTGCAAAACAATTACGTGAGATGGGGTATGCGGTGTATGACACCGATAACGAAGCCAAACGCCTGATTGTAGAAGACATCACGGTGCACCAACAGATGGAGCAACTCTTTGGAAAAGAGGTATATATTGATGGTGTATATCAAACAGCTTTGGTAGCACGACGTGTGTTCGCCGACAAGTCATTGCTCGCTCAACTCAACGCTATCGTTCATCCCGCAGTAAGGTCGGACATTGAGAAATGGATATCAGGAATTGGAAATCGGGAATCGGAACTTTTTTTCATCGAATGCGCTATTCTTTACCAAGCAGGCTTTGATACGCTGTGCGACAAAGTGGTAGCAGTAACAGCCCCCGAAGATGTTCGTCTCGCGCGCGTAATCGCACGTGACTATTCCACAATAGATAAGGTACGCGCACGCATGCGTGCGCAGGAGACAGAACAAGACTTACAACGTGCGGATCTAGTGGTGAATAATGACGGAAAAACAGAAATTATGGATATTTGTTTGCAAATACAAGATTTTTTTTGTAACTTTGCAGGCTGAATTTGTTTTCACGAATTAATATAGTTCATTCCATGACAGATAACCAACTCATATTCAGAAGTTTTGCCAGCGGAAGTAGCGGTAACTGCTATTTCTTGGGGACTCATAAATGGGGTATCCTGATTGATGCTGGTATTTCTGCACGCACAATTCAAAAGAATCTGCGTGAGATGGGATTGGATTATGCTAATATCATGGGGGTATTGGTAACACATGACCACGCAGACCATATTCGTGCCGTAGGCACATTGGGTGAGCGCGTACATCTTCCTATCTACTCTACCCGTGCCATTCATGATGGCATTGACCGTAACTATGGTGTACGTGAGAAGCTTCGTACTTCGCAGCGTTATTTTGAAAAAGGTGTAGAATGGGAACTCAACGGTATGAAAATCAACACCTTTGGCATATCACACGATTCAACAGAATGTGTAGGCTATGTGATTGATTATTTGGGGCAACGATTCTTAATTGCTACCGATTGTGGACAGCCCAACAGCACGATGGAAATGTATTTGGCAACAGCTAATCACATAGTAATTGAGGCAAACCATGATGAGCAATTGCTGCTGAATGGCCCTTACCCCACCTATCTAAAGGAGCGTATTTTATCTCCCAAAGGTCATCAGAGCAATGTAATTTGTGGACAGTTGTTAGCAAAAAATTGGCATACAGAGATGCGAAATGTATTCCTTTGCCACTTAAGTAATGAGAATAATGATCCTGAAGTAGCCATCAACACCATCAAAGACATCCTATTGGAGGAAGGAATCATGCCTGGTGAAGATTTGTTTGTAACACCATTGGAGCGCACCAAGCCAAGTGCACTTTATACACTCAATGAGAATATTATACGATAAACATATTTTAGATATGAAGAACTTAGTAATCATCCCAACTTACAACGAGAAAGAAAACATCGAAGCCATCATCACAGCAGTGATGGAGTTGCCAATCGAATACCATATTTTAGTGATTGATGATGGTTCTCCAGACGGCACTGCTACTATCGTTAAGGATCTGATGATCAACAAGTTCGCAGGGAAACTGCACTTGGTAGAACGCGCGGGCAAACTGGGATTGGGTACAGCATATATAGCTGGTTTTAAATGGGCAATTGAGCATAAATACGATTATATTTTTGAGATGGATGCAGACTTCTCACACAATCCCCAAGACTTGCTTAAATTGTATGACGCATGCGCAAATCAAGGTGCAGATGTAGCAATCGGCAGTCGTTACGTGAGTGGTGTGAATGTGGTTAATTGGCCCATGGGACGTGTCTTAATGTCTTATTTTGCAAGTAAATATGTGCGTTTCATATTGGGTATGAGTGTACACGACACTACTGCAGGATTTGTTTGCTATCGCCGTGAGGTATTAGAAACCATAGAGTTAGACAAAATTCGATTCAAAGGCTATGCTTTCCAAATTGAAATGAAATTCACGGCGTATAAATGCGGATTTAAGATTCAAGAAGTACCGATCATTTTTGTCAACCGTGTATTGGGAACCAGCAAAATGTCGGGTGGTATCTTCTCCGAAGCATTGCTTGGTGTAATAAAATTGAAGATTGATTCGTGGACACGAAAATATCCTAAGAAAAACGTTTAAGCGTTTTTCTTGTTTAGGAAACGTCGACTCGCGGTTACATTTTAAAGATTTAAGGCTAGGAGAATTTGAAAAAGTATATCTACATATTATATGTATTGGTGTTGATGATGGCATCGTGCGCAATGGGGAGTAAGAGCGAAACAGCGAAAGGCGAGGAAGCACCTATTGTTCGTTATGAATGGGGGTTACCTATTGACTCATTTCGCATTGACACTTGCGTGGTGAAAGATGGTGAGACTTTGGGCGGAATGCTAAATCGCTTGGGTGCTACACGCCAACAAGTGGCGGGTATCACCTTGATGCCACGTTCGGAGTTTGATGTACGTACCATCCGTCCAGGCAAAACATATTATGCTCTCTATCAAACAGATACAACAGGTATCGAACAACTCTGCTACTATGTTTATAAATCCAATATCCGCGAGACAGTGGTATTGCATTTGACAGATAGCATGCATGTTGAGCGTTTCGAAAAGCCTGTCACTCGTCAAAATCGTACAGCGGAGGTCGTAATTGAAACAAGTCTTTGGAGCGCCATGATATCCAAAGACTTACCACCAGAATTGGCTATCGAGCTTAGTGATATTTACGCCTGGACTATTGACTTTTTCGGTTTGCAGAAAGGTGATTCCATTCGTGTATATTACGAAGAACAATACGTGGATAGTATACGCATTGGTATAGGACGTATTTACGCAGCGAATTTTTACCACGCGCGTCGTTGGCAAGAGGCATTTTGGTTTGAGGAAGGAAAAATACACAACTATTTTGATGCAGAAGGTAATAGTTTACGTAAAGCATTTTTGAAAGCCCCATTGAACTACAAACGTATCTCATCAAAATTTACACACGCACGTAAACACCCTATCTATAAGGTATATCGACCACATACTGGTGTGGATTATGCAGCGCCAGCAGGCACTCCAGTAGTGAGTATTGGTGATGGCGTTGTGATTATGAAGCAATATAAAGGCGGTGGAGGAAACACCGTTAAGATCAAGCATAACTCTACATATACTACCGCATACTTGCACTTATCTAAATATGCCAAGGGTTTGACGGTCGGCAAACACGTGAAACAAGGCGAAGTAATTGGTTATGTGGGTAGTACGGGAGCAAGTACGGGTCCCCACTTGGATTTCCGTGTATGGAAAAATGGAACTCCCATTGACCCACTGAAGATGCAATCTCCTCCTGCAGAGCCAATTCCAGCTCAGTATAAAGATACATTCGCTATAGTCGTAGCAGATTATCGCGACAAACTACACTAAGTAAAAGGCAGCGCCAGCAGTTTGGGCTAATTGTCCATCAGTATCCTCTCGATCACCGATAACAAGACATTGACTAGGCGTAACTCCCATATGGTTGGTTATGAGAGTAATGAGTTGCGATGCTGGTTTCAATCCACCCAATTCAGGAGCGGATACAACCCAATCAAAAAGACTCTTATTTATTCCGAGAGCTTCTAATTTCTCTAACGCATGTCCATAATCGGACAAAATAACAAGGCGGATTCTCCGTTGTTTGCATTTCGCAATAAATGGCAAGAGCCACTCTAAAGGCTTGTAGTACTTACGTATCACATTGACCATCAGTGGCATATATTTATTCCAATACCACTCTCTCGCTTGTTCAGGTGTTCGTGAGCAATACGTTGCCATGATTTGGAAATAGGTCTGATAAAAAGCGATTTCGTTTTCCAACCATTTCCCACGCAATTGTTTGCGTGTTTTTCTTTCTGCCCACATCATTCGCCAATCACTCGGTGCTGCAAACATCATGTGCCATACCATGTTCGATTTGGCATATAGTGTTCCATCCAAGTCGAAAATAACAAGACGTGTTTCCGACGTCAGTATATGTGGATCTGGCTGCATGCTTGAGAAATTCTAATTGAAATTCTCTGCAAAGATAGTATTTTTTTGTACACAAACAAAAATAGGAAGCAATTTTATCAATGAAAATCCGCAAATATATTCATATAACTAATTTATCACTAACTTATCGCTAACTTATCACTAACTAACAGCTAAGAGTTAACCGCTAAATAAGTGGGAATTTAAGGAAAATTGTAGCACTGAAGAATAACTAGAAAAAGGTGTTGCCATGTAGTGAGATATTATGAATCACATTAGTAAGATTTGGAAGTACATATATTGGGAAAAAGATGCATTTCGTTAATAAAATGCGTGCGCGCGCGAGAGAAATTTGCACAATTCATTTGTTTATATTAATTTTGCAGCATATTTTGGATTGTTTTATAGCGATTTGCTTATAAAAATCTTAAAATATGAATAATTAATATTGAAATATTAACAAACAACATAATTATGGTAAAAATTTACTTAAAACAAATTTTAGTAAGTAGTTTAATTCTTTTGAGTAGCACATTTGCATCGGCTCAACAATTACAATTACCTAATGCAGGTTTTGAGGACTGGAGTGGTGCTGAATTTGATGGTAACATTCAGCCAGCAAGTTGGAACGCGAGCAATGTGAGCCAGTTGGGATTGGTAAATGTAAACTTTGCACACCGTGAAAAAGGTCATAGTGGAAGTTATTCAATGATGGTTCAAGATCAAGAGGTGGGCGCAGCAGGAATCACAGAAGTTTCTCCTGGTTATTTTTCACTGGGTAAACCTTGGGTATATGTAAAAAGTATCACCGCAATCAATCAGGCTACTGCTGGCACCTCTGGGGGAATAACTTGGAAGTACCGTCCAGATACCATGTCAGTTTGGATAAAACGTACGGGTAGCAATGTAGATAAAGAAGATTTCTACCTACTCTATTATGCTTGGTCAGGAACAGCAAAGGGTAGCAAGTACACGGGTAAAGATGGTAGTTGTGCGAGTGTAAGTCAAACGAATGAAGAAAGTGATATCCGTTTAGCATTGAATGGTAATGAATGCGGTACAGACCAAAAGGCGAATCAAATTGCAGAAGGTATGTGGCGCGAGAAAAAGACATACGGAGAATGGACCAATATTCGTGTGCCTATCTACTATTTCAACAACGAAGTTCCAACAATGATGAACATCATTTTCTCTGCAAGTAACTATCCTAACTTCCGTGCCAATAGTGGTTTGTACGCTGGCAACTCGTTGTATGTGGATGATGTAGAGTTGATTTATTCATCAAAAATCCAGACATTATTTATTGGCGGAAAAGAATGGAAGGGCTTTGATCCCAATTCTACAGAGGAACAAAACTATTCTCTTGGTCGTTCTGCAACAACAATCCCTGAGATTAAGGCCTACCGTGGTGCAGGAGAGATATTCAACGCTCGTGGTGATAAAGCCTCATTTCCTGGCCGCGAACTTTCCGGCAGTGAAATCAGTATGACCGCAGGCGTGATTGATGGTGCTCCAGTAGAGATAACCGTCAAATCAGAAGATGGTAAGAGCACTAGCACATACAAGATTAAGTTTGTTCGTGAAGCAAGCAAAAATGCCAAACTTGCTAGCATTCAGGTGAATGGTAATCCTATCAGCAACTTCAAGCCTGATGTAATCCAATACGCATACCAGTTACCTTATGGTACCACTGCTGCACCTATAGTGACTATAGAGCAGCAAGAGGATGAACAAACCGTAGAGATTACTCAAGCAAAATCTACTAATGGAACAGCTACTATCAAAGTGACTGCAGCAGATAAGAAGACCACCATAACCTACACGGTTAACTTCAGCGTTGCGCTATTAGCTGACAACACATTGAAGGACATCAAGGTGAATGGCACTTCTCTCCCTAATTTCACACCTAATCAAATGATATATCGAGTATCACTACCTACTACGACGACAGAAGTTCCAAAGGTAGAGGCGATATCTGCATATCCTACAGGAGAACAAACTATTACGCATACAGCGCCGACATCCGCAGCTAACTTAGATGGTAGCCAACATGTGATTAGCGTAACCACTCCGGGTAATCCTACGCCAAAGACATACAAACTGACCTACAAGTTAGAAGCGTCATCATATTCGCTGTTGAAGAATCTACAGATGATTGACAAAGCAGGCTATAATTGGATTCAAAAGTTTGTCCCTGATCAATTTACGTATTATGTAAATCTGCCTATTGGTACTACTGAATTGCCCGTAGTTACCTATGAGAAGGGAGAGGCTAGTCAAACAGTAACCATCAAAGAAGGTGGTCTGAACGATGTGACCGAGGTAACAGTTGTAGCTGGTGATGGCACTCAAAGCAAATACAAAATTGTAGTAAGTACCGCCAAATCTACCATATCTACTCTAAAGATGATTTATTTAGATGGACAACCATTGGAGGGATTTGACGCCAACAAAACATCCTATAGTCACAATTTGCCTATTGGTACAACCGTCTTGCCCAAGATCACCGTGGATAAAGGCGATGAATATCAGACGGTTTCAGTCCGTGATGAAGGTGTCAATGGTACATCTCGCATTACAGTCAGTGCACAAGACGGCAGTACGACTATCTACCAGATTGCCTTCTCCGTAGCAAAGGCCACCAATGCGACCCTAAAAATGATTTATTTGGATGGTAAGCCATTAGACGGTTTTAACCCTAACATATTGGAATATCATTGTCCGCTGCCACAAGGCACGACAAAACTGCCAGTCATCACCTATGAGAAAGGCGACGAGTATCAAACCATCACCACACGCGATGGCGGTATCAATGGCGCATATAAGATTACTGTCCGTCCTCAATCGGGTGCTTCTCAAACCTATACGTTGCATTTTTCAGTAGCTACATCTGACAATGCAAACTTAAGAATGATCTATCTAGATGGCAAACCACTAAAAGACTTTAACGCACTGACTTTCAACTACGTAGATACTTTGCCTATGGGTGTTACTACTATTCCAGAAGTAACATTTGACAAGGCAGATGACACTCAAAAGGTATTGAGCATACGGAACAACAATGTCCACACCATCAGAGTAACTGCAGAAAGCGGAACAACACAAATCTATACCATCACTTTTGTCATTCAGCGATCCAATAGTGCATTCCTAAAGATGATTTACCTAGATGGCAAAAGTTTAGCCGACTTCGACAAGAACACCTTTGATTACACCGTATCACTCACACAAGCCACATGCCCAAAGATTACTGTAGATAAAGAAGAGGGACAACAAGTCACTATCACTGCACCGTATTCTACAGGACAAGCTAAAATCGTAGTTACCCCGGAATCTGGTGCATCCAACACATATACAATTAATTTTGTCAATGTGAGCAGCAACTACGCATTGCTTAAAAACATCTATGTGGATGGGCAAGCTATAGCTGACTTCTCACCCGAACAATTCATATATAGTGTAGAATGCAACACGTATCATCCAGAGATCACTTACGATGCTGAGAGCTCTCAACAAGTGACTATCTTCCGTCAAAAAGATAAGATCACCTTATATGTAGTATCTGGTAGTAGTAAAGCGCAATATGAGATCACACTGAATCCAAAGGCCAATACGGATTGTAGCTTGCGTAATATCCTAGTCGATGGAGAAAGTATCAATGGCTTCTCACCGAACACCTACACCTACACACTCTCCGTTACGGACACGTTGCCCACAATCACCTACGAGAAACTTTATGCTGAACAGGTAGTCTATGCCGGTATGCTCAATGCCAACACCTACTCGCTCTTAGTTTCTGCTCAGAGTGGCGACACCGCGCGCTACACATTGTATTTTGAAAAACAATTGAGCAACGATGCTAACCTCCTTAATCTGCAATTGCAGGGCATGGATGGCGCAATCACTTTCGTGCCTACTACATACGAATATATCGTATCGCTTCCTGAAGGATACGCACTACCTTATATTCTTGTAGAGACCAAGCCAGGTCAAGATGTAGCTTTGCATAACATAAGCAATAGCGAACAACAAGTGATTGTTACTGCTGAAAATGGCAACACCAACACCTATCGTATCATTTACGATCGTAAAAAATCCACCAATGCCTGGCTAGCAGATATTCTCATTGACGGAGTAAGCATTGATGGGTTTGATGCTCTAGTATATGAATATACCGATACACTAGCTTGGCGTACCAGAGTAGTACCTTGTGTCCAACCTATAGGTTCACACCCTGATCAAGTGATTACCACCTACCATAGTGCAGTGGATGGTATCACAAAGATTGAGGTACTTGCTCCTGATGGCTTGACAGAAAATGAATACACCATCCATTTCCCTGTAATAAAGTCAAGTAATAATGCGTTGGGCGGGTTGGAAGTAAATGATGCAATAGACTATACTTTTGATCCTAACACTACTTCTTATCATATTATTTTACCATATGGAACAACAGCTGTGCCAGCCATATTCTATGATAAATCTGAGCCAGAACAGGAAGTAGAATATATTGCAGCACCATTAGATGGCATCACCAAGTTTATCGTTACAGCAGAGAATGGAGAACAACGTACCTATTCACTCACTTTCTCCGTGCAACAATCTGTATTGCCCAATGTGCTCAAATCCATTACAGCAAATGGCAACGCATTAGATCTGACACTTGGTCATGATTTAGAGGTAAATTTACCTTATGGAACCACCGGATTTGATGTTGCTTACGAAAAGAACTTTGCAGAGCAAACTGTAAGTGTTGTTCATGGAGATATGATTCATCCAACCAAATTGGTTGTATATTCTAATCGTCCTAGCGAAACCCCTATCACATACACCATTATTCCAAAGTTAACACACTATACACCAGCGGTATTAAATAGTATCACTATTGATGGAACACCAATTGCTAATTTCCAACCTGATCAATATACTTACATTGTAAATGTAGAATCCCTACCTGAAATTAATTATACTGCAGACGAATCTATTATTGTAGAGCAAACGGAATCCGATGCCAAGCATGTTACCTTGACTGTAACAAAAGATGAATACACCTCCATCTACAACATCTATTTCTATTACCAAAATGATGTTATCCCAGGAAAGAACCTTACAGATTTCGTTAGTACCAAATACAATGGAAAAGTTAAACCTAAAGGTTGGATGGTACCTGCCGACTGTGCAGAATCATATACTTGGACATTCTTAAAGGTTACTACTGGTCAAGAGGTCACACCATTGTCTAATAGCGGTGTACATCTATCCACATGGCGTGATGGAGATGCGAATGCTATTTATGGTTCTATACCTGGTATTATGACTATCGGAACCCTGCAACTATCGTTGAATAGCACTGGTAATTCTACTTCATCCGTCTCTGGTGGTATCACCTTCCGCAACACTCCAGATCAAATTGCTACAGAGTACCGTGCTACAGCAGCATCCAATATGAATAATTGGCGTCTTTGGGTCAACCTCAGCGATGGAAGTAATACAGTACAGACACTTCATGAAGAGCCATATGGTTCCCTCAACGAATGGAGATCTGTAGTCAAAGACTTAAATTACAGCGGTTTAGGTCTCATCCAACAGATGAATTTAACAGTCAACTCTGCTCACTCTGATAACGCAAAAGACCTCGGAGGAGCCACCAAACGAACATCTGAGCTTGACATACGCAACCTTCGCTTTATCTACAACTCAAAGATAGCAACAGCCACTATTGATGGTAATGAAGCCACTATCAACGGTACCACGATAACATACCATATTGACGACCCAGAATACAATCAATTCCCAACGCTCCAAATCGTAGGCGAAAAGCAGGATCAGATGCCTATCGTCACTTGGGAGGATGAGGAAAAAGGTGTACGCAAAGCACTCATTCACAATGTGGCAGAAGATGGCTCATATACCGACTATACACTAGTTATTACACGCGCTTTGTCTACCGAGAAACGCTTGCAATATCTCACCGTAGATGGCATCGTATTATCCAATTTCAACGCCGATACATATTCCTATGTCGATACGCTACCTAATGGATACACCACTTTACCTAGTATTGCTGTAACACCGATGAGCGCACATCAAGAAATTGACATACAATATCTAGAGCAAAGCGCTATCATTACGGTAACCCCAGAAAGCGGAGATGCACAACAATATACTATCCAATTTGTAGAAGAACAGTCGAATAGTACACAACTCGCTAGTATCACAGCCAATGGAATGACTTTCGATGCAGATATACGCGAGTACCACATCGAAGGGAACAAATTGCCAAATATTGAATTCACCAAACTATCTGACGGACAAACAGTAACACTCAGCAAAGGTGTCTTAACTGTCCTTGCAGAGGATGGTATTACCACAGACCAATATATAATCATATTGGATCAACCTGCTACCACCGCACAACTCTCAGAGATTGATGTTAACGGCATATCGTTACAAGGGTTCAGTAGCGACACTTACGACTACACTCTCGCACAACCTACCACCGTGGCCTTCCGCCGCACATACGAGAGTGATTCTGTAGTCTTCGTACAGACACCAGAATATATGCAATGGCAGGTATATGGCACTGAGCAACACACATACCAAATTACCTATCCTACAGAGTTGTCATCCAATGCTTTCCTCAAGGCTATCTATATTGACAGCACTCTCTACGAAGACTTTGATCCACAGCTCTACGATTATACCTATCGTACTGACGAACCCGTACATATTCATGCTGTGCCCAACGACAAGGCCCAGAAAATGCGCGCAGAATATACCATACAAGGAGATACTACAATCTATACTTATACAGTCGTTGCAGAGGACGGCACCATAGGAAGCCCTTACTCCCTGAGTATAGTGCCTAACTTAAGCGACATGCCTTACCTAAAATCTATCCTACTAGATGGCCAACCACTTACTGGCTTCCGCGAGGATAGTCTCCACTATACGATCGTCCTACCTGCAGGATCATTCAAAGCGGCAGAACCTATACTGCCTACCATCGAATATATGCTTGGCGCACCTCGCCAAAAAGTCACCATTGAGCATGGCGGTTTAGGTGAAACTACAGCCATTGTAGTTACTTCCGAAGACGGTCATCACCAAAGCATCTACCAACTCCACTTTGAAGCGGAACCTAGCCACTGCGTAGCACTGAGTGATATTGCAGTCAACGGAGTTCCTATTGAACACTTCGAAAGTGCACGTCACTACTATTCAGTCAAGACCTCCGAAAACGAGGTGCTTCTCACTTGGGCTTCACTAGACAACTTCCAAACTGTCACCCAATCTAACAACGGCAACATCCATATCCTTCATGTCGTAGCTCAAGATGGTGTTAGCAGTTCAGATTACGAAATTGAGATTTATAAAGAGAATGCATCGTCCGATGTCACTCTTCGAAACATCCTTCTCGACGGTCAAACCTTCGATCAGTTCCAAACTGCTATTAACGACGAACTCAGTTTCTCGCCTATGCAACAACGCTACAACATCAACCTACCTTCTGGTTCACTCTATTTGCCAGAGGTGAGTGCCCTACTCAATTGCGAAGGACAGGATGTACAAATCGTCAGAACAGATCAGGTAATCGAGATCCATGTTACGGCGCCTGACAAGGTCAGCACCAGTACTTATACCCTGCGTTTCTTCGTGCCACAGTCAAGCAATGCGCACCTCCAGATGATCTATCTCGGCACCGATTCACTTGACGGATTCGCACCTGATCGCTACAACTACTTCATCAATCTGCCTATCGGTCAAGCTAACATGCCTGAGATTTATCCAATCCCACAGGAGAGTACGCAGACTATCCAAGACTCTATCACAGGGGAATTGCAGCACACTATCTATGTTACCGCAGAAGATGGAACTACCCAACAATACCTCTTGGCATTCCAGCGTACCTACTCTGATGCCGATACACTACTTGCAATCTACGCAGATGGTATCATCATCGAAGGATTCCAACCAGACTCCTTCTATTATGCATACACTCTCCCCGTTGCTACAGACCATATCCCTGAACTCTCTTGGCAAGAGGCAGATGAGTGGCAAACTGTCACTGCCAACACGATCCTCGACACGCCTATCAAGCAAATAAAGCAAATTGATGTACTAGCAGGTTCGGGCAGAAAGAACACCTATACTGTTTCCTACGAGATTTTGCAATCTGCGGTAGATACACTGCGCATGATCTACCTCGGTGCAGATTCGATCGACGGATATGATCCACTCACCACCGACTACTACATCTACCTCGCACCAGATTCCATTGTACCTAATATCACATGGGATAAGGGCGATATCTACCAAGAGGTGACTTCCCAACTATTGCCATACAACATCAATGGTCAACAAATAGGTTGGAAGACCGTACTCAGCGTACTTGCACAAAACGGACAAGCACGCTCCTACACCATCTATCTATTGTTCACTCGCGCGTTGTCCACCAATACACAACTAGACATGATCTACCTCAACGGGCAAGAGATGACAGACTTCAATCCTGAGCAATATACCTACCGCATCACCGTGCCTCTAGGCGAACAACGACCATCTGTATTGGCTACAGCAGCTGAATCCGCACAAACAATAGAGATTGCTCATGGTGATACAACCACTATCACGGTTACAGCTGAAGACCAAACTACTACAGATACGTACACCCTTATCTTCACCTACCAACAATCGCCTTATGCATACCTCGCAGGTATCTATCAAGATGGTGTATTGATCGATGGCTTCCGCGCTGACTCAATGGAATATCATATTACGCTACCATACGGTACTACCAAATTCCCTACTCTCACCTATGAGCTAGGTATTGATGGTCAAAAGGTAGAAGTGGATACTACCACTACTACAAATACCAACGGCCAACCACTGACATGCTATAGCATCATCGTCACTGCTCCAGACTCAGAAACTGCTGTTCAATACGATGTATATGTCAGTGTAGCACTTAACGATGATTGCAGCCTGCACACATTGCAAATAAATGGCATCGAAATAGCAGATTTCCATGCAGATAGCACCGCATACCAAATCATCTATCCAATTGGTACAGACTCTGCTGCGTTAGCCACTCAAGAGGCTATCGTAGCTATTGCCAACGATGCGAATGCAATGATACAAATCTCTAATGAGGGATACAATTTCAGTATTACTGTCACTGCACACGACGGCATACACACACGCGTGTACACCATCGAGCAGATTATCTTGCTCAGCAGCAATACACGCCTTGCGGCCATCTATATAGATGAGATACTGCTCCGTGATTTTGATCCAGAAGTGTTGGAATACACCTATTATGTAGGGGATGTACAACCATTTGTGAATGCGATTGCAGAAGACTCCACTTCCATTGTTGACTACGGATTCTATACCGCAGACGAACCATATAAAATCTACGTCACAGCCGAGGATGGTTCGGAGCAAATCTACACCATTCACTTCATAGCTACCACTATCCAATCATCTGCCGTTCCATCTGCCGGTGATGTGCTAGTGAAATACCTTGGTGATATGACATTTGGTGTTGCCACATTGCGCAAGAATGTATCAGTCGGCATTTATACATCCGAAGGTCATCAACTCTTCTACAGCAAAGTTGAGGAGACCAACCAAAATGATGCTATTCTTGGTACTACAGCGGAGGGACGTGATTGTCTCATGGATGTACACACCACTTCCACACAGTTCACACTGCCTAATACCAACCAGATGTACTTCTATGTCTTCCTGGAGAACGGAGAACGTAAGATCACCTCAGGCAAACTCATTGTCACCCCATAACCAATACACAAACAATGTTTAATCTCCACTCTGCATATCAGCCTACAGGCGATCAACCCGAAGCCATCCGCCAACTAGTGGATGGCGTTCGTGCGGGTGCCGAAGCGCAAACATTGCTGGGCGTAACGGGCTCGGGCAAGACATTCACCATTGCTAACGTCATATCTCAGATTAACCGTCCCACCCTGATTCTCAGCCACAACAAGACCCTTGCTGCACAACTCTACAGCGAGATGCGGCAGTTTTTCCCCAATAATGCAGTGGAGTATTTCGTATCTTACTACGACTACTACCAGCCCGAGGCGTATATCCCTACCACCGACACTTATATCGAAAAAGATTTAAGTATCAACGAGGAGATTGACCGCTTGCGACTTAGCGCTATCTCTGCGCTGCTTAGCGGACGCAAAGACGTGGTAGTAGTATCGTCCGTTAGCTGTCTCTATGGCATTGGCAACCCACAAGACTTCAGTCAATCGTGTATAACTATTTCAAAGTCAAAAAGTTTCAATGTTTCAGAGTTTCTGCGTGCTTTGGTAGATTCGCAGTATGTCCGTAATGACAACGAACTCACCCGAGGCCGTTTCCGCGTTAAAGGAGACACAGTGGATATCGCGCTCGCCTACGCCGACTATATCCTGCGCATTGAGTTTTTTGGCAACGAAGTAGATGCCATCATGACTCTTGATCTTGTGACCAACCAAGTCCTTGAGGAGTTCGAAACATACAATATCTACCCTGCCACTATTTTCTGCACCAATCCCGACAAGCAAGCAGATGCCATCGCCCAAATCAAATTAGACTTGGCCAACCAAGTACAATACTTTCACGATATTGCTGAGCCACTATATGCCAAACGCATCGAAGAGCGTGTCAAGTACGACATCGAGATGATTCAGGAGCTAGGCTACTGCTCGGGGATTGAGAACTATAGCCGCTATTTCGACGGACGAGAAGCGGGTACTCCACCCTATTGTTTGTTGGATTATTTCCCAAAAGACATGCTCCTCGTCATCGATGAGAGCCACGTCACCGTGCCGCAGATACATGCCATGTACGGAGGCGACCGTGCGCGCAAAAACAACCTCATTCAATATGGATTCCGTCTGCCTGCAGCGCGCGATAACCGACCTCTCACCTTTGAAGAGTTTGAAGAAAAAACAGGGCAAACTATCTATGTATCAGCCACTCCTGCGGATTATGAGCTCCGCCGATCGAATGGTATTTTCGTAGATCAACTCATCCGCCCAACAGGCCTGCTTGATCCTGAAATCGATGTACGACCTTGTGAACATCAGGTGGATGACCTTATAGAAGAGATCCACCTACGTATACAAAAAGAGCAACGCGTACTCGTGACCACCCTTACCAAGCGTATGGCAGAGGAGATGGACGAATATCTACGCCGATATGGCATACGCTCTGCCTATATCCATTCGGATATTGACACTCTCGAACGGATACAGATCATGGAGGACCTGCGCAAGGGTATCTACGATGTGCTTGTCGGCGTCAATCTCCTGCGTGAAGGATTGGACTTACCAGAGGTCAGTTTGGTGGCGATCCTCGACGCCGACAAAGAGGGTTTCCTACGCGACCATCGCTCACTTACCCAGACCGCTGGCCGTGCAGCGCGACACCCCAATGGCAAGGTCATCATGTACGGCGATAAGATCACACCGTCCATGCAACTCACCATAGACGAAACCAACCGAAGACGCACCAAGCAGATCGCCTATAATGAGGCACACGGAATCACGCCTACTGCACTCAATAAGACGATCGAATCCAGTCCACTCATTGCACTGATACGCAAAGAGCAAGAGGAAAAACAACAATTGGAGCAAAAGATTCAAGATGCATGGAAGTCCGCCCCTTGGCAACAATACGATAAGAAACAGCTTTTCCGCGCTTCAGAGCAACAACGCCGTGCCATGTTGGAAGCGGCAAAAAACCTTGATTTCGATACCGCCGCCCGTCTTAGAGACGAATGGCTGCAAATGGAAGATAAACTCCAAGCCATGCAGTAAAAATATAAGGTATAACGGCATTGGATTAAAAAAATCGCTCATTTGGGTGATTTTTTTTTGCATAATTCAAAAAAATGTTGTAACTTTGCAAGCGAATTGTATTCTTGTCTGGGAGTTTTCCGAGACAACAACCAGAAAATCAATAGTGAAATAATCAT
The DNA here is from genome assembly GCA_017556705.1 of Paludibacteraceae bacterium. Classification (GTDB taxonomy): domain Bacteria; phylum Bacteroidota; class Bacteroidia; order Bacteroidales; family Paludibacteraceae; genus Colicola. Next base: position 197,529 of record JAFYMG010000014.1, on the reverse strand, counting down.
TATTTATTAACCATTAAATAATCAATCGTATGAAAAAAGTATTATTTATCGCAATGGCAATGTTGGTAGCATGCACCGCATTTGCACAAGATGTAAAAGAAATTATGAAAGAGCGCCAAGCTACTCAAAAATTGGCTAAAAAAGAACTTGGAGCGAAAGTAGATAAAACTACCAAGAAAGAAGCGAAACGTTTAACCAAAGAAGGTTGGGTGGTTACTCCTGGTGCGTTGCCATTGGCAAAACAATTGGAGCGCTCTTATTTGATGGAGTTTGAATATGATGAGAATCTCTTCCCTAAATACATCATGGCTAATGCACAATCTATTGGTGAGAACTACGATGCTGCAAAGACTGCTGCAACTTCACTCGCAATAACCAATCTTGCAGGCCAAATCCAAACAGAAGTTACTGCACTTATTGAAAATACTGTAGCGAACAACCAACTCGCAGCTGAAGATGCCGCTAGTATCTCTGAAACCGTTATGGCAAGCAAAAACTTGATTAGCCAGTCCATCGGTCGTGTAATCACCGTTGTTGAATGCTATCGTGTATTGGACAACAAGAATCGCGAAGTCATGGTGCGCATTGCATACAACGGCGACATGGCTAAGCAAGCTGCCAAGAAAGCTGTTCGCGAGGAGCTCGAGAAGAAAGGTCAAAAATTGCACGACCAATTAGATCAAGTGCTTGGGTTCTAATGAAGTACATTACACTTATTTTTTCCGCATTATTGATAGGCTTAGTGTCGTTTGCTAGCGACATTAAGCCTATCAGTATTACATATGAATATATTTCTGACAATCCTAACGAAACACCCGAACAAGCCGAACAAACTGCTATACAATTGGCAAAACAAAAAGCACTGGAAGAGAATTTTGGACTAGATGTTGTCGGAATCACAAGCACTATACAACGAAGCCGACAAGAAGGAGGGCAAGCTACCGCTACTTCTGATGTCTTTTCGATAAAAGAAACATCGGTAAGAGGAGAATGGATTGAAACTATCGAAGAAAAGATCCTGCAAACAACCTTCGAACAAGGATTTTGGCACGTGCGCGTTTTCGTTAAGGGAAAAGCACGTAATCACTCTACCGATAAACCTCAAATAAAATATGCATTTATCAATAATGCACATGATCGACAAAATCGCGATCAGTATTATGATGGAGATAATATCTACTTGCGATTTGCTTCACCAGTTAGTGGAGCATTATGTGTATATTTAGTAGATGCAGAACAAAATGCGTATTGCTTACTGCCCTACCAAACTGCTACTAAAGGCTACCAAATGGTAGAGGCTAATCAGGATTATCTCTTTTTCTCGTTTGCCACAGACAAAGATGCAGATGAATACGAGCTCACATGTATGCAAAGCAGCGAACAGAACGCCTTATACGTGATTTTCTCACCTAACACTTTTACCAAAGCGCTTGACAAACAAGCTGGTAAGAACTGGCGCGATGATCAACTGCCTCGCTTCTTGAGTTATGAAGACTTGATGAAATGGCTCGCTCAAAATCAAACACGAGACAAAAACATGGTCGTGCGTCGTGAAGTGATTACCATAAAAAAATAGCATTTTTTGAGTTTAAAACTATTGCCGTTTATGTTAACGCATAAACGTTTTTTTTTGCATATTATTCTCAAATACTTTGTTTGCACCGCACTATTATCGTTAAATCTAACCGCCAGTCAAAATGGTGTAGGTTTGGCGTTGAACTTCTAAAAAGCACCATGCCTTTGCCAATAAAAAACGCACTCCCTTTTTGAGGAGTGCGTTTTTTCTCACTTATACAAGAATCGTTTGATACTCTTCTTTGGAGTTTTCTCGAAAGGTTCTTCTTTCACCTCTATATCGTGTACGCGCGAGTAAGATGGTAACAGGTCGTTGAGTTTCTTCAAATTCTCCTTCATCATTCGCTCAATTTCTGCGAGTGAGAATCCCTTAGTAGTCTCCTCATCAGGGAACACTAAACCAATCAGTTTACCTTCACGCTCCACCACAATACTTTCTGCTACACCTGCTTGGTTATTCAACTTATCTTCAATCTCCTCTGGGTAGATATTCTGTCCACTCGCACCGAGGAACATGCTCTTGATGCGACCGCGGATAAAGATATTCTGCTTCTTATCCATATAACCCAAGTCACCCGTTCTGAGCCATCCATCTTCGGTGAATGCGGCATTGGTCGCCTCCTCGTTTTTGTAATAACCCATCATCACGTTTTCGCCGCGAACCAATATCTCACCTTCGCCCTTCTCGTTTGGATTATCGATCTTGGCCTCCATACCTGGTACAGGCGCACCGCAACTGCGACGTTTGAAGTATTTAGGTGGCAAACCGCTAACCAATGGGCCACACTCAGTCATACCAAAACCTATGGTCAATGGGAAATTCACATCCAAAAGACACTTCTCTACCACAGGATTCATTGCAGCACCACCGCATAGGAAGTATCGCACATGCCCACCAAAAGCTTTGACTAGTGACTTGCGCACGTGGTTGCGGATAAAATTCATCACCAACGGGGTATGCCAGCAAACCTTCAGTACCGTTTTGCTCAAGAGTGGATCGAGTTTTTTCTTGTGAATTTTCTCAATCACCAATGGCACTGTAGCTACCAGATATGGCTTGACATCCGCCATTGCCTTCAATAGGATACTAGGTGTTGGAGCCTTAGTGAGATAGTAGATGGTTGCACCCGCACTGAATGGATAGAGGAAGTCTGCCAACTGACCAAACATATGCGCCAGAGGCAACATACTGACTACACGCTGACCTGGCTCAACAGGCAGGATATGCAGTCCATCCTCCACATTGTTGCTCAACGATCGATGACTCACCATCACACCTTTTGGTGAACCTGTGCTACCAGAAGTATAGTTAATCAGAGCCAATGAGTCCACATCAATCTCACCGTCTTGTACCAGCGAAAAGAAAGTATTCTCGCTTAATGTACTTTCCTCGGTCATTACATGCTCCACATTGCCTTTATACCCCTCAGCAAGGTGAATAAACGAGAAGTCATCCATTGACATGATTGCTTGCAACTGAGGTAAAGCCTGATGTTGCAGATCGCGCCAAACATATGGGCCTACGATAAGCATCTTAGAGTCGGAATGTTCGATAAGGCGAGCCAAGTCCTCTGCCTTGAAATCTTGCAACAGAGTCACTGCTACAGCCTTATAGGATATGATTGCAGTGTAAGCCACTACCCAGTTAGAGCAGTTGCGACTAGCTATAGCAATCTTATCTCCCTGTTGAATACCTAAGAGGCGAAATAGATGGTGAAAACGGCGCACTTGTTGCGCCACCTCACCGTGGGTGTACTGTACTTTCTCTCCGTAATCCACAAAGGCGATATCACGCCACCGATTATGGATTACCTGATCCATATAATATAAAAAATGGTGTTTCATAATTAATTTTGAATTTTGAATTAAGAATTTAGAAACCTCCTGAACCTCCTGAAATTCTAAACTCCTAACCCTGTTAATACTTCCTCCCTCGTTAATTCCTCTCCAATTACTTCTGTTGGGTTGTAAGGCACTTGCTCTGGCGCATGTGCCGCATCAAAAGTAAAATAGGTGCATGTACATTCCGCCAATATCTCCCCCTCTGCACTGCGTATCTCGCCATCGACGATAGCGATATTTCGCTTCTGCTCGAGCAGGCGCGCGCGCAATTCTATAAACGGTTGATTGATTGCTACGGGTTTGCGAAAGCGCGTTTCCATTTTGGCCGTCACGCCCGAAGCCTTTAGCATGTGCGCGACAACCCAGCCGCACACCTCATCCAGCAATACCGACTGGATTCCCCCATGCAAAGTATTAACCCATGATTGATAGTTGTCTTGTGGTTTCCAAAAGCACACCACATCCTCGCCATCCTCATAAAAGCGCATCTTGACGCCAAAAGGGTTGGTAGGACAACAACCAAAGCAGTTGTAGCCCTCTTGACCTATCCATGGATTATTAATTTCTCGCATAAAATTTCAAACTACTTATTCAACTTATCTTTGCACATCTCAATATGCATCTTGACTGCTCTGCGGTTCCATTGCTCATATTCCTCGCCACGAATCGCATATATACTGTCTGCCTGCTGGAGGTAGTCGAGTGCTCGTCGTTTGCTGCCGAAAGGCGAGTAGAACTCCACATTGCCTTTCATCGATAGCACGAGTGCGTCTTCATTGTCCAAGTCCATTGCAGTATTCGCATTAGCTATTATCTGCTTGGCATAAGCAATCAAACGCGACTTGTCGAGCCCCAGCTTGTAGGAGTAAACGCTTGCCCAGTAGGCATGGTAGCGTGCCGCAGGTAATACGGACTGCATATCCACGAGGTGGTTTTCGAAGCGTGTGATCAAATCGCGAGCCTTGTCTGCATCCACTCCCAGCATATATGCTGTGAACCCATATTCATAGTTCAGCAACTGCTTCTTGTCCTCTAGAGAGAGGCTATCCCACTGAGCTGAAACTATGTATTCCTCCCACACATACATCTCCCTATTGAGATAGGCTTCATACAATTGATGGTTCGAGTACTGCGCATGGCAGAGACTCGAAACCATCAATAATATTAACGTTAGCAATCGGATCACTTACCCTCTTGCTCGAGCATCAAAGTGCGAGTAGGTTGGTCGCACACCTCGCTTGGTCCGTAGTATTGGATTGGACCTGGATAGATGTAGCTGAGTTGTGGGTCCGCCCAATCAGCGCGATTAGCAGCCAAGTACTTGAATGGTGCTCCATTGAGGTCTACCAATGCCTTTTGGATCACAGGTTTCATCTTACCGTGGCGACGCTCCATGTTCATCATCATGGTCACAGGTACACCACCAGCCACCCATTCAGCAGCAGGCTTGGTGAGGTTCTTCACCAATGCCATGTAGCCAGTCTTGCCAGCTGCGATGAGGTGAGCAGCGGTATTACCGAGGCTGTAGCAGTAGTCCGCATCGAAGTTAGATGGCATGGCGCAACGACCTTCGTAGCCGAAGAAGTGGTTGAGGGCTGCGAATTTACCTTTGTATGTACCAGCAGCCTTGAGCTGAGCAAGACGCTTTTGTACCATCTCGATAAGGAGTTTCTCGGTCTCGATTTGGCTCACCATCACGTTGCCGTGAGGGTCACGATCGAGGGTGAGTTGCTTAGCAATACCCTTTGGCAAGCTGCGATAGAGGTCGCAAGAAGCAGGAGTGAGCTTCGACTTCACATACTCACGCTTAGCGTCGTCGCCCTCGAGGGCAGCAAACTCCTCGTTGTCAGCGAGCATATCGTTGAGCTCTTGGATCAACACACGCATAGCAGGGATAAACTCGATCAAGCCCTCTGGGATGAGGATAGTACCGAAGTTCAAGCCAGCAGCAGCACGAGCTACGATTACCTCTACGATTTGCTCTACTACCTCGTTGAGGGTCATATTCTTCGCTTCTACTTCCTCAGAGATGAGGCATACGTTTGGTTGTGCTTGCAATGCGCACTCGAGTGCGATATGGCTTGCAGAGCGACCCATGAGGCGAATGAAGTGCCAGTATTTCTTAGCAGAGTTGGCATCGCGTTGGATGTTACCGATGAGCTCAGCGAAGGTCTTGCAAGCGGTGTCGAAACCGAAAGAGGTCTCAATCATCTCGTTCTTCAAGTCACCGTCAATGGTCTTAGGGCAACCGATTACTTGGATACCGCAGTTCTTTTGGAGGTAGTACTCAGCGAGTACGCACGCGTTGGTGTTAGAGTCGTCACCACCGATAATCACGATAGCCTTAATACCCAACTCGTTGCAAACCTTGATACCATTGTCGAATTGCTCGGTCTCTTCGAGTTTGGTACGACCAGAACCGATGATATCAAAACCACCTGTGTTGCGGAACTCGTCAATCACGTCGGCGGTCAGTTCAGCATACTTACCCTCTACCAAACCGCTAGGACCACCGAGGAAACCATAGAGTTTGTTGGCTGGGTTGATGCGCTTGAGTGCATCGAACAAACCACAAATTACGTTGTGACCACCAGGAGCTTGACCACCCGAAAGGATCACACCTACGTTGAGAGGTGCCACCTCAGCTGCCTGAGCAGCAGGTTCAAACTCGATTACAGGCATGCCGTAGGTGTTAGGGAAGAGCTTTTGAATCTCCTCTTGATCCGCTACAGACTGTGTCTTTGCGCCTTCTTTGAGGCTTACATTTCCTTGCAAAGCCACTGGCATCTTAGGTTGATACGCAGCGCGAGCGATTTGCAATGGGCTTTTTGTCATTGTCATAATTGTTGTATATTTAAAAAGTTTTACGTTTCGACTTTCGAATAATGGGTTGCAAAGGTACTATATTTTTTTGGAATATACAAATACAATTTGTATTTTGTATTTTTCGTTTTACATTATCATACTACTTTTTCACCTGTCTTCCACAAAGGGATATGAATGCGCAAGACTTGCAAGCATGGTCGTCTGCACAAGGGGAGAAGGGGATTTCTGGATTGCGAATTTCGTCAATGAGTTGGAGTAGTTGAGCCACAAAATCTTGTTTCATCTGCTCATCGAATACAATGGGTTCGTCCGATTTAGCAGTATGTACACATGTCGGGGTGGAGGTATCCGAGATACGGCGTACAGCATAGACGTAAGGCGCAACAGCAGGATATTGTTTGAACACAGCCCAACAATACAACATTGTTTGCAGAATCTGACTTTTACCTTTCTTGCGAGGTGAGATGTTACCCTCCTCATCGGCAGGAGAGACCCCAAAAACATCCTCCATTGACTTGTATTCCAGATCCGTATAACCTGTCTTATAATCAATTACGCGCACCAATCCTGCTTTTGTATCCATTCTATCAATCTTACCATTGATAGTAATGCCATTGGGCAATTGTAGTTCGAAAGGCTCTTCGGCCTTAAGGAACTGGAATGGTGCGTTGGCATAATCATAGTACAAAATATTATTTACCAATGTACGTATGACGCGCTCTGCCAATATATCGCCTTTAAGGTCTTGCAATGGTGTAAGTGCAGACCAGAATGCATCATCATTGATCTGATGGAGCAGTTCTTGAATAATAGAAGCAGTGATATTCTTGCCTATAAAAGGCGTATATAATTGCTGCATTATCTCGTGGAGCACATTACCCAGAGTAAGATCACTTACGGATATATCCTCATCTTGTTTTGGCTCCTTAACACGCTCGATATACTTGTAATAGAACGACTTAGGGCAACGCAGATACGCCGTCAATGCTGAGGCAGAGAGGCTAGTGAGTTGCTTGACGCGTTGGTCTTTCTCCACGGCATGACAATCCGTATCAGTGGCACGAGAGTCAAGCGAATAGGTGACCGTCGTTTGTTGGATGTCCAATTTGTACTGCCAAATCAGTTGGTAGAAATAGCGAGATATCTCGCCTGAGTGTTGCTCATCTGCAGCGGAGTTGGCAATAAACCAAACGTTCTTCGCATAGGAAAGCATGCGATAGAAGTTGTATGCAAAAATAGCATTTTGTCGGTCTGGCGTTGGCATATCAAACCCAACTCGCAGCAGATATGGGATAAAACTATTTCCCCTAGAGCGTCCTGGATAGAGATCATCATTGAAATCTGTGATGATGATATTATCAAAATCCAATGCACGCGTTTCCAACACACCCATTACCTGTAATCCATCTAGGGGTTCGCCTGCATACGGGATACTTGATTCCAAAGTGAGCATCTTGAGCAACTGCTGGATATCGGATACTGTAAATGCTATTTGTGGATAGACAGTTAGAGCCGTTTCTAGGCGGTCAAGCACTTTGGTAAGTTGGTAGATTGCCTCCGAGGTATTGCCGTTGATCTGCGCATGCAGATAGTCGCGCATCTTCGTGATAAAATCTGCAGGTAGCTCTGGCATGGGTTGCAAAAACTGCTCGGGATATGCCACAGGCATATACAGCGATGTTGCACGCAATGGATAACCCATTGTCACATTGATCTTACTTACCGATTCGGGGAACGCATTGAGCAATGGTATCAACAACTGCTCATCAGGCAACACCACTGCCGTGCGTGTGAGATCCTGACAATCGGCAGGGATAATCTCCGACAATATACGATGTACCTCATGCACTTCGCCTACTGTAGAAGGGACGGAGATGAGATGGAGGTTGAGCGAAAGGTTAGAGGCGAAAGGCGAGAGGTTATAGCGGGAATGGAAGAGGCGGAGGTTTTCTTCCATAAAAAGCGAAGCCTTGTTCTGTGGATCACGCAGATAGGAACTATCATAATCGAAATAGAAATCTGCCTTATCCATGTCTTGCAGGCGAAGCATCAGTTCGCGTTCGGAGGTAGTCAAGGCATTGAAGCCAAGAAATACATATTGCTCGCGAAAACGCTCTACAGGAATCGAATCCCAATGATCAAGCACCTCACGATGCAACATACCCTCGTATGCCAACCCCTCTTGTAATAAGTTGCGATGCAGGGCAATATATAGCGGATACAACAAATCCCAAGTATGCAGAAAACGCTTGTGCAATTCGCCATCTGGATGACGACGATCTGACTCTTGAAACTCTCTCCAGAAGTTCGACAAGGCTTTGCGCTGATTATCAGTCAAATAAGAAAATCTCTCCTCGATATCATGCAGATCTTTGATAGAAGAGAACAATGCTTCTACATGCTGCACCAAGTGGTTATCAATCTCGGAAAAATCCGCCAACATCATCTTGCCCCAATAGATAAAATGGTCAAGCGACTCGGCATTAGGACGCAATTGTCGATACTCGCTATACAGACGCAAAAGCAATGTCAGTTGGTCTACAACCTGCAAGTCGGAAAGTTCGGCAAAACACTCGTTGATCGTCATCACACGAGGGGCCAATATCGGGCGAGTGATATACTGCGACAGATATTTGCGAAAGAATAGCCCCGCACGGTGGTTAGGAAAGACAAAGGTATAACGATGTAAGTCATCTCCCACCTCGTGCACGAAGGTCTGTGCTATGGCATGTAGTTTACTCTGCATGGCGATTGAGGAATGGTAACACACGCAATATCAATCGCTTTACGCGTGTGATGATTGACCATGTTGTACTTGCAGGAGGAGTCTCCGTCAATAGTGTGTCTATATCAGGTCCGCCCGTCTGCTGTTCTGGATAAACGACCATCGAACTGAAGTCTGTGAAATGTTCGCTTAACATAGTAGGTATCTGCTCAAAGAGCGGATGGTAACTGGCTGTAGATTTACGCGAAGACAGTAGCACCAGCATATCATTTTCAACGATCGTTTGAGATAAGATATCTATCTCTTCCCATCCGTCCATAGTACGGAAAGATGCACGCAAGTACTTGCCTGGACGACGACACATAGCTTGCAGTGCCACTTGCGTATCAGGGTGTGCATAGAACACCACTTTGGCGCCTAATTCACCCGATAAACGACGAACAAGGCCAAAGCAGGTGATGAAGTCACGCTCTTTTTCCGCATAGCGTGGTACTGCCACCACGAGGCGATTGATGGTGTTGATTGGCTGCGCCTCATTGTAAACAATCACCGATTTGCTTGTGTGCTCCACCATCTCTGATACCTCTTGCCAGTCTTCGGATTGTGCAATCTCAATATTATCAAGCGATGCCATCTCACCTATCTCGCGCATAACAGGACGCAGGTCCTTACCCACTGAGGTCAAAAGCCAATAGTCATCCTCGTGGTATGCCTCTAAGAGAGCACTTTCCTGAAGAGCTAGTTCTTTGGCGGCATGTTCGGTGATGAAACTAGAGGTAGTACACAGCACAAGAATCATCAAGACAGCTGCATTCAGAACCTCTTCTGGCAAAATACCCATTTGATAGGCAATGGTAACAATGGCCAATGTACCCGCAGCCGTAGCATGCGAAAGGCCAAAGACTATTTGTCGCTCATGCATAGAGAAGCGGAAGACACCTTGTGCAATGAAAGCAGCGATACTCTTGCTCAGGAGTTTGGTTACAATCATCACCACGGCAATCATGATCGTTGTCCAACTGCTCCAGAAAGCTTCTACATGAATCATCAAGCCAACGCTAATCAAGAACAATGGCACAAACACACTATTGCCCATAAAATTAACACGACTCATTAGCGATGAGCGGTTAGGCAACAACCTATTGAGCGATACGCCACAGAGGAAGGCACCGAGGATTCCCTCTAACCCGGCTAAATCAGCCAAGAGCGCACTACCCACGAGCATTAACATAACTACCATAAACTCCGAAATAGGGTCACGGTAGCGCTTGAAGAACATACGCGCAAAGCGAGGAAAGAGCCATAGCACGCTCAGCAGAAAGACGATCACTAGTACGGCTTGAAGGATATAATTAGTGGCACCCACAGTAGGCGTATGGAATCCTTCTACGATGGCTAACACAATGAGTGACAACGTAATAGCCCACATAGTAGCACCCACAGTGATATTCACAGCCATATTCTTTTGCACGCCATAACGACTCACGATCGGATAAGTCATCAGCGTATGGCTACCATACATCGCACCAAGCAAGAGACTGGACATCCAATCGTAGTGCAAGATATAGCGGCTAGTCGCAATACCCAAAACCAATGGAATGAAGAATGTGCACAAGCCAAAGAATAGAGAGCGATATTTGAATTGTTTAAAATCATTGATATCAATCTCGCTACCTGATTGGAACATGATATACAACATACCCAGCGAGCCCAAGATACGGATGGTAGAAGTCGAACCCAATACATTCAACACCGATGGTCCCATCACAATACCCGCCAAAATGAAACCCACAATGCTCGGCACGTGGATCTTACGGCACACAATCGGCACAAACCATATGATGCCGATGACCAATGTTAATGTCAATAATGCATTCATTTTCTCTAGCCTTTAACCTCTAACCTTTAACCTCTAAACCATAGCTCGCCTAGCGAGCGTCCTCTAAACCCTAAATATACCTTCCCGTTATACTATTGGGGTTGTTGCGGATGTCATCAATCGTGCCCGTAGCCACTACGGTGCCACCATCACGACCGCCATCGGGTCCCATGTCGATGAGATAATCGCACGAGCGAATCACATCGGGGTTGTGCTCGATGATAATCACCGTATTACCCTTATCCACCAAGCGACGCAACACGCCCATCAATACGCGCACATCCTCGAAGTGCAGACCCGTGGTGGGTTCGTCCAAGATATATAGAGTCCTGCCCGTGCTAGTGCGCGCCAGTTCGGTGGCTAGTTTCACGCGTTGGCTCTCGCCACCCGACAAGGTGGTAGAAGGTTGACCTAACTTGATATAGCCCAAGCCCACATCTTGCAAGGTCTTGATTTTCTTCAAGATATATGGTTGACTCTCAAAGAACTCTACTGCCTGATTGATAGTCATATCCAGTACATCCGCAATGGACTTGCCTTTGAATCGTGCTTCGAGTGTCTCGCGGTTGTAGCGTTTGCCACCGCACACTTCGCATGGTACATAGACATTAGGCAAGAAGTTCATTTGAATGGTCTTATAGCCATTGCCGCTACATTCCTCGCAACGTCCACCTGCGTTGTTAAACGAGAAACGACCGGCTTTCCATGAGCGTATCTTACTCTCGGGTAGTTGTGCAAAAAGGTTGCGTATATCCGTGAAAACACCCGTATAAGTAGCAGGGTTGCTGCGAGGTGTGCGACCGATAGGCGATTGGTCCACCGCAATAACCTTGTCAATATATTCCAATCCCTCAATGTTGTCGTATGGCAGAGGTGCACGCAGACTGCGGTAGAAATGTTGGCTCAAGATTGGATAGAGGGTCTGGTTTACCAAAGTGGACTTGCCACTACCCGACACACCTGTCACGGCAATCATCTGCCCAACAGGGAAGGATACATCAACGCCTTTGAGGTTGTTGCCACGGCAACCGCGTAGCGAGAGGCTATTAGGCGAAGAGGCGAGAGGCGAAGAGGCGAGAGGCGAAGAGGCGAGAGGTAGCGTGGCACTCAGTTCTCCGCGGAGGTATTTGGCGGTGAGGGTATCTGCTTTGAGCAGTTCGGCAGGGGTACCCTCGAAGACGATCTCGCCACCTAGACGTCCTGCTTTAGGACCAATGTCAATGATAAAATCTGCTTGACGCATCATATCCTCATCGTGCTCTACGACAATGACAGAGTTACCCATATCACGCAGTTGTTTAAGTGAATCAATCAAACGCTGATTATCACGTTGGTGCAGACCGATACTTGGCTCGTCCAAAATATAGAGCACATTCACCAATTTGCTACCCACTTGTGTAGCTAGTCGTATGCGTTGGTTCTCTCCTCCCGATAGACTATCGGATGAGCGAGAAAGGGAAAGGTATGATAGTCCTACGCTAAGCATAAAGCCGAGGCGGGAAATGATTTCTTTGATGATAGGTTCAGCGATAGCACGTTGCTTGTTGCTTAACTTAGCAGGCACATTCATTAACCACGCTCTGAGGTCAGTAATATCCATCGCCGAGAGCTCGGCGATGTTTTTATCTGCTATACGGAAACTGAGCGCTTCGCGGTTGAGACGTTGACCATGACAAGCAGGACACTCGCACCATACCTCTTCTTTCACCTCCTTCTCGTCCTCTGGCTGCTGCACATACTCCAACATGCGTGTGTACCAATTCTCATCATCCTTGATGATATTATCCAACTCCTCCTCGCCTTTTGCCTCTAACCTTTCGCCTTTAATCTTACCTAATCCTCGGCAGGTAGGACACCAACCTTGTGGCGAGTTGAACGAGAACGTATGTGGCGCAGGTTCGGCATAACTCATGCCTGTAGTAGGACACATCAGGTGACGAGAGAAATAGCGGATTTCATTGCCTATAGCCTTTTCGCCTTCTCGCCTTATCGCCTGTGCGCTGTGCGCACAAATGGCCATAACTCCATCGCCCATACGCATGGCTTGGTCCACGGATGCACGAAGGCGTTTGAGATCTTCTTCGTCGTTGTCAGTTTTGAGTTTGAGGCGATCAACAACGGCTTCGATGGTGTGGTTCTTGTAGCGGTCTAGCTTCATACCAGAGTAGATCTCTTGCACTTCGCCATCTACACGAACATGTAGGAAACCTTTGCGGCGGATGGTCTCAAAGAGCTCTTTGTAGTGTCCCTTGCGGTTATTGACCATAGGGGCAAGAATCAGCACCTTTTGTCCAGCATACTCACGGAGGATTAGATCAAGAATCTGGTCATCAGTATATTGCACCATCTTCTCGCCCGATGCATAGGAATAAGCATCGGCTGCACGCGCAAAGAGAAGTCGCATGTAGTCATACACCTCTGTGACAGTACCCACGGTACTTCGTGGATTGCGTGAGGTGGTCTTTTGGTCAATACTAATAACGGGAGAAAGGCCAGTGATCTTGTCCACATCGGGACGCTGCATCGTACCTATGTATCCGCGTGCGTAAGAGGAGAATGTCTCCATATAGCGGCGTTGACCTTCGGCAAAGATGGTATCAAAGGCAAGCGATGATTTGCCACTACCCGACAGACCTGTAATGACCACAAGTTTGTCTCGCGGAATACGCACATCCACATTCTTTAAGTTGTGCACGCGCGCGCCTGTGATGAGTATGTCGTTGCCTTTGTTTTTCATGTATCAATTGCCTTCTAGATACCTTTGCGCTGCAAAGGTACAATTTTTTTCTCACATACGCAAGAAAAATGCGCTATTGGCGCATTTTTCAAAGTGTTACACTACGGAATAGTGTAATCTATATAGTTATTGTATTATCGTTTTTCAGAATCTTATTTGCTTAATTTTGCTTCTGCTTCGTAAGCAGCGAATGGGAAAATCAAACAGGCTGTTCCGTCCATAGTAGGTTCGTTGGTAGAATAGTCATTCGTGGAGTCGTGATAGACCATCACATTGGGTTGATAGCGCATATAATTGATACCGCCTTCCATATTCACACCACGCAGGCTATTGAAGATGCCATGATACACGGGGCCATCCACCAATCCACCTGTTGTATTGCCTACTCCCTCGCTAATCATAAACGAGTGAGGCTGAGTAGGATAGCACTTTGCTCCAGGCAATTCCACAATCATACATACGCCCCAAGGATTGCAACCCAATAACCAATCGCGCAAAGACGATTCCATGTCAATATAAGTAGAATCATTGGTCAATTGGCGATACAAGATACATTGGGTCAGCATAGACGTAGTGAGGTTATTGGAGCACCAGATTGATGGTACGCCATACAAGAAAGCTTGCTGCACAGGTTCGCCATGAATGGCGCGCTGATAGACCGTATCAATACCCCTTTTCAAATAGGCAACAAACTCCTCACGCGAACGGTTCTTTGCCTCACTAGCCAAACGATAGTGACCGATATTCATAAATGGATACCATTGGTAATGGCGAGCCGTATCGCTGCCCATCCATGGGGTGGTAGGTTCTTGGTGGCCGTAGGCTATCGCATCCTTAAGATATGACTTATCATTTGTCTTGCGATACAATTCATAGGCACCTAACTCCATGTCATCCACCCAGTTAGTCTCTTCATAGATATAGGGCGAACGAACAGAAGCCGTCTGACTAAAACCTGGTTTACGTACGCCCAATTCGTAGGCATCTTTGGCTTTCTCTCCAATACGCGCTGCCAATTCAGGATAGAATGGCGCCAAGATCTTGCTACCTAAAGCAAAACACGACGCATACTTGCCCACGATTGAAGAAGTGCCTGTCGAGATATTCATACCCTTACCTTGTACCTGCGGCTCGCCCGTGACGAAATAGACAGGACGACCATTGTTCACGCCCCAGCCGTAGTCGGCTTGATCATCTTTTGGGAAACGCATGCCTATATGGTCGCGGTCGTCGGCCAGTTGATTGTAGAACTCGCCAGGTTCAGGATTCATACGGTTTAACCAATCCAAACCCCAACGAATCTCGTCCACGATATCTGGAATACCATTCGTTCCTGGCGTACCGTTGGTTTGGTATATGTCGCCAAACAGCTCGGGATATTGCTCGTATGCCAGCATCATCTGATAGATCGCATTGGCAGTAGTTGTCGCATATTGCAAACAATCGCTAGCATCGTGCCAACCGCCGCGAACATCAATATGTTGCCCCGTCTTAGTGGGGTGGTAAATGATGTACCCATCTTTCTGGTGACAACTATCGCCAGTAAAAGGATTCCAACCGCAACGCTGTTGGCGCATATAGTTGAGAGGAAAATCGGCTAGACCGTCATACACATGTTTGCTGATGAGAAAACTATCCGACACTGCCTCGCCAATTTTGAGTTGATGCCACCCCTCTTCTTTGAGGTCAGAGAAGTCGTAGCGAGTATATTCCCATCGCCCACTATCACCCGTCATGATGATAGCAAACTTCTTCGCTTCAGGCAGATAGCCTATCTGCGACACACGAATAATCTGTTCAGCCAGGGCCAAACTGCTGATGCATAGAATGCAGAGAAGTAATTTCAAACGCATAGTGGAAATGTTATAGTTGTAATAGGTAGAAAAAGCTTTCGTGTGCCGAAGATTGTGGTGAAAGTTGTTTAGAAGGTTGGTAGTAAAGGTTGTTCCTTTATTCTTCTAGCAAGTAGTTATTCTATTTCCAATTGTTTGCGTTCACGCATGATTTCCTGTTGCAACACCTCTGGCGTTGGCAACTCTAATAGATATTTAGAAGCAAAGATTTGACGATGCTCTGCTAAAACAGAGTATTTTACAACCGCTTCGTTCTTGTCGGAACATAGAATCAAGCCCAAAGTAGGATTGTCATCCGTATGTTTATACAAATCATCAAACATACGAATATAGCTATCCATTTGTCCTACATCTTGATGCGTTAATTTACCTAACTTAAGGTCAATCAAAACATGGCACTTCAATATGGAATGGTAAAATACCAAATCCACATAGAAATCTTCATTATCATAACGCATCAATTTTTGTCGTGCTACAAAACAAAAGCCCTTTCCCAATTCTAATAAGAAAGATTGCAAATTATTGATAAGTGATTTCTCAATATCTGTTTCATGTAAAGCGGGGTAATTCTTTAAATTTAGAAATTCCAGCACATAAGGGTCATGAATGAATTCTTGTGGAGCTAATTGTGCGAGGTTATTTTCTGCCTCTTTGCGTACTGATAATGTGTCTGTACTATTTAATAGACGTTCATAATACAAGACAGAAATTTGGCGATCCAACTGTCGAGATGACCATGTTTGCTCTGCAGCTTCGTTCATATACCACAAGCGTGCTTGCTCATTTTGTACACGAATCAATAAGCGATAATGTGTCCAAGTCAATTCGGGGCGCAATGCGTCCCATTTTGGGAATACTAAATAGAATTGGCGTATACGGCGTAATTCTCTCTCATCAAAACCTTTCCCAAACTCGTCTGTTAGGCGTTTTGACAGATCTGCTAATATGGCTTTACCATATTCAGCTCGTGTATTGCCCTGTTGTTCATCTTCAACGATTAGACGACCAACATTCCAATATGCAGTTACCATAGCAAAATTAACTGCTTTGTAAGCTGTTCGGCGTGCAGTGACAAGTACTTCGCGAATTTCTGCGAACAGGTGACTCGAGTTTGAAAGTGTTTGATTAGATTTATCGATCTCGCTCATCATTGTATAATTTTGTTAATTACCCTGCAAAGGTACGGAAAAATTTGCAGATATGCAAGTTATAGTTCGTGAAATGATGATTTATTGGTGTGATTTGTATAAAAAGTCACTTCTTCATCTTTGACAAAATAGGCGTGCTGCAAATTAGGCGACCACTGTAGGAGATCCGTGGGAGATCTATGGGCTTTCGGTGGCTTTCTATAAATGTGTCTCTATAATAATGCTGTAAAAATCTTCGGCACAACTGGGTTTGTGCCGAAGATTTGTGAATTTTGCTATAAAAAGGTGCTTAAAGCAGGCGGAAGGTGTTGATTACCAACGCCTCCCGCTTGGGTGATTTTTTGTTATTTTTTTCTTTGTGCCGAAGATTGTGCCGAAAGATAGGCAGAATAACAAGAAATATTAGGTGAATAAGATAGTTGTTCGCATGGAGGATTTAATAGGGCCACGCTATACCTTGATTGACCACTTCCGATGGTAACAAATCTACCCGACCTTCAGCTGTCGTTCCAAAATATTTACTACCAGCGTAAAGCATTACGGGCAACAAACTATTAAGTGTGGTTTTATTGTATTCCAATTTATCGTTGATAGTTGTTTTCCATATTTGTTTCCGTGTATGCTTGTCAACAGCAATAACATGAACAGCGATTGGAGAATAGTCATTATTATATGAAATATATCCTGTGTGAGGTGTTGCAATGGTCGTTGTCGACATCTGGGGATATGATCCATATGGTGTAGACACCCAATTTGTTGATGTAACCGACGAATAACTATTATAAGTGTATGGTATTGCAACATCCTCGGTAGTCATATTCCCGATTTGCCAATCAAAATATATAATAATTCCTGCCTGCTCTTCTGGCACATCTTTATAACCAACTCTATTTAATGTGGTTGTAAGTATATTTGCATACTGTTCAAATTCCAAATCTCCAACAAGGTTCGGATTATTCGGTAAAATGTAATATAATTGATTTTGAGGAGAGTTGCCGATAGAGGATACATAACAGTAATATCCACAGCTATTCAGTAGTAAACCAAACAAGATGGTTACAAGTACTTTTTTCATAATCTTATAGAAATTGTTTATATTCATTCTACTTCAAATTTATACTAGTGCATATTCATCCATTTTTGTACTTGTTCAATACACCAAGGTAATTGGTCGCGGACTTGTTGTACCCAAAAGCGCATAACATCCCAGCCTTCACGCATAAGTGCTCGATTGCGCAACTGATCATTGTAGCTGAGTTCTCCTGTCCATGCTTGATGATACATTGCTCCATCTACCTCTATGTCAAGTTTCTTTCCATTATAAAAGAGAGCCAAATCAAGATAGTACTTATCAACATGATATTGTGCCGTAACAGGAATACCAGCATCCGAAAGTGCTTTTTGCAAGATATATTCCCATTCTGAAACTTTAACAGGGGCTTCATTTCCGCTACTATATTCAGCAAAGTGTTCCAAATAACTGACTCCACATTGCTTACAATATTGTTTATCTCCTACGGTTACAAGTAAAGACCTCGCACGGGTTATAGCCACATTGAACAGATTACCTGTTGATTTGAGGAACATAAGACTTTGTGACTTCGTTCCCTCCGAAACAACTGGTGAGAAGATGATAACATCCCTCTCGTCCCCTTGGAATTTGTGAACTGTATCTATCAATATTTGGTTATGCAATTCCAAATGATTACGCAACTCTGAGTCTCGCTCTAAGGCTTTGGTTATCATATCTGCTTGCAAATGGAAAGGTGTTGTAACACCTATACTTCCTTCAAATTCCAGTTCTACTGATAAGCGTTGAAGGACTCGTATCACATCTTCCGCTTCCTTCAGATTGTATGCTCCACCAGTTTCTGGTCGAATGGTTTTCCCTTTTGTATCCATCCAACGCATACCTACAATAGGTTGAGCATTAGTAGAATCATTAGGATATTGCAGACGGCTATAATCAGTAGCTATACGAAGTGTGTTGTCATAAAACTCTTGATTTGAGAACTGAATAATATCCAGGAAACTACGATGGTGGTCACGAAGTTGTATGATATTTTCAGCCTCCGCCATACTCTCTGCTAAATCATACATTGAACTGCTGCGATATGACCATCTAGCTTCAATATTATTGTTCAAGATAAGGCTCAAATCCGTCTGCTTGCTTAATAAACAGATATGGTTAAGTTGTTGTTTGTCACCAATCACAGCTACTCGCTTAGCTCGCATAAGCAATGGAATCATCGATGCAATATCACATTGGCTTGCTTCATCAATAATCAGCAAGTCATAAATAGCCTCCTTAAAAGGTAGTCTTCTGCGTGCGCTAAGAGATGTAATAGCACTTATCGGCAACATTGACTTTAGTGCTGGTTTATACGAATCTACATGGTCATGTTCGAGTAGGCTTAAATAATTATGCAGTTCTCCACGATTTTTAGCGTTGAAAATGCTAATATGTTCATCTAGCCAAGCTTTCCAAGCGACTTTTGCTTTTGCCTGCAATTCAGCATGCTCGCCTATCATTGCAGCGTCAAGTTGCTCAAGAGAAGCAGATTCGCATATCTCTTTTAACAGACTATTATAAGTCGCAATTAGACTAAAATCATCCATGAGCGCCTTGAAACGATTGTCAAAATACATCCACTCACGATCTGACATATCCAAAGCGAGTGCAAGACCGAGATTGTATATCTCCATGAAGGAGTTGATTTGTGTTATCTCCTTGTGACCTTTTTCTGTTAATCTATTCTGCCAGTTTTTTCTAAATAATTTATCAAGCAACTGTTGAGGTCCTTCTATTAACGTTGTTCTTAGCGTAACAAACTCATCATATGCATTCTTAATAATATCAACCTCATTCTCTGTTAAAGCACCTATGAGATGTTGGTACTTTTCTCGAATTACACAAACCATTTGCTCTACTTCATCAAGCCTATTTCTAGTTTCTACGGTTTGCTCTTTTTGTTTCTGTTTTGCTTTATAGCTTGAACTAACTCTATTGTATGCGCTCATTGCATTAGAGAAAGAAAGATCTTTCCGTCTTGCTTTCTCCCATTGTTGTGCATAATCAGATATACATTGTTTTGCACTCTTTTCGTATCGGAGTACTATCGGCAGGTCTTTGTTTAGTGCATTTACTCGTTTGACGACAACATCAACTGCATTATTGTTTTTACTTGTAAATAACACACTCTGTCCCGCTATCGCCGCATTCATAATAAGATTGGCTACGACCTGAGTTTTTCCTGTTCCTGGAGGCCCCGCAATCAGGGTAATATCAGCACTTAATGCCGATTTTACAGCCTTTTCTTGCTCTTCGTTTAGAGGTAGGATCTCCAATATATCATTTTTATATGGAGGATTCTTATCAAACTGACTATGTATAAATTTCCATAATATAGAATGCCGTATATCTAACTCGCCATATTCACCCAAGCGTGCTAATTCATTGCTGAGTCCTACGGTATAAGGAGTCGGTTCTTTGGCAAAAAGAATAGCTCTATTCAAAATACCATCACTATCTGAAATGCGCATAGGACCTTTCTCAAGGTTGTCAACATTTAAATCATCTAACCAATCCCAATCGGGACGAATAGTTTTAAGTAATGTAACTTTTTCTGATAAATCAGAGAAGTCTGCATGTCCTTCTGTAAATCCTAATTCAGATTCCAATTCACGCAATTCATAGATGTTCTCAGTTTTCTCGTTAGTAGAGTATTTATCGATGATATCCTTGTTGATAATGAGTTCCTTGTCAATTGAGAAACCTTCTGGTTTACCATGTGTACCATCAGAATATATGACTGGAATAATAAATAATGGAGAAAGGAAATGATTTATTTTCAACACAGGATAACCGATCAGCAAATCCATTTCCTTGTCTTTGTTGCCCCGTAAGAACGCACCTATCTCAGGTTTCTTTAATGTATAGTCATTTATCCAAGGTAGTGTAATGAAAGATTTTTCGTCTTTCATGGAAGCTCGGAATGTAGTATTACTTTCTAAGGCGATACAACTAATGTAATATTTGCAGAGTCCTTTTAAGGTCATAACTTCTATTCCTACAGATCCTATTGAGTGATAACTCAGTAATTGACCGCAAAGGTAGTGAATTATTTTGGATTGAGCAAGAGAAATGCACTTTTGCATGCATTTTTCAGTTTAGAGGACGCGGCGAGAACACCCGACAAACTCATGAAGTTTGTCGGGGATCCCGCGAAGCCACTACAGTTTAGAGGTGGTAGGCGAAGAATACCCGAATGGGATTCGGGATTGATTAATGGACAAAGAGGCATGGATGGCGTCCGCAGCGAACGAAGTGCACAATGACAAGTGTTTTAGGATAGGAGGAAACTTTTTTAGGACTTTAGTCAACATTTTTAGGGAGGTGGTATTAAGAAAAAGCCTTTTTGTGGTTTGTGAGTTGTGTCGGCGTTCTCTCGGTCGTCTCTCGGTGTTCTCTCGGTGTTTTTGGGCAAGGTATAAGAAAGAGGAAAAAGGTTAAAGGCGAAAGGTTAAAGGCAAGAAAATAATAAGAGGTGCGCCGAAGCACACCTCTTATTATATATAGCGATAACCAATATCCGATTACCGTTTCCCGAAGGGATTAGTCTTTCAGCTTAGCGCAGAGGAACTCGCGGTTGAGGCGAGCGATGTTAGCCAAAGATACCTCTTTAGGGCACTCAGCAGCACAAGCACCAGTGTTAGTACAGTTACCAAAACCGAGCTCATCCATCTTAGCCACCATAGCCTTAGCACGAGCAGCAGCCTCTACCTTACCTTGTGGCAAGAGAGCCAATTGGCTCACCTTAGCAGAAACGAAGAGCATAGCAGAACCGTTCTTACATGCAGCAGCGCAAGCACCGCAACCGATACAAGAAGCAGCATCCATAGCCTCGTCAGCGTCAGCCTTAGGAATAGGAATTGCGTTAGCGTCTGGAATACCACCTGTGTTAACAGATACGAAACCACCAGCTTGCATGATCTTATCGTAAGCTTCGCGATCCACCATCAAGTCTTTGATTACAGGGAAAGCGCGGCTACGCCATGGCTCGATGGTGATAGTCTCACCATTTTTGAACTTACGCATGTGCAATTGGCAAGTTGTGATAGCGCTGTCTGGTCCGTGTGGGTGACCGTTAACGTACATAGAGCACATACCGCAGATACCCTCGCGGCAGTCGTGGTCGAATGCGATAGGGTCTTTGTGCTCGCTGATGAGTTGCTCGTTGAGGATGTCAATCATCTCCAAGAACGAAGCACCTTGGAAGATGTGTTTGAGTTCGTAGGTCTCGAAGTGACCTTCTGCCTTAGGTCCAGCTTGGCGCCAAACCTTTACTTTAATATCAATATGTTGATCCATAATGCTTTTGTTAGTTTAGTGTTTAGTGTTTAGTGTTGAGTGAAGTTTTGAGTTTAGAGTTGATAGTTTGTTAGTGTAGTTTTTGACCATCTATAGGTTGCTTAAAGCTTTTTTGTAAACCCGAAATCAAGCGAGCAGTATCTGCTACAAGAACTTCAAAGTTCTGAAATTCCGCTGTAGTGATATACCTTTGATCTTCTGCAACCTCCATTTGGCTCATAACTTCCATCAATGACCCATAAGCAATTTCCAAGAAATGTACTTTATCCTTAATCGAGTATCGGGTCATTCCTTCAGCAATGTTTGAAGTTATGGAAACAGCCGCTCTACGCATTTGACTGCTGAGGGCAAACACTTCATCTTTTGGAAAAGACTTAGTAACATAATACACTCTACGAACAACTTCGCGAGCTTTTTCATATGCTACTAGGTTTCTATAACCAAAGAACTCCATAACTTCAACCTTATTACTTATTACTTAAAAACTATCTTCTGCTCTAAACACTCAACTCTCAACACTCAACCAAACAAATTAACTCTTATAATTTCTGGTCTTTCTCTCGGTGAATTCATAGTCGAGTGGCTCTTTGATAAGCTCTGGTTCGCTGTCCTCGCCAGTGTATTTCCAGCAAGCAACATAAGAGAACTTATCGTCTTGACGCATAGCCTCGCCCTCTGGAGTTTGATACTCCTCACGGAAGTGACCACCGCAAGACTCCTCACGGTTCAATGCGTCAACTGCCATCAAACGACCAATCTCGATAAAGTCTGCAAGACGGAGAGCCTTCTCGAGCTCGTTGTTGAGTGAGTTAGCCTCGCCTGGGATATATACATTGCTCCAGAACTCTTTCTTGATAGCGTCGATCTTCTCGATAGCGTTCTTGAGGCTCTCAGCGGTACGACCCATACCTACGAAATCCCACATCACAAGACCGAGCTCTTTGTGGATGCTGTCCACAGAGCGGTTACCTTGGATAGCCATGAGCTTGTTGATCTTCTCCTCGATAGCCTTCTCTGCCTCTGCGAACTCTGGGAGGTCGGTTGACATACGTGGCACACCGATTTGGTCGCTCAAGTAGTTTTGGATTGTATAAGGAAGTACGAAGTAACCGTCAGCCAAACCTTGCATCAATGCAGAAGCACCGAGGCGGTTAGCACCGTGGTCAGAGAAGTTAGCCTCACCAATACAGAAGAGACCCTTCACGCTGGTTTGCAACTCATAGTCAACCCAGATACCACCCATAGTATAGTGGATTGCAGGGAAGATCATCATTGGCTCCTCGTATGGGTTCTCATCAACGATCTTCTCATACATTTGGAAGAGGTTACCATATTTTTGAGCTACAACATCTTTACCAAGGCGTTGGATAGCGTCAGAGAAATCGAGGAACACAGCAAGACCAGTGTTGTTAACACCGTAACCCTTGTCGCAACGCTCTTTAGCAGCACGTGAAGCAACGTCACGTGGTACGAGGTTACCGAATGCAGGGTAGCGGCGCTCCAAGTAGTAGTCGCGATCCTCTTCTGGGATATCACGACCCTTGATCTCACCGCGTTGGAGGCGTTGAGCATCCTCAAGTTTCTTTGGAACCCAGATACGACCATCGTTACGGAGTGACTCAGACATCAATGTCAATTTAGATTGGAAGTCACCGTGCTTTGGAATACAAGTTGGGTGGATTTGTGCGTAGCAAGGGTTAGCGAAGTAAGCACCATGGCGGTACATTTGCATAGCAGCAGAACCGTTAGAAGCCATCGCGTTGGTAGAGAGGAAGAATGCGTTACCGTAACCACCAGTAGCTACTACCACAGCGTGAGCGAAGTGACGCTCGATGCGGCCAGTAACGAGGTTACGTGCGATGATACCGCGTGCACGGCTCTCGCCATTCTCATCTTTGATAACTACTACGTCCAACATCTCGTGGCGGTTGTACATCTTCACTTTGCCCTTACCGATTTGGCGGCTGAGTGCAGAGTAAGCACCGAGGAGAAGTTGTTGACCTGTTTGACCCTTAGCATAGAAGGTACGAGATACTTGTGCACCACCGAAAGAACGGTTGTCGAGCAAGCCGCCGTACTCGCGAGCGAAAGGAACACCTTGAGCCACACATTGGTCGATGATGCTGTTACTTACCTCAGCGAGGCGGTAAACGTTAGCCTCACGAGCGCGGTAGTCACCACCCTTGATTGTGTCGTAGAAGAGGCGGTAAACAGAGTCACCGTCGTTTTGGTAGTTCTTCGCAGCGTTGATACCACCTTGTGCAGCAATAGAGTGTGCACGACGTGGAGAGTCTTGGATGCAGAAGTTGAGTACGTTGAAGCCCATCTCTGCGAGTGATGCAGCAGCAGATGCACCAGCCAAACCAGTACCAACTACGATCACGTCAAGACGACGTTTGTTGGCTGGGTTGACCAACTTCTGATGGTCTTTGTAGTTAGTCCATTTTTTCTCCAATGGACCAGCAGGAATCTTCGCCATTTCAGGAGTGATTACCTGCGCAGTTTCATTTTTTGTTGCCATATGTTTTGTATTTATTATTCTAAAGATTAGAGAACTACGGTTTGTACGGTATCAACCACTACCTCTACAGAATCTACTACAGGTACAGTCTCAATTACCTCAACCGCTTCAACTACAGCAGGAGCTTGTGCGCACAACTCGCCGATACCATATCCCAAGTAGTAGAATACTACTACAGCAAAGAGACCTACCACGAGAGTAGCACCGAGGGTACCGATGCATTTAACTCGCTTCATCCATTTGAGGTTGTTGAAGCCCATTGTGTGAAGAGCAGACCAGATGCCGTGACGGAGGTGGAACCAAAGAGCTACTAACCATACCAAATAGAGCACGCAGTACACTTGACCCCAGATAGGAGTGGTGAAGAGTGCCTTAACGAGGCCAGCACCATCGGTTGGAGCGAACTCAGATACAGAGAAATCGTGTGCACCCAAGATGTGCATGATCTCGGTGAACTGCATCTTAAACCAGAAGTTAGCCATGTGCAACACGAGGAAGCCGATTACCACGAAACCGAGCACGAGCATGTTCTCAGACTCCCACTCTACGCCTTCGCGCTTAGCAGTAACAGCATAACGATCTTTACCACGAGCTAAACGGTTTTGAACGGTGAGATAGAGGGCATACACAAAGTGAAGTACTACCAAGCCAGCAAGACCGAGCGTACCAACCAAAGCATACCAATTTGCGCCTAAGAATTCGCAAATCCAGTTGTAGGCCTCTTCAGAGAACACCAGGGCAACGTTCATCGCGCCATGGAAAAGCAGGAAGAAGACCAAAGCCAAACCCGAGATACTCATCACGAGTTTACGACCAATAGATGAATCTTTTAACCACATAATTTTTTTAAGTTTATTAGTTTATTAGTTGATTTGTTTATTTTTCAATATTTCATGCACCAGAGGTGCTTGTTTCAGGGTTGCGATATCTCAATACGACATAGCACACCAATCAACGTGCAAAGGTACAAAATATATTTTGCATAAGCAAATTTCACCCCTAAAAACTGCTGTAGAATATAAAATAAACTTAAAAAAAGTAGTATATAGGACGAAAAATTTGCAGGTTTGCAAAAAAAGTACTACTTTTGTAACTTGAAATAGTTTGGACATTATTATATAATGAAGCAGCGCGTAACATACATTATTCTATTGGCGATCATCGCCGCCACTCTGCCTCTGCAAGCCCAGATCGGGGGAGCAGGTAGCAGTGTATTTCATTTTCTAAATTTGCCTGCTTCTTCTCGTTTGAACGCTCTAGGCGGTGAGAACGTATCTTTGGCGGATAATGACATTAGCATGGCATTTATTAATCCCGCGTTATTAACCCCAGAAACCGACAAGGTATTGCAATTGAACTATGCGTATTATTTAGCAGGAACGATGTTCGGCAGTATGATGTATGGACATAACTACAAGGAGAATTATTTCGCTGCAGGCATTCACTATTTAGATTATGGACAAATGGAATACGCAGATGGAATGGGCAATCTGCTTGGTGGTACCTTTACAGCCAAAGATATCTGCGTAAATCTAATGTACGCACGCCAATTGGGGCCACAATTTCGCATTGGAGCAACGGTGAAACCAATATTCAGTGTATACGAGCGATACACTAGTGTTGCGCTTGGTGCAGATGTGGGTGGTTATTTCCAAACAAAAGACAGCCTATTTCAAATGGGATTGGCATTGCGCAACATAGGTTGGCAACTAAAATCGTTTTACGAGGAAGATTATGGTCAACACACAGAAATGTTACCACTAAATCTAGAATTTGGTATGAGTTTGAAATTACCTCATGCGCCACTACGATTCTCCATGACAGCACATAACCTTCAACGTTGGAATATTGCTCCAAGAGAGATGGAGGTTAAGTGGTATGATATGCTCTTCCGACATACGATCTGGGCTGTAGATATTGTGCCTAAAAGTGAGAAATTCTATCTGACAGTCAGTTACAACCATCGTCGCCAGGCAGAGATGAGCATTACTGATGTACGCAGTCTTGCGGGCTTTGCCTTTGGTGCAGGAGTACGGGTATATAAGTTCCGCGTTGGTTTTGCAATAAGTCAATATACAAAGAGCAATTTCACATATCAAGCATCTATTTCTACTGACATTAATAGTTTTTTGAAATAACATGAAACAGATCATCGTAGCCGTCGACGGCTATTCATCATGCGGCAAATCTACGATTGCCAAAGCGCTTGCCAAATATGCGGGGTACACCTATGTTGACACGGGGGCTATGTATCGTGCAACGGCACTATATGCGCAGCGCGCAGGATTGGCAGGAAAATTAGAAGAAGTAGTACCTATATTGAATAATATTCTGATTGGATTTATCCATACTGCAGAAGGTCAGCATGTTACATTGAATGGTGAGGATGTAGAGGCATATATTCGCACATTGGAGATTGGCAATCTTGCCTCACAGATCTCTACCATCAAAGAGGTAAGATCCTTCTTGGTGGCACAACAACAAGCCATGGGCGAAAAGAAAGGTATTGTGATGGACGGTAGAGATATTGGCACGGTGGTATTTCCAAATGCCGAACTAAAATTGTTCCTCACTGCGTCGCCTGAAGTCCGTGCAGAGCGTCGCTTCAAAGAATTGCAAGCCAAAGGCGAAAGCCCTATATTTGAAGACGTGTTGCGCGATACGAATGACCGCGATTACCGCGACACTCATCGCGCGGAAAGCCCTCTATGTCAGGCCGAAGATGCGGTTGTGGTGGACAATAGCGAGATGACTCGTGAGGAGCAAATGGCGAAAATCATAGAGATTTTCGACCGCGCTACGCGCTAATAGAGGATAGACCGCTTCGCTGTTAGATGTTAGAACACTACGTTGTTAGAAGTTAGAGATGACAGTAACGATAGACGAGAATTCGGGGTTTTGTTTCGGTGTAACTACAGCCATTGAAACAGCAGAAAGAGAGCTAAAGAAAGGTTCCCTATACTGCCTTGGTGATATCGTACATAATGGTCAAGAAGTAGAACGTCTGGATAAGCTTGGTCTAGAAACCATAGATTATGATGATTTGCGTACACTGCGAAATGCGCGCGTGTTACTCAGAGCGCATGGAGAACCACCAAGCACATATCATATCGCCAAACAAAATGGAATAGAGATAATAGATGCATCCTGTCCAGTGGTACTGCATTTGCAAAAGCGTATTCGAGATACTTATCAATCGTTGCATGGTAAAAACACAGGAGCACAAATCGTAATCTTTGGCAAAAAAGGGCATGCAGAAGTGATTGGATTGGAAGGACAGACCAATAACACAGCTATCGTGATTGAAAGCATCAATGACCTTGACAAACTGGATTTTAGCAAGCCAATATACCTTTTCTCGCAAACCACAAAGAGTGTAGAAGAATTTGAGGCAATAGTGGAGGAGATTAAGAGGCGAAAGGCGAAAGGCGAGAGTTTATTTGAATACCACAATACGATTTGCAGAAACGTCGCTAATCGAGTAAAACGTCTGCAAGAGTTTGCAAGTAGCAATGATGTGGTGATTTTTGTAGGCGGGCAGAAGTCTTCGAATGCAAAAGTACTATACCATCATTGCCTTGAAGTGAATAGTTGCACGCTTTTTGTAAGTAGTGAAGCAGATATTACCCAAGATATATTGGAGCGATGTCATCGTGTAGAGCGCGTAGGTATCTGCGGCGCAACATCTACGCCTAAGTGGCTCATGGAAAATGTAAAAAAACATATAGAGAACTATGGAATATAAACCACACACAATTGGTGTTCTCACCTCAGGAGGCGACGCACCTGGTATGAATGCAGCATTACGTGCTGTGACACGTGCTGCCATTTCAAATGACATTAAAGTGAAAGCCATCTATCGTGGTTATAAGGGACTTATAGATGGTGAAGTGAAAGAATTTACCACCCAAGATGTGAGTGGTATCATTCCTCGTGGTGGTACAATCATCAAATCTGCTCGTTGCCCTGAGTTCACCACTAAAGAGGGACGTGAGCAAGCTTATGCAACCATTCAGCGCGAAGGTATAGAAGCACTGATTGTGATTGGCGGTGACGGATCATTTACTGGCGGTAGGCTTTTTGCGCAAGAGTATAAGATTCCAGTAATCGGTATTCCTGGTACAATAGACAACGACCTCTGGGGCACCGATGCAACGATTGGCTATGACACAGCTCTCAATACCATCATGCATTGTGTTGATATGCTACGTGATACAGCCACTAGTCACGAACGGGTATTCCTTGTAGAAGTTATGGGCCGTGATGCAGGCTTCTTGACACTGAACGCAGCGATTGCAGCAGGCGCAGAAGCAGCCATCATCCCTGAGCGTGCTACTATCATTGAGCAAATTGAAGAAGCAATTGGTCAAGGCAAACGCAAGAGCAAAAACAGCAGTATCGTTCTTGTACAAGAACATGCTATAGAGGGTGGTGCACAAGCTGTGGCAAAGATGATGGAAGAGGCACACCCAGAATTTAGTTCGCGCGTGACCATTTTGGGACACCTACAACGTGGTGGTTCACCTACGGCTAGCGATCGCATTTTGGCATCTCGTATGGGTATTGCTGCCGTGCAAGCCTTGCTAGAAGATCAACGCAATATCATGGTTGGTTTGCAAGAGGACGAGATCGTGTATGTACCACTCAGCAAAGCCATCAAACAAAAGAAAGATGTGAGTGATGACAAGTGGGCCGCTATGCAGGTATTAAGCATTTAATCATATGAAAAAGATAATTATATTCTGCCTAGCAATAGTGGCAGCAATCCATGTGGCAGCTAAGCCACAGGCCATTCCCGTAGATACGGTGGATGTGGTATGCTATGATCTGCAATTGAATACTGACCTTATAAGATTGTTTGGCATGGCATACATCTTTGCCAATAATAGCGACTACAAACTGACGGGGGCTATCATAGCCGACTCTATTCCCCCAGGCACATACACTAATTGTATGATGGATCTTGTCCACAAAGCAACCAATAAACAAATCCCCGCAACAAGCGTAACCATCAATCTATCAGTAGATCAAAACAGGAACTGTGCGATAACAGGTCATATGCTAGGCAAAGATAATATCTTGTATAACTTGGATCTTTCTTGGCAAACACCTTCGACCAAAGACACGGTGGCTATTGCATTTGACAACTCATCTTGGGTGGCATACTATCCTGATCTTGGGCATGACTTTATGCTATCCAACGAAGATGATGAATACAACGTTTCCCTAGATATCGTACAAGTGCCTATGGGAGAGAGTTTTACTGAGAGAAACCTGAATAAAGGCTATTGCCACATCGTCAACAAGCTGACGAAAGATACAATTGAGATTGCCGCAGCAGAGGGTCGTGTATGGCAGGCGAACGATACCACTTACCTAAGCGCGATGGTGACGGGTTTTGACTCGATCATGTATGATATCCAGCTATGGTATGCGGTGCCAAAAGTGGTGCAAACGGTAGAATTGAACATACCTAATGCAGCATTCTACAACGAGTTGGAGAGCGATGGCTATTATGCCCTAGTAGGTACTACCACGGATCACGAATATGAGTTTGCTATCTCACTGCTTGGAGACACAGAAGAGGATATCCCTGGTACCTATGTAAATGATGGACTATTTGGTGGTTTTAGCGGTAAGAATTATGATTTCCTCCACTTTATTGGCGGACAATATACCACCTATATTGCAAAGTGGAATGCTGATAAAAAAGATTATGATATCATTTCCGTTGAGAAAGGCGAAACCGTAGTAGAGATGGATGAGGATCTCAATATCAGTTTGCAAGGCCGCTTTGTAGGAGCTAATGGCGTGGAATATAAGGTGACGCTATCCACCAAGGTAGATAAACCTCGTATTATAGATGATGCCACGGAAGGAGCCGTGGATCGCAGATTTATCAATGAGGATGAGTTGGTAGTAGAAAAGTTGGCAGAGGATGAAGTTCGTTTGGGAATCATGACAGATCGCGATTTGCTAGCGATGTGGTTCTATGTGGAGTGGATAGACGGCCAGATTGTCATCCCAGAGGGAGAGTACTCGATTGATACCTCTGAAGACTATTGGTCGGTGGTAGCAGCTGATGGAAGTTTGGGTAAAACCTTCTATGCTACACACGACGGAGAATACTTCACCTCCTTCTATTTCTTGACTAGTGGTACTGTGACGATTAGCAATAAAGATGGTAAATTGAGTTTTGAGATAGATGCACTAAACTCCTACGATGTGCCAGTACATATCGTATATGAGGCCTCTACAAGTGAGATCGAGCATATTATCCAAGAGCAAATGAATAGCCATAAGCAGATTATTGATGGCCAATTGATGATCATCCGCAATGGCAAGACATACAATGCCCAAGGAGCTAGCATGTAATGAGCAATGCTCATGCAGTCACAAGGCAATAAAAAAGTTCGGCATTTGTGCCGAACTTTTTTTATGAGCTACGCTTTCGCCTTCTCTTGTCTGGTTTTGCGCGTTAGATATAGGGCATATCCTACACAGAGAAGGAGTAAGAATACCGCCACATCCCAGCCATCGCCAATAGGAGTATCTGGCGGAGCAATACCACCAGAACCAGGACCTTTTCTTGGTCCTCTTAAACCATTATCTATCATTTTATTTTCTTCTGCCAAAACCCCACCTGCTAATTGAGATGCAATTGTTGATATACCACCCGTAGCCACACGCATAGGAGCTGTAGAATATGATGTAGATGAGGTATTAAGTGCTGTACTACCATATTCCCTATACACACTCGTACTACGAAAAGAAGCTGTTGATGGTGGCGTTGCTACACCTATCGTAGAATACGAGTGATAGGAAGCAGAAGAGGTAGTATACATCTGTGCTTGCAGCGTGGGAAGAATTACCCATGTGCATAATAAAAGCAATATTACAAACAGACGTCTCAAATCTACACCTTAGAATCTATCTATTATTCGCAAACAAACTTATACGCTTGATTATTCAATCTAAGTACATACACTCCTGTTGGCAAATAGGACAAATCAAGGGTGTATGGTGTGTGGTGTATTATATATGGAGTAGCGATGCATACACCACTAGCAGTATAAACAGCCAATTTAGTATTTTTTGGCACATCCGCCACATATAATTTCTTATCATTTATCCAAACACGAGTAATATCGGAGCAAATATTATCACCCCCTGTTGTAACCCCATCATCATCTAAGTTATCATTTGACAAATGAGGGTCTAACAATAATTGGAATCGCATATCATTCACTGAGTTAGGTTGAGCATAGAATATATATTGCCCACCATCAGTAATAAGAATACTCTCATTCTTCTCTATATCTTTGAGATACATATCCTTGCCTACTACAGCTCCAAATGTGAGTGTATATTCACTATCTTCACCTGCTGTAAATCCAATGAACATGCTATCAATATTGTTACTACAAGATACTTCCATTTGACCAAATGGTTCGTTAGTATAGATATTCACTTGTTTTGCAGCAAGAATATTATCTCCATCATAGCCATTATCATATTTAGATGTAGTATTCTCTTCTTGCACTATATACATACGATCCGCTCCACTATTCTTACTTGTGGCTTGAATGCGGACACGACGGAAGGAGTCGCTCCATGTTTTCTCCTGTGGCATGCGCATCGGTTTATTAAGATCAGACGCATCTGCACCATAAACATGTTTTGCATAATTAAATTTAATCATTGCCTCTCCCTCTGAATAAACATACACACCTTGCATTGGAGGTATCACCACCTGAGATGTGCCATCATCTATTAATTTCGCGCTGTAGAATGGTATGGAATAATAATGACCAGCAGAAGAATGATCATAACCAGCAGCAGTAATATCACCAGCTCCTTGTTTCCAATCATTCCAAGAACCCGAGTTGAATAAGAAGAACGTTCTTGTCAGTTTATTATCTGGATCAATAATATCATCCTTATCTATTTTCCTCACATCTATTGGAGCAAGATAGCTATTGGCAAAAAGATTATCGCCATTCATACCGCTAGCAGTCTTTGTAAGTTGGATGACTTGGTCTGTATAAACAGGTTCAGCATGTATTTCATAGTTATTACTTCCTTCTGTAGTCCGAGTAAGTGCATATCCTACAAATGGTTGCATTTTTGTATCTGCTAGTAACCACCCTTTTTGTTCTTTCCAATGATATACCAATATGCCATCATTTGACATTTGCATATTATTACCCGGTGCCCCCACGTATTGCCATATTTCATCACGAGGATCTCCTGATTTTGCCTTTGTCGTATAGTTTACAGTCACGGTAGCAGGAGTATCACCATTTGTCACTGCAACAGGATGTATACGGAAGAAGCCTGCGCCTTCGGGAGTATTATCAATACTTATTCGTGATTCGTTCTTAGCACTACTAACTCCTTTCTCACCCACAGTCATTCCACCAGTAGAAGTAACAGTGATTGCTCCATTGTCTGCAATTTGTAATCCTTTGACATTAATTTGCATACCAGAGATAGATGTTGGAGCAAGAATAACAACAAAATCATCTGAACCATTTGGCTGTATGCCATTCACCCAATTCTCGTGGATCGTCCAATCTTGATTTTTTGTTCCCAAAAATGTAGGTTGTATGCTAGCGATATGGATATTGTAGAATTGTTCAACAGGCTTGTATTCGGCATCACCATTATGATATGCTCTTATACGAATATCGCCAGTACCTTTGAGATAGAACATACCATTATCAAATGCAGCTAGATTGGTGCCATTGACTATTTCGTATGTAATATCTCGCACTTCCTCATCAGAAGCATTGAGTGTCTTGCGAGGTCGTGAATCAATATCGGTATAATCATCAATTGATGTTGGAACATCATTCCATTTGATATACTGATCTTTCTTAAGGACATTTGCTTTTAAGATGACCGAAGCTGACATTCCAGTATTGATATCAGTAAGTACAATCGTTCGTGTGATGTTGTCACCACCTTCATTAGGTGTCCAAGTACCAGTGATCGTTTGAGTACCAAATGCGCCACATGAACCAAAACTAATCGGAGTGATTATCACGTCCGACTCATTCGCTTTAGGAGATATTTGGTACTTAATATTTGAATATGCGACCTCAAAACTGAACTCATTTTGTGATCCAAATTGAATTGTACCTAAATCTTTTTCTTGTATGCTCGTCTCGATATAATTTGCGGGATACACTTTTACGTTAGAAACATAGTGATACCCAACACCTCCCTGAGGGCGAACAAATCGAATGTATTTCGCCTTTCTATCCAATACACTACCCTCGGATATGTTTGTAGCATTTTTTGTAGGTGTCACTGTGGTTACTTCAGTCCAATTATTTCCATCCACAGATTGTTGAGCTAGTATAGAACCACCATAATATTCTATACCGAGAGTCCAAGGCTTACCCGTATGTTGAAATTCTAGAGTACCAGGCACTCCTTTCGTATGATCAATCTCGTAGGTAGGAGAGATGACTTCTGGTGTAGAAAGATCAAACTTGAAGAACTCAAATTCATCAGGGTGATCTAGTAGTAACACATCTTCACAGCCTACGATAGTTGGACGCACGCGTACGGGGATAACTTGTTGGTCTTCTTTGTAGGTATCATTACCTGGCACAAAAGCCTTGACCGTTGTTGAACCAGCAGCATGGATAGTCAGCACATTTCCCTCAATGGATACGATGCTTGGATCATTGCTCGTGAATTGGATTTTGCTAGTCTGTTCCTCGCTATATACCAGTTGAGCATCATTTTCCATATCAATCCAATATGCTTTTGCCGTCAAGGTCACAGGCTCATCGCCCACCTGTAGATCCGACAAACTGCTTTCCCAGATAATCACTTGCACCTTTTTACCAGTGACTACCACTGAGCGGGTAATTGGAGTGGCAGGATTGTAAATATGATTACCCTCTTGCTTAGCAGTAATCACCACTTCACCTTCTGCTATAGGGGTAAGTGTTTTTCCATCATTGCTAATAGTTATTACTTCTAAGTTGCTAGATTCATAGGTAATTGGCAAGTCATCATTCGAAGATTTAGCAACGTTTGAGAAAGTTCCTGTAGTAAGAGGCAACATTACTGGGTCTTTCAAGAAAAGTCCTTGCCACATCAAAATTTGGTCTGCTTTTACAATCTCACCCGAAAGTGTAATGTAATATTCATGTCCTATCTCATCAGAAATTTTGATTTTAGTATTTGCTGGAATGCTATATTCATCCGTCTCGGAATATAATTGTACTGCAATATCATTGATTGTGCCGAGTTGCTCGCCACCAATGGAAGTAAGATATTTTTCGCCATCTATGGTCACAAAATCTTTGTGGGAGAAAGTGATATATTTTTTTGCTTTAGCAGTATTATCAGGTGTATCAGAAATCACCTCAAATTTCACCTTATATCCAGCATTCGCATACTTAAAGTCAAAATATCTCGTTTGCGAAGCATCCACGTGTACTTCGTCACCAAAATCAATTGCCGTTACCTCGTTTTCTTCGGCATCAATCGCCGCAAATTGGTCAAGTTCGGTGACGGTGACGTTGCTGTAGTAACCAGTATATGTTCCGTCATAGAAGAACTTGAGGAAGCATGTCTTTGGATTTAATAGTATTGGAGCATCTATTGGCTTATAATTAGTATTACTAGGCATGCCATCCGTTGTCCAAATCTCATTCCAGGTATTACCATCTGCGCTTTCATACACGATAAATGCTTTTCCTGTCGAACCAATGGCAGTGGCTGTAGCCGTCATTTTATAATCAAAACTCAATTCATGTGGGATGCCTGAAAATTCAATGGTATAGTATAGCGGGTTCGCAGTCCAGACGATTACACTATTTTGGTTGAGCGCTATTTCACCACCTTCGCTACATGTTATCTCACCATTGCTAGTTTCTTTTTGATAGAATAATGCCTCGCGACGCGAGAGGCTGTTCATCACAAACGGCACATGGTTATTTGGATCGATTGGAGTGACAACTTTTGTTTCTGTCTTTCCATACCAATAATAATTCTCTGCTTGAGTAACAGTTAACGTGGTGGAAGCTTCTTTGTTATAAGTTGTTAAATTCAACTTCTGCGCATTGCTACCTATTGACAAAGTCGCCACATCTTCATCAGAAGAACTATATGTAAGTGCGTTTGAACCAGTTGTACTAAAGAAATCCGCAACCTCACGATTGTAATAAACAGGCAAATTCCATGTAAATTCAGGAGTATGCTTAATAACCTCAATTGTTTTTGATGCTGAAATTCCCACCCACTTATTGGTTTCCGCTTGCAAAACAGTCACAGTTGTTATTCCCGCTCCGACAGCTTTTAGTTGACCATTTTCAAATTTCAAAATATTCTCGTCACCAGAAATAACCTGAACAGGTACTTCCATGTTGTTTATTGTATATATATCAATTTCTGGTATCACATCATCTACCATATACTGAATAGCAAGATCATTACTTATTGTATTGGTAGTATATTTTGTAATATTAAAAGTAAACGTACGAGATTTACCAAATATAGCATCCGTTGGATCTTGAATTAGTTCCAACGTAGCTACACCTGCATCAAGTGCTGTAACTACAACTCTATCACCATCAAAACTATAAGAAAATAAATTAGGATCATAAACAGCACGCATGCCATCTACATTCTCAACCTTAATCCAACGACTATCTTCAACCTTTAAATTATCCGACTCCATATTAGGATCTCCCATCAACCAAAATACAGGAGTTTTCTTATTATAGACCTTAAACTCTAATTGAGTATGCACCGTTTCATAAGTACAACCATCAATCTGAGAAGCAGTAATAGTAGCCACACCCTCTTTAAGTGCAGTCAATGTATTGCCAGAGACAGAAATCACACTTGGATCTGAAGATGCATACGTTACACTTTGCCCCGTAGATGCTGTAGCAGAAACAACCAGAGTTCCTCCAACATTCATATTCTCATCATATTGAGAATCCCAGGCGATCGTCTGAGGCAACACATTTGCTACTGCAGAGAGAGGAATATTCACTTCTGGTAAACCATTATCATTCGTAATTTTCAAATTTGCTGTTCGTGTACCAGCACAATTAGGATTAAATGTAATGGTTATTGTTTGTGTTCCTAACTGATTTGAATAAAAGGAATTTGTATTAATAGAAAAGTCAGAGGCACAATCACCCGTTATTGACAAAGTAACATTATTAGCATGTGCATGCTTTAGTGTAACTGTAGCAGTAGTAGTTTTATCTACATTAATCGTACTGAAGGATGGAGAAGTAGTATTATGCAAAGTCGCAAAAATGGCATAATAATAATAATCAGCAGTCGTCGCACCACCATCTGCCTTATGAGTAACTTTTTGTCCATTTGTCGTGAGTGTTGTCGAATTTGCATCACAACTATTCCATTGAGACAACCAATTTACATCTGTTCGATACCAGCCTTTAAAATAATACTTACTATCTGACACCTTGTAATAAAGATAAAAGTCTTTATCCTTTTTCGACCAAAAATCACCATCTTGAGTTGCGTCGTCAGTACTACTATTAGGAGAATAAGACCCTGCACTTTTTGCCACATACACATACCCACCTTCTTCAGGATCGGACTTTGCATTAACCTTCGCTTTTCCTGCCCACACATCACCAACGACCACCATCAACATGGCAGCCACTACATACAAATATCGTAAAAAATCTCTCATTAAATACTGTACCTTATTATATCTTTTTCAGACCTTGTCTTTTCTTTATCTTTTACGCACTATTCACGCACAATACACGGACTATTCACGCACAATACACGCACTATTCCAATACCATTGCGCTACCATTGCGCTACCCTTGAGCTAGATTTATGCTACACTTTGCAACCTATCACTTATTTAGCACAAAGTACCATTTATTAAGATTATTCTTGACAAATGCCGCATTACACTATCCAAATTCGCTGCAAAATTAATATTTTTCTACGAAACCAGCAAATTTAACACGCGCGTATACGTGCGATTATAAATAGGTGAGGTATTTTTCATAACAAAAAGTATTTTTTTAATTCTTTTTCTGAAACATATAACTTTTCTATATTTCTTCTCACGAGGTACTATCACCGCCTCGAATTGTATGGTTATTGTGTGGTTATTGTGTGGTTATTGTATGGTGCCAGAAAAGAAGTAACCACTCAAATTCATCAAAAATTATTTGCCCTACCCAAATGATAGATTATTAGTGATACATTGTTTGATGTCTAACTTTTTTGGGTACTTAATGCTCGCCCACCTCGAAAGTACAGTCGCTAAATGCAGCAAATACGCACTTTTTTTATACAAAAATGCATTTTTTCCTAAAAAAATTTGCGTATTTGCATTTTTTGTAGTACCTTTGCAGCCGCTTTCGAAAAGAAGCAAGCCCAGATGGCGGAATCGGTAGACGCGCTGGTCTCAAACACCAGTAGGTTCACCCCTGTGCCGGTTCGACCCCGGCTCTGGGTACAAAATCCCGCCTAACAAACGTTAGGTGGGATTTTTAATTTAAGGCCTACCCCCAACCCCTCCCTAAAGGGAAGGGAGTTAGGTAAACAAAATAAGATTATTATTTATTAACCCATAAAAAGGTCAGGCGGGAGACTTAAACATCCGCTATCACTCAGAACGGGCTAACTGCCTGGAGAGAAAACGCAAAGGAGGTGTATGCAATGATCATAGTTCCAGTAAAAGAAGGTGAGAACATCGAGCGCGCGATTAAGAAATTCAAACGCAAATTCGACAAGACAGGTGTTGTAAAAGAGCTTCGTCGTCGTCAACAATTCAACAAACCATCAGAGGTTAAACGTGAGAAGATGATGCACGCAATCTATGTACAACAATTGCATGCGCATGATGGAGAATAATTAAACACATCACAATAAAAAAGCACCCCAAAAAGGGTGCTTTTTTTATTGTAGGGACGCCACTAATGTGGCTATTGGATAACGGACGGCTACGCCTATTGGGTATGGGACGCAGAGCGGTTAGAGCGAAGCAATGCGCGGGATATTACAGCCAATGAAGTTACCCACCACCGTTAGCAGATAACACCACAGCACTTGTGGGTGCGCTAGGATATAATCCGCCGCGGTTAGATAGTAGAACGCATCGGCGATACAGTGAGGAAAACCGCAATGGATAAACAAAGGCACAGCAAACAGCAATGGCACCCAATATCCAAACTCCTTGCCTTTTTTGGCAAAAGCCACTGCACTCGTCATCAATATACCGCAGCCAATGCCCAGTACACCACATGCCAAAGGGCCGCTAGCCAAACGAGACTCTAACACGCCGCAAGCCGCCTCATGTACAGGCAATTTGGTAAACAAACTCATCAGCGCCACCAAAAGACAGCCAATAATATTTCCTGGCAGGATAATCGCCACCAACTGCTTGATGTCGCGTAAGTTTTGACAAAAGCCAGAGACACCCGTATAGAGCTTGGCCTCATATGACACCACGGTCGCGAGACCAAAAATAAATAAGAACATTCCTAGTGTTTTATCCACTAGGAAGCCCCAACCAGCAATGCCAATGCAGATACCTGCAAAAACTGCTTTTAGAAAAGTCTTATACATAATTTATTTGGTAAGTAATTGACGCACAACCATATTGATGGTTTTGCCTTCAGCTTTGCCAGCAAGTTGCTTGGTAGCAACGCCCATTACCTTACCCATGTCTTGTGGCCCAGTAGCACCAACTTGAACAATGATTGCTTGGAGAGCAGTCTTGAGTTCCTCCTCTGACATCATAGCAGGTAAATAGCGCTCAATGATTGCGCATTGTGCCATCTCGTCCTCTGCCAACTCTGGGCGATTAGCTGCACGAAACATCTCCGCAGCCTCCTTGCGTTGCTTAACCATTTTTTGCAGGATCTGCAAAGCACGCTCATCTGGCAACTCGCCATCTGCACCCTTGGCGGTCTTAGCCTCCAAAAACTCTTTTTTAATACCACGCAGCGCATCCAACGCTACTTTATCCTTAGCAAGCATCGCTTGCTTGATGTCTTCGCTGATTTGATCAAAAAGGTTCATATTATTTTAGTTTAAAGGTTAGAGGTTAAAGGTTAGAGGCAGGGATACACGGCTATGCCGTAATCATCGCCTAATAGCCTTTCGCCTCATCGCCTAATTATAAGAATATTAGTTGTACTAGAATATAGACTGGCAACAACACTACCAAGGAGAACTTGAACATATAGCCAAAGAATGATGGCATCTTGATTCCATTCTCCTCCGCAATCGCCTTGACCATGAAGTTAGGTCCATTGCCAATATAAGTCATTGCGCCAAAGAGCACTGCTCCCAAACAAATAGCTTGCAACAACAACTCTGGAATACCTGCTACAAAATTACCACCAAAAGCCGCCAACTGATCAGGCGTCAATCCACTAGCTACACTATGAAAAGCCACCGCCGTAGGCGTGTTATCCAAGAAACTAGACAAAGCACCCGTAGCATAATAGAATTGCCATGTATGAGACAAACCCAGAGTATCCGCATTTGCGTTGAGATATGCCAAAGCAGGAGTCATCGTGACAAATATACCGAAGAACAACACAGCCACCTCATTGATAGGCGCCCACGAGAACTTGTTGAGTTTGTAACGCACCTTCCTCTTAGTGGTGTGCAAACTCATCAACATCAACAGCACCAATACTATTTCACGCAAGTATTTAATCCACAAATGAGCTTCTGCATCTGCCATCTGAGGTATATTGCCAGGATGGATGAATGCTACTGTCAAGATCACTGCTATCAAATAAACGAGATTGGTTTTACCTTGAATGTTCAATGGTTTATGTTCACGCACATCAGCCGACAATGATGTCCAGTGCTCTTTTTTATAATAATAACTATCCACCACAAAATATATCAACAACAATATTGCACCCGTAAACAACCACTGAGGAAACAACGAAGCAAACCATGTAAACTCAGCGCCTCGCAAGAATAGCATGAACAATGGAGGATCTCCCAATGGCGTAAGCAATCCACCACAGTTGGCTACCAATGCAATGAAGAACAACACTGTATGCACCTTATGCTCACGTTGTTGATTGGTAGTCAGCAGAGGACGGATCAATAACATGGCCGCACCCGTGGTTCCCATGATACTCGCCAGCAGCCAACCTAGTGCCAGAAACAAGGTATTTACCCATGGTTTAGCTTTGATATCGCCTGAAAGATGGATACCACCTGTGATGACATACAGTGACATCAGCAGAACAATAAAGGGGATATAATCGGATAGCAACTGATGTTCCAATTCCTTTGCCATTCCGCCCATTACCAAACAAACAGCTGTAGGAATAGCCAACAAAAGAGATACGGCTAGCTTGTGTTTGTTCTTATCCCACCACTCTGCTACAATCAATGGAGCTACTGCAATAATAAGCAGCATCAGTCCAAATGGAATCATGCTCCATGCACTATGTACTAATTCTTGCATATTTTAGTTGTTTAGAAGTTTAGTTGTTTAGAAGTTCAGGAGTTCATTTCATCACCTATAACCTTTAACCTCATCACCTAATCCAGCTTCAGCACGGCCAAGAACGCCTTTTGAGGTACTTCCACGTTGCCGATTTGCTTCATACGCTTCTTACCTTTCTTCTGTTTCTCGAGGAGCTTACGCTTACGGCTTACGTCACCACCGTAACACTTAGCCAACACGTCCTTGCGCACCTGCTTAACTGTCTCACGAGCGATAATCTTAGCGCCAATAGCCGCCTGGATAGCGATATCGAACTGTTGGCGAGGGAGCAACTCCTTGAGCTTCTCGCACATACGGCGACCAAAACTCTCGGCATTATCGCGGTGAGTAAGGGTAGACAAAGCATCGACTTGCTCGCCATTGAGCAAAATATCCAACTTCACAAGGTTACTTGGGCGGAAGCCATTATGGTGCCAGTCAAACGAAGCATAACCCTTGGAAATAGACTTGAGTTTGTCATAGAAGTCAATCACAATCTCGCCAAGCGGCATATCATAAAGAATCTCCATACGATCACCAGATATATACTCTTGTTTCACGAGTTCACCACGTTTGCCTAAGCATAACGTCATGATCGGACCAATGAAATTGCTGGTGGTAATCACGCTCGCACGGATATATGGTTCCTCGATATGGTCGATCTGTGTGATATCAGGCATACCCGCGGGGTTGTGCACCTCCAGCATATCGCCGTCTTTAGTATATACTTTATAACTTACGTTAGGCACGGTGGTGATGACATCCATATCGAACTCACGATCCAAGCGCTCTTGCACAATCTCCATGTGAAGCAAGCCCAAGAAGCCGCAGCGAAAACCAAAGCCCAATGCCACAGACGACTCAGGCTGGAAGGTCAGTGCAGCATCGTTGAGTTGGAGTTTCTCCAATGACGCACGCAAGTCCTCGTAGTCCTCTGCCTCAATAGGATACACACCTGCAAACACCATTGGCTTGGCTTCTTCAAATCCCGCAATCGCCTCCATACATGGACGAGCTACATGGGTGATGGTATCGCCCACCTTCACTTCGGTAGAGGTCTTGATACCCGAAATGATATAGCCCACATTACCCGCCGAGATTTCCTTGGTAGGTTGCATATTGAGTTTCAAAACGCCAATCTCATCGGCATCATACTCCTTGCCTGTATTGAAGAAGCGCACGCGATCGTTCGCCTTCATGGTACCATTCACCACCTTGAAATAGGCGATGATTCCACGGAAGGGGTTGAACACAGAGTCAAACACCAAGCATTGCAGTGGTGCCTCTGGATCACCTTCTGGAGGAGTGATACGATCGATGATAGCGTCCAAGATCTCTGGCACGCCGTCGCCCGTCTTAGCAGAACAGCGGAGAATCTCCTCGCGTTTGCAGCCAAGAAGATCAATGATCTCATCCTCCACTTTCTCTGGCATAGCTGAGTCCATGTCGCACTTGTTCATAATTGGAATAATCTCCAAGTCGTGCTCCAGCGCCATATAGAGGTTGGAGATAGTTTGCGCCTGTACACCTTGCGAAGCGTCCACGATGAGCAGTGCGCCTTCGCATGCAGCGATGGAGCGGCTCACCTCGTAGGAGAAGTCCACGTGTCCCGGAGTGTCAATGAGGTTTAGGGTATAGCCCTTGTAGTTCATTTGGATAGCATGAGATTTGATCGTGATACCACGCTCTTTCTCCAGATCCATGTCATCGAGCACTTGATTCTCCATCAAGCGTTTGTCCACCGTAGCGGTGTACTCTATCAATCGATCCGCCAAGGTGGATTTACCATGATCGATGTGGGCAATAATGCAAAAGTTACGTATATTTTTCATAAAACTAAATTTTCAATCAATTTTATGAGCACCTTGTACTCCTAATTTATAATCGGGCGCAAAGGTACGAAAAAAAATACATATACGCAAGCGCACGCGAAAAATCTTGTTAAAATACTTGACAAATATTTGTTTAATTCGAATAAAAGATGTAACTTTGCAGCGTGAATACGATAAAAAGATCAAATCGTCGTAGAGGCTACAAAAAATACTCTTCTGAATAAACACTTTGTAAATTATAATTTCTATGGAGTATGCCGAAAAGCCAAGTGAGTAGGCATTGATATTAAAACATACATAAAGATGAAAAAGAACTTATTGATTTTTCCAGTACTTTTTTGCCTAATGATGGTACTCACTGGTTGTCCTGATCCTAATCTACCTGTAGGTAAAGAGATTGCTGTCCTTTGTGAAAATGCTAAAATGGACACCGTAAATGCAGATCTTGTATTTGAAGGGGCAAATGAAGACTGGACCGTTGCTATTACTTTGTTAGATGGTGTAGAAATTGGAGAAGGAAAACACACGAACTACAAAGGCACCATAACCTCGTTTACGGAAGTCACTGAGGAATTAGAAATAATCGATCCTGCTGTATATAAATTTATTAACGACACCACCTTCAAGCTGGTTGCAAAGATGAAGGGATTGACGGACACGTACACCATCACTTTGAAGGGTATTGTTGCTAAAAATCAAGGGGGAGAGATTGACGGCAAACTTATAAAAATTGTTTGTGAAAATGCCACGATGGATACACTGGGTAGCGACCTCGCGTTTAAAGGATCTAATGACGAATGGATAGCTTCCATCACATTACTAGGAGGCGTTACCACTGGAGAAGGAAGTTACGAAACCTATACAGGTTCTGCAAAACCTGTCATGGGAATAAGTGAAGATTTACAAGTTAAGGAAGCTGCCGTTTACAAATTTATCAACGATAGTACTTTCAAAGTCGTAGCCACAATGAAGGGCGCCGTAGATTCCTATCAGATTACACTAAAGGGTGTTCGTCGAATTTCATCACCTACCCCAGAGCCACCTCTCTCACCAGACGAACAAAAAAATCTGTTGGTGAACATTGGCGAACAGCTCATCGGCACATTTAATCCTGCCGACCAAAAGGCGGCTGTAGAATTGGCAGACGACTTATACTACAAGTACAAGTCATATGACTGGGAAGATATTGGTGAACAATTCGAAAATGAAATAGATGAGTTTTATTCTAAAGAATTTGATGCATTCTTTGGCATGCCTAGTCGAGTGATTAATATGATTAATGGTCGACAAAACGCATCATTAAAGGACTTAGAAATATTGCTTATCCTTTCTAAATTTGGTCGTTTGATTGAATTTGATGATAGCAAAAAGACGGTTAAAATCACAAAAACAGAAGATGCTTCTATCATTGCTAAATTCTCTGATTCTGATGGAGTAGCATGCGAACTCAAAGCATGGGGAGAAGGCAAAGAGATTGAAGGATCATACACATATGAAGACGGACATTGGGAATACCCTGAAGTTTGGGATGAATATTGGCAACAATATGTAACTGATTGGGAAAATGGCACATATATCAACGACGGAAAACGCACCATTCGCGTGAAAGTGCCTACCACCATCAAGATGTACCTCAAACATGGCTCTACATCTCTAGTCTCTATGACATTCAAATGGGATTCTAATCTCAAAGATTACGTAAACACTTCTCTTGATCTACAGGTAATTAATATGGGATTCGAGGA
Source organism: Paludibacteraceae bacterium (assembly GCA_017556705.1). Taxonomy (GTDB): domain Bacteria; phylum Bacteroidota; class Bacteroidia; order Bacteroidales; family Paludibacteraceae; genus Colicola. Next base: position 152,983 of record JAFYMG010000014.1, on the reverse strand, counting down.
AGAGACCCGAGTAAACACCACCGAAGCTTCTGCTGTATTCTCATTCACCTATGGCAACAAGAACATGGTTACTGCTGCCGTAAATTTGCCTCAATACAAACTTATTGGCTGGGAAGGCGATAGCGATATTACAGAAGACGAAGGGTATGAATGGCTCGAACAGTACGAAAAGAAATATGCTTCTCTCTTAGGGAAATTAGGTCGAGGTGAAGCCAAATTGGACATTCTTGGCAAAGTACAATTAAAGGGAGGCATCACAGATGGTGCTGCTCTGATAGACGCATATTACAATTGGGAAGACAAATATTATGATTACGATTATAATACAAATTATTGGTGGGAGCGCCCATACCGACAATTGAATGCCCAAGAGGAACTGTGTAGCATTTATGATAAATACGCATACTTGTCTGTATATTACAACAACACCGCAACAGAGCAAGCTAAGTTGAAAGTTCAACCTTATGAAATTAGTGGAAAAGACTATGAATATAACTATGAAACAGATACTTACGAAGATGTTTACTACACATATTATGATATTGAGCCAGTTATGTTCTTCCCTTATAACCAAGCTCAAATTGCGGTAATGACTTATTTTAAATCGACCAAGTTCCTCGGTTTGATTGATGTGGTCGAAGAATTAGCAAATAGTTATGTTGCACTCGATAAACATAATCTCATTTTCGACGAAGATTTTGAAGTGGATCTTGAAGTAGATTTAGATTAATAATTTCTTCGTTGGTGCAAAGAATCATCTTGTTTATTACACTATTGATGGGTCACTTGTCCTTGTTTGGGCAAGTGACCTATGATAGTGCATGGATCATTAATCGAGAATTAGAAGAAGTCGTTGTCATTCAATCGAAAACACAATCTATTGTCGAACAACGTGACAACAAAATGGTAGTAGATATGTCTGCCATTAGCCAGATGCCAAAATTTCTAGGCACAAGCGATCCTATTCGCTACCTTCAATCATTGACAGGTATAACCACCAACAATGAGACATCCGCTGGCATCTACGTACAGGGATGCGATGATTATCAAACACTTACCAGTATTAATGGTGCACCCATATATTACCCTAACCACCTATTAGGACTATATTCTACATTCATTGCGCCACACTTTACCACAATGACTATAGAACAATCCGAACATCGCGGTACAATGGAAAATCGCATCGGAGGGCTAATCAATGTGGAGACACAACATAAGCAACCAGACCGTTTTGGACTAGAAGGTAATGTTGGAATCATCAGTAGTGACCTCACATTAACCATACCTTGTGGAAAAAAAAGTGCACTTTGGCTATCTGGGCGTGCGTCATATATCAATCTACTCTATGGTAAATGGTTAAAAATAGACAATGTTGATGTCGGTTACAAGTTTTGGGACACCAATCTAACCTATGCGTTGCACCCAACAGAAAATGATGAAATTGTCGTAAGTGGATTTTTTAGTCGAGACAATATACAAGTGGCCGATTCTTCCAATTTTAGTGTCGGTATTCATTGGCACAACATTGTAGGATCTGCCTATTGGAATCATCAATTAAGAGGTGGAAACTGGAGAACTACTATCAGCTACTCTAGTTTTGATAATAACATAGCCGTTGATGCACTTACGACTGACGTTTACACGAAAGCCTGTTGGAGCACGTTAGATATAAAAAACAGATTTAACAAACGTCTCCGCGATAATTTGATGCTAAATACCAGCGCAGATTATACCCACTATTGGTATCAACCTTTGCAATTTTCATCCAATGGAGGAGTAGGAATCATGGAATTACCACAAACTATGCCCCTACGGTATGGAGAAGAAGCCTCTCTTGGCATTGACTTGAGACATCAAGCTAACGAATGGTTCTCATACCACGCAGGAGTACACGGAAGTATATTTTACAGTGGTAATATCTATTGGAGTTGTGATCCACGTGTCACGTTTCAATTTATGCCTGCAGAGAATCATGAAATCAGTATACATGGAGGATGTTATACACAATATTTTCATAAAGCGGGTTTAACAGGAGGAGGATTACCTACAGATTTCTTTCTTTTGGCAGATAGCACCTTACCTCCTGAATATGCTGTAGGTACTAGTTTGCGCTATACAGCGTCATTCTTAAACAAGAAGTGGACAGTGCAAGCTGAAGGATACTTCAAACAAATCTATGGTATAGTGGAGTCCTTAGGGAATATTGTGCAATTAATTAATCAAGGGTTTGATTATGAAAAGTACCTTATTACAGGTGCTGGTCGTAACTATGGTCTAAATATCATGTTACAAAAAAATAGTGGTATTCTAACTGGCCATCTTGCATACTCTTTGGGATGGGCAAGGCGCAAACTCCCAACATTGGATGGAAGTCAAGATTATATTTATGCTGCAGGTCACGAGCGAAGACACGATCTTAATATTGTTCTTAATGCACGTTTCGCTAAGCATTGGACCGTCGGAACACAATTTGTATTGGCAAGTGGTCTTCCATACACCAAAGCAGAAGAAGCGTATATCTTAAATGGTAATATAATCTGCAAATATTCTACTTTTAATGGTGCACACATGCCTTTGTACAACCGATTAGATTTGAGTTGTTCGTATGATATTATCAAAACACAAGAACATGAATTGGGCATCAACATATCATTATATAATGTGTATTGCCATAAGAATGCCCAGTTCGTCGTTTACCGAGAATTTCTAAGACCAGTATTAGGTACTACATTAAGTTTCATTGTCCCATCAATCAGCATCTATGGTAAATTCTAAATATATATATAGCTTACTAGTAGTTGTATTCTCTTTCTTGTTATGTGCCTGCGAACAAGAAAAGATTAACTATTCCAAAATGGTTGTAGAAGGATGGATTGATGCAGAAAAGCATCCTGTTGTCATGTTACATACAAGTTATTCGTTGGATGCCACCTCCGATCCGTATGATACACAACTAGTAGAGGTATTAGCAGAGCATATGATATTATTCGGGAAAGTAGTTATATTCGATGGAGAAGATTCCATAACCTTAACAGGCAGAGTAGATACAAACTATTTACCACCTTATATATATACTACGACAAAGATACGCGGAGAAGTAGGCAAAACATATACCATACGTGCTACTTATAAAGATTTTTCTGCCCATTCTACAACCCATATTCCATATAGGGCAACTTTTGATTCTATTCGTGTAACAGAACATAATACAAAAATGAACATTGTGGGATATGCCAATAATTTGAAAATAGGTATTCCATACATCATCATGGCACGAACTACTGACCAGCGTCAGTACAAGATTTGTCCTATGGGTGCGTTTCGAGCAAATAATTCCAACATGGCAATAACTATTAACAATCCCCTCAATTTCACAGACGAGAACATAATGCAACAAACGCTATTTCCCAAAAAAGACAGTATCAGTATTGCTATCAAATTTGCAGAAATAGGGGAAGAAGAATATCAATTTTGGAATAGTTTTATTGCACAAAACATGACGCAAGGAGTATTCTTCATGGAAACTCACAGCAATATTATTAGTAATATACAAAATGGTAATGGATATTGGTGTGGGATGGGATCTACAGAATACATTGTTAAATTAAACAAAACAAACTTATATATATTTGACAATCAATCTATTAGAAATTAGACTAAATAAAACTCTTGCATATATGCAAAAAATATAGTAATTTTGTAGCCGTTTTGACAATTTTATAAAATATTAACCATTAATTGTTAATTACTGACTATTAATAACCATGCAAAAGCAACATGTAGTAGTGCGATTCTGTGGCGACTCAGGTGACGGTATGCAATTGACCGGCACGATGTTCTCCTCACTAAGCGCCATCTTGGGCAACGAGATCAGTACGCTGCCCGATTTTCCAGCCGAAATTCGTGCCCCACAAGGCACATTGGGCGGAGTAAGTGGTTTCCAAGTTCAGTTAGGTACAGGCGTCTATACCCCTGGTGATCAAGCTGATGTGATTGTGGCGATGAATGCCGCAGCACTCAAAGTATGTGCCCTGGGTTCGAAGTTCAACCAGAAAGGCGCACAGTGGGAAGAGAAAGAATCGATGTTCAAACGCGATGCTGTGATCATCGTGGACACCGACTCGCTCAGCGCAAAAGACTTGGAGAAAGCACTGTATCAAACAGACAATCCATTTACCGAACTGGGCATCCCAGAATCGGTACAGATCATACCCGTAGCCCTCACACAACTTACCAAAGAGGCACTCAAGGACATGGGCCTAGACAACAAGTCCGTGCTAAAGTCGCGAAATATGTTTGCCTTGGGACTGGTTTGCTGGCTGTTTAACCGCCCTGTGGATAAGGCAGTTAGTTTCTTGGAGGGTAAGTTCCAGAAGAAACCTCAACTCATCGCACCTAACGTAAAGGTGCTGACTGATGGTTTCAACTACGGACAAAACCTCGCCATGAACATCCAAACGATGAACGTGGAGAAGTCCAACGAGCTGCCAAAAGGCACTTATACCTCTATCGCGGGCAACAAGGCGACTGCATGGGGACTCATCGCAGCCGCTGAAAAATGTGGCAAGCGACTCTTCTTGGGTTCCTACCCTATCACTCCTGCAACGGACATCATGCACGAACTAGCAGCTCGCAAAGATATGGGCGTGATGGTGGTGCAAGCCGAGGATGAGATAGCCGGCGTATGTACGGCTATTGGTGCAGCTTTCGCAGGCGACTTGGCGGCAACGAGCACTTCGGGACCTGGACTCAGCTTGAAGGGCGAAGCGATAGGTTTGGCCGTGATGGCAGAGTTGCCATTGGTGGTGATAGATGTGCAACGTGGTGGTCCTAGTACGGGTCTGCCAACTAAGACTGAGCAAACCGACCTCATGCAGGCCATCTATGGCCGCAACGGCGAGTGTCCAGCGGTGGTGTTGGCAGCGTCGAGTTCGGCTAACTGCTTCGATTATGCGTATGAGGCTGCGAAGATTGCATTGGAGAACATGACTCCTGTAGTATTGCTGACCGACACTTATCTGGCAAATGGCACAGGTCTATGGCGCATCCCACAATTGAGTGAGTTGCCTGAGATTAAGCCACAAGGCGTATTGGAGGAGCATACGGGACAATACAACCCAGCGCTTCGCGATGAGCGCGGCGTGCGCTATTGGGCATACCCAGGCATGGAGGGTTATGAGCACCGTAACATCGGTCTCGAGCGCGATACTAAATTAGGCACTATCTCTACCAACCCAGAGAACCACCAACAGATGGTATTGGCACGCCAAGCGAAGATCGATCAAGTAGCGAATAGGATTCCGCTCTTGCAAGTGCAAGGCAATGCGAATAGCGATACGCTGCTCATCGGCTGGGGCTCTACCGAAGGACACCTGCACGCAGCTGCTAACGAACTGGGGTGCGCATTGGCACACTTCAACTATATTAACCCACTGCCAAAGAACACCGAGGAGGTGCTCAGCAAGTACAAACGACTGATTGTCTGCGAATTGAATAGCGGGCAGTTTGCGGGCTATTTGCGGAGCAAGATTGAGGGACTGCATATAGAGCAATACAACGAGATGACGGCACAGCCTTTCGCAGTAGATCGCATAGTGAAGGCAGTTAATAATTAATAGTTAATCGTATTTTTAAAGACAATTAGCGTCAATTAAGACGACAATTAAAGACAATTTTTCTTTCAAACATAAATACGCTCGCTAAGCGAGCTACAAAAATAAATAAAATCAAGGATTAGTTTTTGTTCTTGCCCAAATGAATGCAACCGTTGCATTGGTGGGCAAAACAAAAAAAGCTATTAATTAAAATGTTATGGAAGCAAGTCAATTTAAGAGCAATCAATATGTAAAGTTCTGCCCTGGTTGTGGCGACCATGCTATCTGTATGGCACTGCAAAAAGCCATGGCACAAGTGAGTGTTCCTACGCATCAGACAGTGGTTATTTCAGGTATCGGTTGTTCCAGCCGTATGCCTCACTATCTCAACACCTATGGTTTCAACACCATTCACGGTCGCGGAGGCGCTATCGCAACAGGTGTCAAGACTAGCCATCCTGAACTCAGCGTATGGCAAATGACGGGCGATGGCGACTGCCTCGCTATTGGTGGCAATCACTTTATCCATGAGTTGCGCCGCAATGTGGATTTGAATATCTGCCTATTCAACAACCGCATATATGGTCTCACCAAGGGACAATACTCCCCCACTTCACCCAAAGGATTTGTGAGCAAGTCTAGTCCATTTGGCACCGTAGAGCGCCCATTTATCCCCGCAGAATTGGTATTCGGTGCGCGCGGGACCTTCTTTGCCCGCACGCTAGACGTGGATATGCCAACTACGGTAGATTGTATGGTACAAGGCCATCAGCACAAAGGTGCCAGTGTCATCGAATGTCTGGTCAACTGTGTGATTTTCAACAATGGTACGCATAACTGGATTGCTGATCGTGAGATGCGCGCTGAGCGTTCTATTGTCTTGAAACATGGCGAAAAGATGATCTTCGGCAAAGAGAAAGACAAAGGTTTGGCATTGGATTATAGCCAAGGGGTGATACCTCAACTAATCGTGGTATCTGCTGATGACGAGCGCGTGCTCACCCACGATGCCACCACTCCTGATCCTACCCTTCACCGCATGCTCGCTATGATGGGTCAAGAAAACGATACCACCCAGCCTATCGCACTCGGTGTGATACGCAATGTGGAGGAAGAAGCATACGACACCGCTGTCAATCAGCAGATCAACGAGGTACGCGAAAAGAGCAAAGCAAAGACCTTTGACCAACTTACCGCTAGCCTTGAGCAATGGGAGATATAAGGCGATAAGGCTATTAGGTAAAAGGAAAGAAATAGCAGCGATGCCGTATACCCCAGCCTTTGACCTATAAACATTATTAATAGTTGATATTTCGTGAAGAGAATTATTCTATTTATTGCGTTTGCAATCATTATCGGCAACGTAACCGCACAAGAAGTGGTAGATACCACAAATGTTAGTATCATTGAACACGTAGAAACGTGGTATGCCGAGCATATGAACTATGCGACCATCACTGCGCTGATGGCGATAGAATCATCATTCATACCTTTCCCTAGTGAAATTGTTGTTCCTCCCGCAGCATATGTGGCGGATATTGAAGGTAGTAGCTTGAATATCAGTGATAGTTACCCATTAAATGTCCTTTTCGTAGTATTGTTTGGTACGCTTGGTGCCATCATCGGTGCCATCATCAATTATCTCTTGGCTATGTGGCTAGGGCGTCCCATCATCTATGCTTTTGCGGACAGCAAAATCGGACATCTCTGTATGCTATCATCCGACAAAATCAAGAAGGCGGAAGACTATTTCAACCAACATGGCAAAGTTTCTACGTTTGTTGGCCGACTTATTCCTGGTATTCGGCAGCTAATCAGCATACCTGCGGGCCTATGCAAGATGCATTTCGGATGGTTCCTCTTCTACACTTTCCTCGGTGCAGGCATATGGAATATTATCTTGGCATTATTGGGCTATATCACCCACGGGCAAAAAGATCTCATTGATCAATATAGCCACGAACTAAGCATCGCCATCATGGCTATTTTTGGCGTAGCTATCATCCTTTTCGTGGTGAAAGCCATCATCAAGCGCCACCGTAAAAACAAACAAGCTTAATTATGCGCCCATCCAAGGGCGAAGACGCTGACGCGACAACCGCGAATAGCGCTTAATTGCTTCATGCACTCAAATAGCGTTGAGCCAGAAGTAATCACATCATCTACCAGAAGAATATGCTTATCTTTCCACTCCTCAGGATAACGCACTGCGAATAAGTCCCTCACATTACTCTCTCGCTTATCAAACTGCGAGCGTGATTGATGTGGATTATTGCGCACACGCACCAAATGTTCGGTATCTATCGGCAGATGCAACACCTCGCTCATGCCCTTGCATATATATTCCGCTTGATTGAATCCACGTTCACGCAAACGACGGGAATGCAGAGGAATAGGTACTAACATATCTATATCCTCCAGCAATGCAGATCCCACATATTCGCGTGCTGCCTCCCGCCCTAAGACATAAAACACCTCCGGATTGGGATTAGTGCCAAACTTACCCCGTTCTATCAATTGCCGCAGCACCTGTCCACGGTCGCGGTTATAATAGGCAAATGCCGCTCCACGTTCATAGCGAATCTTCCTATGCTCAAGATGTATGCGCTCTGCAAATAGCATATCTATGCCATTATCGGATATCGCGGCATGCTCCGTACGCGGTATAGCAACAAGACAGGAGGAGCATATTTCCCGCTCCTCCTGTATCAATTTGTGTCCACACGCAGCGCAACACGAAGGAAACAATACTTCCAACACTGCTCGCCAACATGTAAAAAAAATGTTTTGCATCACTTACGGCCACGCATCCAACCCGCAAACACAGATGATTTGCCAGGTTGAGGATTGGTTGGATTGATTAGCTGCTCTTCCACATCAAAGTCAATAACGATATCGCCGTCCTCATGCTTGATTGATTGCGCTGGAGCAGTAAACCCTGTATGCGCATCCTCTGTGCCCACCACAATCTGCAAGTCAACATCATCGCTTATCTCGATTGGCTTTTCCTCTTTTGGTGCCTCTGGCTGCTTAGGCTCTTCATAGAAATCCTTAATCGCCTCATCCACAGTCTTCTTGCCTACCGCATCATCCAAACCTGGAATATTCGACACCTCAAAGCCCGTAGCAATAATCGTCACACGTACATTATCCTCCAAACTTTCATCCAACGAAGCACCCCATTGCACTTCTACATCCTCGCCTATCTCGCTAACAAATTCATGGATCTGACTCATCTCTGACATCACTACTGCATGCTCGGTACTTGTATAGATTTGCAACAACAGGCGTGTTGCACCGCGCACATCGCTATTCACCAATGGCGAGTGCAATGCATCATGAATAGCCTTCGTAATACGATTCTCTCCATTAGCTTTTCCGACGCTCATGATAGCCACATTGCCACTCTTCAGCGTATTATACACATCAGCAAAGTCGGTATTGATATAGCCTGGTACCGTGATAATCTCCGCTATAGCACGTGCTGCATTGGCCACCACATCATCGGATTTAGAGAAGGCATTCAACATATTTAAATCAGGATATATCTGACGTAGTTTCTCGTTATTAATCACCAAGATTGCATCCACCTGCTCTGCCAAATGTGCCACACCAATCATTGCTTTCTTGATCTTCTTGGGTCCTTCAAACGTAAATGGTAAAGTCACAATACCTACGGTAAGGATACCCATCTCACGTGCCACAGAAGCTACTACAGAAGACGCACCCGTACCTGTACCACCACCCATTCCTGCAGTCAAAAAGAGCATCTTAGTGCCATCGTTCAACGCCTCTTTGATGCGGTCACGATTTTGCTCGGCATACTCTTGTGCTACCTCTGGCTTACCACCAGCACCCAAACCAGGGCCCAACTGCAACTTGGCAGGCACACTACTACGCTCCAACGATTGCTTATCAGTATTGCATACGAGGAACGATACATCTTGCACGCCTTGAGCATACAAATAGTTCACAGCATTGCAGCCACCGCCACCTACACCCATCACTTTTATGGTCGAATCTTGTGCTAAATCCAATACACCATCTAAAGTCTCAATCAAATTTTCCATATATTTCTTTTTAGATTTAATGATTATTCGTTTTCTTGTTCTCTCATTGTTTCTTGCTCGGTGAAGAGATCCAAAGTCATATCTCTCAACGCCTTAAAGATTGGCAAACCTGTGTCATTCGCTGCTGCCAACGGATGCTTCTTGCGATACTCATTACCCAACAATAACGTACCTACCAACGATGAATATATCGGCATACACATCTCATCATCGGTATCATGACTCAAAAAAGAGGCATGCGAACCATACATCACTGGGATACTCGTCTTTTGCTGCAGATATTGATCAATACCCTTCAACATCGCACCACCACCTGTGATATATAACACCCTATAGCGGTCTGCTTCTTTGTTCAGAATCTCCATCAGCGGATTGATTATTTGATCCAAACGCAAAGAGATAATATTCGCCAGATCCGTTTCCATCAATGCCACTTCACCACCTGGTGCATTAGGCGCGGGTACACGAAAACGATGATTCACCTCCACCAAATCGGCAGAAGCACAGCCATATTTACACTTCAATTGCTCCGCATATGCCAGCGACATACCCATCTGCTCAATATCCCGTGTGATATCATATCCGCCAAGAGGTATCACCTTGTTGTGCAGATATTGCGTACCTTTATACGCCGTCAATGTGGTCGTCTGGGCACCTAAATCCAATATCACACAACCCTCAGCCATATCATCCACCGTATCATCGGCCAATGCCAACGCATTCAGCAATGCATCTGGACGCACATACATACGTTCCATACGCTTAGCGGAACGAGAGAAACTATCAACCACCTTTTGTTCCAAATCCTTCTTTCCCACAAACGCCATAAAATGGGCCTGTACGATTGTCGCCTGTTGTGCGGATGTAGGCGGATCGTCTTGTTGTTTACCATCCAACGTATAATAATACGGCACTAAATCCAATACAGCGACATCAGGATTACGTGCTTCTATCTTCTTCTTGCACTCCAACTCCATTTCATCCAGCAACTCCTGCGTCACTTCGCGCTTACGAATCTGATCACGCTTCGACGTCACCGACACAATCTGCATCGTCCTACCACCAACACTCACAAACGCAGAAGGCAATGCATCCACACGAATACGGTTGGCCAATAACTTCAGCGTCTCATTGATCATATAACCCGCATTCGTAGGACTAACCACTACACCGCGCTCCATGCATTGGAACTTATTCGACGCTTCCATGCCCAACACATGTAAGCGACCATCCTTCATCTCTGCGGCCATCGCACGCACATTGTGGCTACCTAAATCGATTGCCACTAGCGGTACGGATTGTAATATCTTATGTTTCTTTGCCATAATTCACTAAACTCTAAATTACTTCCGCCCCACTACTTGTTTTGCATAGCGCAAATCATACTCACGATAATTGGGATAACCTATTTGATCCAAACCCTTGGTATACAACTTGCGCAATTTCGTCAGTTTTGCTTCATAACCATCCAACTCACCCAAAATAATCTTTGCATCCAATCCCTCTTGGGTCAACACCAGATGCTTCGGAGTCTGCACATGGATAGCACAAATACGTTCGCCCCAATAACTATTATCGCGCAACCAACCCACAAAATCAAAATACTCCTCTCTGGCAGCGCGCTCTGTCACTGCACCCTTCAGTACATGCAAACGGTGATCCAACTCACCACGAATCGGCATCACTCTGCGGTCGGAATCCACATAATAGCAACCATTGTTCGACACTACCGCCAACACCGGCACGCGCTGCGAAACCGCAATACTCACCTTACCAAAAGGCGACTTATAACACTCTGCCTTACGCACCATATCATGCCTGAGCAGACATTGCTCTATTGCATAACAATCCACCATTCGCATACTATCACCCTGTGGATAACATGCATTACGCTTCAGATAATGCTCCAACTCAAACGCATCCACAAACTGACGTTTTACACTGTCTTTCACCACTATACACACCTGCGTACATGGCGAAGATTTACACACAACAGAGCACCATACTCCGCCGCCTACAACCGCCATGCAGCATACCACTGCAGCAGTCGAAATCAGAATCTTTTTAACCATTTTTTTCATAAATTAAGGTTTCTTTTATGTCGTTTACCAATCGGTCTATATCTCCAGCACCCATCGTCACTACCACGCACGCCTTACCCACTTGTTCATCCACTCTTCCCCGCAGGTATCCTGCCAGCAACTCTCTCTCCACCAATGCTTTCTGTTTCCCCTTCTCCATTGTAATCTTCCCCAACAGCCATTCGCTTGTCACACCCTCTATTGGCAACTCACGCGCAGGGTAGATAGGCAACAGCACCACTTCGTCCAAACGGCCCAGCACCTGAGCAAAGCCATCTGCCAAATCGTGCGTACGCGAGAATAAATGAGGTTGAAATACGCCTATCACATGCCGATCTGGATACAATCGTCTCACCGACTCTATGCTCGCTCTCAATTCCTCTGGATGGTGCGCATAATCATCCACATATGCCACTTGAGGAGTATTCACATGCACATTGAATCGTCTATACACACCCGCAAAACTCTCCACACCCTCGCGCAACTCATCATCCGTCGCACCCATCAGATGTGCCACGGCCATAGCAGCCACACTATTCTCGATATTCACCCATGCTGGCACACCCAAACGAACACCTTGTACCATACCACGCAAATGATGAAAATCAAAGCATATTGCCCCGTCTTTCATCACCACGTTATCCGCATAAAAATCCGCCTTATCGCCTACTGCGTAGGTATAAACCCTTGCCCTTAAACTTTCAACATTAAACTTTAAACTACCCTTCACCACCAAGGCCTCTTCCACCAACCCCGCATACTGCGCGAAACTCGCACGATAAGCCTCCTCTGTGCCATAGATATCCAAGTGGTCAGCATCCATACTCGTTATCACCGACATATACGGTCTCAAGTGATGAAACGAGCGGTCAAACTCATCCGCCTCCACAACCACCAAGTTGCTCTCCGCATCCAATAGCAAGTTACTATGGTAATTATTCGCTATTCCACCCAAAAACGCATTCGCACCCACATGCGAACTATGCAATATATGCGCCAACATCGTGCTAGTGGTCGTCTTGCCGTGCGTACCTGCTACACACAACGCACGCGCCGAGCGTGTCACCATACCCAAGACCTCTGCACGCTTCTTGATAGTAAAACCATTCTCACGCAGCCATACATACACGGGCGCATCTTCGGACACAGCTGGCGTACGCACCACGATAGTTGCCTCTTTATCCAGACCCTTCACGGCATCCAAACTATCATCATACTGCACCGCGATACCTTCCGCCTCCAGCTCTTTGGTCAAGGGTGACGCTGTGCGGTCATAGCCCGACACATCATACCCCTTAGCAGCAAAGTAACGTGCCAACGCACTCATACCTATGCCACCTATACCCAAGAAATAGAATCTATGTATATGCTCAAAAATCATTTCAAAGCCTCACCGCACTCCTCCAAGCTCACCAACTGTTGCTCACCCGTCTGCATATTCTTCAGCATCACCTTGCCCGCGGCCATCTCATCGCCACCCACGATGGCAACAAATGGTATATGCTTTGCATCCGCATAACCCATCTGTTTCTTCATCTTCGTAGGCTCGGGATATACCTCCACACGCAACCCTTGCTCGCGCAATGCTTTCGCCCAACGCAATGCATACAACAGCTCTGCTTCGCCGAAAGTAGCAAACAACAGTTCCGTCGTTGATTGCAAGTTCTCCGGATACAGATTCAGCTCCGTCAGCACATCATATATGCGGTCTGCACCAAACGATATACCTACGCCCGACACGTTTGGCATACCGAAGATACCCGTCAAGTTGTCATACCTACCACCACCGGTGATACTACCCATCTGCACATCCAACGCCTTCACCTCGAAGATAGCACCCGTGTAGTAGTTCAATCCACGCGCCAGACATAGATCCAACTTGATCTGCAAACCGCTTGCCTCGTATGTAGCCAAATCGCCATCCTGCGTGCTCTCTGCATACAATGCAAAGATCGTGCGCAACTCTTCTATACCCTTCAATCCTTGCTCCGAACCGGCCAACACCTGCTCCAGTTGATCCAACTTCTCCGCATTCGTACCGCTCAGATGCAATATCGGTTGCAATGCCTCCACCGCCTCAGCAGGGATACCCTTATCCAGCAACTCCTTGTTCACATTGTCAATACCTATCTTATCCAACTTATCAATCGCCACCGTGATATCGATGATACGCTCTGGCTGACCGATCACCTCCGCGATACCTGCAAGGATTTTGCGGTTGTTGATATGCAGACTCACACGGATACCCAAACGACGGTACACCTCCTCCACGATCTGAATCAACTCCACCTCGCTCAGCAGTGAGTTCGTACCTACCACATCCACATCGCATTGATAAAACTCACGATAACGACCTTTCTGCGGACGGTCTGCACGCCATACTGGCTGGATCTGATAGCGTTTGAAAGGAAACTGTATCTCATCGCGGTGTTGCACCACAAAACGAGCAAAAGGCACGGTCAGGTCATATCGCAATCCCTTCTCGCTCACCTTGCTTGTCAACGCACCGATAGTCGCATTCTCCAACATCTCTGCATTCAACGCACCCTTCCAGTCGCCTGAATTCAGTATCTTGAAGAGTAACTTATCACCTTCCTCACCATACTTACCCATCAGCGTACTCAAATTCTCCATCGCGGGAGTTTCTATCTGCTGAAAACCATACAACGAGAATACCGACTTAATGGTATCAAAAATATAATTACGACGCGCCATCTCCAGCGGAGAAAAATCACGCGTACCTTTGGGAATACTTGGTTTTTGTGCCATATTATATCTTTTGTCTTTTTATTTTACTATTTTACCTACTCTATTCTACTCCACTAAAATATACAATCGTATATCCTCCCCGTCGCACCCAACTCGCTCGTCACGTATGCCGTCGCTGCTGCGCCCATCTCGTCTTGCGTGGCAAAAGCTCTATCCAATGCCGCGGCAAACTCGTTGTAGTTCTTCACCGTGATAGCAGCACCCGCATCCAATAGCCCCTTCGCTTCACGGAACTTTTGCCACGTAGGGCCAAACACCACTGGCATGCCATACACCGCTGCCTCCAGCGTATTATGGATACTCACACCAAAACCACCACCCACATACGCCACATCTCCATACCGATAGATCGATGACAGCACACCTATCGTATCCACTAGCAGCACGCGACAATCATGCAACTTCTTCGCTGTCGCCTCCGTGTAGCGCACATAACGACCCTCAAAGCAATTGAAGATCCCATGCAGATGCTCCTCATCTATCTCATGCGGCACCAACACCAATCGCACATCCTCGCGCTCACGCACATACCGTACCAACAGCACCTCATCCTCTGGCCATGTACTACCAGCCACCAACACACGCTGCGCACCCGCCACAAAGCGCTCCACAACAGGCAAATGCTTCGCCTGCTCACGAACCTCCATCACACGATCAAAACGCGTATCACCAGCCACCACTACACGATCCACACCATGCGATTTTAACAACATTGCAGAAGCCTCATCCTGCACAAAAATATGATCAAACGCATGCAACAACTTCAAATACCCTTTGCCCCATGGACGGAAAAACAACTGCTTCTCCCTGAAAATCGCCGATATCAAGTACGTCGGCACCTTCTTCGCTGCCAGCGCATTCAGATAAGCGGGCCAAAACTCATACTTAACCATCAACGCTGCCTCCAATGGCAACATATCCATCATACGCTTCGCATTACGCCTAGTCGCAAAAGGCAAGTACGTCACTTTATCCACCATCGCATAATGCTTGCGCAACTCGTAGCCTGAGGGCGAAAAGAAGGTCAATAATATCTTGCGAAATGGCAACTCACTACGCAGGCGCTCTATGATAGGACGAGCTTGCTCAAACTCCCCCACCGACGCCGCATGCACCCACAACACCTCACAACCATTCAAGGTCGAAGCCCATTGCTCCAACTCTGCCAAGGCATTCTTCTGCCCTTGCACCAACTTGCGAGCCTTCTTATGACCCAACAACGCCGCCAATCGCAATATCCAAAAATATACAAACATAATTCGGGCGCAAAATTACTAAAAAAAACGCATATACGCAAGCAAAATAGTTTTTTTCTATGAAAAGAACAATTTCTTAAGATTTTCACACATACACCACCTCCCATCCCATACATCTTTTAATGCGATAGATAAGCGGAGGATAAGCCTAGAATAAAAAGTGCCCGTTATTAAGATTTATTCATACACGCCTACAACTTTTCGAGGGAATTTATTCATCTTTTTCATTAATAAAGTTGCATATCTCAAAAGAAAACACTATCTTTGCAGCCTTAAAAATAAACGGTAATTAAAAGACTGAACAAACAACATCAAATCTATGAGAAAAATTCTTCTGATTCTTGCCCTCGCGAACATCCTACCAATCCATGCTGCGGACGAATTCAAGGTAAACCTTAGAAAAGCACAACAAGGTGATGCTGCAGCGCAATACAACGTTGGCTTAATGTACGAAAAAGGCCAAGGGGTATTACAAGACAACTCCCTTGCCGCTGAATGGTACACAAAATCTGCAAAACAAGGATTGGCCTATGCACAATACAATTTAGGCGTATTGTACGAAAAAGGACGAGGTGTAACGCAAGACTACACACAAGCAGCTGAATGGTATACCAAAGCAGCAGAACAAGGTGATGAACAGGCGCAATACAATCTAGGTATCTTATACGCTAACGGGCAAGGAGTCACACAAGATTATGCTATAGCTGCCGAATACTATGCACAAGCAGCACAAAAAGGGCTCGCGTGCGCACAGTATAGTCTAGGGGTCTTATACGCCAATGGACAAGGAGTCACACAAAACTACCTATTAGCCGTAACTTGGTACACAAAAGCAGCCGAACAAAATGATGCCAATGCGCAATATAATTTAGCATACATGTACATCAACGGACAAGGCATAGAACAAAATGACGCGCAAGCGCTCATCTGGTACACAAAAGCGGCAGAGCAAGGCAATACCGATGCACAATACAACTTAGGATGGATGTATGAACATGGAAGAGGAATCATACAAGACTATACCAAAGCAGCTGATTGGTATAGCAGAGCGGCCAGGAAAGGACATTCCGAAGCGCGATACAAACTAGGATGGATGTACGAAAAAGGATACGGAGTCGAACAAAATTACTCACGAGCCATGTGGTGGTATAAAAAAGCCGTATCCAGCGGATATAAAGCTGCACAAAAATTTTATGACCAACTCGCTACTGAAGGCTATCAACCCGCAAAATAATCCCTCACATAACACCCTTAAAAAACAGGCAATCCTTTGCCTGTTTTTTTATACACATTTTGTAACCTGGAAACTACAAAAGTGTTAAAGTTTCCTAAAAATATTTGGTAATTACAAAGAAAAGTAGTACCTTTGCACGGTTTTTGCTAAGAAACTAATTGTCGTTAGGTATTCATGGGGTAAAGGTAGGGTAAAAGTAGCGTAATGTTTCGTATATCTATCGTGTATCTAACGTATATCTATCGTAGTTGGTAGCGGAATGACAGAGAAACATGAATGACGTAAGGGAAAATATATTGCAAGTGGCAATTGAACGAATGCAACAAGTGGGCATCCGTAGTGTATCTATTGATGATATTTGTCATGAGTTGGGGATGTCGAAGAAGACATTTTATGTGTATTTTCCATCGAAAGATGATTTGGTACAGGCTATCCTGCATAAGCATGAGCAGAAAGTGGCGCATGACTTAGATAACGCCTTATCTAAACGTACTATCACGCAGGTGATTGTGGAATGGGCGAAGATAGCGCAATCCACTCAGAAGAAAGATCTGAAGACACCTGCGATGATGTATGACCTGGAAAAGTACTATCCGCAACTATTCGCAGCACACAAAAAAGTGATGCGTCAAACAGCAGAGAAGATTTTGGTACGGTTTTTGGAGAAAGGCGTGAGCGAGGGAATCTTCCGAGCCGAGATCGATGTGGATGTGGTGGCGATGATGTTTTTGGACATGCAGTACCGATTGTTGGATCTGATAACGGGCGGGCAAATGACCAAAGAGGAAGTGCATCGCATAGGACATCAGCGAATGGATATTTTGATGCGAGGCATATTGAGCGAAAGCGGTTTGCTGCGGTTGAGAGAGAAAGTGAAAAATAACATATAATATATAAGGTATAAAAGATGATGAAAAAAATTGTTTTAGCCATTGGCTTGTTCGCGTTTTTGGCGAACGGCATGCAGGCAGCAGATCATGTGATGGCAGCTACGAAGAAAGCTGAGGTGCGTGAGGTGCCTGCGACATTAAACCTAAGCCTCACCGAGGCGCAAGACTATGCGGTGGAGACCAACCGCAGTTTGAGAAACGCTAGTTTGGCGGTACAAAAAGCGTATGCCCAACGTTGGCAGACGATAGCGAGTATGTTGCCATCAGCAGACCTGTCGTGGGGCTACACCTCGATGATGGGCTACAAGATGAACTTTGGCGGTATGCCCATCGAGATGCCAGACAACGGAACACTAGGCATCACAGCCGCTGTGGGTATCAATGGTCAGGCAATCGTGGGCGCATTGTTGAACAACGTAGCCATTGACATGCAGAAGTTGAATCTTCAACAGTCGGAGGATAACCTACGTGCTAACATCAAGACTAGCTATGCCAGTGTGTTGGTACTGCAAAACGTGGTGACCTTGCTGGAGAGTTCACTCGCCAACATCGAACAGATGGCAGAGATGACCCAACGTAGCGTAGATGTAGGTGCCGCAGAACAAACAACAGCCGACCTCATCAAGGTGCGTGTGAACACGTTGAAAAACAATATCAATGCGAATCTGCGTAGTACCCAGTTGGCGTTGAATGCGTTGAAGGTGCTGCTGGATGTACCTGCTGAAACGGAGTTGGTGCTGACCTCTACGTTGGAGGACTTCCTGTCTGCTGAGGCGGTGGTGGCATTGCTGGGTAACGACTTTATCTTGGAGAACAACCTTAACTACCAATTGCTGGAGAAGAACGTGGAGTTGGCGAAGAAGAATGTGCATATGGCAGGTTGGGCATATGGTCCAACAGTGGCATTGGCATACCAATACAACCAAAAAGACTATTTTGGTAAGAAAGAGGGCTTGAACATGACCCCTCCTAATGCCGTGTCGCTGAATATCAGCATGCCATTGTGGTCATCGGGTAAGCGTGCCGCAGGTGTGGTGGAGAAGAAGATTGCGTTGGAAGAAGCACGTAATACGTTTGCAGAAACAGCCAATAACCTCGGTATTCAAAACGAACAATTGCGCTATAACCTGCAAAACGGTTATGAGACCTACATGAACGAAAAAGACAATATGGAGGTGACGCAACGTGTGTTTGAGTCAACGACCAATAAGTTTAATCAGGGAGCAGCAAGTAACCTCGACCTCGTGAATGCGAGCAACGACCTTATCACCGCACAAAGCAGTTACGTGCAAGCGGTATTGACATTGGTGAATGCACAAGTGGAGTTGGAGAAATTCTTGAATTTGTAAGATAACGACCTTAAGGACTTTAAGGACCTTAACGACTTTATGATAATTTCAAAACTAAAACGATAAATGAAAAAGATTGTATTAATGATGGCGGCAGCTGTATGCTTGATTGGCTGCGGCAAGAAAGATGCTCAAGCAACTCAAGAGGCTGAGCGCGTGGAAGTGGTAAGTACCATGATCCTCGAAAATCATGAGATTGAGCGTGTGCTCAATATTAGTACCAACCTGCAAGGTTATCTGACACAAAACGTGGCTCCTTCGTTGACAGGTAAGATTGAGCATATCTTCGTAGAGGTAGGCGATCGCGTGAAAGAAGGCGATATGTTGGTGCGTATGGATCAGAATCAATACCTCACCAGCAAGATTCAATTGGCGAACTTGGAGGTGGAGATGAGCCGTTTGGAGGCATTGCTCGCTACTGGTAGCGTAAGCCAACAGACTTACGATCAAACCAAAGTAGGCTACGACCAATTGAAGCAAAACCTCTCATTCTTGGAGAAGAACACCTATGTGACTGCTCCATTCGAGGGCGTGATTGCGGCTAAGACCTACGAGGACGGCGAGTTGTACGGCGGTCAGCCAATCGTGGTACTCACCCAAGTGAAGAAACTCAAAGCCCTTATCGCTGTGCCAGAGACCTACTATCCTTTGATCAAAGAGGGTATGAAACTCACCGTGAAGAGCGATATTTATCCAGAGCAAACTTTCCCTGCAACTATCGAGGTGGTGTATCCAACTATCGATGCTGCGAGCCACACTTTCCAATGCAAGGTGGTGATTCCTAACGCCAGCGAGAAGTTGCGTCCAGGTATGTATGTGACTACTACTCTCGGACTTGGCAAGGAGAATACCATCGTGGTGCCTTATCAATCCGTGGAGAAACTGATTGGTTCGAACGAGCGTTTTGTGTTTATCAACGAGAATGGCTATGCGAAGCGTGTGAGCGTGAAACTCGGACAACGCTTTGATGAGCAAATCGAGATTATCGCTCCTGAAATCCAACCAGGTGTAGAGTATATCCACAAAGGTCAAAGCAAATTGGTGGATGGTGTGAAGATTGAAGTGAAGTAATGTTGAAAAAGTTTTAATAGTTTTAGTCGCCCTTTGGGCTGTTTTAAGGGTCAACTCACCTTTAAAACTTTTAGAACTCTTAAAACCTTTAAACTTCTGAAAGAATTATGGCAATTTATAAAACCGCGATTAAAAACCCCGTAACGACCATGCTGGTATTCGTTGCGGTGATGATCATAGGTCTGTTCTGCTTTGTGCAACTGCCTGTGGATCAGTTCCCTGAGATGGATCCTCCATACGTGATGGTGATGACCACCTATCCTGGAGCCTCCGCCTCGGAGATAGAAACGAACGTCTCCAAGATTATGGAGAATAGTTTGACTTCGGTGGACAACCTGAAGTATATCAACTCGACCAGCAAAGATAACGTCAGTCTTGTAGTATTGGAATTGGAGTGGGGATGCGATATCACGGAAGCCGTCAACGACGTGCGGTCGTTCTGCGATATGGCGAAGAACCAGTTGCCAGACGGTTGTTCGTCGCCAATGGTGTTTAAGTTCTCCTCAAGCACCATGCCTATCTGCCAATATTCGATTACGGCAGACGAGTCGTATGCTGCGCTCGACAAGATCCTCAACGATGAGGTGATTCCACAGCTGAATAAGATCAACGGTATTGGTAACTTGTCGGTATCCGGTGCGCCTGACCGCTATGTGTATGTGGATATCGACCAACAGAAGTTGGATGCATACGGTATCTCGTTGGAGCAAGTAGGTCAAGTGATCTCCGCCAACAACTTGAACCTGTCTTCGGGTACGGTGAAGATGGAGAAAGAGCAATACCAAATGCAAGTGCGCTCTGAGTTCATCGAGAGTAGCGAGATCAACGACCTGATGGTGACTATCACCCCACAAGGACAACAAGTGTTTGTGCGCGATATCGCTACGGTACGTGATACCATCAAGGACCTTTCGTTGGATGAGAAAACCAATGGTCGTGAGGCTGCACGTTTGATTGTGGCTAAGCAATCGGGGTCTAACACCGTGCAAGTCTGCGAGGATGTGCAAGAGGAATTGGCAAAGATTCAAAAGCAATTGCCTACCGACGTGAAGATTCAAGAGATCTATAACTCGGCTGACAATATTCGCAATAGTATCAACTCATTGGAGGAGTCTGTGTTGTACGCACTCTTGTTCGTGGTGTTGGTAGTGTTGTTCTTCTTGGGCAAATGGCGTGCGACGATTATCATCTCGCTCACTATTCCAATTTCCTTGATTGTTGCCTTCATCTATCTGAAGATGGCAGACTCTAGTATCAACATCATCTCGCTCTGTTCGCTGAGTATCGCGATTGGTATGGTGGTGGACGATGCGATTGTGGTGTTGGAGAATATCACCCGTCACATTGAGCGTGGTGAAGCGCCTCGTGAGGCAGCTATCTATGCCACCAACGAGGTGTGGGTCAGCGTTATTGCGACTACATTAGTACTCGTAGCTGTGTTCGTGCCACTGACCATGATGGACGGTATGGCAGGTATCATGTTCGAGTCGTTGGGCTGGATCGTGACGGTGGTTTGCTGTACCTCAACCGTGATCGCTATCACCTTGACCCCTATGCTTTGCTCGAAGCTGCTCAAAGCTCGCAAAGTACGTATTGAGAATGGTAAACTGATTGACGAAGAGGCTACTACCAAGACCTGGTATGACCGCACGGTGGTGGCATTCTTGGATAAGGTGGATGCTGCTTATGCGAAGTCACTGGGCTGGTGTTTGCGCCATAAGGCATTAACAATCATTGCATTGTTTGTATTCTTTGCCGCATCGCTATTGCCATTCATCATGGGCAAAGTGGGTACCGACTTCATGGCACAACAAGATAATGCCCGCCTGAGCGTGACGGTAGAGTTGCAACGTGGTACACGTATCGAAGAGACTGTGAAGACTGCCCGCCAATTGGAGGAGCGTTTCATGTTGCTCGTGCCAGAGATTCAGATGATCTCTACATCTGCGGGTAGCAACGACGATGATGGTACAGGTGCTATCTTCTCTACCACCATGAACAATACCATCTCCATGACTATTCGCTGCAACAAGAAGTGGGAGCGTGAACGCACTATTTGGCAAATTGCTGAAGTGTTGCGTCAGGAGTTAGCACAATATCCAGAGATCATTGAGTATCAGGCAAATATTAGCAGTGGTGGCCCTGGTGGTGGTAATACAGTGGATGTGGAGATCTATGGTTATGACTTTGATATCACCAACCAAATGGCACAACAAATCATTGCCTTGACCAAGGAATTGCCAGGCGCACGTGATGTCTATTCTGATCGTGATGACGACCGTCCTGAGATTAAGATCCTCGTGGACAAAGAGAAAGCTTCTCGCCACGGATTGACCTCTGCTACTATTTCGTCTTACCTGCGCAACCGTGTGAATGGTATGGCTGTGGGCTTCTTGAAGGAGGATGGTGATGAGTATGATATCCTAGTGCGTTTGAAAGAGGAGAACCGCAACTCCATCTCTGATGTGCTTGATTTCTCTATCCCAACACCAATGGGACAAACCATCAAACTCTCTGAGATTTGCTCGGTGGACGAGTATTGGGCACCACCAAAAATCGTTCGCAAGTCACGTCAACGTATTGTTACTGTGAAAGTTACCCCATACGAAACTTCGCTTGGTGAGTTGGCTCAAGCTATTCAAACACAAGTATTGCCTCAAATCGACAAGCCAGCAGGTTACTCTATCCGTTTGGCAGGTGCGTATGAGGATCAACAAGAGTCTTTCGGCAAACTCGGTATGTTGGGTGCATTGATTCTCATCCTCGTATATATCGTGATGGCGAGTCAGTTTGAATCGTTCAGCAACCCTGGTATCATCATGTTTACCGTGCCATTTGCGCTCTCGGGTGTGATCCTTGCGTTGTGGATAACAGGTGTATCATTGGATATGATTGGTGCATTAGGTATTGTCTTGTTGGTGGGTATCGTGGTGAAGAACGGTATTGTGCTCGTGGACTATATCAACCTTATGCGCGAGCGTGGATATGAGTTGAATGAGGCTATCCAAATGTCTGGTCAAAGCCGTATGCGTCCTGTCTTGATGACTGCGTTTACAACTATCCTCGGTATGGTGCCAATGGCTGTGAGCCAAGGTGAAGGTGCCGAGATGTGGCGTCCATTGGGTATTGTCGTGATTGGTGGTTTGACCGTTGCAACCTTTTTGACCCTGTATATTGTACCTGTTGTATATGGTGCAATATCCAAGAAAGGTGAGCGCGATAAACTCAAGAAAGTCCGCGAAAACTTCATCTTCATGGACATTGATGTAAAAGACTGCGAAGATTTGCGTAGCAAAGAGTAATAAGCTTCGCTGAAGGGACATTGTGCAATGAATAGTTATGCTTCGCATGAAAAGTTAGCTACGCTGAGTTTCACACAGTAACTCTTCATTCGAGTAGCGAATAACCATTCACGAAGTAACCCTTCAGCGGCGCAGCTGCTAATTATTCATTTACAAAGTAAATTAACAATTATGAAATCAATAATGATCATATTCAATCAAGCCAACACCGAACGCGTGGAGTATATGCTTGATATGCTAGAGATACGTGGTTTTACGTTCTTTGAGGACGTGCAAGGTCGTGGTAGCAAGAATGGTGAGCCACGCCGTGGTACCCACGCATGGCCAGAGATGAACTCTTGCGTCATCACTATCGTTCCTGACGAGAAAGCTCCTCTGCTGCTTGAGGCAGTGAAGAAGCTTGACAAGCGCAACGAGGAAGTTGGTGTACGCGCCTTTATGTGGAATATCGAAGCCACCGTATAACCGTCCTTCCCGCATTTAACAAAAATCGCCATAGACTTCCCCGTCTGTGGCGATTTTTTCCACCCTTATCACGCCCGAAGCACTCCTATCGTTGAGTTATCTTTCCCTTATCAAAAGCATATGATTAGTATGTTATTCCAATTATATACAACGTATATAAGCATATTCTTTTTATCTCACCAAAAAATACACATATATAAAAAAAGAAGGATTGTCATCCCGACAACCCAATCTCTTACTTAACCTTAAATCTAATACCATGAAAAACACGATGCAAAGGTACTGCTTTTTTACATACCCACCAAATATTTTGACAGAAAAATATGTTTTATAACACATATTTCGTAATTTTGCAAAGTCAATCATACAAAATAGCCTAACTATAAGCAAATGATACATACAAAAACAAAAGAAGATGCATTTGCATCTTCTTTGCGGTGCGGACGGGACTCGAACCCGCGACCCCATGCGTGACAGGCATGTATTCTAACCAACTGAACTACCGCACCAATTTGTTATGTCGCGCTTCCTTTCCGAAAGCGAGTGCAAAGGTACTGCTTTTTTTTGATATGACCAAATATTTTGAAAAAAAAGTGTTATTTCCTATGATTTTTTTTACAAAAAGCTCATTTTTAAGCACCAACATATAAAAAAATAGGGATTATCACTTGATAAGCCCTATTTGTATATATTGTCAAGTACTTTTACAAGGCCTTTAATGTAGCCAGCAAATATTCATAGAATTTCGCTACCGTAGCAATATTCACACACTCGTCTGGAGAGTGAGGATACTTGATAGTAGGACCAAAGGAAATCATATCCATACCAGGATAGTTGCGACCAATGATACCACACTCCAAGCCCGCATGAATAATAATCACGCGTGGCTCCACACCATAGTTGGTTTGATAGGTTTGCTTCATCACCTCCAAGATATGGCTCTTGAGGTTAGGCTTCCAACCTGGATACGAACCCGAGAACTCCACCTCTGCACCTGCCATAGCAAAGACAGAATGGATAATCTCCTGCAACTCCTCCTTGCGTGATTCCACAGAAGAGCGTGTCAAGCAATATACTGTCACGCAGTTATCTGCAGTAGCGAGCATAGCGAGGTTGTTGCTAGTCTCAACTACGTCTGGCATCTCAGGAATCACACGATACACACCATGAGGGCAAGCAGTGATAGCATGAATGAGGAAATCTTGCACATCCTCTGGCAACTCTGTAGTAGGACATTCTACTTGCTCTGCAGTGAAGTGGATATTGTCCTCCACACCATCGTATTCCGCAACAAACAAGTCCTCACACTCTGCTACGAGATCCATGATCTCATCTTGTCCCTCTGCAGGGATAGTAATGATTGCCGAAGCTTCGCGTGGGATAGCATTGCGAAGGCTACCACCCTCTACGCTAGCCAAACGAGCCTCGTAGTTAGCCACAGCCTCCTTCAAGAAGCGGAAGAGCAGTTTGTTGGCATTCGCACGTTGCAAATGGATATCGCAACCTGAGTGACCGCCCTTGCAGCCAGTTACACTCACCTTCACAGCCACATCGCCCTCTTCTACCTCTACTGGAGTATAGGCAAACTTCGCAGTAGTGTCCACACCACCTGCGCAACCCACATACAACTCACCTTCTGCCTCAGAGTCAAGATTGAGCAATGTCTTGCCTTGCAGCAAACCTCCTTCCAAGGCAAATGCACCATACATACCAGTCTCTTCATCTACGGTCACAAGCACCTCCAATGGTGGGTGTACTAGTGATTTGTCCGCCAAAATAGCCATTGCAGCGGCCACACCAATACCATTATCAGCACCCAGTGTCGTACCTTTGGCTGTCACCCATTCGCCATCAACATATGCCTCGATTGGATCTTTCTCAAAATCAAAAACTGTATCGTTGTTCTTTTGCGGTACCATATCCATATGACCTTGCAAGATTACACCAAGGTGATCCTCATAGCCAGGACTTGCAGGTTTGCGGATAATCACATTACCCATGCTATCTACGATGGTCTCCAAGCCCAATGAACGACCATAGTCCGCCAAAAATGCAGACACTTCTTCTTTCTTGCCCGATGGACGGGGGATTTGTGTTAGGCTATAGAAATTGCTCCATACGCCTTGAGGTTGTAAGTTCTTCATATGATTAATTATTTTTGGTTATACTATTATTAAATTAGTCTTTGGTCAATTCGCCACAAAGCGGAGTCTGCAATAACTCTCTCACCAATTCGTTGTTGCTTGGGTTCTCGCCAAAGAGATACATCATCTTCGTTAGTAGCGCCTCCGTGGTGATATCATATCCCGATATCACGCCAGCCTTCAAGAGCGGAAGGCTCACAGCATACTGCCCCATCGCTACCGAACCTGTGTTGCATTGCGTCTTATTCACCACGATAATACCGCGCTCTACAGCGTCGCGCAGATGTTGATACAACCAATCGCACGATGGGGCATTACCCGCGCCATAGGTTTCCAACACCACGCCACGTAGGCCAGGAGTTGTGAGAATAGCTTTCACAACCGGCTCCGTGATACCAGGAAACAATTTCAGCACTGCCACATTGCAATCCGTCTTATCACGCAAGCGCAATTGCGCTGTTGTATTAGGATGTTGGATAAACTGCTTTTGGTAGGTGATTCGCACACCCGCACGCGCAAGCGCAGGATAATTATAGGAGTTGAACGCCGAAAAATGCTCTGCATTGCGCTTTGTTGTACGATTGCCACGATAGAGGGCATCATCCATAAAGATAGTGACCTCTGGCACCATTGCATTGCCATCCTCATCCTTGGTAGCAGCAATCTCGATAGCAGTCAATAGGTTCTCCTTCGCATCTGAACGCAGCACGCCCACAGGCAATTGACTGCCAGTAAAGACCACAGGTTTGCTCAAATTGTGAAGCATAAAACTCAAAGCGGAAGCAGAATAGGACATTGTATCGGTACCATGCAATATGACAAATCCATCATATTTATCATAGTTATCATATACCATATGCGCCATCTTCGACCAATTTTCTGGATTGATATCCGAAGAATCTAATAGCGGATCAAAAGGCAACATATCTACCTCCACATCGCCTACAAACAACTCAGGTACAAAGGATTGAAACGTAGCCATATCCGCTGGATGCAATGCTCCTGATTTCGCATCACGCACCATCGAAATCGTTCCGCCAGTAAAAAGAAGCAATACTTTCATATCTCGTATGCAATTAATTTGTCTGCAAAGATACAACTATTTTCTTATTTTACCAAATTTTTCAATATATATATGTAAATGTGTACAAAAAAAGGGAGCTCGATATCCCATCGCGCTCACTTCGTTATTATGAAAAACACTATTTTAAACACAATTGATTATTGTGTTGTCTGTCTATCTAATGCATATCTACTAGCTTGTATCCCTTGCCATGCACACTCATGATACGCATTGGGCTATTCTCGCCCAAATAATTACGCAAATGATTCACATACACACTCAACGAACGCGCATTGAAATAGGTATCTTCACCCCATATACTCATCAAGATACGATTACGCTCCACCAGATTATTCATGCTTTGGCACAACATCTTCAGCAGATCGTTTTCACGCGTACTAAGGTGTTTACTACCCAATTGCTGACGCACAGAGTCAAACACCAATTCACCCAATTGCCACTCCGTCTGCTCCGAGTCGGAAGACACACGACATCGGCGTACAATAGCCTCTATCTTACATATCAAAATATCCATTGAGAAAGGCTTCGTCACATAATCATCGCAACCCAAGTCATAAGCACGAATAATATCATCACGATCCGTTTTGGCGCTCAGCATGACAACGGGTAATTTATCATATCTCTGACGAATCAACTTTAGAAGCTCATAACCATTCATCTTTGGCATCATGATATCGCTAATTACCAAATCATAATGCTTAATCTGTATCAAATCCCATGCCTCTGCACCATTATTCGACTTCTCCACTATATAATCTTTACTATGCAGATAATCAGCCAGAACAGCACTCAGATTCGCATCATCTTCAACCAATAATATATTTGTTTGTATACGCATAATCATATTTGTTTACACATATTACAATACAAATACCGTGCCAAAGAGATGTTTTTTAATTATTTTTATCAAAATTTAAATAGGGAGTTATTTTTTGGATTGCCTCTTCAGATAGACAATCTAACTCATATAGTTGTTCGATAGAATCTAATCGCACATACTTGCGTCTTAGTTCGTATATTGCTTTTGCTTGTTCAAAACGAAGATAAGGGTGCTTTGACAATCGCTGCACACCCACCTTATTGATATTCATCGGATTAACCACCACACTATCCAACACAAAATTCTTCAGCACACTATCCGCCACTTGCTCCATTCCTTTTACTTCTAGCACCTGCTCCACACACACAAACCCACCCAACTGCTCACGATAACGAACAACCTGGCGTGCACGATACGAGCCAATGCCACGGATCATCTTCAGTTCCGTCGTATCTGCCGTACGGATATTCAAAATCGTATCTCTTTTCTCGCTCTTCCAACGAGGCAATGAATCCACACGCATGGTATCTACCGTCACACTATCCACCGTATCTACCACCGCAATGCGTATGTAAGGCTCCAAAGCACGATACATACTATCCGTCATACCATACAACTTTCGCATATCCTCCGCTTTGCGATACTTACCTCCCGCCGCACGGTATTTGAGCATATTCTTTGCCTGCCAAGGCTTCAATCCAAGGTGCACCAACGTGCTGCTATCGGCCGTATTCGGATCAAACTCGTGCATACAAATCGCTATCGTATCACGCTTATACTTTTTCTTCCACAGTACTTTGCGGATGCTATCCTGCTGCGATTGGTATTCAACAAACTCGCTCTGCACCGAGTCATTGGTCCATGTCAAAGTTATCTCCTTCTTCGGTTTATAATGCTTCACCATGATCAGCGTACCGATGATCAAAATCACCAGTATCGCCATACCAATCCACTGCTCAGCAGTCAAAAGAAATACTATCTTGCGTTGTTTCTTCATTCTACTATCGAAGTCACTACCCCATCTTGCAAATGCGTTTTCAGCACATCACCCGCTTGTACATCTGCTTGATAGCGAAGCACTTTGCCATTCACTGTAGTCAAACTATATCCCATCTTATAGATTCGCTCTGGCGAGTGTAAATCAATCGTTTTATCCCACAAAACCAGTTTGCTCTTCTCCTTTGCCACCGCCTGATACACCGCTCCAGATAAACGTTGTTGATAATACGACAAACGATTCTTCTCGCCATTCACAGCGCCTCGAACAGCCCGTTGCAAACGTAACACCAGTTCCCCCACTCTGTCCACCTGCACTGCTACACGTTCGATTAGCCACTCCGCAGCAGCAGTAGGTGTTTTCACACTTGTATGTACCACCATATCCACCACACTCACATCCCGCGTATGACCAATACCCGCCACTATAGGCAATAGGAATTGTGCACAATGGCTCGCCAGATTATAGTCGTCGAAGCAACTCAGATCCGTGCTCGCACCTCCACCGCGGATAATCACCACCACATCCCATTCCTCTGCTTGCTCCGCAATAGCCCCTAAGGATTGCACCACACTACGGGCAGCCATATCACCCTGCATCACAGCAGGATATAGCTGGGTATGAAATACAAACCCAAATCGATTATGTTGCAATTGATCGCAAAAATCACCATAGCCCGCAGCATCTGCCGATGATACCACAGCCACTCTTCGCACTAGACTAGGTAATTCCAAGGCCTTCTGCAAATCCATCACCCCATCCTCTGTCAACTGTTGGATCGTTATTTGTCGCTGCTTGGCCAATCCGCCTAGAGTGTAACTTGGATCAATATTCCAAATATTCAAGCTCAATCCATACACCGCATGAAACGTCACACTCACCTCCAATAGCACCTGCATACCCACATGCAACGCTTGTCCCGTCTCTTGGGCAAAATATGCCGACAACATGCCATACACATTGCTCCAACAGGTCGCACGTACCTTGGCAGATAAAATACCATTCTCGGCCTTCTCTACCAACTCCATATAGCAATGACCACGCACGCTCATTGAGGCTATCTCCGCACGTACCCAATAGCGATCAGGCATCTCGTTTTCTACGATATCCTGAAGCCAATCACATAATTCTGTTAGACTATACACTTCCATATATCTCAACGATCAACACTCCCAACAAACATATCACCACTCCTACCAGCCACCACCAGCGCATCTTCTTACCACTCATCATTAACACTCCACACACCAAGGCACCATACAATCCTATCACGCCCCATTCCGATAAACTCATTTGTGTTGTAGCATACGGCAAACTATCCACCCACTCTACCACCTCACGCAACAACCAAGTGCACCATTTGGTCGCCACTCCTAGCCATTCACCAACCACGCACCACGATAGCGCCAATGTGCCAAAACCCAACAACAATATCACCCCAGCCATCGGTATCACCAGCAGATTGGTCAATGCAAAATAATTACTCGTCTGACCAAAATAATGCAACGTCAACGGCATCGTCGCCATCTGCGCGGCAATAGACATCATCATGAGACTACCTATATTTTGCCACACCCTTCCGCGCAAAACTATCATATGCTGCATCTTATTGCCAACCCACATGATACCAATTACCGCAGCAAAACTGAGTTGAAAACTCACGCTCCACAACGCCAACGGATTAATCAGCAATATCACCACCGCAGCAGCCAACAATGGGTTCCAACGCGAAGTATGCTGCTCGAGCAACCCACTCAATGACCAAAACGACAACATCAATGCACTACGCATCACCGATGGACTCAATCCCGTCACAAAAGCATATCCCCATATCAACACGACCGCAGTCATGCTGAGCACCCAACGTTTGCCCTTCTCCTCCCATAGCGGTTTGCACCAACCTCCTAAAGTCAGTAACCAAATCACGATTCCCCATACAATACCCGTATGCAATCCGCTGACGGCTAACACATGCATCGCTCCCGAAGCAGAGAAAGCACGCTGCACATCCTTGTCTAGATCTTCACGATAACCCAATGTCAAGGCAGATACAATCCCCAATTCCTTACCATCAATCCCCATCTTCTTATACTGCTCATGCAAGCGATATTGACATTGTCTTGCCACGGCGCGTACTCCCGTCTTCTGCTCATGACCTATCCACTGCCAGTTTCCCCGATGCGCCCAACACGTACCGACAATCCCTTGCCGCCGCAGATATAATCCGTAATCAAAATCACCCAATCGTCCGCCTCTCCTCACCTTCGTCTGCACCATCAGCACATCACCCATCACGGGCATTGCCATGCTGTCATTCTGCAAATACAGCAACACTCGGCTGCCACCATCCACCTCTGCTTTATAGCGCACCGTCTTGGCTCGCTCTTGTCCCTCTCCCAGCAAATGCATTGCCAACACAGTATCACGCCCCAGATAATCGACCTCTGTATCTTTCAACAAGTTAAGCGGCTTGCCCATGAAGGCGCTCACCCACACTACTGCCACTATCAATAATAAGAATAGCAGCCATGTATGTGCTGCTATCCATCTCATTCCTGCTTCAATTCGTCGATTGTAGCAATCGGATCACTGGCTTTGAACACCGCACTACCTGCCACCAATATATCTGCTCCCGCTTTCCATAGCTCAGGTGCCCACTTAGCATTCACACCACCATCCACCTCTATCCATGTTTTCAAGCCGCGCGCATCAATTGTCTCACGCAAATAGCGTAGTCTATCCAACGATTCTGAGATAAATCCTTGTCCTCCATATCCTGCTTGCACCGACATCAAGAGAACCATATCCACCTCGCCCAAATAAGGATCTAAACTATGAATATCCGTCTTCGGATTAATCGTCAAGCATGTGCGCACACCTTTCTTGCGGATCAACTCTATCGCAGGCATCGGATCATCCACCGCCTCGATATGAAAGCCCACGCTCCAAGCTCCAGCATCACAAAAACGCTCTACATATTTCTCTGGTTGTGTGATCATTAAATGCACATCCAAAGGTTTTTGACAATGCTTCTTACATGCTTCCATAATCGGAAAACCAAACGAGATGTTCGGCACAAACACGCCATCCATCACATCTATGTGCAGATACTCCGCACTACTCGCATTGATCATTTCGCACTCGCGCTGCAGATTTCCAAAATCCGCTGCCAAAAGAGAAGGAGAAATTGCTCGCATATATACTATTGCCTTTAAACCTTAAACATTAAACCTTAATCCAAGAATAACCTCCGTCATTCTACCCCACTCATACTTCTTCTTTTCCTTAATCAGATACTCCGTGAACACCGCTTGCCTATCATGATGGTAATAGTCTCTTAACGCCGCTGCTATCGCATCCACCTGAGGCGCTACAGCATAACCCATCTTGCCGTCATGAATAATCTCACCCAATCCACCCACATTAGTCACCAAACATGGTTTTTCGAAATGAAACGCCACTTGCGTCACACCGCTTTGCGTGGCGGTCTTATATGGTTGTACGATCAAATCTGCTGCTCCGAAATACTTACGCAAATCTGCATCCGCCACAAACTCATTCCTCACAACCACTCTATCTGTCAATCCATTATCAACTATCTGCTTGCGGTATTTCTCCTCATCTTCATAAAACTCACCCGCTACAATCAACTGCAAATCATCCAGCTCATTCTTCACTTTTCCAAACGCATCCAACAGCCAATCCAATCCCTTGTAGGCACGTACCAATCCAAAGAAAAGCATATATCGTTTCTCCTCATCCAATCCCAATGCCGCACATGCCTCTGCCTTGCCCATCTGCTCGCCATAGTGGTCATACACAGGATGAGGCGAGAAAGTCTTCGGTTTCTGATCCTTATCCAACAATGCTACATCCTGTACCACACTATCCGACAATGCCACAAAACCATCGGTTTTCTTCACATAGAATGGTGCCAAACAGTTGTCTAACATGCTTGGTTCATGCGGTATCATATTGTGTACCAATCCGATACACTTTGTCCTACCATTGCGTTTTACGATGCTTTGAATCACTCCGTAACATGGAGCAAAGAATGCCATCCAATAGCAACTAATCAGCAGGTCTGGTGCCTCTTTCTGCAAACGCTTACCTACTTTCATCCAACTCAATGGATTGCACGAATTTATCTCGCGCACTATCTTCAAACCCTCGGGAGCTTTCTCGTTGCTATACTGTGTCTTACCTGGAAAGAGAAAACTAGGGTATTGCAACGTAAATGTCACCACCTCCACCTCGTGACCCTCCGCCACAAACTGCCGAGCCAAACGTTCATTGAACGCCGCCAATCCGCCTCTATAAGGCCACGCTGTACCCAATACTACAATCCGCATAGTTTTCTATTGTCACTTTCTCCCGCAAAGGTACAACTTTTTTCTGACATATGCAACTTTACTGTGTTTTTTTTCATGGCAATTGCATCAAAATTTGCATATCTGCAAAAAAAGTTGTACCTTTGCCCGAAATTTACGTAGCGACAACACTATACAATGCTAGACGTACGCAAAGCGATCGTTTGAGCGAAAGCGAAATAAGAATACTATACAATACATTTATGGCAACACAAGAAGAAACCTTCAAAAAACTCGTCGCACACTGCAAAGAATACGGTTTTGTATTCCCAAGCAGCGAGATTTACGACGGACTCGGCGCCGTGTATGACTATGGTCAAAACGGTGTAGAAATCAAAAACAACATCAAGAAATACTGGTGGGACGCGATGACTATGCTCCACGAGAACATTGTCGGTATCGACGCCAGCATCTTCATGCACCCTACCACATGGAAGGCATCGGGTCACGTGGACGCATTCAATGATCCACTCATTGACAACAAAGATAGCAAGAAGCGCTACCGCGCGGACGTACTCATTGAGGATCAACTCGCCAAATACGACGAGAAGATCGAAAAAGAAGTTGCCAAAGCCCGCAAACGCTTTGGTGAGAGCTTCGACGAGGACATGTTCAAGCAAACCAACGAGCGTGTAAAAGCCAACGTAGAGAAGCGCAATGCCCTCCACGAGCGTTTTGCTGCTGCGCTTAACGATAGCAATCTGGAAGAACTCAAGCAAATCATCCTCGACGAAGAGATCGTTTGCCCAATATCTGGTACACGCAACTGGACCGATGTTCGTCAGTTCAACCTCATGTTCTCTACCGAAATGGGTTCTACCGCGGATGGTGCTATGAAGATCTATCTCCGTCCAGAGACTGCACAAGGTATCTTCGTAAACTATCTCAACGTGCAAAAGACGGGCCGCATGAAGATTCCTTTCGGTATAGCACAGATTGGTAAGGCTTTCCGCAACGAGATTGTAGCACGCCAATTCGTATTCCGCATGCGTGAGTTCGAGCAGATGGAGATGCAATTCTTCGTTCGTCCAGGCGAGGAGATGAAGTGGTTTGAGTACTGGAAGGAGTTCCGCCTCAAATGGCACAAAGCCCTTGGTATGGGTGACGAGAACTACCGCTACCACGATCACGACAAACTCGCTCACTACGCTAACGCGGCTACCGACATCGAGTTCCAAATGCCATTTGGATTCAAGGAGGTAGAGGGTATCCACAGCCGTACAGACTTCGACCTTAGCCAACACGCTCAATATAGTGGCAAGAAGATTGAGTATTTCGATCCAGAACTCAACAAGAGCTACACTCCATATGTAATTGAAACATCTATCGGTGTGGACCGTATGTTCCTCTCTGTGATGTGCGGCGCGTACAAGGAGGAGGTACTCGAAGGTGGTGATACTCGCGTGGTTTTGAATCTCCCTGCTGTATTAGCTCCTGTGAAAGCATGCGTGATGCCACTCGTGAAGAAAGATGGTTTGCCAGAAAAGGCACGCGAAATTATGGACATGCTCAAGTATGACTTCCATACCAACTATGATGAGAAAGACTCTATTGGTAAGCGCTACCGTCGCCAAGATGCTATTGGTACGCCATTCTGCATCACGGTGGATCATGATACTTTGAACGATAACTGCGTAACTATCCGCCACCGCGACACGATGGCTCAAGAGCGTGTGAAGATCGAAGACTTGCACACAATTCTCAGCAAGGCATGCAACATGCGTGAGACATTCAAGAAACTGAAATAAGCTATTTATAACTAGAAGATCTAGTGATACTAGTGCTATAGCACTCCTAGTATACCTAGCCCCTCTAGTACCGCTACATTTTTTAAACAATCAGTCTCATGAACAAAAAATAAGCACCTCCAATTGGAGGTGCTTTTGTTGTGATTTCTTGAGCAGATCACTGTATTACTTGTCCAAGTGTATTGTACAGAACACCATCGTGCAAGATCACTAGTTGACCATCATGAATAAATTTGATTGCGGTTGATATTACTTGTACATTTTCAATATCTGTTGTACCATGGCAATCAATAATAACTGCCTTTTTATTTTCCCAACCATAGCATACATCCTCATCTGTCCAAAGGTCGGCAGATTGGGTGCCACTACCATTGTTGAAGATAAAGTAAACCGATTTAACTGTTGCATCAAACATGAAGTAGTAGAGACCTTGTGCATTGGTTTTTGTCATCTCCGCACCTGGCCAGTCTCCATTGTAGAGGGTTTTGCCACCATCATTCCAAGCATAGAGGTGAACTTTTTTCCAGTCTTCTGGTTTTTGGAAAGCAACAGTTAGTGGAGTCTCTTGAGGAAGCTCGTATGTATAAACATGTGTTTGAACTTCGGTTTCCTTATCACCGCTCTCGGCATAAGCCTTGAGAGTAACATCGCCAGAGATGGTGAGAGGTTGCGTATAGATAAATGGAGCAGATGCCTCTTTTGGATCTGATTCATCTAAAGTATAGTAGATTGTCACATTGTCCCCACCTCCGATAGTGCTCATAGAGATAGTGAGTGAGTCTGTTTTATATACTTTTCCCTCTGGGTTAACAATGAGTTGGAATGGGATATCAGACAGTGAACAGTTTTGGCTGAGTTTCTCTTGTGTGCCGTCCCACTCATAACATGCATCTTGGTCGAGGAGGATATCGTTAGATTGTTCTCCGGCACCATTGCTGAAGATGATATTGACTTCTTGTACATCGCTTGAGAATACTTGATAGAGCCATCCTTCGCTATCTTTGGTTGTCCACTCCATACCTGGCCAAGGACCTAGGTTGGCACCACCCCAAGAGTATAGATATACTTGCTCCCAAGTGGTAGGAGGGAGGAATTTAACGGTGAGAGGGGTCTTTTGTGGCTCTTGGTAGGTGTAAGTTGCCTCTTGTACTTCAGAATCTACAGCATTCAATGTAGCATATGCTTTGACAGTTACAGTACCACTAATACTGAATGCACCAGTATATTCTTCTTTAGTTTCTGATGTCTTAGGATCAGAACCGTCTAAGGTATAATAAATAGATGGAGTTCCGCTGAGAGCGATAGCACTCATCTCTACTTCGTAGGTCTCTGTTTTGTAGATAGTTGAAGGCGTGATACTCAATACGGGTACTTCTGCTTGAGTGCTGGTGTAATACATGGCAAAATTACCACCCTTGTATGCCAATGTGTAGCCTTGTGGAGTGGTTGCGAAACCACTGTTAGGACCTAGCAATAGACGAACAGAGCCATGCTTACCAGTGATGGTAGCCTTGTAATAACCATTACCAGCCTCGTCGCTCACTTGAGATTCAGAGTGTACACCTGCTGCCTTACGCGCTAATACCATCTTGCCAATAGCGTCTTTGTATTTTGCCCAGTGAGGATAGAATACGCAAGGTACACCTGGCATAGACAAGATAAAGGCGTTGGCACCAAGAACACGGTCCTTGTTATAGTCCTCCATGGATTTTCCGCAGCCGCCTATCTCGTCGTTGTTATTGCGCCCGCCTTGACAACCGAAATAGGTGTCATGGTTATCCACAAATGTTACAGCAAACTTGCTCAGACCTGCGCCCAAAAGACCTGATCCCATACAACGTTGATAGTTACCATCTGCAATACCTTGAATCGCAGAATACTTGGTACCAAAGTCAAATGCCAATGTATTCCAGTTAACATCATTGAGATAACTTTTGATATTATTAATATCTCCATTCCAAAACTCTACAACAGAGAAGTAGTTATCCGCAGCGGTATTATACATATCAATATATTTGCCCTTGAAGCCTTGCGCATAGTCGTAGCGCCATCCGTCAAATCCGATAACATTCTTCATCCATTTGAGATATGCTTTCATCATTTCTTGCACTTCAGGCTTTGCATGCGCCCAATCGCGAGCAGATGCGTAGTTATCTTGCCCATTATAGCCACCATCTTCGGGTCCTGTAGCTCTGCCTTTGCAGTCCCCTGCTTCAGAGTTGTAATTCACCTCATCTGATTGAGCTATCCATGATGCATCTGGCTCAAAAGTACCATATTCGCCAAAGTATTGTGTATAGAAATCACACCATGAAGATTTGCAACCAGCATGATTAATCACAATATCAGCTACCACTTTGGTATCAGCAGCATGCATGCGACTAATAAACTCTAACAATTCATTTTGCGTTCCCCATGCAGAATTTTGGTTGCTGTATTGCGTCTGGTGATAACCTGTTCCACCTTCCGACTTGCCTGATGGCGGTAGCCATACTAGATCAAAATAAGATCCTATTTCACTAGATTGATTCAACAATGTAGCCCATTTGGTATTTCCCAACTTAGTCGTTCCGCTCAACACGACATCACCTAGCGCACCATCTTGATAAGAGTCATAATAAAATGCTTGCAACATCACATCCGGACATGCAGATGGCACCGAGCTCCCTTGTCCAGGGTTGATTGGTTCTGGCTCTGCAAAATCACCTTTCAACGTAATACTCACACCATTAAATGTAACAACCATATCCCCATCTGTTGCCATCTCAAAGACCACATTACCATCCGTATCACCTGTAATACCCTTTGGAGCATTTTGCACAGCCGCATAGCCCCAGTTCTGATCCCAAGTACCAGCTGTGATTTTCATCTTGTATGTCAAACCAGACTTCAACCCAGCAAAAGTATGCGTAAACACACCGTCATTATTGGTCATTGTGATTGCTTTCTCATTCCATGCTTTATCAGCACCTACCAAATCCGCAGTTCCTGTCACATAATAGGTTGCATCTGGATTGGGTGTTGGAGGAGTCACATTTCCACAGTTTTGTCCAGGGCCGATATATAGCATATCGTCCTCCCACTTCATCTTAATATAGAAATCATAACTTCCCGCAGCATTACATGTCAAATACCCTTCGGCCTTTCCACCTGAGAATTTTTGATATTCGCCGTATGGATCAATCGCGCACATCCAAGATGCACCACTACCAAAATCATGCAACTGCACCTTATCTCCTTGCGCCAAAGCCACGCAGGACACTAGGAATTGCTCTCGACCTTGATGATCGGTTTCTGACATAGCTGTCGCTTCTAATTTGGTCGTTCCATTAATCAGCAAACCATATGGCGCTGCCATTAATGACAAACTGCAGCAAAATACTGCACAAATAAGAGTGTAAAGTTTTTTCATTATTATGAATTTAAAAGATATATTTCTCGCCAATTTCCATTGAACTTGCAAAGTTACTATTTTTTATTCACATACGCAAGTCCTTCACAAAAAACACCTACTTTCGCGCACATTTTTTACGCAAACGGTTGCATTATCCACCACAAAATCCACCTCCCAACCTGCATAATCCAAATGATACACCCGCTCAGCATCATCCTGATACGCTGGGCGAGGATCCTGACTCAATATCTCCTCTAGTGCTATCCATGGGCAACCCTTGCGCAAAGTTTCATCACGCAACTCATCCCCAACAACCACCTGCAAGCGATAATCTCGTGTCGCCTCTGCAAAACCATTTTGGGCAGTTGGATGACTATCTGAGAACGCTAAATAGGGCTTGATATCGTATATCGGGGTTCCATCCAATAGGTCTGCCCCTGTTACCACTAGCACCAAGCCATCCTCCTTGCTATCTTCCACGCGCATCAACTTCACACTAGTCAATCCGATAGGATTAGGGCGAAAGGGCGAACGAGTGGCAAAGACACCCATACGCTTATTTCCACCTAATCGTGGTGGACGCACTGTCGGACTCCAATCCACTTCATTACCTCTAGCCGCTTCACCTTTTCGCCTTATCGCTTCATTAAATCCCCACAACAACCACAAATGTGAATAGTCCTCTATTCCACGTAATGCTTCGCGCACGCGATACGCGGGCGTAAATACAATATGTGTCTCTATACAAGAGTCTTCTCGACTTTGACGGGGAATACCAAACTTCTGCGAGAAACCATTGCGAGCATGTGCTATTACTTGTAATTCCATAATATTTATATTCGGAAACATTTACGCCACAAAGATACTGCTTTTTTCTGACATTTTCATTCTTTTTTACCAATAATTATGTATTTTTACAAAAAAATCATTAAAATATTTGGTCAGTTCAAAAAAAAGCAGTACCTTTGCGACCGATTTCGCAAGAAAGTATATGCCAAGTGATCTTTTAAGTGTATCCGAATGGCACAAAATCGAAAGTTACTTTCGATTTTAGAGTGGAGGCATTGAGCGCCCTAACGACGATAGTCGTTTTTTGCGCGAAATTGCCGAACACGAGATTCAGTAGCTCAGCAGGTAGAGCACATCCCTTTTAAGGATGGGGTCCTGGGTTCGAGCCCCAGCTGAATCACGAAAAGAGCAGAGATGGTTCTCTGCTCTTTTTTGTTTATATACACACTCACGAATAAAAAAAGACTTCGGAAATCCGAAGTCTTCGTGGTGCCACCAGGAATCGAACCGGGGACACAAGGATTTTCAGTCCTTTGCTCTACCAACTGAGCGATGGCACCCCGCGAATTGAGCATTAATCTCAAAAGCGAGTGCAAAAGTACTGCTTTTTTTTGACATGACCAAATTTTTCAATAAAAAAAGTGCAAAATATGCTATTTTTATTGCTTAATCAAAAAAAAATACGTAACTTTGCACCAAATTCGGGTTTTTATGAACATCCAACTCACATACCATCGCCGACAAACGACTACCACACAAGTTGGCGGTCTATCCATAGGCAGCGAATTCCCCGTTCGCATCCAAACGATGGCGAACACTTCGACCAATGATATCGAGGGTAGTGTCGCACAAGCCGAACGCTGCA
Organism: Paludibacteraceae bacterium; assembly: GCA_017556705.1. Taxonomy (GTDB): domain Bacteria; phylum Bacteroidota; class Bacteroidia; order Bacteroidales; family Paludibacteraceae; genus Colicola. The sequence goes on along the minus strand of JAFYMG010000014.1, from coordinate 112,688 downwards.
TTGCCGCTGGTACAGAACTTCTGCGTTTCACTACCCAAGGCATACGCGAAGTAGAATCTCTCTCGCAGATACGCCACTTGCTTCAAGCGGAGCAATCTACAGGCGAAGCCGAACTACAGGGCTCTGCCCGATCTACAGCGAAGCGATCTAATACCCCTCTCGTGGCAGATGTACATTTCCAATCCGACGTGGCGGATGCCGCAGCTAAGGTGGTAGAAAAAGTGCGAATCAATCCTGGTAACTATATCGATCCTGCACGTAAATTCAAGCAAATTGATTATACCGACGAAGAATATGCATCTGAATTACAACGCCTTCGCAATCGCTTCATCCAACTGCTTAACATCTGTAAAGAGCACAAGACTGCTCTACGTATTGGTGTCAATCACGGCAGCCTGAGCGATCGTATCATGTCGCGTTATGGCGACACACCTGAAGGCATGGTAGAGAGTTGTATGGAATTTCTCCGCGTGGCAGTTGCTGAAGATTTCAAAGATATTGTTTTGTCTATCAAGGCTAGCAATACCCTAGTCATGGTCACTACTGTTCGCCTTCTCGTATGGCAAATGGCGGAAGAGGAGATGGCCTTCCCTCTGCATTTAGGTGTTACCGAAGCGGGTGAAGGAGAAGACGGTCGCATCAAATCAGCAGTAGGCATTGGTGCTCTATTGGCTGACGGCATTGGCGACACGATTCGCGTTAGCCTTAGCGAAGCACCCGAGAAAGAACTACCTGTGGCTCAGGCACTCATAGATTATTTTGCTGATGAGCAAAGCATTCGATATGCGAACGACACACATATCCGTGTAGAGGAGCATACCGTGCATTACTCTAATTCGGATAGTGATTGGGCACTATTCCAACTACACGCCGCTGCGGAATGTGGACGTCTATTGTGGGACCACCATTGCACAGAACTGATACTCAACAACGATCACTTCGCAGCGGAAGACTTGCTCCGCCTCAGCAAAGATATTCTCCAAGCTGCGCGCGTGCGTATGTATAAGACGGAGTATATATCATGTCCTGGTTGCGGACGCACTTTGTTTGATCTCGAACAAACGATCGCTCAAGTCAAAGCAGCCACCTCGCACCTACAAGGACTTAAGATTGGTATCATGGGTTGTATTGTGAATGGTCCAGGAGAGATGGCAGATGCCGATTACGGTTATGTGGGAGCTGGTCGCGGCAAAGTCAGTCTTTATCGCGGTAAAGAATGTGTATTGAAAAACATACCACAAGAGGACGCTGTAGATCAACTTATTGCTCTAATCAACTCCGATAAATAGTTAGTAATTCAACATACACTAATTGAGTTAGCAATAGAATAAAATGAAAGATATCAAACTATTCCTTACCGACGTAGATGGTTGTATGACCGATGGCGGTATGTACTACACCGAGAGTGGCGATGAATTCAAGCGTTTTTGCGTATATGATGGCATGGGTATTGTCCTCTTACGCAAGGCGGGGATTCCTTGCGGTATTCTTACCAGTGAAAATACTGCTATTGGCAAGAAACGCGGACAAAAACTCGGGTTGGAATATATTTACACAGGCGTTGGTCGCGTAGTAGATGGTGTAAAGATGACTAAACTGGATGCAGCCAACGAGATTTGCAAGGAGTTGGGTATCACATTGGAGAATGTCTGCTTTGTAGGCGACGATGTCAATGACCTCGACCTCCTCCAACATGCAGGCGTAGCCGCATGCCCCGCCAACGCCGTAGCTGTAGTCAAAGCTGTCCCTGGCATCATCCATCTCACCAAAAACGGCGGCGATGGCGCCATCCGCGAACTATGCGAGATGATTCTGGAAGCGAAAGGCGAATAGGTTAGAGGTTAAAGGCAATGAGAAATATCGCAGTCATATTAGCAGGAGGTATAGGAGCACGCGTCGGAGGTAATACTCCTAAGCAGTTGTTGCCATTACAAGATGGCAAGAGTGTCTTGGAGCACGCAGTTGGTGCCTTCGAGCAATCGCCTCATATTGACGAGGTATGCATTGTCATGCACCCCGATTATATTGTCCATGCCGAGCAAATGCTCCTTGCCAACGCGTGGCAAAAGGTCCGCCACATCATCCCTGGCGGCAAAGAGCGTTGGGAATCTAGTGTAAATGCAATCCGTGCCTTTACACCTTACACTTTACACCATACACCAACAACCAACCTCCTTCTCCACGATGCTGCGCGTCCATTTGTCAGTCAAGACATTATTGCTCGTGTATGCGAAGCGCTCGAAGAACATGAAGCGGTGACGGTAGCGATCCCAAGTACCGATACGGTCTATGAGATGGCAGATAGTAAAGTTGCCCGTATTCCACAACGCTCCACCATCATGCGTGCACAGACACCGCAAGCCTTCCGCTTGGAGCTAATAGCCGAGGCATATGCCAAGGCGCTTGGAGCCGATATTTACGATGTACAGGCATGCTCTGCATGCCATTTGCCAGCAACCGACGATTGCGGTATAGTGCATGAGCATATGCCTCAGGTGCCAATCTGCATTGTTGAAGGAGAAGAACAAAACAAGAAAATAACATTCAAAGAAGATATATAAACGACTATGCAAGCAGTCATTTTAGCAGCAGGAATGGGCAAGCGCCTTGGTGAATTGACCAAAGGCAATACCAAATGTATGATTCAAGTGGGTCACGAGACACTCATCAGCCGTTTGTTGCACCAGTTGGATAAACAATCTATATCGCGTATTGTACTCGTAGTAGGCTACAAAGCGCAAGAACTCAAAGACTATCTTGCAACATTGTCCTTCAACACCCCGATTGAGTTTGTAGAAAATACGGTTTATGACCAAACCAACAATATCTATTCGCTCTATCTCGCCAAAGATTACTTGACAACAGAAGACACATTGCTCTTTGAGTCAGACCTCATCATGGAAGATGCTGTCATTGAGAAACTGCTCAATCACCCTTATCCAGACTTAGCATTGGTGGATAAATACGAGAGTTGGATGGACGGTACAGTAGTCACTATCGACGAAGAGAATCGCATCCAACGCTTCATTCCAAATAGCCAATTCAAATACGAAGAGATTCCGTCCTATTACAAGACGGTCAATGTATATAAATTCTCGCAGCAGTTCTCTGCCAACATGTACGTTCCATTCATGGAGGCATATTGTACGGCATTAGGCAAAAACGAATACTACGAACAAGTCCTTCGCGTTATCACTATGCTGGATAATTCCAGTATGCGTGCATTGCCCCTCACAGGAGAGCAATGGTACGAAATTGATGATATCCAAGACCTTGACATAGCAGAATCTATCTTCACCGACCACCAATATGACCTACTATGCTCACGCTATGGTGGTTATTGGCGCTATCCACATATGTTGGACTTCTGCTATTTGGTCAATCCCTATTTCCCTAACCAACGCATGCGCGACGAACTAGCCGCCAGTTTCAATCGCTTATTGACCGAATACCCATCTGGGCAACGAGTAAATAGTCTATTGGCAGCCAAAGACTTTGGTGTTAAGCAAGACTACATGGTGGTAGGCAATGGTGCTGCCGAACTCATCAAGGTACTCTTCGAACAAGTACTTGGCAAAGTGGGAATCGTTCGCCCAACTTTCGAAGAGTACCCCAATCGCATGATGCCCGAGCAGGTTGTAGCATATGAAACTGTAGCGCCTGATTTCTCATACACCGCAGACGATTTGATGGCATATTTTGAGGACAAGAAGATTTGGTCGCTCGTGCTTATTAATCCCGACAACCCAACAGGTAACTACATCCCATATGCCAACTGCTTGCGTTTGGCAGAATGGTGCCAACAGCGCAATATCATCTTCATCTTAGATGAGAGTTTTATTGACTTCTCTACCGAGCACCCTACTTTCATAACGAATGAAATATTGGAGCAATATAGCAACCTAGTAGTCATCAAAAGCATATCCAAGTCATACGGCGTACCCGGTCTGCGATTGGGCATATTGGCAACCTCCAATGCGATGCTAATGGCTAATCTCCGCCGCTCTGTTTCGATATGGAATATCAACTCTTTTGCCGAGTTCTTCTTGCAGATTTTGGGCAAATACGAGCGTCCATACCAGCAAGCGATGAACGACTTCCGCAGCGAACGGACTCGCTTTGTTAGCGAATTGCAAAGTATTAACTATTTGCGTGTTGTGCCATCCGAGGCTAACTATCTGCTCTGCGAGGTATTACCTCCATATACACCAAGAGAGTTAGCGATCCAACTGCTAAAGAAACATAATATCCTCATCAAGGATTGCACTTCAAAGTGCCATGCTCCATACATACGCATAGCAGTCCGTGATACAAAGGATAACAACCAACTCATCGCTGCACTCCGAACATTATGAGACATATCACCAACGAAGATATTATCCACTTAGGTATTTCCCCTGCAGAATGTGTGGATTGGGTCAAGGAGGCTTTTTGCCTGAAATACGATGCACAACTGCCTCCTAAAATCAGTTTGCATCCTCAAGGCAATGACTTCTTTAACACCATGCCTTGTCTATTACCCCAAAGTTATGATCGATTTGGTGTAAAAATTGTATCTCGTATTGCAGGAAAGAAACCTTCATTGCACTCAGATTTATTATTATATCAAGCATCCACAGGAGAATTGTTATCATTTATGGATGCAGACTGGATTACGCAAATGCGGACGGGCGCTGTAGCCGCATTAGCCATTCAAACACTACAATCCTCTACAGCCAGCACTTATGCCTTTGTGGGATTAGGAAGTACAGCAATAGCCACTATGCAATGTCTATTAGCCATCCTTCCTACAGCCAAACCCATCACCTGCAAACTACTGAGATACAAACAACAGGCCGAGCAGTTCACCCAATTATTTGCTGCACATACCCAGGTGCACTTTGAGATAGTGGATAGTCACGAAGAACTTATCCAAGACTCCGATGTCATCGTTTCTGCTGTAACAGAGATGCCATCCCTCTTCTGCGAAAACAATGAACTATACAAAGAAGGCGTACTCCTTGTTCCTATTCACACGCGCGGATTCCAAAATTGTGATTTGTTCTTTGACCATATCTTTGCTGATGATACCGCTCATGTGTCTGGATTCAAGTATTTTAATCAATTCAAACAGTTCAACGAACTCAGCGAGGTACTACTTCATCAAATTCCTGCACGCCTTTCAGATAAAGAGCGAATCATCGCATACAACATAGGTTTAGGTTTACACGACATTTATTTTGCGCATCACATTTATGAGAGACTTGCTCGTTAAAATAGCCCTGCTATTAGGTATTTATCAACTGATTGTTGAATACATCAATCGTGTCAAGTTTGCCATTCAGTCGCGACGCATGCGTAAGAATGGTTTGCAGATGCTGGATGAAGCCACTAAGGTATTTGAAGCCATGCACATACCAGCATTCCTCACCTACGGGGCACTTTTGGGTGCTTATCGCGACAAGGGATTTATTTCCTACGACCCGGATATAGACTTAGGTGTATTGGCTAATCAGATACCCTCCGACTTACACGAACAGATGGCTAAAGCGGGTTTCCAACTGCACCGCCAAAGCGTGTTGAGTAATGATCAAGTTTTTGAGGAGACATATATCTACCGCAAACTGCACTTAGACATCTTCTACTATTTCCAAGAAGGTGAAGACTACTATAGCATCATTGCCCGCAAACACGAAACGAAAGAGTGGAAAGAAGCCAATGCTACAGATGGTTTTCCTTGTGACCGAAGTTATGTTCCTATTTCGGAATTTGAGAAACGTGATTTCTTGGGACTCCAAGTCTATATGCCTATCAAAACGGATGAGTGGTTGCGTGCTATATATTCCGACTCATACATGACACCTATCAAAAACTGGAACGCAAAAGATTATAAGACACGTATTATCCATACTGCAGAACGCAGTTATAGAAAGTTCTTTTAGTAACCACCTATATGCTGTGTAAAATTCCCTACCAGCACCACACTATTACCACACAATAACCATACAATAACCACACTATTAGACTACCATCCAAGCAGTCCAGCGGTCACATTTTTGCGAAAAAGGACTAGTTTCCAGCCTTTCATAGGGTGGCCTTGTAGGGTGTAGATACTTAGCAATGCCAATGTTCCTCCCCACTTCACTACCTCTGAAGCCAATCGAGAGAGATATTTACCTTTTGATATTGCGCGTGTGCGCATACGCTCGCTACGACCAATCTGTAGGGTTAGGCGATTGAAATAGTCTTCCTCTAATTTCGTCTGAGGAATGCAATGGTGGAGTACAGGAGTAGGGAGGTAGAGCACCTTCATGCCCAATGCTTTCATCTTATCGAAGATATCTTTTTCTTCTGAAGCTAAAAGCAAATTGCCCTTTCTGCCCAATTCGGTATTAAATAGCCCTACTCTCTCAAATACATCTTTCCGATACGCCGCATTACCACCACCCGGATAGCGACCATTAGGGTACTCTCTTACTTGAGTGCCATAGTTCATCCATGCCGTCAATAGGGCTTTTGTATAAGGCGACATCCATGAAGGTTCTTTGGTCTCATATAGTGGTTCTATCGGACCACCTGCCGCCATTGTATCAGGATGCACGGCAAAATGCTCTGCATAGATACGAATATAATCGCTATCCACCAACGCATCATCATCTATATAGATGATAATATCCCCTTTTGCCTCTTTGATACCTTTATTGCGAGCCGCAGACAATCCTTGTTCGGATTCTATCACATAGCGTAATGTCACTTCAGGATGCGCTGCGGTAAACTGCTCGCACACTCCATGCGTATTGTCGGTGCAGTTGTTGTCCACCAACACAATTTCGTAATCCGTTGTTGGATAGTCATTCTTAGCGATACTATCCAACAGCGGACCGATATACTTCTCGCGATTATATGTACAAATGATTAGGGTAATCATTGGGCTACTATTTTATCTCCACTCCCATCACGCTATATGTCTTACCATCACGATGGATGAGGATTTGACCATTATGTAGGAGTTTCTGGGTGTTGCTTTCTTGGGTTGTAATCTCCTCTATATCTGTACTAACTAGTTTGACTTCAATAGTGTTAGAATAGTTAGAAGTATAGGTATAGAAGTCTTTGGTGCGTTTCACCATTACATTATACGCATAATCTGTAATGCCTTCTGGCAAGTCAGTAAAGGTATATGAAGTGTCCGTTACATCAATCGTCTTATATGGAATCTCTACCAATGTTCCTGCTTGTGGTACGATGAAGGATATCTTGATATCATCCACATAGTACTCGCCTTGCTCGCTCATAAATGCCACATGTAGCGGAGTGTTGCCAAAGTCCATACCCGACAATACTACCGAATCTGTAATATACCCACTTGCTGTTGCACTAAAGGCTACAGGCATACCTATCTCCGCTTGTGCTGCTTCGTGGTCCTTGATGATCATCACCCAAAGGCGGTCGCCAGGCACCTTGTTGTAGGCCTTGAACGATACTTTGACTGCATTGTTGCCAAACTTCATTTCAGGACCTACGACCAAGCCTGCCTTGCCGCTGTAGTAGTTAGGACCTTGACTACCTGCCATACCCACAACCCAACGAGGGTAGGTAAGCAACCAATCGTGCTCGCTTTGACCATTCGCACTCAGGCTATGTACCAAATCCCATGAGAAACCTGGATTGTCGAAGGTACCATCTTTGATACCGCTGAAGTCCTCTTCTAGTATCACGACCTCTTCGTTGTCTCGTTTGGTCGTGGTAGTCTGTAGGATATTGAGTGTGTAACTATCTGCATGATAGTTCTTCTCCCAATTAGCGGTGAAACTATTCTCTGTTACCTCCGATGCTGGCAATGCCACAGGAGTCACCCCTTGGATACCATCCACCCAAATGTCTTCACTCTGTTCGGATATCATATCGCCTTCTTTGACCTTGACATGGTAGAAGTAGTCTTTCGTTGGGTCAATATCGCTGACTACGCAGAAGGTATCTACCACCAGACTATCGGTGATCCATTGGACAGGCAAGGCTTGTGTTTGGTATTCCAATGTGATATCATCTATGGCAAATGTGATGCCATACGAACCTACGCATTCTAATTTCACTTGAGTGACGTAATTGCCTATTTCATCTCCTTCAAAAGTGAGGTATCCGCCATTCTTTTCCATCCAATAGTTAGGGAGATTAGCTATTGCTTCCCACTTGCCATCCATATTCTTGACATGTACACCCACCATCGAATAGTTGTACTCCTCTTCAGCCATGCTGCTAGGCTTCACCCAGAAACTGATTTTATGGATAGGTGCAGGTGTCTCTGGAGTCAAGATATAGTCGCCTCCTGCATCAAAATGGATGGCTTGTTTGCCCGATTTATAATTGCCTTTGGTTGTGCACATGTCTTGGCTACCTTGGCTAGACACATCTATGCTCCAACCCGCTGGATAGTCAGGATTATCGGTGTCGATGGTCTTTCCATCCGCTTTCACCTGGATGCTCTCAAAGTCGTAAGACAGAGTACCGCTAATCTCTTCCTCAGGCATATCCTTATACCATACCGTGAACAAATATCCGTCTATGTCTGCCACTTGGCTGCGTTGCCAGTTGGCTACGAACTCAGTTGCAGAGTTGTTTTTTGGCATGTTAGCTACCACGCCAGGTGTGCGATTGCGCACGCGCGTAACCTTAATATCATCTATCAAGATAGTGCCATCTACTGTGCAAAACTGGAAGATGTTCTTATTGTTGAAGGTGCCTTTGCTACTAGTCCATGTGAAGTCTTTCCATTCGGTCGTGAGATCAAACTCCACAGACTCCAAACGGCCAGAGGTGTTGTCGCATAGGGATAAGTCCAGTTTGCCTGCATTAGGGCTTGTACCAGCACGACGAGCACGGAAACTGATGGTAGCCTCACCATATAGTTCTGCCTCTGGAGTAGAGATATGTCCTCCGTACATGTAACCATAGTAGTCGTATTCGGATATAGCTACGCAACCGCCGGCTTGGAATACATAATAGCCTGACCAAAGGGGTTGGTGGGTATAGGCTGCATCCACTTCATACACATAGTTCGTACCCGGTGCGATATTCAATGCGTCTGGCTTTTCTGGTGTTCCCGCGGTACAGAGTGAAAAATCTTCCTCTAATACAACTGTTGGTGCACTCGTGTTTTGCGCATAAAGCGATAGACTAACACCTGCTATCGCAAACGATAATAGAACTTTTCTCATAGGATATAACCTTAAATGTATAATTTATTTACTTAGTGTTCAACAAGTGATTGATCGTTTGATGAATCGCATCCAATGAAAGGGCGTTTACAATCGCATCCATCTTGGCTTTAATTTGTTCGTTGCACAAGTTACCGATAGATCCTTCGTGGGTGTAGTGAGATAATGTTTCCTCTACTGTCGCTTCGTGCTTGAAAGTGCCATTGGTGATCTCATCTGCCACTTGGCGATATGCATCGCGGAACGCTACACCATTCGCCGCACGACGATTGACTTCTTCTACCGAAAAAGCCGGCGCGTATAATGGATTGGACATGATGTCCGCTTTCATCTCCATATTCTCTATGGCGTAGGTGGTAATCTCCAACAAATTGTTAAGCTGATCAAATAGCGGGAAATATACTTCCTTTATCAACTGCATATCACGGAAATAGCCAACGGGCAGATTGGTTGTGATATGACGAATGGTGTCAGGCAAAGCGCAGATACGATTGGCGTGCGCACGAATCAATTCAAACACATCTGGGTTCTTCTTGTGCGGCATAATGCTCGAACCTGTAGTCATCGTATCAGGCAGTTTGATAAAACCAAAGTTCTGCGAATTGAACATACAGCAGTCCATCGCCAATCTGCCCAATGTCTCTGCCACGGATGAATACGCAAAAGCCACAGTACGCTCCATGCGTCCACGATTCATTTGCGCATAGATAGCATTATAATCCAAATCAGCAAAACCAAGCAACTGCGTAGTCATTGTGCGATTGAGTGGAGCCGACGAACCATAACCTGCGGCAGAACCGAGCGGATTAAGATTTGCTTGCTCAAAAGCCGCTACCAATAGACGCATGTCGTCTGTAAGTGCCTCTGCATAAGCGCCTAACCACAATCCAAAAGACGATGACATAGCCACTTGCAAATGGGTATATCCTGGCATTAGAAGCGCTTTAGTCTCCTCGCTACGCTTTTGTAGGGTGTGGAAGAGTTGCTCTACCAATCCCATTGTCTTTTCAATCTCAGTACGGGTAAAGAGTTTCAAATCCACCAGCACTTGGTCATTGCGCGAGCGACCCGTATGCACTTTTTTGCCCACTTCACCTAGTTGGTGTGTGAGCATGACTTCCACTTGCGAGTGTACATCCTCGATACCCTCTTCAATGACGAAATTTCCCGCCTCTGCTTGCTTATACAATTCTCGCAACGCAGGTAGGAGAACATCCAAATCTTCTTTGGATAGCAAGCCCACATGCTCCAACATAGTCACATGTGCCATGGTACCTAATATATCATGCGTAGCAAGTAGCAAATCCAGTTCTTTGTCTTTGCCTACGGTAAAACGCTCTATGGCGTCGTCGATCTTGTAACCTTTATCCCAGAGTTTCATTGTATTTAATTAATTTAAAGCTCCTACGCGCTGGAGCGCGAGAAATCTAAATAAATCTTATTTTTCGTATCTCTGATTTTATTGCCACCGCTCCTTCGCACGCTCGTCGCTGAATCTTAAGTAAATAAAAGCAAGTATTGACTCTGATTGGTCGCTGAAATGCTTACCGCCACATTCCATAAGATTAGTGATGAGTTTTGGATGTTCCCAAAACGAAGAGCGTAGGCAATTTATTTCGGAGAACCTCGTATGGGAGGTTATTGAGCTATAAGATTTTATAAGATTTCTGCCCATAAGGGCAAGGAGGTATTATTTATTCTATCAGTATTTTCAGTAATTTAATTGCTTGTTCTATTTCGTGGATATGAATATATTCGTCTGCAGTGTGTGAGCGGGCGGAGTCGCCAGGGCCAAACTTAACCTTAGGACAACTCAACAATGCCATATTGCTCAGTGTAGGCGAGCCATAGAGTGGGATGCCCAATGCTTTTGCTCGTTGCACGATAGCAGTCTCAATTGGCGTAGATGTGGCATTGAGTCGCGTAGAGCGTGGGGTCAGTGTTGATTGCACCATTGGCTGCAAAAGTGCATGTATCTCCTCATTAGAGTACAATCCATTGGAGCGAATATCTACGACGAATTGACATGTATCAGGCACTACATTATGCTGCGTACCTGCCTCGATCATTGTAGTGGTCATCTTTACTGTCCCCAAGAATGGCGACACCTTCTCAAATTCGTAGTTGCGCAATGTTTGTATATCATCTAGCGCAATATACAGTGCATTCACACCTTCTTCGCGTGCAGCATGTCCAGCTTTTCCTTTGGCTTCGCCGTCTAGCACCATTAGTCCGCGTTCGGCTACTGCCATCTCCAACGAGGTAGGTTCGCCCACGATGGCATAATCAATCTTTCCGATGTGTGGCAACAGCATTTCGATGCCATGTCTGCCGCTATTCTCTTCTTCGGCCGTGAGGGTAAGCACAATGCGTTTACCAGCTATTGGGTGACGATAGATATCTAGGAAAGTCGCCAACATGGCTATCACACTACCACCGCAATCATTAGCTCCTAATCCGTATATTGTTTTGCCATCACACTCTCCCGAGAAAGGGTCACGGGTGTAAGATACCGCTGGTTTGACTGTGTCGACATGTGCGTTGAGTAGCACTGTTTCTTGCCCTTCTCCACATTCCGCCCATAGGTTATTTCCTACGCGACGAACGGCAATGCCCTCTGCCGTCATCCATTGCTCCAGCAACGTGCATACCGCATCCTCCTGCCCTGAAATAGAGGGAGTTTGAATCATGCGTTGCAGTAGTGTGATGTATTTGTTGTCCATATATCTATAGATCGCGACTGTGTCGCTGTTAGATCGTTACTCTGTTAGACCGCTCGCTTACACTCTCTGTTAGATCGGCTTCGCCTGTTAGATTCTAGAGTCTCTCAGCACCTTTGGTGCGGTCTAACAACGAAGTGGTCTCTCAACGAAGTGGTCTCTCAGCCAAAGGCGGTCTTCCATCTTTCTTCGATTATTGTTCCCCCTTGCAAGTTGCTTGCGTGGGTGATGCGTACGGATTGTACGCCGTGCTCAATAGCTGCAAAAGCATTATCTATCTTAGGTATCATACCGCCCGATACAATACCATCTGCTTTGAGTTGGGTGTATGATTCGGGGGTGATACGAGCGATGAGCGATGATTCGTCATCTGGGTTGCTCAATACACCTGCTTTCTCAAAGCAGAAAGTCAGTTGTACATCGGGTGCTAAAGCGATAGCTGTTTGCGATGCTACAGTATCGGCATTCGTATTGAGTAATGCTCCTTCGGCGCTATAGGTGATTGGAGCAATCACAGGTGTCAAACCGTTATCTAGTAGTGTACGAAGATGCTGCCCGTTCACATCTACCACATCGCCGACATAGCCATAGTCGATACCGTTTTTAATAGGACGCTTCACCGATTTCATCCATCCGCCATCTACGCCCGTCAATCCAATGGCATTCACACCCATGGTTTGCAATTGTGCCACCACTTGTTTATTGACTAATCCGCCGTACACCATGGTGACGATATCGAGGGTCTCTTTATCGGTCACACGGCGACCATCAATCATCTGTGTCTCTACGCCCAAACGTTCTGCCATAGTTGTAGCTAATCTGCCACCGCCATGTACCAATACTTTGGGACCTTCTATAGCAGCAAACTGACGCAGAAACGCATCTCTTTGCGCTTCGTTCTCCAGCACGCCACCGCCTATTTTGATTACTTGTATCATAGTTGATGAGAGTCTTCCCTTTGCGGTTAGACTGAATTATGCTGCAAAGGTACAAAAAAAGGATGATTTGTACAAATATTTCTTCTTATTTTGTTTTTTCAACCGTAATCATATAGCAAGTTACCGGCAGGTAGGCGACCTGAAGGAGTGCGACGGAACGCACTCCGAGCGCAGCGCCCGAAAAGTCCCCACTTTGAGGAATCAGCGCAAGCATAGAACAAATTAGGCGACCACTGTAGCACATCTGTGGGACATCTCTGGGCTTTCGGTGGCTTTTAGTTTCACGTTTTCATCTTTTTGTTTTCCGAAGGGATACCGAACCCTTGCCGAAGGAGTGCTTGAACACAAGCATCGAAACGAGCAAGAAGAATGATAATATAAAAACTCATCCCCTGCTATCAGCAAGGGATGAATTAGAATTAAAGATTTGTAATTTTCTGAACTTCTTTCATGATTGCTGACACTATTTCATCAGCAAGTTGATCATTTTGTTCGCTAATCTTTTTGGGATCCTTATATTTGCATGATACAAATTCTATTGGCGAATACTTTGGTTTTATCTCTGTGTTATAAAATTCTTCAGTTAGAATAATTTTACTTCTTGTTCTAGTTCTTATTGCGGTAAATACAATATCAGCATCAATTGAAAATACCACTTTAATGGTAATTTTAATATATCTTATTGCATCTCCAACACTAGAGATATAAAGTTTAACACCATTGATATTTATTAAAGCATTAAAATCACATAAATCTCCCGATGGTTTATAAACACGAGAATGTGGAGCTGTCAGTTCATGGCAACCATTTGCAACCCATATTGTGTGCGGGGTGTTATTAGCGGCAACTAATTTTTCATAAACCGTCCACATTAATGTTGTTTTTCCTGAGTTTTCTGGTCCCTTGATTGTTATAAAAGTTTTCATAATATATAAGTTGTATCAGTTATTAGTTATAAATTTATGGACAAACAGGGCGAATACTATACCCATGGTATCTATATTGAACCTTCCAAGTAATTTCAATAGTACTATTATTAAAATGCAAGCAACTTGCGCAATCTGCATTATTATTTCCCATTTGATTCTCACTAGACCAATAATAACCTACTGTATTAGACGTGCGTTCACATGGTAAGAAAATGCTCCTGTCTGTAAATCCTGTTTTATTCGATGTTACTTTATATCCATTTCTGCCATTAAGTGTTGTATATGTCCATGTACAACTACTTATCAACTCTTGGATTTCTGCACATGTAGGAATACGCCATGCATCCCCTTTGTTTTGATAAGCAGCATCATCTTCTTTTTCTAAAGTTTTCAAATCATCTGTAAACATTTGATAACCGAACGTGTATGAACCGCAGTATTTAGTCATTTTAGATTCTTTCCCATATTTATAATTATCTTGAGTGTAACTACTTTTAGTATTTACTTCTCCCCATGCATAATAATCACCATATTCCCATGGTTGTTCTGCACCTAGATTACAAGTAGCCCATTTGACAGATAATCCCAAATCTACATGCTCTGTCAATTCTTCCCATTGAGCATATAGTGTAATATTTTTACTGATCATCAACTCTTGTTTAGTATAATAGGAAATACCTTTCCCATCTGCTTTGGTATTCCAACTTGTAAATGTATGAGAATCTTTGGTATATGTAATCTCTGACAATTGCTTAGAAACTCCGTAATAGAATGTATCAGGTTTCATTGTACCCTCGCCACCATTCGCATGATATGTAACGATAAACATAAACTCCGAATTGGGTTGTTCTTCTTCAGAAGCTTTGGCAATCTTAATTACTGTACCATCAGCGAGTGTGAAATAAACATAGTTTTCATCTTGTGTCACAGATTGGAACATAGAATCGCCATCTTGTCCATCCTTTCCATCGGCACCATTTTGTCCATCTTTACCGTCCTCGCCATCAACTCCATCTTTGCCGTCTTCGCCTGTGGCTTTGCCGAGTTGCGTCCAAGTAGTACCATTGTCATAAGAGATAAACCAATAACCCTCCTCTATCTTCAATTGAGGAGTAACACCGTCCTTTCCATCTTGTCCATCCTTGCCGTCAGTACCATTTTGACCATCTTGTCCGTCTGCTCCAGTCGCCTTACCAAATTGCGTCCATGTAGTACCGTTATCGTATGATACGTACCAATAACCATTTTCTATTTTCAATTGTGGGGTTATTCCGTCTTGACCATTGCTTCCATCTGCACCATCTTGTCCATCTTTGCCATCAGTACCATTGGTGCCGTTCGCTCCGTCTTTACCGTCTTCGCCTGTAGCTTTGCCCAATTGCGCCCAAGTGGCACCATTGTCATAGGATATATACCAATAACCATTGTCTATTTTTAATAGTGGTGTTACGCCGTCTTGTCCATTAGTTCCATCTTGTCCGTCCTTACCGTCTGTTCCATTCTGACCGTTTTGACCGTTATCGCCTGTAGCTTTACCCGATTCAGTCCAAGTAGCGCCATTGTCATAGGATATATACCAATAGCCATTTTCTATTTTTAATAGAGGAGTTATACCGTCTTTGCCATCGGTACCGTCTTGACCATCTTTTCCGTTTGCGCCATCTACGCCATCTTTACCATCCTTGCCCGAGACGGGGAGTTTGTTGCCATTGTCATCCAATAGCCATTCGCCATTCAAAGTCCAATAATACACACCGTCGGTGTCTTGTGCTACGCCAATCACAGGAGTTATGCCATCTTTGCCGTCAGCACCATTTTGACCATCTTTTCCATCTGCTCCGTCTTGACCGTCTTTACCATTTGTACCATTTTGTCCATCCTTACCGTCTTGTCCATGATAAATGGTGATTGGGTCGTGTTTACCGAAAGTGATAGTATAACCCACTACTTTGCCGTCTTTTTTGATTTCTACAATGCTTGTAATAAAGTCATTGGATTGTAGTACATCCACAATCGTTTGGAGTGATGTGATGTTGGTGTTCATCTCTGCACATAGCATCTCAAGAGTCTCTACGCGCTCATCTAAGTCTTCTACAACCTCTTGCCATAATGAATCTTTATGGTTGCAACTTAACAAGCCTAAAGTAATAGCTATATATAAAAATATCTTTTTCATATTCTGTCGATATTAAAGTGTTAGTTAAAAGTTCAAAGCGACACCCGCACCATTGACAGTATATTGTATATCTAATTGTAGCATTTTCTTACCATGTACATACAACGGAATACCCACAATCGTTAATGCTGCTCCCATAGGTGTTAGAATATAACCTGTCATTTCTAGTGCATGCGTTAGGTCGGTATATTCACGGAGTTTGGTATTGTACTCTTCTACCGAAATGAGTTGCAAGTCCTTATTCGCATTTGCTTTAGTGGCTGATGTTGTATATCCCACCATTGGGTTGGGAAGGAAATTAGCACACATGAGAGTTGCCGCTCCGATAGCTAAGCATGGCACACCTGTGGATAAAGAGATAACACCCGTTTTGGTTAATGCTTCTCCTACCACCTTCTGAGGATCACTCGCCTTATCTAATTGGATAGGCGCAACATACTGTGCTTGTGTGTATATAGCCATACATACAAGAGCACATAACAACATCACTTTTTTCATTATGTTATAAAACTTTGTGGGAAGTTGGCTCCAAACGACCCAATTATAAATATAGAAAAAGCGTGGAACCTCTTTTTGCTTATTCTCAACTACGAGGTTCCGGAATGACCCTACATACAAGAATAAACAATGAATGCCCACGCCGATATGTTAATCGTCGTAAGGACACAACGAATTAAACACACCAAGGGGCATTTATCGCTCTCTTGCTTCGGGTATGTGAAATTTTCCGGATTTCGTAGTTCCAAAACAAGCGCTAATAAACGCCTTTTATTATGTCTTTGAACGATTCTTGTTAGGATGGAGGGCTGACATACCCGCCCACATTCCCCAGCGTGAATCATTTCGACTGCAAAGGTAGTGAATTATTTTGGATTGAACAAATAAAATCGCTTTATGGAGCGATTTTTCTGGTGTAGGGTGTAAAGTGTAAGATGTAGAGGCGAGGAATATAAGGCAACTTTTTCAGGAACAGAGGCAACCTATTCAGGATCTCAGTCAACTTTTTTAGGAAGCCAATCTTAAGAAAAGTGCTTTTGGAGAGGCAGAGAGTTGAGTCGGAGTTTTCTCGGTCGTCTGTCGGTGTTCTCTCGGTGGAAATAGGCAAGGTATAAGAGAGGTAAAAGAGACGGCAATCTTAATAAAAAGCACTTTTTAATGATTTGGAGTTCTTTGGTCGTTTCTTGGTTCTTCTTTGGTTTCTCCTTGGTCTTTTACACGGAGCATATATACAAGGAATAAAGGAAGGAAATCTTAACAAAAAGCACTTTTGCCAATACTCATTCATCTGGCGGTCGTACCTACCCTGTACGGCACTATCCAATAATACAAAAACAAACGCCATCTCTCTGAAGAAATGGCGAATTGTTGGGATATATCAAAAGAGAGAATTACTTCAAACTCTCCAGCATACGTTTCATTACGACTTGGATACTAGTCACACGATTGGCTGCCTCGGGGATGACGATAGAGCGTTCAGAATCGATCACACCATCGCTTACGATGACATTGCGGCGAACAGGCAGACAGTGCATAAAACGTGCGTTATTGGTTACTGCCATATGCGCCTCATCCACCATCCAACTACGGTCGTTAGAGAGGATCTTACCATAGTTCTCAGGCTCTGTTACACCAGGGCATGACCAGTTCTTGGCATAGACGAAGTCTGCGCCTTCCAATGCTTTCATCTGGTCGTACTCTACACGAGCATTACCCGCAAAGCGTGGATCAAGTTCGTAGCCCTTAGGATGGGTGATGACAAAGTCCACATCGGCGGCGTTCATCCACTCGGAAAAAGAGTTAGGCACTGCTTGTGGCAAAGCCTTAGGGTGAGGTGCCCAAGTGAGAACGACCTTTGGTCGTTTGGTTTCCTTATACTCATCAATCGTGATAAGATCAGCAAAGGCTTGGCAAGGGTGCACGGTAGCTGACTCAAGCGAGATAACTGGCTTGCCTGCATATTGAACAAACTGCTGCAAGATAGTCTCCTGATAGTCAAACTCGCGGTCGGTAAGTCCTGCAAACGAGCGCACACCGATGATGTCGCAATAGCTTGCCATCACAGGAATGGCCTCACGCAAGTGCTCGCTCTTGGTGCCGTCCATGATGACGCCGAGTTCGGTTTCGAGTTGCCAACTATCTTGCCCGATATTGAGCACGATAGGCGACATGCCGAGGTTGAGCGCTGCTTTTTGTGAGGAGAGACGAGTGCGAAGCGATGAATTGAAGAACACGAGCATGATCGTCTTGTTCTCGCCCAAATGCTTCCACGCGTATGGATTGGCTTTCACTTGGCGAGCTTCCTCTAGTGCGAGGTTCAAGTCGCCTATATCTTGTACATGAAAGAATGATTTCATAGGATTTCTTTTAGTGCGTTAATAAATCGGTCGGCTTGCTCTTGGGTCAAGCACAGTGGTGCAAGAATGCGGACCATATTCGTGCCAGCGACACCGGTGAAGATATGGTAGTCCTTCAATAGCGATTGGCGGATAGGAGCTACGCTGTCATGGAACTCGATGCCGATCATCATACCGCGGCCACGAACCTCCTTGATCTTATCGCTCTTGGGCAAGTTGGTCAAGATATATTCGCCGACTTGGTGAGCGTTCTCTACCAAGTTCTCTTGCTCCATCACATCCAATACGGCCAATGCCGCTGCCATCGCTAGGTAGTTACCACCAAAGGTAGTTCCTAACATACCTTTCGTGGCTTGAAACATAGGAGAAATCAATATACCGCCACATGGGAAACCGTTCGCCATACCTTTTGCCATAGTAATGATATCCGGACGGATGCCATACCACTGGTGGGCAAAGAATTTACCTGTTCGGCCATAACCACTCTGTATCTCATCCAAAATCAGCACCGCACCATATTGCTCGGTAAGCTGGCGAAGCGATTGCATAAACTCAGTCATAGGCACATGGATACCGCCACAACCTTGAATACCCTCGATAATCACCGCTGCCACATCGCCTTTCGCCAATTCTTGCTCTACGGCTGTCGTATCGTTGAGGTCAAGGAAAGTAACTGGGTGGCATTGGTTGAATGGCGCTTGGATCTTCGGATTATCCGTCACTGCCACTGCTCCGCTAGTGCGACCGTGGAAACTGCGACGAAAAGCTATCACACGGCTCTTGCCCGTATGGAAAGAAGCCAACTTGAGGGCGTTCTCGTTGCTCTCTGCACCCGAGTTATCGAGGAAAAGGGTGTAATCCTCGTAACCGCAGAGTTTGCCGAGGCGCTCTGCCAATTGTTCCTGAAGCGGATTTTGAACGGAGTTGGAGTAGAAGCCGATTTTGTTAAGCTGGTCGGAAAGCACCTCCACATAGTGTGGGTGAGTGTGACCGATACTGATTACGGCGTGACCGCCATAGAGGTCAAGGTACTCTTGGCCTTTGTCGTCCCAAATGCGACAGCCCTGTGCCTTGACTGGTGTCACATCAAAGAGTGAATATACGTCGAATAGTTTCATAATATTATCGATCGCGACTATGTCGCTGTTAGATGTTAGACCGTTCGCTTTGCTCTCTGTTGGACCGGCTCCGCCTGTTAGATTGCTTGAGTCTATCAGCCCGTAGGGCGTTCTAGCAACAAAGTGATCTAACAATGAAATGGTCTAACAGCCAAAGGCGATCTTTTTTAGAAAGCTAGTGCTTTTAGGTTCAAACCCATTTTTTCATCCAATCCGAACATCAGGTTCATGTTTTGCAATGCTTGGCCGCTGGCACCTTTCAGCAGGTTGTCTATCACAGAAGTGACAAGCAACCTACCCTCATGCACTTGTGTTTGCAGCACGCACTTGTTGGTATTTACCACATCCTTGAGGTTGACTTCGCGGTTGATGACATGGGTAAAAGCCGCATCCTTGTAGTATTGGCGATAGAGCTCGTATGCCTGTTCTGCAGTGCCGTCGAATGGCATTGTTACCGCCGCAATGATACCACGAGAGAAATCACCACGCATAGGGATGAACTCCACTTTCATGCCTGTGTTTCTGCCGATCTCCAACAAATGCTGGTGGGTAAAGGCCTTATAAACAGACATATTATCGTTGCGCCAAGAGAAGTGGGTGGTAGCCGTTGGCTTCTGTCCAGCACCCGTAGAACCTGTAATCGCGGTCACACTAGCCTCTGTGGTACGACCAATCATTGGCAGCAATGCCAGTTGGATAGCGGTAGCAAAGCAGCCTGGGTTGGCGAGTTTGGTACATCCACAAATTTTCTTACGTTGGAGTTCTGGCAAACCATATACATAACCATCGTGTTCGTCGCGATAGTCTTGCGCTAGGTCGATGATCTTCAAGGTGTCAGGACACTCGTTCTCTGCCCAGAAAGCAGTACTCTTGCCGTGACCAGAGCAAAGGAAGAGCACGTCGATGGCGTGGAGGTCGTATGTATCAGAGAAGCATTGCTCGGTGTCGCCAATCAGACCAGTATGTACAGCATGAAATGGTTGCCCTGCATTGCTAGTGGAGTGCGCAAAGGTGATCTCCACCTCTGGATGATTGACCAAGAGACGGATGAGTTCGCCTGCTGTATAGCCCGCTGCGCCTATTATACCTACTCGAATCATAATGTTTCGTCGTCGTGGTTAGCGTAATATACGCGGAGAGGGGTTGAGAGGACTTTGATGAAGCCCTTAGCTTCCTCTGAGGTCCAACCCTTTTGCATCTCGCCGTACTCGCCGAGTTTGGTTTTTACGAGGTCGTCTTTGGAATCTACGCCTACGGTCTCAAACATATATGGACGCAAGTGCATGGTCACTTTGCCGTTCACATTGCGTTGGCTAGATTCGAGCATCGCCTCGATATCACGCATGACAGGCTCCTTGTATTGGCTCTCGTGGAGGAACATACCGTACCAGTTCGCCACTTGGTCTTTCCAGTATTGTTGCCATTTAGAGAGAGTGAACTTCTCGAGGAACTTATGCGCAGAGATAATGAGCATAGGCGCAGCAGCCTCAAAGCCCACACGACCTTTGATACCGATGATGGTATCGCCCACGTGCATATCACGACCAATGCCATAAGGTGCAGCAATCTCTTCCACTGCTTGGATAGCCTTCACACCGTCCTCGTAGGTTGTGCCGTTGACGCCAACCAATTCGCCATTCTTGAACTCGAGTACGATATCCTCCTCGCCGTCTTTGGTCACTTGCTTGAGGTATGCGCTCTCTGGCAAGCCTTGTTTGCTATCGAGGATCTCGCCACCGCAGATACTGGTGCCCCAGAGGCCTACGTTGTAAGAGTATTTGAGTTTCTCGAAGTCTGCTGCAAAACCGTGCTCGTTGAGATAATCAATCTCCTCTTGACGGGTGAGAGCCTTGTCGCGAGTGAGAGTGATAATCTCTACGCCAGGAGCAGCTACGAGGAAGGTCATGTCAAAGCGTACTTGATCATTACCAGCACCTGTAGAGCCGTGTGCAATAGCGTCTGCTTCTACTTCGCGAGCGTAGCGAGCAATAGCAAGGGCCTGGAAGATACGTTCAGAAGATACAGAGATAGGGTAAGTGCCATTGCGGAGCACATTACCATATACCATATAGCGGATACTCTTGTCGTAGTATTCTTGTTGTACATCAAGGGTCTCGTAGCGTACAGCACCAAGTTTATAGGCGTTCTCCTCGTTTTGGCGAAGTTGCTCCGCACTGAAACCGCCCGTATTAGCACATACGGCGTGTACTTCGTAGCCAAGCTCTTTGGCGAGATACATCACGGTGTAGGAGGTATCCAAACCACCACTATAAGCTACTACCACACGCTTCTTATGAGGTGGCTCAAACAATAGACCAGTGCAAAGGCAACGCTCAAAATTATTGCGGCAAAGCACATCGTAGTTTACACAGCTTTCGCAACCCTTCCAAAACTTAGGATCATTCGTTAGATCTTGGAAGGTGACTGGTTTGAAGCCCAATTCGGTATTCATCTTCATTACGGCTGCGCCGGTAGTGAGGGAGAAGATTTTTGCATTAGGAAACAACTCTTGTGAGAGTTCTACGATGCGGGTTTTGATTTGCTTAGCGAGTCCCATGTGACGGTATTCTGGCTTAACGATAAGACCAGAGTTCGCTACAAAGTGTCCATGGTCCCAGCACTCTACATAACTAAAACCAGCAAACTTATCGCCATCCATAGCGATAACTGCTTTGCCCTCACGCATCTTCTGCGCAACATATTCTGGATTACGCTTTGCGATACCTGTACCGCGGTCTTTAGCAGCTTCTTCTATTGTTTGCAGAATCTCTGCTACATAAGGAATGTGCTTCTCCGAAGCTACCTCAATGTTAAAATGAATCATTGTATTTATGATTTGTTATTGTTTACTTTAAATTTGCCCATTAGGCATTATTTTGTTGGTTGTCGGTTATCTTTTTCTATTAAAATATAGTTTGTTTTTCCATAATGGATAGGTCAAACCGCCCATACTGAGCAACAGAGCTAAGACCATCAAGACCATGCACCATCTATCCGTCTTAACGGCATGAGGAGTAAACTCCATGATGAGTTGATGATGACCGGCAGGAATCACCGCAGCACGCAATGTATAATTCACGCGAGCGAGAGGTATCTCCATTTTTTCGCCATTCGTATTCACCACATATAAGTGCCAATCGTATGGGTAGTAAATCTCAGAAAAGACTGCTACCTTATTTCGCTCAGTTATTGCCTCGTATTTCAAGCAATTAGGTGCATACGAAGTCAACTCTATGAGTGTTGTATCAAATGCCATCAATGGTGTCACTTCTGGTTTGGTAATATCCAATGCCTCTGCAAACTTCTTGTCTGCCACAGCTTGCTTATGCAAGTCCAATGTGCTTAATACTGCACACTCCTCGTCTGGCGTATCTACCATGATTACCTCATCCACAAACCAACAATTCCCCATCGCATATGGATTATATACTGGTGCTTGCTTACCTCCTTGCAATGGCACAATGGCGTACTTCATATTTAGCATATTCAGCACAGGGAAGTCCTTGCCTTCGTTCGCATCTGGCAACATAAATCCTTGTGTGCGCATCACCGTTTGCATCAGCGGATTCATCTCCTCAGAGATATGCTCATCAATCAAGTCTTGATAACGGCGCAATTTTGCAGCAGAATAACCTCCAATGGATTTGAGTCGGTAACTCGTGCGCGCATCGTTGAAGGTATTGGTAGCGAGATTCAACACGCGGAAGTTAGGGTCTTTATCTTGCAATATCTCCTGCTCATATGGCTGCATTGCAAAATACGCCTCCGCATCCTTTGCCTTTACAAAATGGTTATTGCCGAAGAAGCGCTTATTCACGGGTAGCATGTCTGCTAATACTAATGCTGCTAGGGCAGCATATAGTGCGTAGTTTAGAGTTGAGTGTTTAGTGTTTAGAGATTGAGATTTCCATGCGTACCAGAAAATAATTGCAAAGCCCAATGCGATGAAGATAAATGAACGCCAAGCATCGGCCTTAATCATGGCTATTCGCTCGTCGTAGATGGCATCTCTTAGCCAAGCGGGCACTTGGTTCACCCATTGTGCATCATAACTGCTTGTTACATCCACTATGCCCGTAAAGAGAGCAAAGAAAAGACATAAACCCGCAGTAATACCAGCTGCTATAAACATATTAACACGCAGTTTCTCCCATGCAATCTTCTTATCCACTATCTGTTGCAAAGCGAGGATACCCAGCAATGGCATTGTTATTTCAGCTACCACGAGTATACTCTCCACCGCACGGAACTTATTGTACATCGGGAAGTAGTTGAAGAACAACTCTGTCAGCCACATCATATTTCTACCCCACGCCAATGCTACAGAAAAGAGTGTAGCCACCAATAGTGCCCACTTGTAAGGTCCTGGTACAATCAATAATCCCAAAACAAAAAGGAAGCAGATGATCGCTCCCATATACACAGGACCACTCGTGAAAGCTTTCTCTCCGCGATAGGTAGGTACTTGCTCACAGAACTGCTCCGCCGATCGTTTAGGCACACGATTCTTGATCATTGTCTCACAAAGATCTGACTTCGCACCCACGTTATAGCCGCTTGCACCACCTTCCCAGTTAGGGATAAGGAAAGTCATGGTCTCATCTACACCATAACTCCATGCGGTAGCATAGTCAAGACTGAGACCGCTATTGCTGTGAGAAGTTGGACCGCTATCGCTGTTGGAGGTTAGTTCTGAATGTCCACCTCGCATGGTTTCCTTGAGGTAGGACTGATTCATCTCCAACCAGCTGACCTTTGTGCCCACCACCAGCAGCAGACTCAATGCCAACACGCCAAGTGATATACCTAAATCTTTCCAAGCTTTGTCTTTAATATGGATATAGAGTTCAGCACACGCTAACACCCCTATCAGCATAAAAATATAAAAGGTCATCTGTGGATGGAGGTTAATGCTCATGATTCCGTAAAGCATTATGAGCGGTGCACCTAGCCAATATTGCTTGCGGAAGATAGCATAGAATCCACCTATCACAGGTGCTAAAAAGCCCAACGCAACTGCTTTAGTAACGTGTCCTGCGGGGATGATCAAGAAAAAGTATGTCGAAAAACCTATGGCTAAGCCACCTATAATGCTCAGCCATGGATTAACCTTGAAACAACGAAGCATTAGGAAGAATCCAAAGAAGTATGCAAAGATAATACCAATAGCTTCCCAACCACCTTCCATACCTAGGTGAGCTATCTTGGCCATACCATTGCGTACTTCGCCTGATGGCAGACTACCTGTGATCTGGTAAGTTGGCATACCGCCAAACATGGAGTTGGTCCACCATGTGCGTGTACCATTGGCATCATAGTACGCGCGTGCCTCTTGTGCTGCACCTTTCCAATTGTTAACATCACCCTGTACTAGCACCTTGCCCTCCAACGCAGGAGCGCAATAAATCATTGCTACTGCCACAAAGGCTACAATAGCCACAGCGTATGGCAGAATTTTTTTCCAATCAAATTGCTTCATTGTATTTAATATTTTGTGTAGAGTTGTGCAGTATGGTATAAAGTTGTGTAGCGTTGTATCTTTTGAAAACAATGCTACACCCCCCTAAACGATACGACACTATTCTAAACAGCGCGCAGCGCTATTTTTATACTACTCCGCTAAAGCCCATGAATGCCATAGCCAAGAGGCCGGCGGTCAGGAGGGCAATAGGGGTACCTTGCAGTGCCTTAGGCACTTTAGCTAATGCCAATTGCTCGCGCATACCTGCGAACAATACCAATGCCAATGCAAAACCAATAGCTGTTGCGATAGCAAACAACATACCTGTCAACAAGCCTGGCTCTGCGCCCATAGGCAACTTATATGTGCCGCTAGCTACCATGATAGCCACACCCAACAAACAGCAGTTCGTTGTGATCAATGGCAAGAACACACCTAATGCTTGGTACAACGATGGAGAGATCTTCTTGAGAATAATCTCAATCATCTGCACGAGGGCTGCGATCACCAAGATAAACAAGATGGTTTGCAAAAAGCCCAAATTCCATGTATTCAAGAGTTGTTGCAAGAGGTAGGTCACCAATGTTGCCAATGTCATGACAAACAACACGGCTGCACCCATACCCAGCGCAGTATTGATTTTCTTACTTACGCCCAAGAATGGACAAATACCCAAGAACTGGCTCAATACGATATTATTCACGAATATCGCAGAGATAAATATCAAGAAATATACCATAATTCTTTTATTTTTTTAGATCACTTCGTTGTAGATCGCTCGCGATGCTCGCTGTAGTTCACTCGCTGCGCTCGTTGTAGTCTATTTTCTACAGCCACGAAGTGGCGAACTACAAGGGCTTTAGCCCGATCTACCATCTACAGGCGAAGCCGATCTAATAATTATTTCTTCAAAAGTTTTTGTACCAATGCCATCAAGTAGCCCAATACGATGAACGCACCAGGAGCAAGCACGAAAATCAACATACCATAGGTCTCGCTGTAGAGGTTCATGCCAAACAAACTACCCGTACCGAGCAACTCGCGCACTGCACCAATCAAAGTCAATGCCAATGAGAAGCCAAGACCCATACCCAGACCGTCCAATGCAGACAAGCCAACGGTGTTCTTAGCGGCAAAGGCCTCTGCACGACCGAGTACAATACAGTTCACCACAATCAGCGGAATAAATAAACCCAACTTGTCATAAACAGCTGGTACATATGCTTGTATCAAGAGTTGTACCATGGTCACAAAAGTAGCAATCACCACGATAAACGCAGGGATACGCACTTTATCAGGAATCAAATTCTTCAAGAGTGAAATCACCACGTTCGAGCAGATAAGCACGAAAGTGGTAGCGAGTCCCATGGACATACCATTGATAGCAGAAGTAGTAGTCGCCAAGGTAGGACACATACCGAGCACGAGAGCGAATACTGGGTTCTCGCGCAAGATACCGTTAAGAACGGTGTTTAATGCTTTATTTTTCATTGTTGGCCTCCTTTCTGTTTTAGACAATATTGCTCAGCACATCCTCTGCCAGCACACTCCAATGGATCATTGCCATTTGGACAAACAAATACTTCTGCTGGCTCCACCTCTACTTTCTCAATCAGCATAGGTTGTTGAGCAATTGCATTATAGGCTCTCACCACAACCTCTAAGAATGCACGAGATGTAATAGTAGAAGCGGTGATAGCATCTACATCGCCACCATCTTTGCTTACGCTGAAATTGGTAGTAGCGGGATTCTTGCCAAGGATGTTGGACTTTGGTTTATCAGGATTGCAGAACCATGTGCTCATCAGTGCACCCAGACCTGGGGTCTCAGCTTGCTCTAATACCACATAGCGAACCACATCGCCTACATTATTGAAACCTACCATCAGGCGGAAAGTACCACCGAAAGGCATGTTTTGGTTACCCTCGGTGCTTGCCTCTACGGCCGTACCGATCCACTCTTCGCCTACATACGCCTTGTGCAGAATGATAGTACTAACTGTATCGGATTTCTTCACTATATACACTTTTTCTGCATCTGCAAAAGTCATGCCCTCCACCTTTGGAAGCACTTTCTCTTTAGCTTCTTTTTGTTTCTTCGCACTTGCATTGGAGATAGGATCCTCCGTTAACGTGTACACACCAGCCAAAGCAGCCGCAGCCACCAACGCGATGAGCGTCAGCGATAGTAACATATTCTTAAATGAACTTTGTAATTTTGCCATAGTTTTTCCCTCCTTATGCTTTCTTTTTCTCGCCAAAACGTTTTGGACGAATGAGGTTCAACAATGGTGCGCAGGCATTCATAATGAGAATAGCGAATGACATACCTTCTGGGTAAGCGCCCCAAGTACGAATCACCATCACAATCACACCGATACCTACACCGAAGATCAGCTTACCGCAGTTGCTCATAGGCGAGGTCACATAGTCAGTAGCCATAAACCATGCACCCAACATCATACCACCGGTGCAGAGGGTCATCATTACATACTCACCTGTAGCCACGCTCTCTGGTAATAGACCTGCCCAACCAGTTACCGCAGCAAAGAGCGCTACTGTAGCCATGATGCTCACTGGGATATGCCATGTAATAACGCGGGTAGCGATGAGGAAGATACCACCAGCAAGGAGAAGCAATGCGCTAACCTCGCCAAGACTACCACCCATCTTACCGATGAGGATATCCCACATCTCTGGCAAAGCAGAGAGTGCGTCACTCACTTTGTCATCAGTAGCACCCTTATCGAGTAAAGTCTTCAATGCTGCCAATGGAGTTGCGCCTGTGGTAGCATCCACATACGAGGTCGCGAAACCTTTCGCCTCAGGCCATGTAGTCATCTGAGCAGGGAAAGAGATGAGCATGAACACACGACCCACAAGAGCAGGGTTGAAGATGTTTTGTCCCAATCCACCGAAACTCATTTTCGCTACGCCGATAGCCACCAAGGCACCGATAATAACAATCCACCAAGGCAAGTTGCTTGGCAAGTTGAATGCCAACAACAGACCCGTCAATACAGCAGAGAGATCGCCGATAGTAGATTTTTGTTTCAAGATATATTTCGCAATCAGCCACTCAAACAGCACGCAGGCTGCCACGCTGATAGCGGTGGTGATCAATGCACCCCAACCAAATTGCCATACGCTGACTGCGTAAGCTGGCAACAGGGCGATAATCACCAACAGCATATTTTTCCGCACGCTATCACCGCTATGGAAGTGTGGTGCGGGAGATACTATAAGTTGTTTCATTATTCTAGCCTTTAAACTTTAAACTCTATACTTTAAACTACTTATTCGCCATTTGACGAGCGCGAATAAGTCCTCCTACTTTCGCTTTACCCATGCGTACATAGTCGAGCAATGGCAAGTGACTTGGGCAAGTGAATTGGCAGCAACCGCACTCGATGCAGTCCATGATGTTGTGATCCTCCATCTCGTCCCACATGCTGTGCCATGCTTGTTTGCTGAGGAGCCATGGTTCGAGACCCATTGGACAAGCGCCTACGCACTTACCGCAGCGTACGCAGTTGGTAATCTCTTGGCGCATACTCTCTGCCTCTGGCAAGAATAGCAGACCGCTCACGCGCTTGTTGCTTGGCATATCGATATTGCTCATCGCGCGACCCATCATAGGACCACCACCGATCACTTTACCAGTATCCTCTGGCACACCGCCTGCCAATGCTACTACGTCGGTCAATGGCGTACCAAAACGCACGTCGTAGTTGCCTGGTTTAGCCACGCTCTTACCAGTTACAGTCATCACGCGAGAAATCAGTGGTTTATTCTTTTGTACTGCCTCATATACGGCATAGATAGTTGCCACGTTGTCCACCACAGCGCCTACCTCGATTGGCAGTGCACCGCTTGGCACTTGGCGACGGATACATGCGTCGATGAGCTGTTTCTCACCACCTTGTGGGTATTTGAGTTTGAGGGCTTTTACCTCGATACCGAGTACCTTGCTTGCAAGGGCAGTCATATGCTTGATAGCATCTGGTTTGTTAGCCTCGATACCGATGATGGCTTTTGGGATATTGAGCGCACGCATCAGCAGTTGGATACCGATGATAATCTCCTCGCCCTTCTCCAGCATCAATTGGTGGTCGCAAGTCAAGTATGGCTCGCACTCTACACCGTTCACGATGAGCACCTCAGCGGTCTTGCCTGGAGGAGGCATCAGTTTCACGTGGGTTGGGAAACATGCGCCACCCAAACCTACGATACCTGCCTCTTGCACTTTATCGATGATGGCTTTTGGTTCGTAGTCTAATTTGCGAACGATATCATTGCTGCGATCGATGGTCTCAAGCCACTCGTCGCCCTCCACATCCATGAAGATGGCTGGCATTTTCATGCCCCATGCGTCGATGGTAGTGTCAATCTTGGTGATGGTACCGCTGAAAGGCGCGTGAATATTCGCACTTACGAAGCCACCTGCTTTCGCGATGAGTTCACCTACTTTCACTTTCTGTCCTTTCTCTACGACTGCCTGTGCAGGCGCACCGATATGTTGTACCAAAGGAATGATGGCCTTGGTTGGCAAAGCACACTCGGTGATAGGTTGATGAACAGAGTATTGCTTATTATCATGTGGATGTACTCCACCTATACGGAATGTCGATTTCATGCCTTTGCCTCCTCTTGTTTTGGTTCCACATTAGCTACTGGTGCTTCTGCTGCAGGTTTCTCAACCGCAGGTTTAGCCACAGGTGCAGCCTTTGGTGCTGCTGGTGCAGCCGCTGGCGCTTCTGCCTTTGGCTTGCGCGGTGGGAAGTTCACTGCATGGATCGCTCCTGTTGGACACGCATCCTCGCACTTGCGGCAGAGGCGGCACTTGTTGTAGTCGATGTATGCCAAGTTGTTCTCAATGGTGATTGCATCGAATTCGCATACTTTTTGGCATTTGCTGCAACCGATACAAGCGTTGGTACATGCCTTGCGGGCTACAGCGCCTTTGTCTTTGTTTACGCACATCACTACCATGCGACGGCTCTTAGGACCTTTCTTGCGGAGCTCGATGATGTTTCTTGGACATGCGCTTACGCACTTGCCGCAGCTGGTACACTTCTCGTCATCCACCTCTGGCAAACCAGTCTCAGGGTTCATGTGGATAGCGTCAAACTCGCAAGCTGCCACACAGTCGCCACAACCCAAACAACCGAACGGACAAGCCGACTCACCCACATAGCAGTTATGCAGGATTTGACAGCTCTTAGCACCGTCGTAGATGCTTGTTTTTGGTCGTGCCTCGCACGTACCGTTGCAGCGTACTACTGCTACTTTGGGGTCGATGTTTCCGACCGCCATTCCCAGGATCTCACCTACTGTTTTCATCGTAGGTGCACCGCCTACAGGGCAAAGAAGTCCATCGAGTGAGTCTGCTTTGACGCAGCCTTCGGCAAAAGCACGACAGCCAGCGAAACCGCAACCACCGCAGTTGGCACCTGGCAACGCCTCTTGCACCTCATCGATGCGTGGATCTTCTTCTACCTTGAACTTTTGGGCAACCAGGTAGAGCAGCACCGCTGCTACCAATCCTGTCACGCCCAAAACGGCTAAAGAAATTAGAATTAAATTCATTGTGTTTTTATAATTTTGTTAGTTATTTTTCTTCTTTGCGGTAAAGCTAAACTCTTTTTGCAGTTTATCTTTGAACATGCCTAGCACGAGGTAGTAGAGTGCCATGGCGCAGAGTGCTACTGTACCAAGCACAGCTTCTCTCTTTGCCTCATCACCTAATAGCCCTGTCGCCCCATCGCCTATTGCCAATAGCCCATTGCCTATAAACATCACTGCCAGCATTACAAAGAATGGTAACAAGTATGCCAATACCACAGCTTTCCATCCCATCTTCTGCTGCACCATCACTTCTACGCTATCGCCAACTTTATACTCCAATAGCGGCTTGTCCGCGTCCAATACCCCATAGCCCATAGGGCGTCCATTATCCATTAAGAGGGTCACCGTCATCTCTTTCTCAGCGCTTTCTGCACTGGCGCACATGGCTTTGGCTTTGCACGCTGCACACGCACTCGTTTGCACGATACGCACAAGGGCGGTACCGTCCTCATTCAACGCGATTATTATGCCGTCATGTTTGATCATTTTCCTTTTGCTTTGCAAAAAAACGTGCAAAGGTAGTAATTTTTTCTTATATCTGCAAATAAAATTAGACATATTTGCAGAAATGTTGGTTTTAGTTGTAGTTTGTCAAATTACGATCTTATAAATACACCCCTCCCCTTGGGCAATATTCTGCGCAAGGGGAGGGTGATTGATATAATGGTATTGTTCCTAATTTATTACTCGCCTTTGACTAATTGGAAATTTACTTCTACTTCATGTTCCATTAGAGTAACTTCTTGATTATCTGATGGCAAATAACCATCTGCGATAGCACTCAAATTATAAGTTCCCATATAAAGACGGCTAAATTCATAAAATCCTACACTATCTGTGAGAACCATCTCGGGTGTCACAGGCTCCGCTTCGCGAGCTGAGATGTGTGCGGCAGGAGTATGGCGTGATAGATAGACAGCACATCCCACAATAGGCTTTCCAGTCGCAACATCTGTGACGACACCAGATACATAAGATTTAGCTTCCAAATTAGGTTCTAGTTCACAAGATTGAGCGAGAACTGTTAATGCCACAATGGCAAAAAAATACATTAGTTTTTTCATTTTGTTATAATTTTATTTCTGCCTACTCTTTGTCGGATTTTCGGCACACTCCGCTGGTTAATTATTTGAGTTGTTGTTTGTTGATTTGATTTCGTATATGCATACAAAAAGCGTGAACTTTCGTTCGCTTCATTTGAGTTTTTGAGGTCTTCGACTACCTTATTTGTTCAAATTTACGCACAGAAAACTCACGCTGATAACGTGAGCGTGCATAAACCGTGACTTGAACAAATAATAAGTTTTCAAAAGTGTCGAAGTTTCAAAAACTCAAGTTTGGCTTATAACGCTATATTAAATATGTCGGGCAACGGTATGCGTTGCAAAATAATTTACAATTTACTGATTTACAATATACAATTTAGTGGGTTCGTATTTTGTTATTAAAAGTCACCTGACCAGCCATGTCCAAGATCCCAATGCTCGTCATAGACAAATTCAAAAAACGGCAAAGCAAAGTGTTGATTGATTAACTCGGTTAATTCGTCTTGTATGTCCTCCGCCCATTTGCCAACAAAGACGATGAACTTATCAATATTCCATGCCACACGACCGCGAGGAATCATTGTATAGTCGCCTGTAAAACGAGTGGGCTTATGCGATGCTAAAGCCTTGAAATACTGCTCTTTCCAAATTTGTCGATGCAATTTAGGATAATTGATAAAAGGCAAACCTTTATCAGCAGCCTCCTCAATCATCTTGGGAGTAAGTTCTTTCTTGTACACACCAAAGAACTCATGCTCCTGTGCGTCATACCAAAAGATACCCACAGAAGGCATCTCCTCATCAAAGGACTTCATGCTCGCCATTTGAGCCTCTTTCTGTTCTTGTGTTAAAGTTGTCATAGTTGCTGCTTGTAAAAATGGGTTGTTTCAACCTTTGCGCTGCAAAGGTACTACATTTTCTTGATATACGCAAGTATAATCAGAGATTTTCAGTTTTTTCTTACGGAGATAGGTGCTTTGTCTCTCGGTGATCATACGGCGAAGTTCCAATGAGGTTCCAATCAGATTCTAATTAGGTTCCAATGAGGTTCCAATGTGGATTGGTGGCAGATAGAAGGCAAACAAAGGGCAAACAATTGGCAGTTAAGAATTATGAATTATGAATTAAGAAGTGGATTTGCTCAGTTCTTTTCTTACGAAATCGCAGAGGCGTGCAGGTACGGCAGGTTTGCCATCTTTTGGCATGCGCTGATGCTTGCTTGCCTCACGCAAAGCAGCACGGTGTTTCATAGCCCATTCTTCGCGTTGGATAGGGTCGCGAAGGATAGCACTTGCCGCGGCTGACACTTGACTAAATGCCTTGACCATAGGGCGTTGCGACATTTCTTGGCGCTTTTTCTTGGAGTAATCTGGTTTGTGACAATAGGCAGCATAACCCAACCTGCCAGGGATAGAACGGAGGTAATGATCTTTGTCAATTGACCCGCCGATACTTTCTAAAAACGATGCTACATGTACTATCATAGTTCTCAATGTTTAAAGGTTAATAATTCGACTGCAAAGATACAAAAAAAATCTTATAACTCCAAATGTTCAGAGAAGAAAAAAACATACAAACACAAACTTCCCTTGCGTATGTCAGAAAAAAGTCGTATCTTTGCAGGCGAAAAATCATAAGGCAAAAGAATGAAAGTCGGACTTGTCTTGGAAGGTGGCGGCATGCGGGGCTTATATACCGCAGGTGTGCTGGATGTGATGATGGATAATTATTTTATGCCAGACGTGGTGTGTGGTACTTCGGCAGGTGTGACCTTTGGTGTGAACCTATTGTCGCAGCAGCGTGGGCGTGTGTTGCGCTACAACTGCCGCTATGTAGGCGAACGCCGCTATATTAGTATGCACTCATGGCTGACCACAGGCAATATGATCAACAAGGATTTTGCCTACGGGCTGCTACCTCGCGAACTGGATCCGTTTGATGAAGAGACCTTTGAGCAATCGAAAGCCGAGTTTTATGCCACCATCACCAATATGCGCACTGGCAAGGCGGAGTATGTACGTATTACCGACACATGGGCGCAGATGGATGTGATTCGTGCTTCGGCATCGCTGCCAATCATCTGTCAGCCTGTGGAGTGGCAGGGCGAAAAGTACCTTGACGGCGGACTGGCGGACAATATCCCGCTGGACAAGTGTCTGGAGCTTGGTTGCGACAAGGTGATTATCGTACTGACTCGCCCAATGGATTATGTGCGCAACGACAATATCGCTCCAATGTGCCGTTTGGCGTTCCCGCAGCACAAGGAATTGTTGCGCACGATTGAGCAACGAAATGACCACTATAATGCTCGTATTCAGCAGATTAAAGAGTTGGAGAAAGAGGGCAAAGTGTTTGTGATTCGTCCGTCGGAGAACATTACCGTCGCCCGCCTGGAGAAAGACGCAGAGAAGTTGAAAGCCTTGCACGCCTTGGGCATGCAAGATGCCACAGAACAATGGCCATTGCTGTTGGAATACTTGAAGGAATAATTTTGGTTTATTTATCCCAATAAATATACTGTGTATCGCTAATTTTTTGGGCAGCAGATTCGACTACGAAAGTAGGCGTCTCTTTGTTCCACACCTGATAGTCGCCATTGACAGAATCCTGTACAAAATGTTGCACATTTTCAGCCCATTGCAACCAATGACGCATGTCGGAACATTGTGCGTCAATGGTAGTAAAATCATCGTAACGCGTTTGACGACCAATGATATTGTTGTGCAAGTCCATATAGTGATCGCAGGGTGCATTAGGGCTCTTCCACTCCCAGAAAATATCCATGATGGCATGCGAAAGCCACTCACCTACATACGTCCGCAATAGGACATTGACGTAAATGTGTTTAAACGCATCGCCAGGACGGCCATTGTTGGTAGCTTCACCATAATAATAGCGAGCCAATTTCTCGGCACGAGCTTTGCTCTGCAACACACGATAAAACAACCTTGGACCACGCCATAGTAGCAAGGTAAGAAGGACGTTTTCTTCGTCAAAGAACTCAATGTTAAGGGTATCAAATGCAGCACGCGTAATCGGTTGTTCGCTGTGCACAAGCGATTGCAAGACATCCCAATCTGCTTGCTCCTGCGGTGTCAGTTCAAGCACCTCCATCTCCTCCTCCAGCGATAATGAGTCTAACACCTCATAAAAATCAGCCCTTAGCGATGCTGTTGACAAAAAATTGATTTCTTGTCTGTGCGGATTAAATAAGATTGGTTTTCGTTGCGAAGACACCAATAACCCATCGGTCAGCGCACACAATCGATCGATATATCCCGCATAAGCTTTTTCTGGATACAAACGCATCAGTTCTCCCTCTATATACTCTGCGATCGTATGATCTTGCAATGCAGTATCTGCTTCCCAACGTGCTCCTAACACGTATAGTACCTCAGCGGGGAAATCTGGAATGAC
This sequence comes from Paludibacteraceae bacterium, assembly GCA_017556705.1. Classification (GTDB taxonomy): domain Bacteria; phylum Bacteroidota; class Bacteroidia; order Bacteroidales; family Paludibacteraceae; genus Colicola. The sequence goes on along the minus strand of JAFYMG010000014.1, from coordinate 77,707 downwards.
AGTCGTATCAGCCTGTAGTACAACAGGTTGATGTAGTGTCTTCTGCGTACGGCAACTAACAAGCATCCCACATGCTAATCCTATCAAAAATACGAAATACTTACGCATGGTTTTATCCAAAATTTTGTGCAAAAGTACTACAAAAAAAGCATATACGCAAATAAAAAAAAAGAATTATGGCTATTTTGCAGGAATTCTTGCATATCTCGTAAAAAAGTAGTACCTTTGTGGCATATTTGCAAAATGAGTATCCAATGCGCAGAATCGTTTTTATATTGACTATGTTGTTCTCCATTTCGCTGTTTGCCTTGGAGAAAGTGCAATTTCCAGAATCATTTGCCGATGGTTGGGAGCCATACGTAGGCAAAATGGTGCAAATCACTACTCCACTCTATGTATGTGGTAACTACTACGATTCGCTGATTCTAGCTCCCGAGCGTTTGTACGTTCCAGAAGAGCGTGCCATAGGTTTGGCGGAGGGCGACAGCACCAATTATTGGGCGATAAAACAAGCAAATAGGGCACAAATCATCCGATTAACATGCAATATCCGCAACTACGAAGTGCGCACGGGTGCTGTGCTGAAGAACCTGACCGCGCGTGTGGTTGCACCAGGAAAACTTGTGACTGGCGCTACTCCTAAATTCCAGAATAACAAGCCTGACCCAAAACCAAAAATGCCAAAAGGATTGCTCGTTTGTGCCGCCAATATCCAAAATTATTTTTATGATTTGGGCGGCTATGCGCATCGCAAAACCACCAAAGAGCAACAAGCTATTCAAACAGAGAAAATCTGTAAAGCCCTCACCCATATCAATGCCGATATCTATGCTATCTGCGAAATACAAAAAGGTGATAGTGCCGCCCAGATGCTAGTGGATGCGATGAATGCCAAAGCAAAAAAAGTGCGCTATGCCTATGTGTCACAGGGCTGGAGCAATGGCGATACGATTTCTTGTGGGTATATCTACCGCAGCGACCGTGTGCGACCATATGGTGACCTACAATATGGTTATCATGACCCAAGCAATCATTACCACTATCGCATGGTGGCATGCGGCTTCGAAGAGGTAAAGAGCGGCGAACGCTTTGTGCTGAATATTAACCACTTGCGATCCAAACGGGGTACAGGCGATGAATCGAATGCCAAGCGTATGGTGAATGTGGATAGCCTGCTTGTTATGCTCAACAGAATAGAGCAAGAGCAATTGTTTGGTGACGCGGATATCCTGCTCGTAGGCGACTACAACTGCTATACCCAAGAGCAACCTATCCAAACCATCATTGGGGCAGGATACGAGGACATCCTAATGCAATATGATTCAACGGGCTACTCCTATGTTTATCATAGCGAGGCAGGCTATTTGGATCGCGCGTTTGCCTCTCCAACGATGGCTGCGCAGGTGAAAGCAGTGCACCCCTATCACCTCAATGCAGACTACTTTTACTCGCGTGGATATAAACGTCGTCTCGACAAAACGATGTTCCGCTGCGCGGACCACGACCCGATACTGATTAGCTTACAATTAGGCGATAAATAAATATTTTTTTGGTAAAATCGTATATTTTTTGTACCTTTGCAGGCTGAAACACAAAATTATCCTAATAATAACTATGAATTTCTATTAAAACTTATGGCAAGAAGAGTAACAAGACCAACAGCTGCGCCCACCACAACGGGCAGACAAAAACCTATCACTGTAGAGAATACAGGAATCAAGGAGTTTTTCCTTTCCGTGCGTGATGTCGTAATGAGCGACCGCTTCCGTATCGCGACAGGAGTCATCATGGCTGCTGTTGTATTGATGTTGGTGGTAGCATATTTCAGTTTTTTCCTCACAGGAGCTGAAGACTATTCAATCGTTAAATACGCAGGTGATCGCAGCGAAATGCGTGGCGAGATACAAAATACTCTTGGATTGCCTGGAGCTATCGTAGCCGATTGGCTAGTAGATGGCACCTTTGGAGTGATGTCCATTATTGCTCTTATCGCTCTAGGATTATACGCAGCACGGTTAATCGTGGAGTTTCCACTCCGCCGCTGGCGATTGCTATTCATTAGCTTATTTTTGCTTGTATGGAGTGCGGTGGCATTAGGCTTTGCACAACAGATCATCGGTATGGGCTCTTTCTTCCGTTGGGGAGGCACAGTAGGTGAGGTTGTATCCAAATGGGCTATGTCCTATGTACAATGGTTTGGATTGCTGATCATATTATTGGCGACCATGATTGTCTTCTTGATTGTGATTGATAAGCATTTTGTGGAGCATTGCCAACGAATAGGCGATTGGATTAAGAGACTATTTACCAAACCCAAGACAGAAGAGGAGATTGATGAGTCAGAGATCGAAGAGGAGCAACCATCTGAACCTATCAAGATCGTACTAGAAAACACCACAGCAGATACTACTATGCCAGAGGAACCTGCGATTGTAGTAGATGTAGAGGTGGCAAAGACAGAGGAGGAGATTGTAGCAGAAGAGGTGGAAGAAGACATAGACATTGAGGAGAATGTAGAAGTATCCGTTGAAGAGGTCAAAGAGGTAGAACTCTCGGAGGATGACCCTGAGTATTTGCTTCGCAAACTTGGTCCGTACGACCCACGCAAAGATCTTGAACTATACAAGTTCCCTTCACTCAATCTCTTGAAGGTATACGACAACGAGACAGCTCCCGTCATCAACCAGGAGGAGCAGCAAGCCAATGCTAACCGCATTGTGACAACCTTGCGCAACTATGGTATTGAGATTGAGTCCATCAAAGCTACTGTTGGTCCTACCGTTACCCTTTATGAGATCGTACCGCAAGCAGGCGTGCGTATCTCCAAGATTCAGAACCTTGAGAGCGATATCATGCTTTCACTTTCTGCGATGGGTATCCGTATCATAGCCCCTATTCCAGGTAAGGGAACCATCGGTATTGAGGTGCCAAACGAAAATCCGCAAACGGTATCTATGCACTCAGTCATCGCCTCCAAGCGGTTCCAAGAAGAGAAGAAGATGCGTCTGCCTATTGCCTACGGTCGCACTATCACCAACGAGGTCTTTATGTTCGACTTGGCAAAGACCCCTCACCTGCTCGTAGCGGGTGCCACAGGTACAGGTAAGTCCGTAGCTATCAATGCTATTATTACTTCTCTGCTCTACAAGAAGCACCCTGCCGAGCTCAAACTAGTAATGGTTGACCCTAAGATGGTTGAGTTTGCACCCTACAAACCGCTACTTCGCCACTACCTCGCTGCCACCCCTGACACTGAGGACGAGAATATCGTTATTACTGACTGCGACAAAGTGGTCAATACCCTTAATTCGCTCGTAATTGAGATGGAGAACCGCTACAAACTGCTCATGGATGCAGGTGTGCGTAACCTCGAGGACTACAACGAAAAGTTTGTTGCCCGCCGCCTCAATCCAGAAAAACTGGTGGCAGATTCGCTCCATCACCAATTCTTGCCTTATATTGTGATTATCATCGACGAGTATGGCGACTTTATCATGCAAGCAGGCAAGCAAGTAGAGACTCCTATCGCCCGTATCACGCAGAAAGCGCGTGCCGTAGGTATGCACATGATCCTTGCTACGCAACGTCCTTCTGTGAATATCGTTACGGGTGTTATCAAGGCGAATATCCCAACGCGTATCGCGCTACGCACACAATCTGTTATTGACTCGCGTACGGTGCTGGATGGCAAAGGTGCTGAGCAACTCATTGGACGCGGTGACTCGCTCTATTCGGGCAATGCTAACGTCACTCGTGTGCAATGTGCTTTTGTAGATACCCCAGAAGTAGATGCTATTGTCGAGCATATTGAGAAGCAACAGCACTATTTCGAGCCATACCAATTGCCTGAATATATCCCAGAGGGTAGCGACGGCGAAGCATTGGCACCTGGCGCGGTGGATTTAAAGCGCCTAGATCCAATGTTTGCGGATGTAGCGCGCTATGTAGTAACTAAACAAGAAGGTTCTACCTCGCGTCTGCAACGTGCCTTCGAGATAGGGTACAACCGTGCAGGCAAGCTCTCTGACCAACTCGAAGCAGCAGGTATTGTAGGTCCAAACAAAGGTCCTAAAGGCCGTGATGTACTGATCCAAAGTCTCGACGAACTTGACAAAAAACTACAAGAACTCGGTTGCTAATTAGTTATGCAAATTTGCTTATAACATATAACATGTAAATATAACAAGCACTCTAACAAACCCTTAAATTAATCTATCAATATTGTATGAAAAAAATACTCCTATTTATTTCATTTGTTGTGCATTACTCTATTGGTTCCATTGCTTTGGCACAGGATGCTGCAGTTGAAAATTATTTCAAATCCAAATTTTCGTATGTGCAATATTATCCCAACAATGGGGGATGGTATCTCCTAAAATACACAAAAAATGGGCAAACGTATTATGGAATGGGTGATATAAAAGGTAATGTTATTGTTTCCGAGGCTTTGTCATACAAATTATACGATGGTTTTGTAGAATTTAATCTAATTGATATGCAAAAAAAAGCAGCACATGACATGTGGCAACAAAGCATGAAAGATTATCAAATCGCATATCAAAAATACAAACAAATCAAAGCCGAATATGAAGGACACTTAAATGCATACAATAAGCAAGTAGAATACGCAAAGACAGTTGCTAGAGAACGGTATAAAAAGCAAGTAGCACATGCACAACGTCAAGCTCAATACGAATCTCAGAAGAACGCTGCTAATTATAACAATGCGGGAATTCTTGGTAGCATTCTTGGGGGTATCGCATCAGGAGTATCACAAGCCGTAGCTGCGAGTAGTGTCAACTATGACGCTATAGAAAAAGAGGTGTTAGCAGAAAATAATCTATTAACTCCACCTATTGAGCCTTACAACCCAATACCTAACAAACCTACGGAACCTGAAAATGGATATTATTGGAAGGCTTTCTCATTTCAACAGCCATGCCCTTATACCGAGATTGATTATAAGGCTATTTCAACAAAAGATGGATTTGCTGATGTAAAGAAAGATGAAAAAAATGGTTTGGTTAATGCTAGGATGGAAGTAATCATTCCCTGTACCAGTAGCACGCGCGTAAAGAAGGAAGTATTTCCTAACAAAAACATCTTAATTTGTGTGAATGCCAAATATGGTGTATTATCACCTATTGGAAAGAAATTACTCCCTTGTGAATATTCAGATATTAAACTTTCAGAAGGATATTTATTGTGCAAAAAGGACAATAGATGGGGCGTATTTACCGCACAGGCCAAAGAATTGTACCCTTGCCAATATCAAAACGTTAGATTAGATCGGATTTGTGGAAAACTTTGTTTGTTCACACAGCAAAAGGGACTTTGGGGACTAACTGATTTTCGTTCAGGAAAGGAATTGCTACCTACAAATTTCTCTAAAATGGAAGCATTTGGACCTAATGGCGAATATATTAAAACAATCAAAGATGAAAAGATAGGTTTATATACAAATAATGGAGTACTTATCTTCCCATGTGAATATAGCGATATAGAATATGGAAAACTTGAGGCTTTGAACATCTTCGCCTTCCAACTCAAAAAAGATAATACCATTGGCTTATATGATGGAGATGGAGTTGCAATCATGCCTATCAATAAATACTCATCCTATTTTGTCAATTCTCCATTCCTTCAAGTATGCCAAAAGGGACTATATGGCATCTATGCGACTTATGGAAAAGAAATCGTTCCATGCAAGTACAAACGCGATATCCGCTTTTTTGCACAGCATCATGCGTTTGTTGTTTCAAATACACAAGGTACTACATTAGTCGATTTTAACGGACAAGAGTTATTTCAACCTATCCCAAACATTCAAATTGTAGATTTGTTTGAGGATCACATCCTCGTACAATCTGGCACAAAATATGGAGCAATGAATTATGCTGGTGAAATAATCGTTCCCATCAAAATCAAACGCGAACAAGTTAACAACAAAGTAGAAGTATATGCCAAAAATAAAAAGCATGATTTGGAGCAAGAAAATTTACCTACTATAACACAAACGAATGCCGCAGGAAGTACATTCTATACACAATATCCTCAAATGCTTGCCAATAAAATGAAATTCAGTTTCTTTGCACAAAACTATGTAGAACGCATCATCAATGATTGGCAAAAAAAAGGAGAGTTTGAAAAGATTGATGATTGGAAAAAACGAGTGAATGTCGAAACCCGCAAACAAATGGTTTACGCATTAACCAAAGATGCACAAAAAGCATATCTCGACAGATTCCAAGAAGCATTGGTACAAGACGATCTTGAGATTGTAGGAAATTATGACCCAGATAACGAAACATATCGTATCAAAACCAAATATAGCAAAGAAGATATTTTGGTACCTGTACCTGCTGATGATGCACAAGAGTTCAAAACTATGTTTGCGTCTTTGAAAAAAGAACCTACATTCTACGTAGAAAACGATGAAGTCGGTTTGGCAGAATACAAATTTTATCTATCTGCAGATCGAGTGTACAAATATAGCAACGAAGCATCACTGAAATATAATATTGCCCAAGTCAACTATGACTTTGATGAGATTTCAATTGACACTAATCTATCATCTACAAAAAAAGGTAAACAAACATTTTCTACTTCTAGTATATCTATTGGTAAATCTGATGTAGATATAAGTATTCCATTGACTAGCAAGAAACAAGAAAATACATTTGTTGTTATTATTGCTAACACGAATTACGACGAAGCACCAATGGTTCAATATGCTTATAATGATGGCATTATCTTTAAAGATTATTGCATCAAAACATTGGGGATACCAGAGGAGAATATACAATTTAAGGCAGATGCTACATATAGTAATATCAAACAATCTGTAAACTGGCTTCGCGAAGTTGCAAACAATGAAGTATTAACTGAGGAGAAAAAGATTATATTCTATTATTCAGGGCATGGAATTCCTGATGAATTAACCAAAAGCACCTACCTATTGCCAAAAGACGGTGTAGCAGTCGATATTGCAAATACTGGTTACAAAGTCAGTGATTTGTACGCCATGTTAGCAGAAATATCATCCGAAAGCGTTGTATTCCTAGATGCATGTTTTAGCGGATTAACCAAATCAGGTGGTGCATTGGCTTCTACCAAAGGAGTTGCAATAAAAGTAAACGACCGAATACCTCAAGGAAATAGCGTTATCTTCTCTGCATCATCAAGCAATGAGGTCGCACATCAATATGAAGAGAAAGCACATGGTTTGTTCACATACTACCTTTTAAAAGGTCTTCAAGATAGCAAAGGTGAAATTTCATATGGTCAATTATTTGACTACATTAGAAAAGAAGTAGCACGTACTTCTCTTACCAATACAAAAATTAAGAAATCACAAACACCAACAATTGTTGCTGGTGCTAAAGCAAGCAATTGGAAAGAACGTACATTCTTATAACGTACCTATTTTTGCTATTTGACCCGAGATAAAAGACTATGAAACTACTCTTCATCACACTCACTGTTCTCCAATCGCTACTCGCGACACTAGAACAAAAAACATTGGTTTCGGACTTCTCCCTCAGCATCGCTGACCAACAGACGCAACCCATGACCTATACGGGCGATCTTGCCATGCACGGCAAGCAGTTTCGCCTTAGTATGTTTTCGATGGATGCTGCCTACGATGGCAACACTTTGTATACCTATAGCGATGATGTAGAAGAACTTACACTATCCACCCCTACGGAGGAAGAACTCGTGCAAACCAATCCTTTCCTCTACGCGCAAGCGCTCTTGCCTGTGTGCAAATACGCAGAGAATGCAGTAGGCGACAAGACGCAGATCACCCTCACACCTAACTCGCCTGTCAACAACATGGCGGTTATTACCAAGTTCATTTTGCGTGTGACAACCGCCAGCCTACTCCCCAACACAGTAGAGATACATGAGGACGGCGGCAAGGTGACTACCCTGCGCCTCACCAATGCTCATTACACCGATGAAACACCCTCTTTCACCATTGAGAAAGAAGGCGCATTCATCAATGATTTGAGATAACCTTTAGAACTTTTAAAACTCTTGAAACTTTTAAAACTACTATAACATGAAATGTCTTATTATCGGCTCAGGCCCAGCGGGCTATACAGCAGCCATCTACGCTTCTCGCGCTAATCTCCAACCTGTACTCATCGAGGGTATGCAAGTGGGTGGACAACTAATGATTACCACCGAGGTGGAAAACTTCCCAGGCTATCCAGAGGGCGTAGAGCCTTATCAAATGATGGACGACATGCGTCGTCAAGCAAAACGCTTCGGCACCGAGTTTGTGTCAGGCATGGTAACAAAAGTCGATTTCTCTTGCTCACCTAAGAAAGTATGGGTAGAGGACGACCAACTCTATGAAGCAGACACCGTGATTATCGCTACAGGTGCTAGCGCTAAGTTCCTCGGCATCCAATCCGAGGAAGACTACAAGGGTCGTGGCGTATCGGCTTGTGCCACTTGCGATGGATTCTTCTACCGCAAAAAGACCGTGGCTGTAGTAGGTGGAGGTGATACCGCTTGCGAAGAAGCTAACTACTTGGCTGGACTTTGCGAAAAGGTATACATGATCGTGCGTAAACCATATCTCCGTGCTTCTGACATCATGCAAAAGCGCGTGTTTGATAATCCAAAGATTGAGATTCTCTTCGAGCACAACACCCTGAATCTAACTGGCGAAACCAAGGTAGAGGGTGCTGACCTTGTATATAAGAAAGGCACTCCAGAGGAGGAGATTCGCCATATCGCCATTGACGGATTCTTCTTGGCTATAGGTCACAAGCCAAACACCGATCTCTTTGCCGAGTACCTTGAGCGTGATGCAGAGGGATATATCAAGGTAGAAGGACATAGCCCATGCACCAATGTTGCTGGTGTGTTCGCTGCTGGCGACTGCGCTGACCCACACTACCGCCAAGCTATCGTGGCAGCGGCCAGCGGCTGCAAAGCGGCCATGGAAGCCGAGAAATATTTGGCAGCATTGGCATAATACCTTTGTGGATAAAATAATAATAAAAACGGAGTACCGATTGGTGCTCCGTTTTTATTATCTGCTACAATTCATTAAGGATTTGAGTGATCTGCTCGGTCTCCAGCAAGAAGCCATCATGTCCGAAGCGCGACTCAATCTCGTAGTATTTTGCGTGAGGGATATGCTTGGCCCATTCGCTGCTCTCGCATGGAGGGAAGAGGCCATCAGAAGTGATTGCTATCACAATGGTTTTCGCTTGGATGGCCGCCAAAGCTGCTGCCACGCCACCGCGACCACGACCCACATTCTGGCTATCGACGCACCATAGCAAATAATAATAGGAATACGCATCAAAACCGCGTTTGACAAGTTTCTCACCTTGATAACGCTCATAGCTAGCCGCACGCGAAGCGAAGAGGCAATCCTCATCCGTCTCATATTGCGTGAGGTTGTAGCCATCAAAGCTGCGGTATGAGATGAGGGAAATGGCACGAGCTGTCTCCAGCCCCTTTCGTCCACCTTCGAGGCTCTGCGCTTCGCGGAATGTGGGGTCGGCCTCTAGAGCCATGCGCTGCACCTCCATCCATGCACTTAGCCATGGCGACACGCGAGGTGCCGTAGCGATAAAAGCGGCCCGCTCAATCACATCGCCCTCCATGATCGCCCACTCCAAGGCATGGAAGCCGCCAATGGAGCTACCCACCAAGAGGTCCACGCGCTGAATACCCAAATGCTCGCGCACCAGGGTGAAAAGTCGCGCTGTATCGCGAACGGTAAACTTAGGGAAATCTAGATAATTTTGAATTTTGAATTTTGAATTTTGAGTTGGCTCGTCGGAGCAATTCTTAATTCTTAATTCTTCATTCTTAATTGACCTCGGTCCCGTGGTTCCGTAGGCTGAGCCAAAGATATTGACGCATACGACGAAATCCTTATCGGGGTCTACCCAGCAATTCTCGCCCACCATTTCAGGCCACCAATCCAGCGGATCGGAGTTAGCAGTCAGAGCATGGCATAGCCATACAACCCGGTCACCAGATTGATAGTCGCGTGGCGAAGTGTGATAGACAATCTCCAACTGAGGAAGATTGCCACCCGCTTCGAAAGCAAAATTATACGTTGTGAGCTTGTGTAAGTGCATTTTCAATATCCGCTATTAAGTCGTCAGCATGCTCCAAACCGATACTGAGGCGCATGAGGTTAGGGTCGATCCCGGCAGCCAACAAAGCCTCATCGCTCAACTGGCGATGGGTGTGCGATGCAGGGTGGAGGATACATGTATGGCAGTCTGCCACATGGGTTTCGATGGTCACCAATCGGAGGCTATCCATAAAGCGGTTGGCAAATGCGCGGTCGCCTTTCACAGCAAACGCCATCACGCCGCATGAGCCATTGGGCATATATTTCTGCTGGCGTGCATGCTCAGGATCGTTCTCCAGTTCGGGGTAGCGAACCCATGCCACATCGGAGTGATTCTTCAAGTATCTAGCCACCTTGAGCGCACTCTCGCAGTGGCGAGGCATACGCACATGCAAGGTCTGCAAACCCAAATGGAGATAGAAGGCATTTTGTGGACTCTGAATTGAGCCCAAGTCGCGCATCAGTTGCGCGGTTGCCTTGGTGATATAAGCCAATTTGCCAAAGGCCTCCGTATAGCGCAATCCGTGGTATGAGGCATCTGGCTCGGTCAAACAAGCAAACTTATCGTGCTGCGCCTCCCAATCAAAATTACCGCTATCGATGATCACACCACCTACCTGCACGCCATGACCATCCATATACTTGGTGGTAGAGTGTGTCACTATGTCCGCACCAAACTCAAATGGGCGGCAGTTGACAGGCGTAGGAAAGGTGTTATCCACAATCAGTGGCACCCCATGATCGTGCGCAATCTTAGCGATGCGCTCGACGTCCAAAATACGCACATTGGGGTTAGAGAGCGTCTCACCAAACACGAGCTTCGTGTTGGGGCGGAAAGCTGCCGCCCACTCCTCATCGCTGGCATCTTGGTCAATGAAAGTAATCTCGAGTCCCATCTTAGGGAAGGTAACTCCAAAAAGATTGTATGTGCCACCATAGATACTGGTGGTAGTGATCATATGGTCGCCTGCTTGGCAGATATTAAAGCATGCAAAAAAGTTGGCTGCTTGACCTGAGCTAGTTAGCATAGCAGCGACACCTCCCTCCATAGCTGCAATTTGAGCAGCAGTGGTGTCATTGGTGGGGTTTTGCAAGCGGGTATAGAAGTAGCCACTATCTTCTAGATCAAAGAGTTTGCCCATCTGTTCGCTGGTCTCATACTTGAATGTAGTGCTCTGAATGATAGGCACTTGGCGTGGCTCACCTTTGCCAGGATTGTATCCTGCTTGTACGCAGAGCGTATCAATATGTAACTTCTTTGTCATAACTATTAGCCAATTTGGCTGCAAAGGTATGAAAAAAAAGTGATATATGCAAATTTTAAGTTATTGTACATCAACAAACAACATAGGCATGCTCTGCGCATGCCTATGTTATTAGAGATGCAATCTATATATCAAATACGCTCCAAATGTGTGAGCTGCATCCAACCGATATTATTGCCCACCTCGATGCAGCACCATTCGCCGATAGTTTCGGTAATCTTTACTTTGGTACCTTCGTGAATCGTAAACAATTCAGTACCAGAGCGGTCGGGCGATGCCTTGGCATTGACTATTCCTTGCGTTATGATTGCTTCAGCGCGCTCAGTATCACGCTGATGCAGGCTACCTGCATTCGCACATGCGCCCACAGAGATTAGCAATGCCACAAGACTTGTATAGAACGCCGTCTTACGCAACCAGATAGTGCGGCTAAACGCAAAGAAAAAGAATCCTACCAACGTTAATAAGAATAGCGAGATCGACAACATTACCCATGTGCGTTCACTGAGAGCATTGCGTACCGCTTTGAGCCAGTTTGACAAGAAGAATGAGTGCGTATCCTCAATATTATCCACAATACGCGATTGCGCAAACTGTAGATTATGCTTAGCATCCTTGAGAGATGGTTGCAAGCGCAGTGCGCGCTCGTACGCAAGGATAGATTGTGCCAATTCACCTTGTTTGAAATAGGCATTTCCAAGATTATAATAGACCATTGCATAGTCAGATGATATTTCATCCGACGTAGAGGCAATAATTTGTTCGTATTGCGCCGCTGCTTCGGCATAATTACCCTCGGCATAATAAGTATTAGCCTGAGAGAAAAGGGATGTAAGTAATATCAATAGAAGCTTCATAACTTGTTACTCTCTAATTGGTTAATAATCTTCGTCGTGTCATTGTAGATATCTTGCATCGCATGATCGGATGTAGGTGCATAACGAGCAAACTCAGCAGTTGTAAGTACATGTAGTACCTCTTTGACAATATCCTCTGACACACCCTTATTGCTCAATATCTGTGCAATATTCTCCTTATTGAGTTGCGCAGTAGGAATAGAGAGGCGATCGCTGAGGTATGTCCATGCTGCGCGTTCAATCTCCTCAAAGAAGGCCTCTTTCTTATTTTGACGGAGCAGTTGCTCTGCCGCTTTAAGGCGACGTTGTGCTACCTTATTGGCCTTTTTATAGCGCACACGAGTGATATCAGCATTCTCCTTGATCTGCTTGCGGAAGATGATAAACAACACAGCCGCCAAAATTGCTGGCAGGATGTAGCAAAGCCAAAAAGCAACGGAACCAAATGTGATCATGCGACGAGGGGACGAAGCAAGATGCGAAAGTTCGTTGGTTTGGATATAACGAATATCGTTGCCAAGTTGCTGAATATCTTCCTTTTGTACATAGGTATTGACGACTGTCGCATTAGACTCTTCGCCTGCTCCACGAGCGATAGTAAGCGTATATTCCTCAGTAGTAAGCGTGCGATAAGCCTCCTCCTCTACATCGTAGTAGGAGAATTGCACAGGTGGTATCACATACGTACCTCCAGCACGAGGAATAGCCAAATACTCAACCACCTTCGTACCGCTAACGCCCGCGGTAGTATTTTTAAAGTTGTTAGTCACCTTAGGATCGTACACCTCGAATCCCTCTGGCCAATCCACAGCAGGAGTCTTAAGGAGTTTCATATTACCCGCACCCTGAATCACGAGGGTCAAGGTTACCGCCTCATTAGCCTGAAGCTGGGTGTTAGAGATATCGCTTGATATAGAGAATTGTCCAACTCCACCGCTAAACCCTGCAGGCTTACCCGTTGGCAATGGAGATACTTCTATCGTTACGCCTGGTGCTGTGAGCGCTTTGGTAGCCGTAGTATAGCTATCAAAAAAGTCATCGAAGATACTACGCACTTGTGCTCGGTTGCGCACGCGCAAAACTGCCTCAAATTGTGCAGGTTCGATCACAATATCTCCACTGCGCTGTGGGAACAATAGTGTGCGGTAGAGCACTGCCGTTTGATAATTGCGACCATTGTAATGCTCCAATTCAGTTTGTATCTCACCCATCTCAAGTTCTTGCTTCAGGAAGCCCTTAAACTCTGGCAAGTGGGTGTTATTAGTAAACTGCGCCACATCTACATTCGCAAAATACAATTTATATGTCAGCAAGATAACCTCCTGTTCGTGCACCTTGGTCTTGCTAACAAGCGTACGAAGGAAGAGATTTTCTGTCGCTACATTCGTATTCTGAGATTGCGCTTGACTCGTTGCACTGGTATTATTTGGCGCACTTGTAGGTTGATCCGGTGGCAATACCGTGATTCGTACACCATTAGAGTTATACTGTTCGCCATCCACCTTGATAGTAGCAGGTTGGATAGTGAAACTACCCTCTTTGTTCGCCATAAGGGTATAAGTGTAGGTGAGCGTAAAGGTCGAAGTACGCTTGCCATTGACAAAAGACGTAGACGACGATTGCGAAGTGTATGGACCTGCAATATAGTCAAAGTCAGTAAACTCGGGTGCACGCAAATCTTTCGCGCGTTGATTGACCTGATAAACGAGTTGAAATGGCTTACCCATAATCACTTGCGCAGGAGCCGAAGCCTTAAACTCCACCTCCTGAGCAACGGCTATGACAGCCATTGTACAAACAAATAATATCGATAGTATCTTTTTCATAACCTTACCATTCCTTCTCTACGCGACGCTTCTTGCCTTGTTGGCGTTGTAGTTTTTCTTGCGTTTCTTGTTCGTCTTGTTCTAAAGCTTGCAATATCTGTTCAGCGGTCTCTTTATCCATCTGATTTTGTTGCTGTTGCTCTTGTTGCTGCTGTTGATCTTGCTGATTTTGTTGTTGATCTTGCTGTTGTTGCTGCTGTTGTTGAGGCTGTTGTTGATTTTGGTCTTGGTTTTGCTGTTGATCTTGTTGTTGCTGCAACTGTTGCATGGCCTTCACCAGATTGTATCGTGTGTCGTTATCCTTCGGATTACGGCGCAATGATTGTTGGTATGCGGCAACAGCTTTATCGTATTGCTGCTGTGCATAAAAGGCATTACCCATATTGTGGTAGGTCGAAGCTAAACGATTGTCGATCTTCTCCTTATGGGTTTTATCATCATTCTTGAGCAGTTGCTCTGCCTTGGCATAGTTCTCAAGCGCCTCAGAGTATTTTTCCTGACGAAAAAGGGCATCGCCAAGATTAAAGTACGACTCAAACGAGTTATCATTTTTATCTAAAGCACGGTGGTAGTTCACCTCTGCCTCTGTATAATCTTCCTTGTGGTAGGCACGATTACCTTTACGCACATCGGGTGCCTCTTTCTGCGCAAAGAGCAGCGAGAAAGTGGTCAGTAATATGATTGTGAATAGGCTACGTTTCATTGCGAATATCAGTTATTAGTTATCGGATTTTTCTTTGAAGAGATCCATGCGTGCTAGACGATGGTTCTTGCGCATCATGATAAAAAACTCTATCACAAGCAATAGCAATGCCACCAATACAAAAGATTGATATTGCTCATTATAATCGGCATATACGGTAGTTTCCAATTCTGCCGTTGCTAATTCGTCTAATTCCTTTTGCAATGCACGCATCGCAGTATTGGTATTATCGCAGCGCACATACACACCATGCCCTGCCGCAGCAATCTGCTGACACATTTCCTCATTGAGTTTACTGACCACCACTTGTCCACTGCGATCTTTCATGTACTCATTGGTACCCGCTTTAGGAATAGGCGATCCTTCTGGCTTACCGATACCTATCACAAACACTTGAATACCATGCTCATGCGCTTGCTTAGCCATCGCCACGGCATCATCCTCGTGATTCTCACCATCGGTGATGAGTACAATAGCACGCCCAGCCTCACTCTCCGCCGTACCAAACGATGCCATCGCTGTTCGCAATGCCGCGCCAATAGCCGTACCCTGCGACTGAATAAGTGCAGGAGA
This sequence comes from Paludibacteraceae bacterium, assembly GCA_017556705.1. Taxonomy (GTDB): domain Bacteria; phylum Bacteroidota; class Bacteroidia; order Bacteroidales; family Paludibacteraceae; genus Colicola. The sequence continues at coordinate 62,369 of JAFYMG010000014.1, read as the reverse complement.
AGTGGTGTTGAGAAACATCTTTGCCGACACATAGTCACACGTGATGGGTAGTTGTGTAAACGCTTCGCCTGCAAATACAACCAATCCCACCTTGTCGTCCACCATATTATCCATCATCTTGCTGAGCATCTGTTTTGCGCGATCCAAGCGATTAGGTGCAACATCCTCAGCAAGCATCGAATTGGAGATATCCAATGCCACCATCACCTCTATACCTTGACGCTTAATGGTCTTCTCTTTTTGACCAAACTGCGGACGCGCTGCAGTCACTATCAGCAGCACCAAGGCCACCATCAGTAGACAGAACTTCCATGTGGGGCGACTCTTAGAAGCATCGGGCATCAACTGTGCCATCAATTCAGGGTCACCAAACTCCACCAATTGGCGGCGTTTGCGCTTGGTGTACACGATATACGCTACCACAAAAACAGGTATCGTGATTAGCCACCACAGCATTTCTACATTTGCGAATCTAAACATATCTCTAAACTCTAAACACGAAACTACTCAGTAATAGTACGCAATGCGAAGAAGCGCAGAATCAACTCCAATAGTAAGCACATCAGCGCTGCCGTCAAGAATGGCATAAAATGCTCCGTACGCTTAGAGTACTCACGTACACGAATCTTGGTTTTCTCCAGTTGATCAATCTGCTGGTAGATAGTGCGCAAACTATTGTTGTCGGTTGCGCGGAAATACTCGCCACCCGTCATACGGGCGATATTGCGGAGCGTGGTCTCATCAAACTCCGAACTCATCGTACCATATTGCACGCCGTATGGAGTATGAATAGGCACGCGCACATTCTCACTATAACTACCCACACCTATCGCGTACACGCGTATATTAAAGGTTTTAGCAATCTCGGCGGCCGTCTGTGGATCGATATCACCACGATTGTTACTACCATCGGTCAGCAAGATCACCACCTTCGATTTGGTGGGTGAATCTTTCATACGATTAACCGCATTAGCCAGTCCAAGACCTATGGCCGTACCATCCTCAATCATACCAAACTTCACCGATTGAAAGAGGTTGACCAACACCGCATGATCGGTAGTCAACGGACATTGGGTAAAACTCTCACCAGCGAACACCACCAAACCAATCTGATCGTTCGGACGCGAGAGCACAAACTCAGTCGCTACTGCTTTGGCAGCTTCCAGACGGTTAGGCTTAAGGTCCTCACCAAGCATCGTACCCGAGATATCCAACGCCATCATGATGTCGATACCTTCGGTGGATTCGGATTGCCAACGATTGCTCAATTGCGGACGCGCCAAGGCCAATGATAGCAGGGTGATCACAGCCACACGCAATACGAATGGCACATGTATCAACCACACACGCAGACTCTTAGGTTGGCGTTGTAAACTCTCGGTAGAGGACAGTTGCACAGCAGCATGTGTACTACGCAACTTCCATATATACCACCCTACTACTGGCACCAGCAGCAGGAGCAAAAACAAATATCCTGGATTAGCAAAATTCATATCTCTAAACACTAAACCGTAGGGCTCTGCCCGTCCTCTAAACTTTCAACTGTCGTTTCTTTCACAAACGTGTATGCATTACGCAAACTCAGTTCGTTCTCGTCTGGAGTAGCTGTCCACTTAGCAAACTTCACCAAGTCGGCCAATGTGAGCATCTTACGCAGTTGCTCAAAGAGTTCCTTCTTTTCGCTCAACAGCGGACGCATCGCACGCAGTGTCTCGTCGGATGTCTGCTCGGTACTGCTCACCCCAAAACGGCGGGCGATATACTCACGCACCACATCAGTCAATTGGGTGTGATACTCTTTCTGTTGTCCCGACTGCCAGATCTTCTGTTCGCGAATGACATCCAACTTCTCCAATGCCACCTCCTCTGCGGGGCGCAGTGGTTCAGTTGGCAGTAGAGCATCCTCTTCGCGCTTGCCAAAACGGCTTCGCAGATAAGTGATGAAGTAGTATCCACCTACGCTCACACCTACAACACCCAATGCCAGCAGCACCCAACGCAATATTCCCCACCACCAAATAGGAGCTTTATATACGTCCTTGATATCGGTGATCGCCATATCGGCAGTATCCACTTCGAATGGCTGCACCACATTCAAAGTCAGTGCTTCGCTCTGAATGGTTTGATCGCCACTCACAAAACTCAGCGGTTCAATGTAAAACAGCGAGTCCTCAAACGATGTAAGAGTCACATATTGGTTGTATTGCACGCGACCATCCTTCAGTGTTGTAGTATCAATAATGGTCTTATCCACAATCTCAATACCAGGGATAAGTTGCTCATCCAACACAGGGAATTGCACCTGCTCACCCACCTCACAGGTAGCTTGCAAATGCAGATCGGTTTGGTCGCCGATAAACAGGGTGGTACTATCTATTGCGGCACTAACCACCAGTGCCAAAATCGTTGTTAGCATCTGAATAAGTGCATTAAAGCTTTCACATAATCTTCATCCGTGCGCACGCTCACATGGCCTACGCCAGTGCGGGTAAATAGTTGCTGTATCTCATCTTGGTTGCGGCGCCATGCTTGTGCATAGTCGTTGCGTACAGAGGTGATAGCAGTGTCAATCCAAAGGTCGTTGCCTGTCTCTGTGTCATGGAACTTCACCAAGCCCACATTAGGCAATTCGGCCTCGCGACGGTCGTATATCTGTATGGCGTTCACCTCGTGGCGGTTGGACGCAATAAGCAGTGGCTTGTACATTGCTCCCGCACCGATAAAGTCAGATATCAAGAAGGCAGTACAATGACGCTTCTGCGCATTAGAAAAATACTGCAGCGCTTGCGCAATGTCCGTACCTGTAGAACTTGGCTCGAAACTCAAAAGCTCGCGGATGATATGCAAGACATGCGTTTTACCTTTCTTCGCTGGAATAAACTTCTCCACCTTATCGGAGAAGAATATCACGCCCACCTTATCGTTGTTGGCGATAGTGGAGAATGCCAGCGTAGCTGCCACCTCTGCCATCATATCACGCTTCATCTGGCTCAGCGTACCAAAGTTGCGGCTTCCCGACACGTCCACCAGCAACATCACCGTCAGTTCGCGCTCCTCTTCAAACACCTTGATATAGGGTTTGTTGAGGCGGGCGGTCACATTCCAGTCGATGGAGCGCACATCATCACCCGGCTGATACTCACGCACTTCAGAGAACGCCATACCGCGTCCTTTAAACTGCGAGTGGTATTCGCCAGCGAAGATATTACGGCTCAACTTACGCGCCTTGATCTCTATCTTCCGTACTCGTTTTAATAGTTCGTCAGCATTCATGCCTTTAACCTCTAAACTGTAGCCGCAGAGCGGCGTCCTCTAAACACTAAATCAAGGTACTTGCACCGCATTCAACACTTCGGTAATCACATCCTCGGTGGTGATATTATTGGCCTCAGCCTCATAGGTCAAGCCAATACGGTGGCGGAGTACGTCGTAGCATACTGCACGCACATCCTCAGGAATCACATAACCGCGGCGGTGGATAAATGCATACGCACGAGCAGCCAATGCCAAGTTGATGCTAGCACGAGGCGAACCACCAAATGCGATCATTGACTTCATATTCTCCAAACCGTATGCCTCTGGTTGACGGGTAGCAAACACGATATCTACGATATATTTCTCAATCTTCTCATCGATATACACCTCGCGCACGATCTTGCGAGCTTTAATGATATCCTCGGTAGCCAAGATGGCGTTCACATTCACTTTCTCGCCTGTGATATTCTGACGAATGATCTGCATCTCCTCCTCTTTCTTTGGATAGCCAATCACCACCTTCAGCATAAAACGGTCGGTTTGCGCTTCAGGCAATGGGTATGTACCCTCTTGCTCGATTGGGTTTTGTGTGGCAAGTACGAGGAATGGCTCGCTAAGAGGATAAGTCTTATCACCGATCGTGATTTGACGCTCTTGCATTGCCTCCAAAAGAGCCGATTGCACTTTCGCAGGGGCACGGTTAATCTCATCCGCCAATACAAAGTTAGCAAATATAGGACCTTGCTTCACCTTAAATTCCTCGGTCTTTTGTGAATAAATCTGCGTACCGAGCAAATCGGCAGGCAGCAAGTCAGGAGTAAACTGAATACGGCTAAAATCAGCCTTCACCAATTTCGCCAATGTATTGATAGCCAATGTCTTTGCCAAACCAGGCACACCTTCCAAGAGGATATGTCCGTCAGCGAGCAGACCAATAAGAAGGCTCTCTACCAGGTGTTTTTGACCTACAATCACTTGATTCATGCCCATGGTGAGGGCATCCACAAACGAACTCTCACGCTCAATGCGCTCTTGCAGTTCGCGAATATCTACTGTTGTTTGCATGTATGATAATAGTTTTATGATTAATTACAAGTCAAAAGGGGTCATCTTACGCGCGACGACTACCAACGATATCTATTGTAACAAAAACTGTGCCAAAGTTCTAAAAACACAACTTTTTCTGTTTTTTTAGGGATTTTATCCGTTATCCAACAAGCTATATCCGATTTCCGCGATCCCCCCTATTGCCACTTAGCCATCGATTCCGAAACCACCTCGTTACCACCTCGTTACCACTCCGTACGTCACCCTACCCACTTTAACCATAGTCTAGTACAACAATAAGATACCGCAGAGGTTAAAAAAACATCTAATCTGTGCCTGTAAAAGGAGTGATTTTTCTAAAATCACCGATTTTATTTGCGTATTCCCAAAAAAAGTTGTAATTTTGCAGCGAAATGGAAAAGGTAGTTATTCTTGCAATAGAATCGAGTTGTGATGACACCTCCGCAGCAGTCATTCGTGATGGCATACTATTAAGTAATGTCACAGCATCACAAGGCGTACACGAGGAGTTTGGTGGCGTAGTTCCCGAACTTGCTAGTCGTGCGCATCAGTTGAATATAGTACCAGTGGTGGATGCCGCACTAAAGCGCGCAAAAGTAAGCACAGATGAGTTAAGTGCGATAGCTTTCACACGTGGCCCTGGATTATTAGGAAGTCTACTGGTCGGCACAAGCTTTGCAAAAGGTCTTGCCCTGTCGCATAACATCCCACTAGTGGAGGTCAACCACCTGCAAGCGCATATATTGGCGCATTTTATTCAGACCGAAAATCAAGTATTGGGAGTCAGGACACCAAGTTTTCCATTCCTTTGTTTATTGGTGAGTGGTGGCAACAGTCAGATCGTATTGGTGAAATCGCACCGCGAGATGGAGATCGTAGGTCAGACCATAGATGACGCCGCGGGCGAAGCATTTGACAAGTGCGCGAAGATTATGGGACTTCCTTACCCTGGCGGTCCATGGATCGACCGACTGGCGAAAGAGGGCAATGCTGAAGCCTTTCAGTTCGCTAAACCCAATGTACCTGGATACAACTATTCGTTCTCGGGTCTGAAAACATCGTTCCTCTATTTCCTGCGCGATAACCTGAAAGAGAATCCGAACTTCATCGAGGAAAACAAAGCTGATCTCTGCGCCTCGCTACAAAAAACCATCATTGATATCCTCATTAACAAGCTAAAGCGCGCAGCCAAAGACCTGAAAGTGGAGGAGATCGCCGTAGCAGGCGGTGTGAGTGCGAACAGCGGTTTGCGCGACGCGTTGGTGGATCTAGGTCGTCGTCACAGATGGAAAGTGTATATCCCACCATTCTCCTACACAACAGACAACGCAGCAATGGTATGCCAAGCGGGCTACTTCAAATACTTAGATGGCGAATTCTGCCCTATGGATGCAGCACCATACGCGAAGACGAGGATATAGACCGCTGCGCTGTTAGAAGATAGATGAAAGAAAAAATTAAGAAATACATTGAGCCGCTCAAGCCCTACTACGATATTATTTTATTCGTCGTAGCATTGTTGGTAGCCAATTATTTCTGGAAGTTCACTGTATTGGGAGACGAAGGAGGTACGATGGTTACATGGTTTGGGCTGGACATCACCCGCCCATTTGATATCATGTCCGTACATATCACCAGCATAGTCTATTGGTTAATATCACTCACCAATGACCATGTATATCTCTACGCGCCAGACACCATACACTTCGCCACGGGTACAGGCACGCGCATCGTATGGGGATGCACGGGACTGAAGCAATCGTTCATATGGATAATTATCATGCTGGTGGCACGCGGCAGTTGGCTCAAGAAACTATGGTTCATCCCACTCGGCCTCGTGTGCGCATACCTATTTAATGTACTACGCATCACACTGATAGCCACCGCCATAGAGCATCATCCCGATTGGTTTGAATTCTTACACGAATACCTCTTCAAGCACCTCTTCTACTTCATGCTCTTCTGCCTATGGCTCTGGTGGACTCATCGCATAGGACACCCACAAAGGGGACCACAGGCTAGAGGCGGTGAAAACAACCCTTAAAACTTTTAGAACCTTTAAAACTTTTTTAACCTATAAAACACGATACCATGGAATTACCTTTTGCTGAATCGTGGAAAATCAAGATGGTAGAACCCATCCGCAAATCCACTCGCGCAGAACGCGAACAATGGCTCCGCGAAGCCAAGAACAACATCTTTATGCTCCGCAGCGAGCAAGTGTATATCGACCTGCTCACCGACTCTGGTACAGGTGCCATGTCCGACCGCCAATGGGCTGCACTCATGCTCGGCGACGAGAGCTATTCGGGTAGTAAGTCTTTCTTCGAACTCAAAGACACCATCACCCGCATCACTGGTTTCAACTACGTCATCCCAACCCACCAAGGTCGTGCAGCAGAGAACGTGCTCTTCTCACATCTCGTGAAAGAGGGACAAGTGATCCCTGGCAATGCACACTTCGACACAACCAAAGGTCATATTGAGGCACGCAAAGCGCACGCTATTGATGTAACGATTGACGAGGCAAAAGACACCCAATTGGAGATTCCTTTCAAGGGTAATGTCAACCTCGCGAAGTTGGAACAAATCCTCAAAGACAACCCTGGTAATGTGCCATTTATGGTACTGACAGTGACCAATAATACCGTAGGTGGACAACCCGTATCAATGCAAAATATCCGCGAGACATGCGAATTGTGCCACAAGTATGGCGTGCCTGTGAATATGGACTCTGCTCGTTTTGCTGAGAACGCTTATTTCATTAAGACTCGAGAAGAGGGTTATGCCGACAAAACCATTCAAGAGATCGCTCTTGAAATGTTCTCCTATGCCGATTCGATGACGATGTCAGCAAAGAAAGATGGTATCGTGAATATGGGTGGATTCATTGCCACCAACCGTGAAGATTGGTATGAGGGTTGCAAACGCTTCTGTATTCCATTCGAGGGCTTTATCACCTACGGTGGTATGAACGGTCGCGACATGGCAGCATTGGCTGTTGGTTTGGAGGAGAATACACAATTTGATATGTTGCAAACACGTATTCACCAAGTAGAATATCTCGCTCAATTGCTCGACGAGTACGGCATCCCTTACCAACGCCCTGCAGGTGGTCACGCTATCTTCGTGGACGCGGATAAGGTACTGACCCATGTGCCAATCGAGGAGTTCCCAGCACAGACATTGACCTGCGAATTGTATTTAGAGGCAGGTATTCGTGCATGCGAGATTGGCTATATCTTGGCTGACCGCGACCCCGTGACCCGTGAGAATCGCTTTGGTGGATTGGATTTGGTGCGTTTGTGTATCCCTCGCCGTGTATATACTGACAACCACATGAAGGTCATCGCTGCCGCTTTGAAGAATGTCTATGACCGCCGTGAGACTATCACCCGTGGACTAGCTATCACCAAAGAGGCAGAGCTGATGCGCCACTTTACAGTGGAGTTAGAGCGACTCGGAGAATAAGTTTAGAGGACGCGCCTCTGGCGCTATCGTTTAGTGTTTAGAGTGGGCTTTCGGAACAACAAAGCCAACAACAATACACCCTATTGCACCCGCTACCCAGACGATAATTCGGATGGGTAGCGTTTTTATAAAGAAGATAGTAGAGATAGCTACCATCGTAGCCATCAATAGAATAATATAGATACGTTTGCGGGTAGTGAGCCCACCCTTGTCACGATACTCACGGATATATTTGCCTAAAAAAGACTGCAACAGCCACGCCTGCAAGCGAGGCGAACTGCGATAAAAGCACCATGAAGCAAGCAAGACAAGCGGCGTGGTGGGCAAACCAGGTACGAACACACCGATGGCGCCAAGCACCACGGCAAGAACGCCTGCAGCGAGTAGAAAGGGTTTTAAGGGTTTCAAGGGTGTTTAGTGGACGCGGCTATGCCGCTACTATTTAATGTTTAGAGAAATTAAAGGCGTGGTGTTGCCACGCCTTTAACGATAATATGTGCGAGTGAATTACTCAGCAGCCTTGCAGCATTTCTCAGTTTTTGGACATTCAGCCTTCTTTGCACACTCGGTTTTTGGGCACTCTGCTTTCTTTGCACATTCAGCTTTTGCACAGCAGCTATCCGCCTTCTCGCATGGAGTAGTGCAAGCAGCCTTGTGGCAGCAGCTATCTGCCATTACGCAGCAACTATCAGCCTTAACGCATGTGTCAGCCACACACTCAGTAGCAACTTGGCAGCACTCAGATTTGCACTTCTTGTCCATTACAAAATATACCACAGCGCCGATAACGCAAAGTGATACAAGAGCAATTAATACCTTTTTCATAACGCTTAAAAAATTTGTTGTTTATAATGTATTGATTTCCTATTATTTGGAAAATCGCCACAAAATTACATTAAATATTGCACATATGCAAAAAAAATTGTACTTTTGCAGACGATTTGATGTTTTTTTCACAAAAATTGATAAAAAATGGTAAAAAAGAATGATGCTAAGCGATTTAAATGGGGCGTTGCTCTGATGAATGTGGTAGCAGCCGTGGTGCTAGTATCGGTATTATTGATCGTACTGACGGTTGGCTTGCACAAATATACTCAACACGGCGTAGAAATCAGCGTTCCTAACATAACCACCATGCATATTGCCGAGGCAAATATCTTGGCAGAAGCTGAAGGGCTGAAGGTGGAAGTGATTGATTCGACGTATTCCACGAAGGTGCCATTGGGTACGATTGTAGAGCAGAACCCATCACCTGGTTCAAAAGTGAAATTGGGTCGCACGATTTATGTGATTCAGAATGCTCGTTTCCGTCGTCCAGTGGTGTTACCCGAATTAAGAGATCTTAGTTTGCGCCAAGCTGAAACCACCATTAGGACCTTAGGTCTCACTATTGATAATATCATTTACCAACCTTCTGCATTCAAATATATCATCCTTGATGTGCGTGCATGCGATACATCATTGGTAGCAGGTACTCGCTTGCAAGAAGGTGCGCCTATCACATTAGTCGTTGGAAAAGGACAAGGTATTAATGAGGTGACTGTACCATATCTCATCGGAAAATCATTGGAGGAAGCTAGTTCTTGGTTGCTAGCTAATTCTCTTACTTTAGGTAGCGTTGAATACGATGAAGAAGCCACAGCTGAAGAGGAGGAGCAAACTCAATATATCATCTACCAACAAACCCCCTCAAGTGGCACAGTTGTTGTGGAAGGTACAAGCGTGAATATTAAGTTATCTACTGACATAGAAAAGACCATCACTACGGGTAATGAAGAGAGTGATGAGGAAGATTTCTTTTAGTGGCTGGACACAAGAGGATGAACGAGATAATATTGGACATAGAGCCACAAGAGGTTTGGGAGCGTTGGCGTTGTGAAGTGGACAAGGGTCAAACGCCACAACGCATTGATAAGTACTTGGCAGAACATATGACCGGTACTTCGCGTAATCGTATCCAAAACGCAGCTGATGCTGGTAATATATGGGTAAACGGCAAGCCCGTGAGCAGCAACTATAAGATTAAACCTTTAGATGTGATACAGGTTTTACTGGATCACGAGCCTCATGATTACACTATCCATCCTGAAGAAATACCGCTGGAAGTAGTATATGAAGATGATGATGTGATGGTGATCAACAAATCGGCAGGTATGGTGGTACACCCTGGTCATGGCAACTACGAACACACCCTGCTGAACGCACTGGCATGGTATTTCCGTGATAAATTGGACATCAATGACCCCAATATCGGGTTGGTTCACCGCATCGATAAAGACACGAGCGGACTACTGCTAATTGCAAAAACACCAGAGGCAAAGACGGATTTGGGCAAGCAGTTTTTTGAACATAGTACTGAGCGCACCTACAATGCATTGGTTTGGGGTACGTTTACCGAAGATAGCGGTACCATTGAGGGAGCCTTGGCGCGAGACAATCGCGATCGCACAATCTACCGCGTGTGGGATCTAGAGGAGAATCCAAATGCCAAAGAGGCCATCACCCATTGGCGCGTGCTTGAGCGCTTTCCATACGTAACATTGGTGGAATGTCGCCTAGAGACTGGGCGTACGCACCAAATACGTGCACATATGAAGAGTATCGGACATCCGCTTTTTGCCGATGAGAAATATGGTGGAATGGAAGTGCTAAAAGGATTACCCACACAGAAATATAAGCAATACATACACAACTGCTTTGCATTGTGCCCACGACAAGTATTGCACGCCAAAACCTTAGGATTCAAACACCCACGCACAGGCGAAATGATGCATTTCGACAGCGAATGGGCAGAAGATATGTTAAACCTAATAAACAAATGGAGAAACTATGAACCGAATACTTTGGGCGGACGATGAAATCAATCTGCTGAAGCCTTACATTATTTTTTTACAAGAAAAGGGATACGAAGTAACCCCTGTGAATAACGGACAAGACGCGATTGACGCTTGCCGTGAACAGCTATTCGATATTGTATTTCTAGATGAAAACATGCCTGGACTTTCAGGGTTGGAAGCGTTGCAAGAAATCAAGACCATGCATCCCACCCTACCCGTGGTAATGATCACCAAGTCAGAGGAAGAACATATTATGGAGCAGGCTATCGGTCAGAAGATTGCTGATTATCTGATCAAACCCGTCAATCCAAGCCAGATATTGCTTTGTTTAAAGAAACATATCCATCAACGCGAGATTGTGGAGGAGCACACTAATACGAGTTATCGTCAAGAGTTCTCAGATATCACCTATATGATTGACACCGCCAGTACCATTGAGGAATGGATGGCAGTAGAGCGCACGCTGACGCATTGGGAATTAGAATTGGAGAATGTGGATTCAGCCATGCACGACATGCTGCGTATGCAACGCGAACAAGCAAACAATGCGTTTGCGAAATTCATCGCGAAGAACTACGAGGGATGGTGGAGCAACCCAACGACACGTCCAACGATGTCGCAGGACGTGATGAAAAAGTATATCTTCCCTCTACTAGATGGGGGCGAAAAGGTATTCTTCGTCGTGATAGACAATTTCCGATATGACCAATGGAAAGTGATTCAACCGCTGCTATCAGAGTGGTTTACCGTAAAAGAAGAGCAGATGTACACCTCTATTCTCCCAACCGCCACCCAGTACGCACGTAATGCGATTTTCGCAGGATTGAGTCCACTTCAAATACAAGAGATGTATCCTCATCTATGGATTGATGAAGACGAGGAAGAGAGCAAGAACAACAACGAAGAGGCACTCATCCAAACTCAACTCGACCGCTTCCGCAAACGCTATGATTACACCTACTACAAGGTGAACGAAAGCGACTTCTGCGAGAAAATCACCAAGCAATTTAAGGGATTGAAAACACCACTCAACGTAGTGATACTCAACTTCATCGATATGCTTTCGCATTCGCGTACCGACAGCAAGATGATGCGCGAATTGGCCAATGACGATGCAGCATACCGCAGCCTAACACTGAGTTGGTTTAAACACTCGCCTACGGCTGATATGTTCCGCCGTATCGCTGCATTGGGCTACAAGGTAATACTTACTACCGACCACGGTACCACGCGTGTGAACAATGCAGTGCAAATCATCGGTGACAAGAACACCAATACCAACCTACGCTACAAGGTTGGAAAAGCACTCAATTGCCAAGCAAAAAACTGCTTTGAAATCACCAAACCAAAGCAAGTGGGATTACCATGTCCGAATATAAGTAGCAGTTATGCCTTCTGCACTGGCAATGATTTCTTTGCGTACCCCAACAATTTCAATTATTATGCGCAATTCTATCGCGACACCTTCCAGCACGGAGGCATTTCGCTAGAGGAGATGTTGATACCTATTGTTACGTTAGAGCCCAAATAAGCGATGAAAAAGCATATTAAACGAACACTTATTGCTCTCGCCGCTCTATTGTTGTTGTGGATATTATATTCGCTCGTTTCGCATCAATGTCTTCCTCCTAAAGAGACAGAACACACCCTCACAGTCATGACCTACAACACGCATGGCATGATGATTGGCGAAAGAGTGGCATCAAAAAAGGAGATGTTGAAATATATCAACAATCAAGGTGCTGATATCGTATGTTTGCAAGAGGTGTTGGTTTACAAAAATCCTAATCGTTTGACCCTGCCTGCTTTGCGAGAAACAATGAGCAATTATCCTTACACCTATTACGATTTCAAACGTTATAATAGCCATCGACAATTTGGCAATGTAGTATTCTCGCGCTACCCATTAACCAACAAGCAGACCATTCGTTATGAGTCGCAATCCAACATCAGCAGTCAATGCGACGTATTGGTAGAAAAAGACACATTACGTCTGATTATCAACCACTTGGAAAGTTATGGATTAAACAAAGAAGATTTGCAATTTGACACACTAAGTGTGACAGAGATCAAAAATAGTACTCTTGTCACTAAATTGCAACATGCGGGCGAACTGCGTCATCAGCAGGCTAGAGAGGTGAAGCAAAATATTCGTGAATCACCTTATCCAGTCATCACAGTAGGCGATTTCAATGCGATACCTCTATCATATGTATATTGGAAGATCAAGTTTGGATTGCATGATTGCTTTCTGGAGAGCAGTTTCGGTAAACTGGGAAACACCTATAAGCGCAAAGGTATCGGTGTACGAATTGATTATATCCTTTGTTCACGCCAGTTAACCCCAATCAGATGCGAAGTGGACAGAGTGAAATACTCCGACCACTTCCCAGTCTGTGCAACTATTGGGTGGTGAAAATGCTTGCTCCAGCCTACAAAAGATACTTTGTTGCGACTCCCCTCTGGTAAAATGCATGATACTTTACCAAATCTACCATTTTTTACCCACATTTGGTGAACTATCACGCGTTTTTTCACAAAAATCGCGTTATTATTCACCAAATCTCATATTTTTCTTGCACATTTGGTAAATTATCCGCCCCCTACTTCCTCGCACGCACCGCACTATTATCACACAATAACCGCACAATTCGGGGTCATTATAAAACCTCAAGAAAAAGAATCAAAAAGAAAAACTCACCCCGCAAATCAATTGACTTGCAGGGTGAGAGATAGATTATATCACAAGAATTTACAAATCTTTGACAAGACGGACTGATCGACCGCCGGTTCTCCATTGGAGTGGCAAGTCTGTATACCTTGCTGTAAAAACGAAGGCGTATATCTCGTTTTCATCAATTGCTAAAATATCAACAGTGGAAGACCAATAGAAAGCGCTGTACTGCACACGTTGCACATCAAAAAGAGGGCGGCGAACGCCTGAGGCAGGAAGGAAAACTGCACCTGCCTTTTCCAATTTTGACCATTGGTCGGCAGTAAAGGTTTGGTAAGCAGCATAACAATCACGGCAAGAAGTCGCAGAGAACTGTGATTTAAAGGTTATACCATCTGGGCAAGTCCAATTATCAGGCAAGAAAATCAAACCATTCACACCATTGACTTGAGCAACACCACACAACGAATCTGCATTGGTACGGGCATAGCGTAGGTAATGCCACTCATCATAGGTCAGTGTACGCCAAGTATTAGGAACTTCATTACCAATTTGATTCGTACCCCAATCAACAAAACTACCTGAAAAATCACCAGTGTTGCTAGAGGCATATACACCAAAATAAGTGGAAGTAGTACTCCAACCAAACAAATCTATCTTATCCGCAAGAGCATTACCCTCTTTAAAATCACCATAAATTGAGTCGGGAGAAACCTCTCCTCCTACTACATTCTCTGTGCCAATGTAATCCCACTGATTCTCTGCAAAAGACCACGTGTTTGTGGATTGAGTATATTGCAAATTGCCTCTTGAGAAAGCAACTTGCTTAGTCGCACTTACCGAGAAAGCACCAATGCTCGCCGAAGGGGTAGAAGGAGTATCGTCCTGAGTGCCTACTACCTCTATGGTTACAGTACCATGCTCTTGGTTAGTACTCTCCACAGTGATAGTATAAGTGATAACCTCAAAGATAGCTTCAAGTTCTATGTCGTCTGTAATGGTAATTTCGCGTGTAGCATTTGTATCTCCGTCTGACCATTGTTTGAATTGGTAACACTCTAGTGGTGTGGCAGAGATTGTTACCACACTACCATATTCATATGTACCTGCACCTGTCACTACGCCATTTTCACCCAATAATGTAAGTGTGTAGTTATTTACAGATGTGGTGTAAGTGGCAGTATAAGTAGCATCGCCTGTTACGGTAGCAATTGCTGGACTCCAGCCAGCAAAAGTGTAGTTGTGTTGAGCAGAAGCTGGTTTTGTAGGCGTTGGTCCTGAATAAGTTGGCATTGTACCATAAGCAAACAAACTCTTTTGCAATTCTGTACCATCTTCATTCACAAAGAGGATGGTGTATTCATTAGGTGCAAATGAAGCTGCATAATTTGCACTTGATTTCACCTCTACTTGTCGAGGATTATCTGTATTGCCATCTTGCCACTGCGTAAAATGATAGCCAGTAGCGGGAGTAGCTGTGATGGATACGGTGTTACCACAGTCAGTTGTAAATGTAGTGCCATAAGCGCTGCCAAAGAGGCAGAGCGATAGGATAATGGAAAAGATCTTTTTCATATTGATTAGTATTAAATGTTGAACAATTTTATTTTTCATTTACCAATATACCCATTATGGAATATATCTTGTCACCATAGATAATGTATATATGGTCGTCGATCAAAACCTTTTGAATGATTTCTTTCTCTTCAAGAGGTATTAGCGGAGTATTTGTTGGTTCTTCAGGAATAAAGACAGCAAAAAGTTTTAAGTCAGAATCTGCAACGACACTGCGCGGATTAGTCGTATCGCCATCACTCCATTGCAAAAAACGATAGCCTGATTTCGGTGTCGCAGTAATCCATATCTCCGTACCACACGCCACCTCCCATGGTGGGGGTTGCTCTTGTGCATTAAGTGGAAAGCCCCATATGCACACCACGAAACTAAAAATAAAAAAGAACAACTTTTTCATTGTGTTTACTATTTGTGGGAAGTTGGCTCCAAACGCCCCGTTGGTATAAATATACAAAAAGCGTGGAACCTTACCTTTGCTTATTCTCCACTTAGAGGTTCTGGTAAACCTTTCCTATAAGAATAAGCAAGCAACGCCCACGCCGAATATGAAATGCCACCAAACAGAGCAGTCCAACAAAGGACGCTCTGTGGGCGGGATATACATATCCCTAAGGGCGTTTATTGCCTTCCTGTTTTGGATAGGTTGAAATTTACCAGATTTCTAAGTGCCAAAACAAGCGCTAATAAACGCTTTTATAATATGTCTGCAAACTTTTGGTTTGCGACTGCAAAAGTACTACATTTTTTTGAATTATGCAAATACGTACAAAAAAATATCGTCATCTATGCCAAAAAAACATAAATGACGATTAGATTTACTCATTGTTCTTCTTTACAATGGCTCGTGGTAGTGATAGTCACTATAGTCCTTAGAATCCTTATCACGATTGATTCGCGGATGACGCTTAGCTCGTCTCTCTTCCCATTTCGCTTTGAGCCATCTAGTCAATCGACTGCCCTCGCTGTAAACAGGCTCAAAGCCATCGCATTTGCGCCAACGCCACCAAAGGATAAGCAACAATCCAAAGATCATACCACCTAAATGCGCAAAGTGCGCTACGTTGTCGCCTGCAGTAGGTGCCATACCCGCAAACAATTCAACCAATGCGTAGATTACCACGAGTGTACGCGCACGAATGGGAATAGGTATAAACAGAATAAACATCCTAATATCGGGGAAGAACCATCCAAATGCCATCAATATGCCAAATACCGCACCACTAGCACCAATGGTCACAACTTTGTTGGCCAAAGCCCCCGCTACCGCAGGATGAAGGCTATTCAATACGGATTGCAATTGCAATGCCCAAACAGTTTCTTGCACCACCGCAGCACCTAAACCAGTGATCAAATAATACATCAAAAAACGCTTACTACCCCAACGATCTTCAATGGCAGGGCCAAACATCAGCACAGCGAACATGTTAAAGAAAATATGTCCGAAGTTAGCATGCATAAACATGTATATCAGAGGCTGCCACACATGAAAATCAGAAGCGGTGATATAATGCAGTCCTAAGAGATTAGTCAAATCAATATCATAGCGCTGAAACACTATTTTCGCAAAATAAAATAGCAGATTTATGATCAGCAAATTCTTTGTAACAGGAGGTAAGTTTCTAAACATATATGTGTAAATTTATTTGCAAAAGTACTAAAAAACTATGAAAGAACAAACAAAAACCATGCAGAAACACCTAAAACATGCAAAAATGGCAGAAAAAAGATGAAAATCACTATTTTTTTTGTAAAAATATTTGATATTTACGAAAAATATTGTAACTTTGCCAAAAAATTTTTCGGAAATGCCGATAAAGAAATTAAAAGTTTAATATTTTAATCTAAAATCGTTATGAACAAATCAGAACTCGTAGCTGCTGTTGCAGCTGAAGCTGGCTTGACAAAAGCTCAAGCACAAAAGGCTGTTGAGGCTACCGTAAACGCTATCGCAGGTGCGTTGAAGAATGGTGAGAAGGTACAACTCGTTGGTTTCGGTACGTTCTCTGTTGTAGAGAAAGCTGCTCACGAAGGTGTTAACCCTGCAACTGGTGCTAAGATCCAAATCCCAGCTAAGAAAGTTGCCAAATTCAAAGCAGGTGCTTCTTTGGCACTCTAATTGAGTATCACACATATAGCGAGTTGCTCTTCGGGGCAACTCGTTTTGTGTCAAAAAAAACACGAGCAATACTACACTATACTAAACAATTCTACACAACATTACACTATGCTAAACATCATACTCTGTGGCGCCCCAGGTAGCGGCAAAGGTACACAATCTGACCTCATCGTAAAGAAATACGGACTGCAACACCTATCTACTGGTGATGCCCTCCGCGCAGAAATCAAATCGGGTAGCGAACTCGGTAAGGAAATAGGCGAACTAATCGCTGGTGGCAACCTCGTTCCTGATCACAAGATGATTCACCTCATTGCACGTTATCTGGACAACCTGCCAGAAGATTGCAAGGGCGTTATCTTCGATGGTTTTCCACGTACAGTGGCACAGGCAGAGGCTCTCGAACTCTTGCTCGAGCGTCGCAACATGAAGGCAGTGCTTCTCGACTTGTTTGTAGAAGAAGATGAGGTGATCAAACGCCTTCTTAACCGCGGAAAAACAAGCGGTCGCGCTGATGACAACTATGAGACTATCAAAAAGCGTCTCCAAGTATATCAAGCAGAGACAAAGCCTGTATGCACTTACTATCTCCATCGCCACAACTATTTTGCCATTAATGGCAACAACTCAATGGAAGATACCTTCTGCCAAATTGACAATATCCTGAAACTTATTCAGAAATAATGTGTCTTTCAACTCTAAACTCTCAACACTAAACTAATATGGCCTCATCCTCGTTTATCGATTATGTAAAGATCTACTGCCGCTCAGGTAAGGGTGGTCCTGGTAGTTTGCACTTCCACCGCGCAAAATATGTGCCTAAGGGCGGACCAGATGGCGGTGATGGTGGACGAGGAGGACATATCATCCTTCGAGGCAACCGCAATCTTTGGACACTACTCCACCTCAAGTATCAAAAGCATATCTTTGCCACCGACGGTGGTAAGGGAGGACCTTCGCGTTCGTTTGGTAAAGATGGCGAAGATAAGATTATTGAAGTACCTTGTGGCACCGTGGTGTACAATGGCGACACGGGTGAGTTTATGTGCGAGATCAAAGAGCATCAAGAGGAGATCATCCTCTTCCGTGGCGGCAAGGGTGGCTTAGGCAACTGGCACTTCCGCACTGCCACCAACCAAGCTCCTCGCTATGCACAACCTGGCGAACCATGCATGGAAGCGAATGTGATCTTGCAACTCAAGGTATTAGCAGACGTCGGATTAGTGGGATTCCCTAATGCAGGTAAATCCACCTTACTTTCCGTGGTCAGCGCAGCAAAACCAGAGATTGCAGATTATCCATTCACCACACTCACTCCTCAACTCGGTATTGTCTCTTACCGAGACAACCAATCGTTTTGCATGGCAGATATCCCAGGTATCATCGAGGGCGCGGCCGAAGGGCGCGGACTTGGACTACGTTTCTTGCGCCATATTGAGCGCAACGCAGTGCTATTGTTTATGGTACCTGTCATCACTGAGGATATAAAACAGGAATACGAGATCCTACTCGCAGAACTCGAGAAATACAATCCTCAGTTGCTCACCAAAGCGCGTATTTTGGCCATCTCCAAATGCGATATCGCAGATCCAGAGATCAACCTAAACCAACTGACCAAACAACTTACTGAGGAGTTAGGCATCTCTGTAATTACATTCTCTTCTGCAAGCGGCCTGGGTATTACCGAACTCAAGGATATGCTTTGGGAAGAACTTAATAAAGAACAAAATCAAGTCATTGACATCTCACACGCTCCTATCGACGTCAAGGTCATTGAGCATGCAGAAGAAGATGATGATGACAACGACGAGCCTCGCACCATCTACCTCAACGAGGTGGAAGAGGAGTGGGACCTCGACAAATATCGTGGCATAGGTTGGGATACTCAAGACTAACATACGACCGATTTATTGCTTGGCGCGAGCAGCATATTCCACAAAAGAACCTCGTTCTTATCTTGAGTTTTTTTGTGGGCGCTTTGGCATCATGTGCAGCACAGTTGCTCAAGTTCATGATCCATGGCATCCACCATTTAGTGCAACACCACCTCATAGAGCAAGACCACTGGTGGTATCTTATCACACCTATGATCGGTATCACATTGGCAGGACTCTTTGTCAAGTATGTGGTCAAAGATGACATCTCACATGGTATCACCAAGATTCTCTATGCCATCTCACAACGCAAATCTATCATCAAGATCCATAATACTTGGAGCTCACTAGTCGGCTCGGCACTTACCATTGGTTTTGGTGGTTCCGTTGGAGCCGAGGCACCTATCGTACTCACTGGATCCGCCATTGGTAGCAACCTTGCAAAACTCTTCCGCCTTGACCAAAAAACCATGATGCTTATGATTGGTTGTGGTGCTGCAGGTGCAGTGGGCGGTATTTTCCAAGCCCCTATAGCAGGTTTGGTCTTCACCCTAGAGGTATTGATGATGGACCTCACCATGACTCGTATGGCGCCATTGCTCATATCATCTGTCACAGCGACTGCCATCTCCTTCCTTGTTAATGGACAAGAGGCCATGTTCCCACTCACTAATAGCGAACCATTCTTCGTGGAGCGTTTGCCTTGGTATATCATTCTCGGTGTGATGTGCGGACTCGTTTCGCTCTATTTTACACGCGGTATGAATCACCTTGAACAACTATTCAAGCATAAAGTAAAAAACACATGGCTCAAGTTCCTCGTAGGTGGCACTACCCTCGGTCTACTGCTCTTCCTCTTTCCACCACTCTACGGAGAGGGATACGATATTATCAAACAACTTATCAATGGCGACTCTGTTTCTGCCATTGCCAATAGTCCTTTCGAGCAATTCGGCACTAGTTCTTGGGTACTAGTTGGTTATTTCGTAGCCATCCTACTCTTCAAGA
Organism: Paludibacteraceae bacterium; assembly: GCA_017556705.1. Lineage (GTDB taxonomy): Bacteria > Bacteroidota > Bacteroidia > Bacteroidales > Paludibacteraceae > Colicola. The sequence goes on along the minus strand of JAFYMG010000014.1, from coordinate 42,491 downwards.
TATTCGCATCGGTGGCCACCAACGGTGGTGGCGGTGTGGGTGGTATCTTTGCACCTTCACTCTTCATGGGTGCTATCACAGGCTTTATTTGCGCTCGATTGATGAATATGCTAGGCATTGGTGTGCCAGAAGCCAACTTTGCACTTGCAGGTATGTCTGGCCTAATGGCAGGTGTCATGCATGCACCATTGACTGGTATCTTCCTCATTGCCGAACTCACAGGCGGTTACCACCTCTTCATGCCGCTGATGGCAGTAGCCGTTGTATCGTTCTTAACTATCAAGATCTTCGAACCTCATAGCCTTTATGCTATGCGTTTGGCACAAAAGGGCGAACTCCTTACCCACAACAAGGATCGCTCCGTGCTCACACTCATGAAGATGGAGAACGTACTCGAAACAGATCTTCGTACGCTCAACCCAGAGATGACTCTTGGGGAACTAGTCAAAGTGATTGCACAGAGCAATCGCAACATCTTCCCTGTGGTAGATAATAGTGGTAAACTACTAGGTATCTTACTACTAGATGAGGTACGCAATATCATGTTCCAACCTCGTCTATACAATCGCTTCACCGTCAAAAAGCTCATGAACTCCCCTCAAGCTATCCTTACCGACACTATGCCTATGGGAAAGGTAATGGAGATATTCGAGGATACCGGAGCATGGAACCTACCTGTGGTGGACGAACAAAAAAAATACCTTGGATTCGTTTCTAAATCCAAGATATTCAATTCCTATCGTCACGTCCTCGTACACTTCTCCGAGGAATGATCTTGCCTCTAAACAGTAGGCGTATCACGCCGTCCTCTAAACTCTAAACGCCATTGTTACTCCTCAGGAGTCACAATGCGTTCCATCTTTTTCTCCCAATCAATCAACTGCGATTGGCAGAAAGCCAACAACTCCTTAGCCTCCTTGGCTTTTGCTTGATATGTATCCATACTCAAAGCCTCGGATTGCTCTAGTTCTTTCACTATCTGCTCAATACGTTTTATTGCTTCATCGTAACTCATAGTTCGTAACTCACAGTTTATAGTTCATAACTCATCACTACTTCCCTTTGCCATTAAAGATTACTCCCAAGGTATAAAACATTATCTTCAAGTCTAATCCTAGCGACATATTCTCCACATACACGATATCATAATTCAAACGGCTAACCATTTTCTCTAATGTATCGGTATATCCTACTCGAATAGGCCCCCAACTTGTCAACCCTGGACGAATCTTGTAAATCATACAATAATACGGTGCTTTCTCCTCGATCTGATTGATAAAATAACGGCGCTCTGGACGTGGGCCTACAATCGACATATCACCTTTGAGGATATTCCAAAATTGTGGCAACTCATCAAGACGATATTTACGCAAGAACTTACCTAATTTTGTCACACGAGGATCATTATCCAAACTCAACTGAGGCGTATCATTCTCCGCATGTACACACATCGTACGGAATTTAATAATATTGAATGGTATTCCATGCAGACCTATACGTTCTTGACAATAAAACGCGGGACCTCTAGATGTCCCCCATACTACCAATGCTATCAACAAATACACTGGCGAAAGAACAATCAACGCTATCAATGACACCACTATATCAAACGCACGTTTCACACACAATTCCGTATCACTCATTTTATGCTCAGTAATCGGGATCAAAGGCTGGTCTCCCACATCTTCAATCGTCGCTGCACCTGTCAACATATCATACAAACTGGGAACTACTGATATTTCCACATTCGCAGGATACAAACGATTGATCAGCACATAGATATCAGTCTCTTTTTCCTTTGATTGTATGTCTAAAATCACTTCATCATATGGTTGTTGTGCATGTGCCAATTCAAAAACTTCGATCTCGTCCATCGAGCGAATTGTATAACGTCTCGGTGCATCATTATCATTTTTATGCGCAATTATAGTAACTAACAAACGAGGCAAATAACTACCAAAAAACTGTATCAAGAACAGTACTACCAACGACATCAAATAGCGCTCATAATAGCCCCCCACTTCATCATCTATCACAATCAAGAAGAATGCACCTAATGAGATAATCACCGAGGAAATAAAGGTTCTACGTAATTCACGTAAATAGCGTTTGCGCAGCGGACGCAAATAATATCCTGATAGATAATACACACATAGGCAACCTATTGGATATAATACAAGAGGCATATAGAAGTCAAACATTGGTATCAAAATCGTATCCACTGATAATATACGTCCCTCATACACCAACCAACGGAACATCAAGAATGCACCCCAGATGATCACCGAGGACATCAAGTCAACCATCATATAGATCAATTGATATTTTTTACGTTGATTCCAATATTTCATGCCTATACTCTAATAATCGTTATACGCTCTTTCTCATCAATCTTAATAATTGACGAAGGTTTTGCCATTGACTTATCTTCCCTCCGATAGTAGCACACATAATCCACTGCTCTTAACAATTCCGGTGCAATCTCATCGTATATCTTTGCAGCAGGCTCACCACTAATATTCACCGACGTGGACACTATCGGACAACGTAATTGTTCGCAAAGCGCCTTAGAAAACAACTCCTGAGTAATACGAATACCCACACTACCATCTTCTGCCAATAGATTAGAAGCCAAATTCTTAGCCCTTGGATAAATAATCGTCATAGGGCGCTGATCCTCGCTAGCTTCTAGCAACATCCAAGCCGTTTCAGGCACTTTCTCCATATACCCCTGCAACTTGCCTGCACCATCCAATAGCACCAACATCGCCTTGGTATCTACACGCCTTTTTATTTCGTACACGCGCGCGACAGCTGCGGCATTGGTTGCATCACAACCAATTCCCCACACTGTATCGGTAGGATAGATAATCACCCCACCCTCACGAAGCACCTTCAGCGCTTGCTGCAAATCCTCTCTTTTATAACGCATATCCATTACGACCACAAAGGTAATATTTTTTTTTGACATCCACAAATATTACACAAAAATTCTCAACTCTACATCCATAAATGCACAAAAAAAGCCTAGTCCAAAGAACTAGGCTCTTGTTGTGATAGTATACCTAATGATTATACCTACACGATTTTACAAATCTTTAACAAGACGAACACTGATTGCACGATACAACTCATTTGCTTTTCTACCTGCTTCACGCGAATAGAACTCAAAACAAGTGCCTGGATTTGCGGACCAATAACGACCAAAGTATGATGGGTTAGTTACAGTTACCATATCCGAATCACTAAAACCAACTGCAGGAAGGAATACTGCTCCAGCGGCTTCCATCACCATCCATTGTTCTGCAGAAAACTCTTGATGTACAGCATAATATTGTGAGCCATAGTTTACATCAAATCCTGGAATAAATGAAACCTCATCAGTATTCTTCCAATTATCAGGAAGGAATACAAAACCATTCACACCGTTTACTTGTGCGATACCACAAAGTTTTGAAGCACGTGGTCTACTCCAGCGAAGATATCCCCACTCGTCAGAAGTCAAAGTACGCCATGTATTAGGTTCATAATCATCAATAGGTAGTGTTCCCCAATCAACAAAATCCCCTGTGTAAATACTATCTGCTTTTGAGGTTGTCATACCAAAAGTAGCCAATACAACTGTATTGTTCTTTCTATCAGTAGTTGTTACAAGACCATTACTCCAAGCAAACAAATCCACTTTAAACTCTGATGCTTCCAAATTTTGAGCAGAATAAGTTTGTCCAAAAGATTCTTGTTGATTTTGTGTAAGTTTCCATTGTTCAAAAACGGCACTAATTGATAACACATCCACCCATTCAGAGCCTACTAAAACGCTATCAACCCATCCGCTTATGGGCTCTCCTTTTTTGTTTACAAGGAGCATACTATCCACAGTAAAATTAAGCTCATGTGAAATCAATAAAGGGTTGTCAATCTTATTAACCTCTTGTACTGTAAACGTATAATCGTACACGGGATTGTTACGATCACCGACATTGGTTTTTGAAACTTTAATTTTGAAAGAATCTACTTCAACGGTACCTGGATACCTATGGAACATCAAATTTCCACTCGCAAATTCAACTCGTTTGTCTGGTCCCACAGAGAAACCAGCCTCCGTTGGTATTGGATCATCACCACCAACAGATGGATTGTTAGGATTACAAGCGCTGAACAAACATGCTGCGATTACAATGGCTAAAAAACCTATTTTTTTCATTTGTTTTGTGTTTTTGAGGGGAGTTGGTTCCTAACAACCCTTGGTATAAATTAAATGAAAGCGTGGAACCTTACTTTTGCTCACATGTATAAAGCCCAGTAGTAAACGCTTTTTTTACTTATTTCCGCAGAACTAGAAGCTATTCCGACAATGAATTATTGACACTATAACTTCCCTTACAAAATTGCGCCTGCAAAGTTACAACATTTTTTTCAATCCACCAAAATATTGTACATCTTTTTTTAAAAAAATCTTGATAAAACTTAAAAAACAATATAATAAAATATGATCATACAATTTGTATTTCACAAAACAAACAAATTTCGCAGGCTTTGATAAGTATTAAACAGAAGATTCCTAACAAAAAAAGAAGGATTGTCATCCCGACAACCCAATCTCTTACTTAACCTTAAATCTAATACCATGAAAAACACGGTGCAAAGGTACTGCTTTTTTACATACCCACCAAATTTTCTGCCGTAAAAATATGTTATGTAGCATGTTTTTCGATTTTTTGTAAAATCAACTATACAAAATCACGGTATTTTTATTAAAAATTTTGTCATTTCGAAAAATTGTTGTAATTTTGTACCCGAAAAAATAGGGCATTTTTACGGGCTGTCCGATATCCGATACCCGTTACCCGATAACCGAAAAATAAAAAACAACTAAAATAACCTTTTTAATTAAACAATGAAACAATTAGATTTGACCCAGTACGGCATCGTAGGTACAACCGAGATCGTACACAATCCTTCTTACGAAGTACTCTTCGCAGAGGAGACAAAAGCAGAATTAACTGGCTTTGACAAGGGCCAAGAGACTGAGCTTGGCGCAGTAAACGTGATGACAGGTGTTTACACCGGTCGTTCTCCTAAGGACAAATTCATCGTGGACGACGCACAAAGTCACGATAACGTTTGGTGGACAAGCGAGGATTACAAGAATGACAACAAACCTATGTCTGAGGCTACTTGGGCTGTGGTTAAAGACATCGCTTTGAAAGAGCTCTCTAACAAACGCTTGTTTGTTGTGGACGCTTTCTGCGGTACCAACCCTGATACTCGTATTGCTGTTCGCTTCATCGTTGAGGTAGCATGGCAAGCACACTTCGTTACCAACATGTTCATCCAACCTACCGCTGAGGAACTGGAGAACTTCGAGCCTAACTTCGTGATCTACAACGCTTCTAAGGCTAAAGTTGAGAACTACGCTGAGCTCGGTTTGAACTCTGAGACTTGCGTGGCATTCAACACTACCAGCCGCGAGCAAGTGATCCTCAACACCTGGTACGGTGGTGAGATGAAGAAGGGTATGTTCTCTATGATGAACTACTTCTTGCCTTTGCAAGGTATTGCATCTATGCACTGCTCTGCTAACACCGACATGAACGGTGAGAACACCGCAGTATTCTTCGGTCTTTCTGGTACAGGTAAGACCACCCTTTCTACCGATCCTAAGCGTCTCCTCATTGGTGACGATGAGCACGGATGGGATGACAACGGTGTGTTCAACTTCGAGGGCGGTTGCTACGCTAAGGTTATCAACCTCGACAAAGAGTCTGAGCCAGACATCTACGCTGCTATCAAGCGCAACGCATTGCTCGAGAACGTTACTGTTGACGAGAACGGCAAGATCGACTTCACCGACAAGAGCGTTACTGAGAACACCCGCGTAAGCTACCCAATCAACCACATTGAGAAGATCGTTCGCCCAATCTCTGCTGGTCCTGCAGCTAAGAACGTTATCTTCCTCTCTGCTGACGCATTCGGCGTATTGCCTCCAGTATCTATCTTGACTCCAGAGCAAACCAAATACTACTTCCTCAGCGGCTTTACTGCTAAACTCGCTGGTACTGAGCGTGGTATTACTGAGCCAACTCCTACTTTCTCTGCTTGCTTCGGCCAAGCATTCTTGGAGTTGCACCCAACTAAATATGCTGAGGAGCTCGTAAAACGCATGGAGAAATCTGGCGCTAAGGCATACCTCGTTAACACTGGCTGGAACGGTACTGGCAAGCGTATCTCTATCAAGGATACACGTGGTATCATCGACGCTATCCTCGGTGGCGACATCCTCGAGGCTCCAACCAAGAAGATCCCATTCTTCGATTTCGAGGTTCCAACTGCATTGCCAGGTGTTGATCCTGCTATCCTCGACCCACGCGACACTTATGCTGACGCTGCTCAATGGGAAGAGAAAGCTAAGGACTTGGCTGGTCGTTTCATCAAGAACTTCGCTAAGTACACCACCAACGAGGCAGGTAAAGCTCTCGTTGCAGCTGGCCCACAACTCTAATCAGTTAGAGAATAAATATTCCAAGAAGGTGTGTCTATTAGACGCACCTTCTTTTTTCTTGTCAATTACGCACTATTCACGCACAATAGACGCACAATACACGCACAATAAGCGCACAATTCCTTTCACTTCCGTGAAGGATAATAATGACTATCTTGGATTAAATATCACCGCTTCTATTACTTCGTTACAGGTAGTTGGACAATAGTTAACCACAAATCTGGATTTTCTTGATTCCAAATACCATCAACGTACACAGCGCGGGGACTTTCGAGAATGGTATAACCTTCTTTTTCTGCATAAGCAAACACCTCTGCGTAAGCGTCAATGAGTCGCTCGTAAGGTCCGTAGTGCTTGTAGCAGATGGCGGTTTCTACCGATGGAAGTTCGTAGAAATGAATGAGTTCGGAGTCAACTTTGGCTTCTTTTACCCGCTCGCAATATTCTATATCAATGCTTTCGGGTTTATACTCATTTCCTAATTCCCGAGTAAAACAAAATCCAGGTTCGGGACATTCGCAGCCGAGGCGAGCCATTTCTGGACCGATAACTTCACAGCATAGACTTCCTAATTCGCTATAGTTACGAATACTACCTTTGTAACTGGCCACCGTGCAAGACGGTAAAGCTTGAATTGTAAATTTTTCCATTGCTTCATGTTTTTTACGAGCGTTCAATATCGCCAAAAGTTGCGCATGTCGGGTTTGCAGTTGAGCTAACTGTTGTTCGGTGTTTGCGATCTTTGTTACTAACATCGCTGGATCTGGATAATGTGTATCTTGTTTGTATAGGTCAACAATCTCCACAAGACTAAACCCCAATGATTTCAGTTCGCGTATAGCTCCCATCTTTTGCATTTGTCCAACCGAATAATATCGGTAACCCGAATAGCGATCTATGTATTCTGGAATCAAAAGACCCAATTTTTCATAGTGTCGCAGTGTCTTTATGGTCACTCCACAAAGGCGAGAGAACTCTCCAATTTGTAATTTGAGTTGCTTCATAAATGCTTTGTTTTCGAAAACGGTGCAAAAGTACTGCTTTTTGGTAAGATGTGCAAGACTCCCTAAGGGACGAGTTTGCATTTTTTTGAAAAAATTGCACAAAGCTCCACACTCCGTGACAGGTAATCCCAAATCGGTCATTAGATTTAAGTGAAAAAGTGCTTTTTATTAAGATTGCCTTCTCTTTTCCTTCTCTTATACTTTGCCTTATTCCACCGTGAAGGAGTGCGACGGAACGCACTCCGAGTATTGCGCCCGAAAAGTCCCCACTTTGAGGATTAAGCGCAATACATAGAATGGCGCACCCCTTGCGGGTACGCAGCCGTATGGCTATAGGGTAGTGCCGTACAGGGTAGGCACGACCGCCTATAGTGTAATGTTTGATATATTTCTTAATATCCCTTCCTAAAACAGTTGACTCCTTTCCTGAAAAAGTTGACTTATCTGTTTAAAGAAAAAATCACCTCAAAAGGCGATTTCTCTTGCTCAATCCAAAATAAATTTGTACCTTTGCCGTCAGATTTATGAACAATATAGACATGAAAGATCTAACCCTTCTAAAATCGCTGACTGAAGATGAATATAATCAATTACTGCGACAGGCTGTCGCAGTAATTGAAGCTTCTCGCATACAGATAGCCAAACAACTAAACACAGTTGCTATGTCGTCCTATTGGGAGATTGGCAAACTATTAGAAGAGAAGAAACTTGATAGCAAACACGGTGATAGTGTTGTTAAAAGACTTTCTATAGATTTGAAATCTAGATATCCCGACATGGGATTATCTCCAAGAAATCTATGGGATATGAAAAAGTTCTATCTCCGTTATAACGAGGGAGATACAAAACTGCGACAAGCTGTCGCACTTTTGCCATGGAGCCACAATTTGCTTCTTATGACCTATAACTTATCGCCGGAGTATATCATTTTCTACGCTAATGAGGTCATTGAAAAGGGATGGTCACGTGATATGTTGAAACATGCCCTAAAATCAGACTACCATCTTACTATTCAGCCTGTTGAGCAGTTCAATAACTTTACCACTACCTTGCCAGCCCAACAAGCGGCATACGCCAATGAAGTCTTTCGTAGTAGTTATAATCTTGGGTTTGTTGATGCGGTAGAACCTCTGAGAGAGTTAGACCTTGAACGCCGTCTAGTGCACAAAATTACCACTTTCATAATGGAGTTAGGCGATGGTTTTAGTTTTATAGGCAATCAGCACACTTTGACATGTAATGATAAGGAATATCGTGTTGATTTGCTGTTCTTTCATCGTCGTCTTCGTTCTATGGTCGCTATAGAACTAAAAATAGGAGAGTTCAAACCTGAGTATATAGGCAAAATGAATTTCTATTTGTCGCTTTTGGACAAATTGGAGAAAGCACCAGATGAGAATCCATCTATTGGTATTATCTTGTGCGCAGAAAAAGACCATTTAGAGGTAGAATTAGCATTGCAAGATGTAAATAAACCTATTGGTGTTGCAGAATATCAGTATTTACTGCCTAAGACCAAGTTGCAAGAACTAATTGCTGAAGAAATTCAAAAGACAGAAAAAGAATAATTCAGTTTCACAAACTTTTCGTATTACTTTTGCCATTTATGCAAACTCGCATAAATGGCTTTTTCTTTTCTCTAAACCCTAAACAGTAGGCGCTCTGTGCCGTCTTCGAAATTGCACCTTAGTCGCTGCCTTTAAACCTTACACTTTACACCCCACACCAGAAAAATTGCGCCAAAAAGCGATTTTTCTTGCACATCTCAAAAAAAAGCAATACCTTTGTATCGCAAATTGAGCGAAAGGTTTGCAGACAAGAATTAACTCCTATAGAAAAAGTATGAAAAATAGATTTATTCTTATTTTTACTCTACTTTGCTCTTTGAACACAATGGCAGCACTCTCTTTAGTTGTGAAGCCTTTGGTTGGTAATGAACATATTAATGCATTGAACAACCTGGGGAAAATAGTGTATTCTGGAGACTCATTATATATATACGACACTACTCAAACGATTGTATATAGCAATGCGTTTTCTAATGTACAGCATGTACGTTTTAGAGATACAATACCTTCTATCCCTACTGTTTTAGAGCATTCACAAACAGATGATAAAATATTAGTGTCTGTATACCCCAATCCAACAGCACATATTTTATACATAAAGAACGCTGAAGATGCTGAATTACGTTTTTATAGTATTAATGGACATCTAATGCAAATTATTGAAGGTACGGATGATATGTGTTTAGATTTATCAATGTATCCTGCAGGAGTATATTTATTAAACTGTAGAACCCGTAATCAAAATTTTCAGATAATCAAGAAATAAAATCTCTATGAAAAAAATCTTAAATATAATAGTTTTACTATTAACATGTTTTTTAGCATTTGGACAAAGCAATCAATGGATTTGGTCTAATGGTCAATTGGTGTATGGAATGCCAATAAGTAGTATAGATAGTCTAACGTATAATGATAATGAAGGGGTAGATACGTTACTTCTGCCTCGAAAATTAGTCCATATTGTATATGACACTATTTTTGTTCGTGACACAATATTATCACACGATACCATATACACTGTAACTACAGAATTTGGAGATGGGGTTAACTATCATGGAGATAACTATGCTCACAACAATATGGCTTTCAAAGCATTAGTATCAATAGATAGTAAATATAAAATTTCTATAGAAGATGTGGAGGTAACAATGAATAATTATTTGTTGTATGATTGTAAAAGCATTAACAATAATTTGGTTACCATTTCCATTCCGCATGTCAGGGGAAATATACATATCAAAGTCAATACCGCGGAAAGCTCCCAATCTACGAACGAAAAAATTATCCTAACCTCCTCAAATGCCAATTTAGTTAGTTCTACAGAAATGGTTGCCACAAATCAAACTATTGGCGGCATGGTCAAATATGTAGAAGCAGGTACCCGTGGCATTTATACATGGGATATTCCTGCTGAATCAATAGTAACTCTAACTGTTACAGGTGGTGGGTCATATGGCATGGCCTTAACGGACATGAACGGTAATGTTTTGGAGTTTTTTACGAACAATAGTGTTGCTGCTAGTGCAGAAACTCAGGGTACATACATATTTGCTCCACAAAGAACTCCGACAAAACTACATGTGTCAAAAGCAAAATTCGTATCTGGAAACTATACATCCATGAACAACGAGATGCTTAATGGTATGTCATTTGCAGTAACATCAGACTCTACGATAGCAGGATACTATGTTGCACCTTCTCAAACAATAGGAACGGAGGTCAAATACAATGCCATGAACTCTACTCAAATACTAATATCTGCTCCTATTCCTGCTAATTGCTACACCACTGTTACTGTTAAGACGGGAGGTAGTTATGGCTTTGCTATATGCAATTTAGATGGAATCGTCCTTGAGTACTTAAGCAATGCTAATGCTAACGATAGTATGACATTGACTTTTCACAAACAGGATGTGGAAACAAGGCTACATGCCTCTTTAACAAAATATGTCAAAGCCTCTTATACTTTTGATTTACCAACCAGCACTGCAAATAACGGTCAGGGGTCAAAAGACTCAAACACTGGAAATAGACAGAATCATTGGTCAGGAAAAACCATTTGGTGGTGCGGAACAAGTATTCCTGCAGGTAAATATCCTGAATTAGTAGGTGAAATGTTAGGAGCGAATATGATTAACACTTCCGTGGGAGGATCAATGTGTCGAGCGAATGTGAGAACAGGAGATTACAATGGGGCAAATATTTCAAACATCACATCTGCCCTATCACGAACAAAAGAAGAAGGAGAAGCATTTATCGCCAACTATAGTTCGTTGCGCCAATTAGACAAAAATTCATCATGGCCCGAGACATTGGATGCAAGTTATGAAAAGCGTATTAGAGAAGGTAGTTTTGAAGATAAGTTAATGCCATATTTGGACGGTACTAACCCAATGCCAGATTTGTGGATTATAGATCATTCTCATAATGATTGGAAATATAAAGATTCAAAAGGAAATATTGATATTGATTTACAACCTACTAGAGCCAATATTAATTCTGGAGAACTAGCGGAAGATACATATATGACCGCTAATAATTATCAAAACCTCATTAAGTATGTAGGTAAATTAGACAATATAGAACCTAGCAAATTAGATGATTTTGTATGTTCTCTAAATAGGAATTGTTATTATGGAGCACTAAATTTTTTAGTAACAGTTATCTTGGTTCGTAATCCAAGAGCCCGTTTTATGGTTATCGGCAACTATAGCAATGAAAAAAGTGGTGAAACCAGTTATGCTAAGCTTCTTGATGCTCAAAAATGGTGGGCTGGTGATTGGTGTTTCCCATTCTGCGACATAGCTAGTTGCTACGGAACGTCATTGCATATCATTCCTGGAACAAAAGATTTTGACAGTCAGAATCACACAACCACTTTTGATTACGACATACCTGTTTTTAAGGTCTATTGCCCAGATGGTGTTCATCCTAGTAGCGACAACAGCAAACATGCACTTAATATATATGCTGGCATCTTAAGCGAATTTATTGCATCGCATCGATGAGCAAATTAGAAGCTGATAAGCTCATTCTTCTTCCTTTTTGAAAAAACTAGCGCAGAACTTTACTTTCTACGTGTACAATCCGCCACCTAATCCGCTGATTTTCATGCACGTTCACCTCTACCGCGTGTGCAAATGCACATAAGACTTGCTTGTTTGCAAAAAAAGTACTACCTTTGCAAACGAAATGGAAATGCAAGTGCTTAACATACCAATAGCGGAAATCCTAAACATGCTCATCATGCTGTTGGGCGTGGCGATTGTTATTATCGCTGCTTTCTCGTACCACAAAAGAAGTTCCATTCGTATGCAAGCCGCCCATCAAAAGATCGATGAACTATCTCAGCGCATGGCGGAACAAGAAAAGGCACTCCTCAAACAACAACACCTATACGATTTAGACAAACGCCTCACTACTATCCGAGTGCAATACCCAGCCCCAGAGAAGAGTTGGACGAACTACCGCTCCATGCTCCAAGACATTGACACCTCATTAAACGGTTGGATAACTGCACTGGAAAATCGCACACAATTGGCAGAACGTGAGGTACAATTTTGCACCTATATCCTCGTTTATCCACACCTAACTTTGGACGAAATCGCGCAATATATCTGCTACTCCGAAAAGAGCATACGCAACTACAAACAGCGAATCGCTCACAAACTAGGCGTATCATCTGCCGATTTGTACCAACACTTGCAAAAAGACATTATTGCATATTTATACAACAAATATTAACAAATATAAGAAGTTACACAAATAATAAAACAACCATGAGAAGACTTATTCTATTGGCAATTACATGCCTCACAATCAATAATATGTTGGCTAATACCACCGCCAATTTTAGTTGGAAGAGTGCTACTATATATTTCGTCATTACCGACCGATTTTGCAATGGTGACACCACCAATGATGTCAATTACGGACGTATCGTTGATTATGGTACAGAGCAACTGAATGCAGCCACCTTCCACGGAGGCGACTTCAAGGGTATGCTGCAAAAAGCCAAAGAAGGGTATTTTACCCAATTGGGCGTAGATGTTGTTTGGATGACAGACATCTATGAGCAAATACATGGTTGGATGACAGGTAGTGGTTCGATCAACGATTTTCCACACTATGGATATCACGGATATTACCCATTGGATTATACTCAGATTGACAAGAACTATGGCACCATTGAAGAGTTCCGCGCATTGGTGGACACCCTACATGCACAAGGAATCCGAGTGATGTTAGGCGCCAACTTGAATAACCCTGGCTACCCCACATTGCTCGATGCTGTGCAGTATGGCTTTGCACCCACTGATATAACAGAGGAGCAAGCCGCGCAACATATCCGAACTTGGAGTTATGATCAGTTTTTTGCCAATAGACACCAATGGAAAGGCTGGTACGACCGCACTTGGGTGCGGATGCCAGACGAAGGATGGGATGAAGGCAACCCATTGACTGCCACTGTGTTTGGTATGCCAGATTTTAAAGACGAGAGCAAAGAAACAGTCAAGATTCCTCTATTCATCAAACGTAAGTGGAAGGCAGAGGGCAAGAAGAATGATGCTTGGGTGAATCCATCTTCTCGCGCCTTGCGCAAAGACCACTCGTGGACTCCTACTCAATACCTGATTGCATGGATAGCCGCTTGGGTAGAAGAATTTGGTATAGATGGTTTTCGTTGCGATATTGTAGAAAACGTGCACCTCGAAAATTGGCAACAACTACATATTGCATGCAATGAGGCATTACGCAAATGGCGCTCAGAGCATCCCAATGATATGGCTTCTGCCTGGACAGATGACTTTTATATGACTGGCGACTTTGATTGTGCCGACATCGACTACAAAGCCGATTATGCCAAAGCAGGATTCTCCAGCATGGTCAACTTCTATTTCCCCAAGCGGGGCGATTTAGATGGCATTGTTTATACATGGCAAGCATATGCAGATAGTGTAGCACGCTATACGAATTGGCACCCCTTTAGCTATCTCAACAACTCCTATCATCGCGATGCAGATATGGACAACATGATAGATTGTGCTACTACCTTCTTACTTGCACCTGGTGTAGTGCAAATCTTCTACGGCGACGAAACGGGACGTACGCTCAGCGATGCACAATATAATGTAGATAGCGACCAAGCCTTTCGTTCAGATATGGATTGGGATAATCTAAATCACGAGCTATGGTTGCATTTTCAAAAACTAGGTCAGATTAGACGCGCTAACTTCGTGATTGGCGGTGGCTTGCAACGAACAATCGATGCACATACTTGTATCCGCTATAACGATAGCGACACACTGCTCATCCGTTTACAACCCAGTGAGTGGAAACCCTTCTCCGTGCAAGGAGTTTGGCAAGATGGTACACAGGTGATAGAATTATACACCAATCAGACGGCCTTAGTGAAGAATGGCCAAATATCCTTCCCTTATTATCAAAAGAAAGTAGCTATTATCAAACCTTTAAAATAATCAACCTAATGAACACGACCTATTTTCTTCCAATGACAAAGTCATTTAAATGGGTGACTTTTCTTGCTATGATTTTAATCCTTGTTGGTTTGGGTTATATGCTTTATGCATGGATACTCGAGCATGATATAGAGATGTTGATAGGAATAATCGTCATCGTGTTGGTAGTTGGTGGCACATTATGTATGATTCCACGCAGAGTATCTGTATCCAAAAACCATATTGATATTCATATGCTTGCATGGAAAGTGCGCGTAGCAAGCGAGGATGTGGTAAAGATTGAACATTATCCACACGGCATCGAAACACATCGCATCGTAGGTGCGGGTATGTTCTTTGGCAATATCGGACTATTCACAAGTAGCGAATGTGGAAAGCACTTCTCCTTGGTTACAGATCCGACGGATGTATGTGTCATCACCCGCAAAATCAAAATGCCAATTGTGGTAAGCTTACAAGACAACAGCGTTTTCAACGCCATTGCCGAAGTGCAAGAAAGAAATTAATAGGAACTACACAGAGAAAATATCTTGCAGCACAATGGCTGCCATTGCCTCTACAACTGCTACTGCACGCACAGCGATGCAGGCATCGTGACGACCAATACTTTTGCCTTTCGCCTCATCGCCTTCTCGCCTTATCGCCTCAAATGTCTTACGATTGGAAGCCGTAGGCTTGAAGACACAACGGAAAACTACAGGCGTACCATCGGATATACCTCCAGCCATTCCTCCAGAGATAAGAGTGTGGTTTTCTGAGAGATACATTTCGCTTCCTTTCAAATTCACACCCTCAAAACCCGAACCATATTCAAAGCCTTTACAGCCATTGATGCTCATCATGGCAAATGCCAAATGACTTTGGAGCTTATCAAAAATCGGCTCGCCAATTCCAACTGGTAATCCAGTTATAGTACATTGCACAATACCGCCAATACTATCTCCTTCTTGACGGATATTGCTTATATATTCCTCAAAATGAGCGGGATTCGTTTCACAACCCACTTGCACCAACTTCGCCTTTATCTCCACTCCCTTCTCCTTCAACAACTGTTGCGCCACACCACCTGCTACCACTCGTGAAACAGTCTCTCGTGCCGAAGCTCTACCACCGCCTCGGTGGTCACGAATACCATATTTCTCTTGATAGGTCTTATCCGCATGCCCCACACGATAGGTATGCTTCAGCCATTCGTAGTCCTCAGAACGTGTATCCGCATTGCGGATGATAAAAGCAATAGGTGTACCTAGAGTAACGCCGTCAAGTACACCACTAAGCCATTCCACCTTGTCCGCTTCGCGCTTTGCGCGGGGCGAAACTCCTGCCTCTCGCCTTATCGCCTCATCGCCTTTAGCCTCAAACCTTCCAGCGCGTTTATCCAACGCCTCACGAATCAAATCCATATCTATACGAACACCAGCAGGCACACCATCCAGCACACCGCCAATCGCTTTGCCGTGTGACTCTCCAAAAGAGGTAAAAACAAAGTTTTTTCCCAGTGTATTCATCAACTTATATCAAATTATGGCGCAAAATTACAAAAAAAATTGCATATATAAAAAAAAAGTCGTAACTTTGCGCGTTAAAATATATATAAAAGACAAGATTTGAAAAAAATGAAAAAGATTATTCTTTTAATGGTTAGTTTTGTATTATGCACAACTATCCCTACTTTTGCAAAACCTAAAACATTATGGTTAGTTGGTGATGCTACATTAACAGAGTACACCCCAGACACTACGACAAATACCGAAGTCTGTGGCTGGGGAACGGCTTTTGAACCATATATTCACAAGCGTATCGAAGTCGTAAATATTGCCAATATAGGTATGAGTGCTAAAGTATTTGTAGAAACTGGATTACTAGAAAAGATGGAGAAGTTGCGCAAAGGTTCATATGTTTTTCTTCAATTTGGCACAAACGACTTAAAAGAAAAGAATCCTGCAACGTATAGTTCGCCGGAAGCATTCACTCGTCATATCAACAAGATCATTACAACTGCCCGCCGCAATAGAATCAACATTATTCTTTGCACACCGTTGGCACAACCATTCTACAAAGATGGTTCTTTGATTGACCGATTAGGTAGTTATCCCGATGAAATCCGTCATATCGCCATCTATCATCATCTGCCTCTGCTAGACTTAGAACAGGTAACCCATAATTGGCTAATAGGATTAACCGAAGAAGATGCTGCTGCATATTACATCACACTTCATCCAAACCAATTAGTTGACGGCGAATATCAGTTAAACGAAGAGGGCGCCAGAATAGTAGCACAAATGGCAAATGATGCCATCAAGAAGGGCAAAAGCAAAAAACTAAAAAAGATTATTAAAAAAACTCATTAGGTTCTTTTTATCGTGTTGATCTTAGAAGATTACCTTACACCCATCACATCCTACCTGCAAGCTCATCCATGGGGATGCGCCTTGTTAGGTATCCTATTCGCCGCCTTCGTGCACCAAGTATATTTCTATCTCCGTTATATCCGCAAAGGGGCGAAAAAGACCACTTTCACCTATCAAGACAAACAGATACGCACCCTCCCAGGCGTCAGCGTAGTGGTGTGTGCGCGCAATGAGGAAACCAACCTAAAAGATTATCTTCATACACTTCTTAATCAAGATTATCCTGCGTTTGAGGTGATTGTTGTAGATGACGGTTCTGAAGATGACACCTATACTATACTAGAGCAATACGTCCAACAATCCAACCGACTATACCATACCTTTGTACCACGAGGTGCACGAGTGATTAGCAGCAAAAAATTGGCACTAACTATTGGTATTAAAGCGGCCAAATACGATTATATCCTGCTCACAGATGCCGACTGCCGACCTGAATCGCGCCATTGGATCAGAGAGATGATGAATGGCTTCCAAAACGACCAAACAGAGATCGTCCTAGGCTTTGGTCCTTATTTCGAGACCGAAGGACTGCTCAACCATATCATCTGCTACGATACCCTCTTCAGCGGATTGCAGTACATGGGCATGGCTAAATGCGGTCATCCTTACATGGGCGTAGGACGCAACCTCGCCTATCGCAAAGCCACCTTCTTTGATAATAATGGTTTTCAAGGATTGCTCAACGAGCGCGCGGGCGATGACGACTTGTTGGTCAACAAGATTGCCAACCGATCTAACACCTCCGTCGTATGCAACCCAGATGCTCTCACATGGTCGCCACCTAAACGCACGTGGTATGAGTGGATACATCAGAAACGCCGCCACCTAAGCGTATCATCGCGCTATAGCACCCAAAGCAAGATGCGTCTTACCTCCGAACCTATCACACGCGGATTGGTACACTTTTTGTCGATACTATGCATAGCATACGGACTGACCACTGGCCAATGGATCATCCTTGCTAGTGCGTATGGATTATGGAGTATACGACTGCTTACCCAACTGATCATCATCAACTTAGCAGCCAATCGATTCCGAATGCGAGAGATCGGAATAGAAATCGTTCTATACGATATTTTCCTCCCGCTCATCACATTATTCATACTCGCCACCCAACCCCTATTCCGTAAAAAACAACAATTCTATTGGTAACCCCATATCCAACAGCATAGCGGTCTAACAATAACATGGTCTAACTTCTAAAAAAAACTATACAATTATGGAAGAACAAAAACTCAACATCAACCTCTCGCCAGAAGTAGCAGAGGGCACTTACTCTAATCTCGCTATCGTAGCACACTCTTCTTCAGAGTTCGTAGTAGATTTCGTGCGTATGATGCCAGGTCAAAAGAATGCTAACGTGCAATCACGCATCATCATGACCCCTGAAAATACCAAGAAACTGCTCTTCGCTTTGCAAGAGAACGTAGCAAAATACGAAAAGCAATTTGGTACCATCAAACTCAACGGTACCCCTGCTCCAGGAAGCACTATACCTATGTCCTTCGGCGGCGGCCAAGCATAATTTCTAAATTTCTAGACGCATGAAAAAGACATTCCCTGCTAGCCAACTCATTATCAATGAGGATGGCAGTATATTCCACCTTCACATTCGCCCCGAACACTTGGCGGATAAGGTGATATTAGTCGGCGACCAAGGTCGCGTCAACATGGTGGCTTCGTTTTTTGACAAAGGCAGCATCGAGTGCGATATCCAAAGCCGCGAGTTCCATACCATTACAGGTAAATACCAAGGCAAACGCATCTCCTGCATCTCTACAGGTATCGGTACCGACAACTGCGATATCGTGCTCAATGAGCTAGACGCATTGGCTAACATTGACTTCGCCACCCGCACCGAGAAGGACGAGCATAGCACCCTTGAGATCGTGCGTATCGGTACTTGCGGCGGTATGCAAGAGGATATCCCATTGGGTACTTTCCTCGTGAGCGAGAAATCTATCGGTTGGGACGGCGTACTGGCTTTCTACGAAGGTCGTGACGAGATAGCCGACCTCGGCTTTGAGGACGCATTGGTGGACTTCATCCACTATCCTGCTAAGGCTGCTCGCCCATACGTAGTAGCTGCTAATCCTGAACTCGTCAATCGCATTGCAGGCGAAGATATGATGCGTGGTTGCACCATCGCTGCTAATGGTTTCTATGGCCCTCAAGGACGCGTATTGCGTTGTGAATTAGCGGTGAAAGAGATTAACGACCTGATTACTGACTTCCGCTATGAGGGGCAACGCATCACTAACTACGAGATGGAAGGTAGCGCCATTGCAGGCCTCAGTTTGCTGATGGGACACAAAGCTATGACTGTTTGCTGTGTCATCGCCCAACGCAAAGTAGAAGCTGCTAACACTGATTACAAACCTCGTATCAAACAGTTGGTACAAACCGTATTAGAAAGAATTTAATAACGACTAAAAAGTCCTTAAACAATAAACAATGAAGAAATTAGCAATCCTCAGCATTGCACTCATCGCACTCAGCGCATGCTGCAAACAAGAACAAACATTCGACTACACCGTGGACAAGTTTTATGACCTCGAGATTCTGCGCTACCAAGTGCCAGAGTTTGACTCTCTGAGTCTGCAACAAAAGACCCTCGTTTATCACCTCACCGAAGCTGCTCTGCATGGGCGTGATATCCTCTATGATCAAAATGGTCGCTACAACCTACGTATCCGCCGTGCCCTTGAAGCACTCTACACCCAATACCAGGGCGACAAGACTAGCGCTGAGTTCGTCAACTTTGAGAAATACCTCAAGCGCGTATGGTTTGCCAACGGTATTCACCACCACTACGCATCCGACAAGTTCCAACCTGAGTTCTCTCAAGACTGGTTCGTGAATGCATGTGCGGAAGCAGGTGTTACCTACGACGAGGCTATCTTGCCTGTGATCTTCGACCCAACCGTGATGCCTAAGAGCCTAAGTCTCGCTGGCGAGGATCTTCTCCTGGCTTCTGCCAACAACTACTACGAGGGCGTGACCCAAGCCGAGGCAGAGGCATACTACGAAGCACACAAAGATAACTCTGCGGAGCCACTCTGGATTGGTCTCAACAGCAAGCTCGTGAAGGAGAACGACCAAGTGGTAGAGCGCACCTACAAAGTAGGTGGCATGTACGGCGAAGCTCTCAGCCATGTAGTAGAGCACCTCGAGAAGGCATTACCATTTGCTGAGAACGACCAACAACGCCTTGTCATCGAAAAGATGATTGAGTTCAACAAGACTGGCGACCTCAAAGCGTTCAACGAGTACTGCATCGCCTGGGTGAAAGATTTGGACAGCCGTGTGGACTTCGTGAATGGTTTCACCGAGACATATGCTGATCCTCTAGGTATTACAGGTACTTGGGAGTCACTCGTGAACTTCAAAGACATGCGTGCTACCCACCGTTGCCAAACCATCTCCGACAACGCACAATGGTTTGAGGATAACTCTCCAACCGATAAGAAATACAAGAAAGAGGAAGTCAAGGGCGTGAGTGCAAAGGTTATCACCGCCGCTATCCTCGCAGGCGACTGCTACCCTGCTACCCCTATCGGTATCAACTTGCCTAACGCTAACTGGATTCGCAAAGACTATGGTTCTAAGTCTGTGACTATCGACAATATCACCCATGCCTACAACGAGGCAGCCAAGGGCAATGGCTTCAACGAGGAGTTTATGATTAGCCCAGAGGTCATCGCTATGTACGAGAAAGCAGGTGCTTGCGGCGACTTGCATACCGACCTTCACGAGTGCGTGGGTCATGGTTCAGGCAAACTCATGCCAGGTATTAGCAAAGATGCCCTCAAGGAGCATGCTTCTACCATCGAGGAGGCGCGTGCTGACTTGCTCGGTCTCTACTATATGGCTGATCCTAAACTCGTAGAACTCGGTCTTTTGGAGGACGAAGAGGCATACAAGGGCTTCTACTACCAACAAATGATGAACGGCCTCATGACCCAACTCGTGCGCATCGAGCCTGGCAAAGACATCGAGGAGTCGCACATGCGCAACCGCCAACTCATTGCTAAGTGGGTGTTTGAAAACGCACAAAACAACGAGGTGGAGATGATTGAGCGCGATGGTAAGCACTACCTCCAAATCAATGATTATGAGGGCGTTCGCCGTCTCTATGGTGAGTTACTCCGCGAGATTCAACGTATTACCTCTGAAGGCGATTATCCTGCTGCGATAGAGATGGTCGAGACTTATGCTGTGAAGGTAGACCAAGACTTGCACAAAGAGATCTTGGAGCGCTATGAGAAACTCAACCTCGCTCCATATAAAGGCTTTGTTAACCCTGTTTATACTGCACATTACGATGCAGAAGGTAATATCACAGACGTCACTCTCGACTATACTGAGGGCTATATCGAGCAGCACCTCCGCTACTCTCGCGATTATTCTTTCTTGCCTGATATTAACTGATTGAGGTTATAAGCGAAAGGTTAAAGGTTATAGGCAAGAATAGCGGCGAAGCCGCATATCCCATGCTTTTAAACTCTAACCTCTAAACTTTAAACTAAAAATGCCCTGCATTTTACTGCCCATATCGAAATCCATTGCAAATCGCCTATTGATTTTGCAAGCTATACACGGAGACGGTCTCTTGACCGTCTCTGCTGATATGCCCGATGATGTGCAACTCCTCTACCACGCCTTAACAACACTACACAATGCATCCAATAGCTCGCAGAGCGAGCGTCCTATAGGCGGAACGCCGTCCTATAGCCCGTCAGGGCGTCCTATAGCCGCACAAGCGGCGTCCCGTTCGAGTATCGAACTTGGCAATTGCGGCACTGCCATGCGCTTCCTCACCGCCTATTGCGCTCAGTTAGAGGGGCAGACCACCATCTTGGACGGCGTCGAACGCATGCATCATCGCCCTATTGGTCAACTGGTGGACGCTCTCCGCAGCATCGGTGCGGACATTGACTACTTGGGCAAAGAGGGTTTTCCTCCTTTGCGCATCACGGGTAAGTCGCTCGATAAGAGCCAAGCGATCACCCTTAATACCCCCCAATCCACGCAGTTTGTTTCCGCCTTGCTCCTCATTGGAGCGAATGTCCAAACCAACTCCACTTCCCCCTACATCACCCTCACGAGAGAAATCATTGACCAATATCCAATAGCCCATAGGGCGTCCAATAGCCCACATTGTGGGCGTCCTATAGCCGCACAAGCGGCGTCCTCTTTAGAAAAGGACTGGAGCTCCGCTGCTTTTTGGTACGAGTATGTCGCCCTTCATGGCGGTGAGATTA
Organism: Paludibacteraceae bacterium; assembly: GCA_017556705.1. Classification (GTDB taxonomy): domain Bacteria; phylum Bacteroidota; class Bacteroidia; order Bacteroidales; family Paludibacteraceae; genus Colicola. The sequence continues at coordinate 20,262 of JAFYMG010000014.1, read as the reverse complement.
CGCTCCCAGGTCTCTCTCGCGAGTCATTACAAGGCGACAAAGTTGTCGCCGATATCTTCGCTCGCCTCGGCGTCCATACCACCTACACACCTGAAGGTGTGCGGATATCGGGTAACGGATATCGAGAATCGATAACCAATAGCGAAGCGTCCAATAGCCCACATAGTGGGCGTCCTATAGCCGCACCAGCGGCGTCCAATTGCAAAATCTTAGAACAAGATTTTGCAACCTGCCCCGACCTTTACCCTGCTGTCGCGCTCACCTGCGAGCGCCTAGGCATCACCTTGCACGCCACCGGCGTCGAGTCGTTGCCGCTGAAGGAGTCCGACCGCTTACGTGCCGTAGCGGAGCACCGCACAGACGCCGACCATCGCATGGCGATGGCACTGTTGATTGCAGGCTACGAGGTGGACGACACCGACTGCATCCGCAAATCCTACCCTCGTTTCATCGAACAGTTCCGTAGTATTAACCCCTTAAAACATACAACAATATGAAAAACAATCATGTCCTTATGGCTTTAGCAGCCATGATATTGGTGATGATCGGTTGTGCTCCAAGCGCAGAGAAACGCACCAATCAAGCTATTCAACAAGTAATGAACGACTATCAAGCAGTAGGTATCGCTGCTGTCATTGTCCAAAACGGAAAGATAGTCTATGAAAATGCTTTTGGCTATGCCAATATCGACAGCCAAACGCCTTTAACAACCAATCATTTCATGCGTATCGCATCTATCTCCAAATCCTTCACCGCTACATCCCTTATGCAGCTTGTGGAGAAAGGTATTATCTCATTGGATGACGATGTGAGCAATCTCATTGGCTTTAAGGTACGCAACCCACATCACCCAGAGGTACCAATCACCTTGCGCATGGTGCTCTCGCACACAGCTAGTTTCCGCGATCCAGAGAATTATTCCACACTCGACCATATCAATCCTGCGGTGAATGGCGACTGCAGTGCCACCTATTACGACTATGCTCCAGGTACTGGCTACAATTATTCGAACCTGGGTCTCAACTTCGCAGGCGCTATCCTCGAGAAGGTGTCTGGTGTGCGTTTCGACCGATATGTAAAAGATAATGTGATCACACCTCTTGGCTTGCATGCAGGCCATAATATTGACGAATTGGACATGAGCAAATGTGCTTCTATATACCGTTATCAAGACGGAGAATATGTAGAGTCAAGCGCCTACGGCAGCGTGGCACATCGATTGGATGATTACACTATGGGCTATTCAGCACCTATGTTCTCGCCTACTGGTGGCGTGAAAATCTCTGCGCACGACTTGGCTACCTATATGATGATGCACATGAACTATGGTGAACTCAACGGTGTGCGGATCATCTCCGAAGAGAGTGCTAAAACCATGCAGACACCCGTATGGATCAAGCTAACGGATGACTACTACGAAGACCAATACGGACTATGCCTCATGGAGTTTGTGGATTTCTTAGACGATGCTCATTACAACACACCGGGCAACTATCCTGTAGGACATACTGGCGATGCTTATGGCTTGCGTAGCCTCATGATATGGAGCCCAGCGGATGGTTGGGGCATCGTTGCCATGACCAATGGTTACGTGTATGATCCAGATAAAGGGGTTGTCGAAGCCATGGCCAATGCGATTTACAAGGCATATTTCGGTAAATAAGATATAATATCCACGCCCAAACAGAACGCCCTGCCCCAGGGCGTTCTTTGTTTTTTATTCCTTGATATTCAGCGATATCGTTCCCACGGATGAGGATAAGGCCCACCGATCTCACTGATTATCACAGACCTTCATGGATACAAATTAGTGCAAATCCGTGCCCCCTTGTAGCGAAGCGTCCTCTAAACTGTAGGCGCTCTGCGCCGTCCTCTAAACTAAAAAATGAGATTTAATATTTGTTGACACTTACACTAGATCCTAGCCGGGGCAGGGATATTGATTGCCCCGCAAGTTGTCTCTATTGTCGTCAAATAAGGAAACATAAATTTTCTATAATTTTTGTTATAAAATAATTGTCTTACTACTCCGCCATTTACTTAAGATTCAGCAGTTGCGTTTTGGATGTTCCCTGTTGAGGTCCCCGCAAATCTGCCGCCTCGCAAACTAGCGGTAGGCTTCGCGACCTGAAGGAGTGCGACGGAACGCACTCCGAGTGTAGCGCCCGAGAAGTCCCCACTTTGAGGAATCAGCGCAAGCATAGAACAAAACAAGGAGATCTATGAGAGGTCTATTACCTATCGGTGGCTTATCTATGAATTTTGGGTTATTTGTCAGTTCGCATACCACTCCATTACCACTCGGTTACCACTCAGATGTTCATGGGGGGGTATTTTTCTTAAAAAAAAGTTTTCGTGCGCTTCGCTACTGTTTAGTGGACAAGCAGAGTGATACTATTTTAAAGCAAAATTTGCATATGTCAAAAAAAAAGTGTAATTTTGCGCTGCAAAATTGTTCAACACGATCAAACCATAAAACAAAACAACCATGAAAAAGATTTTTATAGTCCTTCTTGCCATCATGGCAACGACCTGCCTCGTTCGTGGCGCAGAGTTTGTCATTAATCATTGCCCCGTGACCCCAGTGCGCGAGGAACCATCACAAGCAGCCGAGCAAGCCACCCAATTGCTGTTCGGCGAAGTGTGCGAAGTGGTGGAACGTAGTTCTAGCTGGACCAAGATCCGCTCGACCATGGACGGACAAGTGGGATGGGTAAGCAACAGCATGATAAAAAGCATCAGCGAGGAAGAGGTAGAGCAACTGAGCGTTCGCAAGGTGACGGTGGCCGTACCTATGGCTGTGGCTACGATCAAAGAGACAGGAGAGAAAGTGATGCTCACCATCGGTACCCGATTGCCAAACTATGAGAACGGCACGTTCGAAATGCTGGGCAAGGAGTATCTGATTGATCCAAACTGCTTGCATCGTTTGGACAACGAGGTAAAAGGCGAAGATATCGTGAGAATGGCAAAGACGCTGCTGAATGTGCCATACCTATGGGGCGGAAAGAACATGATGGGCTACGACTGCTCGGGCTTCACGCAAACAGTATATGGCGTGTTTGGCATTAATATACTGCGCAATGCGCGCGAACAAGTGACACAAGGAGAGGTAGTGAACTCGTTGGCAGAATCGCGACCAGGCGACTTGGTGTTCTTCAACCATGCCGATCGCGATCCAAACGCCACTAGGATCACGCACGTGGGTATGCTGATCAGTCAGACAGAGGTCATACACTGCGCAGGATACGTACATGTGGCTAAGATCGACGATATGGGTATCCGCCTCGCCAACGGCAAACTGTCGCACCATCTAGCACAGATCAAACGCTATCTGTAGAGATTAGGTTAAAGGCAAAAGGTTAAAGGCGAGAGGCAACGGATGGTAAAAGGTCAAGATCATATTACTGTAGTCGTTCCACGAAGGGGGATTAACGACGAAGGCAAGGGCAAAAAACATGCTCTTTATCGTATTATTTCCGCTGCGGAAACGGACTATGTGTGGATGATGGATGACGATGTATTACCTGCTCCTATAGCCAATAGCTCGTCATACGAGCGTCCAATAGGTGGAACACCGTCCAATAGCCTCAATGAGGCGTCCGACCTATATATCCTGCCGCTGCGAATGGAGTCGAAGAATGAGAAGCCGTCGCTGCTAGAGCGGTTGCAGATAGCGGAATATGCGGCGATACAGCAGTTGACCATCGAGGCTGCACAACGTGGCAAAGCTGTGATGTGCAGCGGAGCAAACTTGATCGTGAAACGAGACCGATGGCTAGAGTCATACCAAGACCTACACCACGAGATACCGAGCGGCGATGATATGTTCCTATTGGAATCGTTCAAGCGTCGTGGGCTGAAGATAGCCGTACTGGATGCCCCCCGCTACGAAGCCATCGTGCGACCACATACTGAGTGGCGTGCATTCTTGAAACAACGTATGCGCTGGGCGGGCAAAGCACCTAAATACACCGACAAGGATATCCTGCGTTGCGGAGCAATGGTGCTAGGAATAAACCTGCTGCAGCTAGTATGTCCGCTAGTGCTCGTGGTAAAATTCCCAATCGAATATAGTCTAATCAAACGACGCAACCAATCGGTCAGCGTATGGGTGGCGCTGCTACTTGAAATACTGTATCCGTACTATGTGCTGTGTACATTGATGGGTGGGTTATTCCGCAAGAAGTGGTAGGGCGCGCTGTGCGCAATTTAGAGAACACCGCTAAAAGCCCGCGCTATATTTTAGAGGCTATAATAATACAAAAGAGAGACGCGTCCGTCTCTCTTTTGTATTGGTTTGTTGAGTGTGTGAGTTGGGATTACTCAACTACTTCCTCAGTTACTACCTCAGCATCAAACTCAGGTACTGCTTGAGCGGCTTGAGCAGCCTCACGCTCTTCTTGAGCTTGCTCAGCAACAACACTGCCCTCAACTGCAGCAGCAGCTTCACTCTTCTTCACACCTACAGCTACGATGCTCAAAGCAACAATGATAGCAATCAAAGTCCAACTAGCCTTCTCCAAGAAGTCAGCAGTCTTAGGAGCACCCATAACTTGGTTTCCACTAGAAAAACCTGCAGCCAAACCGCCACCCTTGCTGTTTTGAACCAACACCAAAAGGATCAGCAATACTGCTGCAATGATAATCAAAATAGTTAATAGTACGTACATAATTTATTGTTTTAAAAGTTTATTTTTCGGTTATGGGATATCGGGATACGGATATCGGGGTGCAAAGGTACAACTTTTTTTTGATACCACCAAATTTTTTACCATTTTGCAACCGTATCGTTGTATATTTGGTCTGCAATCTCGGCAATCATCGTGTTGCAGAGTTCATCTTGCACATCGGTAAGCATCTGCGAAGCATCGAAGGTTTGGTAGGCCGTATAGGTCTTTTCGAAACTCTCTTCTGGCGCCACGTTATTGGTGAATCGCACCTTGACGGTGATGGTCAGTTTGGTTTCAGCAGCATAGCTATCCGCCGACACCGCCATAGGGGTAAGCGTATAGCCCGTGATCTCTCCTTCGATCTCAAGGTTGCCCCCTCGGCGCACCTGCTCTAGACGCGTTTGGCGTTGGAAGAGGTCGCGTATGCCATCGGACAGATTATTGGACAATGGCGCATAGACCAACGATGCCACATTGGGGAAATCAGCAATGCTGATGGTCTTGGTTGTGGAGTAATCGATAGATGCTCCATTAAACTTATATGAGATGACACAAGCATTCATTAGCAACATGGTTGCTATGAAGAGCGGATATCGGATAATGGATATCGAAAATCGGATTGTTTTCATAAGCCGTATTCCTTTATCTTGCGGTATAAGGTGCGCTCACTCATGCCTAGTTCTGCAGCCGCAGCCTTGCGATTACCCGCACTCTTGATTAATGCTTTGCGCATCAACTCTTTCTCCATCTCAGAGAGTTTCATCTCCTGCGTGGTTTCCTCCGCCACCACTTCGGGTATATCTTCGGTTACCACTGGTACCGTGGTAGGTGTCAGCACCTGCCCTTGCTCCCACTCAACAAACTCGTCCTCGATCTTGGTGCGAGAGTCGTAGTTCTTCTGCATATGCTCAAGTTGCGTCTTGAGCATATCCATCTCACGCTTCATTGCCCCCACCACATTATAGAGCATCTTCAGTTCCTCGACAGGCACGCCCTGCTGATTCTGCTGACCAGCCAAAGCCAAGCCGCGATGCATCTGATGAGCAGGCAAGTAATGCGCTAGGATATCGGGAGTGATCTCGCGACGTTCCTCAATGAGGCTGATCTGCTGCGCGACGTTCTTGAGTTGGCGCACATTGCCCTGCCAATAATAGGACTTGAGCATTTCGTTGGCCTCTTCCGTCAGGCGGATAGCAGGCATACGGTACTTATCTGCGAAGTCGACAACGAACTTACGGAAGAGCAGCGGAATATCGTCTTTTCGCTCACGCAGCGCAGGCACCTTGATCTCAATGGTATTGAGACGATAGTAGAGATCCTCGCGGAAACGCCCTGCCTCAATGGCTTGCGGGATATTGAGGTTAGTAGCCGCCACGACGCGCACGTTGGTTTTCTGTACTTTAGAATCACCCACGCGTATAAATTCCCCCGTCTCGAGCACGCGCAACAGGCGCGCCTGCGTAGAGAGAGGCAACTCGCCCACCTCGTCCAGAAAGAGGGTACCGCCATCAGCTATCTCGAAGTACCCCTTGCGTTCACTTTTGGCGTCAGTGAAGGCACCTTTAGTGTGACCAAACAGTTCCGCATCAATGGTTCCCTCAGGGATAGCGCCACAGTTAATCGCGAAATAAGGACCATGCTTACGAGGAGAATTCTGGTGGATAATCTTAGGGAAATGCTCCTTACCTACACCGCTTTCACCCGTGATGAGAACACTGAGATCGGTTAATGCCACTTGCACTGCGATCTCTATACCACGATTGAGTTGCGCACTATTGCCAATAATGCTAAACTGCTGTTTTATACGTTGTAATTCTTCTGGTTTCATAAGTCAGTAAATGTTTCAAAGTTAATATGTTCGCGGTTTAATGTTTATGCAATCTGCCAAAATGGCAGACAAAGGTACAACAAAAAAAGCATATATGCAAGAAAAACAGAGGAAAACTCATTTTTTCACAGAAAAATTTGGTCAGTTAAAAAAAAAGCAGTACCTTTGCACGCTTTTTCGCACGAAATTATTAACCAGCCCACGAGATGGGGCATAAAATAGATAAGAACAATGAAACGTACTTTCCAACCAAGCCAACGTCGTCGTCGTAACAAACACGGTTTCCGTGCTCGTATGGCTACTGCAAATGGTCGTCGCGTATTGGCAGCTCGCCGCGCACACGGTCGCAAGAAATTGACTGTAGCAGACGAAGGTCGTCACAAACGCTAATCAACGATTAGACAACCTTAGGGCTTTTTCCTAAGGCATCAGCATAGGGAAAAGAGTATATACTCCTTTCCCTTATTGCGTATAATTAGTTTAGGATTATACTCCGGACACCAGAAGCCGGATTCCTAGGCAACTAATAAAGCAAAATTATGGAATCAACAAGACAACAGAAGATTGAGCGCTTGATCCAAAAGGATTTGAGCGATATTTTATTAAGGTACGCGCGCGCGATGCGCGGAACACTGATCTCAGTAAGCGAGGTACGAATATCTCCAGACCTGAGTGTAGCTCATGTATATTTGAGCGTTTTTCCACAGGACAAAGTGGCAAGCACGATTGCACAAGTACAAGAAGACACTGCCAAGATTCGCGGTGAGATGGGACATATGCAACGCCATCAGTTGCGTATCATACCAGAACTGCATTTCCACCTTGACGAGACTATTGACAAGATGGCTCGCATTGATGAGTTATTGAAGCAATAACATTCCATTCCTTCAGCAAACCTTAGGAGTGAAAACGGAACTCAAAATAGCATGGCGGTATTTATTTGCTAAGAAGCAATTCAATGCCATCCACGTCATCACTGCTATCTCTTCGGCAGCGGTGGGTGTGGTGACAGCAGCCATGATATGCGTACTGAGCGTGATGAATGGGTTCGGTGTGATGATAGAACAACTATTTTCGCAATTCGACCCCGACCTACGCATCACCGCACAAACAGGTAAGTCATTCATTATCACAGAAGAGAAGAAGCACGAGTTGCTGGATTTGCCGTGTATTGATCTCGTTAGCGAAAGCATTACCGAGACGGCCCTTGCCTATTTCGAGGAAAAGCAGATGCCCGTACAACTAATGGGTGTAGATACCGTATTTGGACAACTGACTGGCATAGAGAACATTATCACCGATGGACACTACGAAGTGTTTGACGGAGCTTTTGATCGGGCAGTACTGGGACAGGGGCTAGCATGGAAACTAGGTATTGGAGTGCGTTTCATACATGCTATTGAGGTGTATGCCCCAAAACGCGAGGGCAAGGTGAATATGCTGCGCCCCGATGTAAATTTCAACAGCGAGCGATGCTTCATCGCAGGTACGTTTGCTGTGAACCAGCAGAAGTATGATGAGAATCTAATGTTGGTGGATATTGACCTTACTCGCCGACTATTGGACTATGACACCACGGAAGTGACTGCGCTGCAAGTGGGTGTGGCTGAGGGATATAGCATCAAGAAAACCAAACGCGAGATTGCTAGCATATTGGGCGAGGGCTACCTAATCCAAGACCGCTATGAGCAACAAGAGGACTTCTTCCGCATCTTACGGGTGGAGAAGTTACTGACAACCCTGCTACTGGTCTTTATACTGCTGATTGCCACCTTCAATGGTATCGGTTCGCTATCGATGTTGATTATTGATAAGCAGCAAGATATACACACCTTATCCCACTTAGGAGCAAGCGACAGCATGCTCCAAAAAATCTTCATGTTAGAAGGATGGATGGTGAATGCATTGGGTGCATTGGGTGGTTTGGTAATAGGTTTGGGGATATGCCTACTGCAAGAGCATTTCGGTATGCTGAAGTTGGGTAATGGCGCAGAATATGTAGTATCCGCCTATCCTGTGGCCGTACAAGCATGGGATATCTTGCTGGTCAGTGTAGTAGTATTGGTATTAGGAGCACTATCGTCATGGATACCCGCGAGGAAGGTGAAAGGGTAGTGTTTAGAGTTTAGAAATGAGAGTATATTTATATATAGTGATATTGGTATTGGCAGTGGCATGCACACCGCACAATAGGCCTAGCCACCCCTCTACAATTCAGCAAGTGGATAGTGTTTACACCAAATCCGACTTCCGCACATACGGAGATTATTACAAGAGCGGTCATCAGGTGTATGCCATTGATCTACTATCGGATGGTTTGGATTATGATTCATTAGGACATATCGTCGGCACAGGATGCAACCTCTATCTGTCGGATATCTTTGCGCCAAAAGACAGTACACTGCGTTTACCTGCAGGCACTTACGAGATGGATTCCGCGGCAAAAGATATGCATTTCCTGCGCGGTATGTATTTCGATGGAAGTATTACAGGCACTTATCTATTGCAGATACAAAATGGTCAGATGCAGCGTATTACGCTCTTTACAGGAGGAAGGATGACTGTAGATTATGTAGAGAACAATGTGGTGCTAGATTTTGAACTCTATCTTGCAGATTCCACTCGCTATCATGCCACCTACACGGGTCCAGCCATGTACCGATAAATTATGCTGAAAAAATATCGTACATACCTCAAACTAGAGAAAGGGTTGAGCATCAACTCCGTGGAAGCATACGAGCGTGATTTAAAGCGCCTTACGGAGTATATGGATGTACATGGAATAGACCCTGTACATGCCAACTTTGACGATCTCCAAGCCTTTATATTCGACACATTCAAGGATATATCTTCGGTACGCACACAAGCGCGACTGATAGCTGGTATACACTCGTTTTATCGCTTTTTGCTATATCATCACTACATTGAGCAAGATCCTTCAGAACTGCTGGAAACACCAAAAAAAGAAATGCATCTGCCCGATGTATTGTCCATTGAGGAGATTGATCGGATGATTGCACAGATCGATATGTCGAAGAGCGAAAGCCACCGCAATCGCGCCATTATCGAGATGCTCTATGGTAGCGGACTGCGCGTGAGTGAACTAGTCAATCTGAGATTGAGCGATATGTATCTCTCGGAGGGCTACTTGCGCATCACGGGTAAGGGTAATAAGCAGCGGTTGGTACCAATCTCACCCGTGGCGGCAGAGTGGTTTGGCTATTGGATGCAAGATCGTAATGCACTGGATATAAAACCAGAAGCAATTGATATAGCATTTCTAAATCGATATGGGCGCCAGTTGACGCGCGCAATGATCTTCACCATCATCAAAACGCTGGCTCGCGAGGCTGAAATACAAAAGACGATCTCTCCTCACACCTTGCGCCACTCGTTTGCAACGCATCTATTGCAGAACGGAGCGGACCTGCGCATCATTCAGCAACTGCTTGGGCATGAGAGTATTAGCACTACTGAGATATACACCCATGTGGATATCCACGACTTGCGCGAAGCAATATTGAAATACCATCCAGAGAATAGATGAAACGACTGATATTTATATTATTAGGACTATGGGCAATGGGCTACGGGCTATGGGCTCAAGAGACTATTGTGGTCGGCGAAGTGTATGATGCTGGCACGGGCGAGCCATTGTCGAATGTGAATATCTATCTGCAAGGTACGCATATTGGTACTTCGACCAACGCGGAAGGTCTTTTCATGCTGCGGGAGGATCTAGAGAAGCCGCGCACGATGGTGGTGAGCGCCGTGGGATACCATACCGAACGATTTAAGATCGAGCCCCATACACAATCAGGCATTGATATTGCATTGAAAGAGAAAGTCGGCAATATCGGAGAAGTGTTTGTTGTTCCCCAAGACAACCCCGCCCTGCCCCTTATGGAGAAAGTGAGAGCGCGTAGAGATGTCAATAGAAGAGCAATCTCTACGGATAACATCGATGGAAAAACAGCACTATATGTGTCTGATATTCAATCAAAGCACCTTAAACGTGCGCTATGGAAGAGCCTGCAAGGTGGTATGATCCAACAGTCGGATAGCAGTTACCTCATTCCACTCTATTGGCGTCAGCAACAGGCAGATAGCGTGCGCGAGGAAGCGACGTTACTCACACTGACAGACTATCAACTACTACTGGGACAAATCCCCAATGCCTTTGACTTCTACGACAACACCCTGCCCTTCCTTAGCACCTCTATGCTGAGTCCGTTGGCAGCATCGGGTAACACCTACTACAAATATTACTTGGTAGATAGCATACACGTGGGCAAGGAGAAGCACTATCTACTCCATTTCCGCACGAAAAATCCATTCTATGCCACCTTCAATGGCGAGATGACTATCGACTCAGCCAGCTATGCACTACGTAGTATCAAGGTGAATCTACCTGTACAGACTAGTATCAATTATCTCAAAGAATTAACTATCCATCAGATATTTACGCCAAGCAATCAATTGCAGGAGGAGCAGATAAATATGCTCATGGACTTTGCCATTAAGACCGGTACAGACACCGCCCATATCTTCCCCACGCTATTATTGACACGCACGATGAATATTCATCCAGACCTTCATCCGCAAGGCTCCATCGTCGATATAGCACCTAACGAGGACCTCATCCTACCCGCATTGGATAGTCTAAATAACACAACGTTATTTAAGACGGCCAAATTGGTAGCGTATGTAGTGAATACGGGCTGTATTCCAACAGGTAAATATGTAGAATTAGGCAAAGTTCATCATGTGTTCAAGTTCAGTAAGCACGAAGGATTGCGCGTAGGTATCCCCTTCCGCACCACCGAAGAGTTATGGAAGAATGTCTGTTTGGAGGCGATGGTAGCCTACGGCTTTGGCGATCGTGCATGGAAAGGTATGGGACAAATCAACATCGCCTTGCCGAGCAAACGCAGGCATGTGATGTATTTGAAATATAGCGATGAGTATGTGTACGCCGATGTGGATGATTTTCAGGAAAACATACGCGAAAATATCATTTTTAATACACAAATCAGCCTTGTGACGCGTATCATGCAAGGTATTCCATTCAATCCAGAGTATTACTACAACACCTTCACCCGTCGCCAAGAAGGTCGTGTACAATTCGCTGATGATTGGAATGATTACCTAGAAACACAGTCCTATATCAAGGTTGGTCAAGTGGGTTATAATGAACCCACAAGGGACTATAATAGCCAACCTACTATATTCTACTCCACCCTCGGTGCTACAGCACGCGTGAGTTTCAACGAGCGCAAAGTGGATACGTATTTCCACCGCCGCCATATCTACAATCACCTGCCCGTACTATATATCGGAGCAGAACTAGGTAGTTATCACATGGAACACCTCCCATCCTATCGCATGTATGGTAATCTACAATTGATGATGCGCCATAATGTAGATCTGAGTATGGGCGGAGAGTTGGATTACCTAGTACAAGCAGGTGTGGTGCTGGGCAAAGTGCCCTATCCAATGCTACATCTATTCACTGGCAACCAGAGTCATACCTATGATCCCTATCGCTTCTCACTGATGAACAACTATCAGTTTGCAGCCGACCAGTATATCGCTCTGCAAGCCCACTGGGACGGCAAGGGTGTGCTCTTTAACCTTATTCCAGGTGTACGCTATGCACGCTTGCGCGAGTTAGCAGAAGTGAAGGTGGCCTATGGTGGCCTACGCCAAGATCACCAATCGATATTGGCTTTCCCTACGACCCAGACAGGGCATAATACCCTGCAAGCACCTACTATCCCATACGTGGAGATGGGCGTAGGAATAGGTAATATCCTGCGTATAGGAGAAGTATATGGTATCTTCCGCCTAACTCAATGGCAAGATAACAACACCCCTTGGTGGGCAGTGCGCTTCCGTCTGCACTTGGGTATGTGATAGCGCCTTCAGTTGGGTTGATAATTCCCACTGATTACACTGATTGTCACTAATTTTCTTGGCGGTCGACTTTCATTAGACGTATTTACATAAAAAACGCACCAGTAAATATTCTGGTGCGCAAGTTGTTGGTATTGTATTCAATAATGATGATCTTATCAAGCAGGATTAGTCCTCACCGTTTCGATAATTTTTAGGCGTGATACCCGTATGAGTCTTAAAGAATCGGTTAAAAAACGCCACATTCTCAAATCCAAGACAGCCTGCAATCTCCTTGATAGGAGAGATGGATAGTTTCAGTTGGGCTTTAGCATCGGTGATGATCGCTTCTACAATGAGGTCGCCTGCGGTACGCGAACTTGCTTGCTTGATCGTAGAGCAGAGGTGCGGTACCGTAATATGCATCGCCGAAGCATATTCCGCCACATGATGCCACTCGTGATAATGCTTCATCACCAGTTCACTATACTCCTGATAGATCTCCGACTTACGGTCCATTGGTTGTGATTTAGTCTCGCGATTAGCTACAAAATAATCATGAAAGACCAAGTGGATGAGGTTGTAGACATGCACCATTCGCTCAGTATCGATCATACTTGGTGTGCAGTTGACCGCCTCATCAAGCAGTTGTGAGAAATGCAAGATCACCTTCTTTTGTTCCTCAGTAGCATGCACAATCTGGCACGCATCCATCATAGCCAAACGAGGACGACGGATACTGTAAGCATTCTTCTCCAAAAACGAAGAAGATAGCACGATATAATTCACACGTGCATCTTCGCTAAACTCATGCACCAAAAAGAAACTATTGGGTGCCAGATACAGCACATCATTCTCCTGAAAATTATACTGCGTAATATTCACCGTAGCCCGTGCGGTACCCTTTGCTATAAAAGCATATACACCACACTTGATTTTACATGGGAAACGCATGTACTCATTCAGTGTTTTACCACTTGCCTCGCCGAAGATATAATCAATCGGACAATCAATCAAAGGAATTTCGTTTTGCATAATCGTAATGATTTATGGTGCAAAGGTACACAAAATATTTCGAATAACCAAAAGAAAAGGTGGATTTTTAACCAAAAACCCACCTTTTTATTAAGAATTAACATTTATCACTCTCTCACTGTGATATGAAAACATGCCTGTTTATATTCGTACTTCACATAGATACGCCCAGCACGTTGTTCGTTCAATAGCACTTGTCCTAATACCAGTTTCAAGTTGTCCTGATGCATATACTCGCGCGTGCGCGAAACCTTATCAAATCGGAAGTATGCCAAATCAAAAGTTGTACCATAGCAATGGCAAGACTGGCTAGTGGCATTCACATTACCGCTCTTTTGTAGGTGCTTCACATCATCTTTCGTTCGCAAGATGCTAGTTACATGAAAACGGTAGTGAGGCAACCCATTGCGCTGCAATATCTCCGCAAAGCCTTCTCCTATTCGCTCTAGTTCCTTCGCCGCAGCTGGCACTAGGTATGGGATAGAATGCGTGAGCGAATCCACCACGTAATTATCATTACTCTTGATGAGCGACAATTGGCTACGCATCTTAGCCGCCTCTTGTCGATTTTGCGGAGGAGTTTTCAAGCCAATTGCTTTCGCGGCACGCACCTGCTTGGCTTGCGCATCGCGAAACTTATCCTTATAACTAATAGTGCGACCAGGATAAGCCACCAATGTATCTTCTACGATCACCAGCTCAGGCTCGGAAGAATCACTTGGAGAGCATATCCAGATCAACCCTACTATAATTAGTCCTGCCATTGCTAGCAGGACTAATTTCTTGTTCGACAATTTCTTTACAAACTCCATTCGAAGCCGTCTTTAGTATCTTTGATAGTGAAGCCGAGAGCAGTCAATTCGTTGCGAATCTTGTCGCTGGTTGCCCAATCCTTGTTGCGCTTCGCTTCGAGGCGCATATTGAGGAGCATATCTACAACTCCCTTGTAAGCATCCATACCTGCTCCCGCATCTTGTGCACCATCCAATTGCAGGCCGAGGATATCCATTGCGTAAGTTTTCCATACCGCACGGAGTTCATTGAGATCTGCCTCCGAGATTGTGCCTTTGCCATCAAACACGGTATTGATAGCGCGTGCCGAATCGAAGAGGTGGGAGATCACGATAGGCGAGTTGAGATCGTCATCCATCGCCTCTTGGCAACGCTCACGCAGGTTGCCGATCTCTACGGTAGAGGTAGCAGATGCTTGCAACTTCATCAATCGTTGGTATGCCTCGGTCAAGCGACCCAAACCCTTCTCCGCTGCCACGAGGGCATCGTTGGAGAAGTCCACAGTAGAGCGATAGTGTGCCTGCAAGATGAAGAAACGGATAGTCATCGGGCTGAATGGTTGCTCCAACAACTCGTGATTACCCGCAAAGAACTGCTCGAGGGTGATAAAATTGTTGTAACTCTTACCCATCTTCTTGCCCGCAATGGTGATCATGTTGTTGTGCATCCAATAATGCACGCTATCATGACCGAGAGCAGCGCAGCTCTGTGCAATCTCTGCCTCGTGGTGAGGGAACATAAGGTCCATACCACCACCGTGGATATCAAACTCTGCACCGAGGTACTTCGTACCCATAGCCGAACACTCCATGTGCCAACCTGGGAAACCTTCGCTCCATGGACTTGGCCAGTGCATGATATGTTCTGGCGATGCCTTCTTCCAAAGAGCAAAGTCGTAGCTATGCTTCTTTTCTTGCTGACCATCAAGTTCGCGGGTCTCAGTCACAATATCCTCGAGGTTGCGGCCAGAGAGTTTGCCATAAGGGTAGTCCTTAGCATACTTCTCCACGTCCATATACACGCTGCCGTTGCTCACATAGGCATATCCCTTGTCCATAATCTTTTGTACAAAGGCAATCTGCTCGATGATATGTCCGCTGGCGTGTGGTTCGATAGAAGGTGGGAGGACGTTCAGCAGCTCCATGTCGCGGTGGTAGCGGTTGGTGAAGTATTGCACCACCTCCATGGGTTCAAGCTGCTCAAGGCGCGCTTTTTTTGCTATCTTATCCTCACCTTCATCGGCATCGTGCTCCAAGTGCCCCACATCAGTGATGTTGCGCACATAGCGCACCTTGTAGCCAAGATGTTGCAGGTAGCGGTATAGTAGGTCAAAGGTGATAGCTGGACGTGCATGGCCCAAGTGTGCATCGCCATACACGGTAGGACCGCAGACATACATGCCTACATGTCCTTCGTGCAATGGGCGAAAATATTCTTTTTGTCGAGATAGTGTATTATAAATCTGTAACATATTCTAGTTCACTTCGTTTGTAGATCGCTGCGCTGTAGATCACTTCGTTGTAGATCGCTTCGCTCGAAGACTTCTAGGAGTCTACAGGGCTCCGCCCGATCTACAGGCGCGTTGCGCCGATCTACCATCTACAGCCGCAAAGCGGCGATCTTAAAGAAGACTTTTAGGATCGAGGTTGTTTTTCTCGATATCTTTGAAGTAGTTGTATGTACCCACCTTGAGTTCAGCGCAAGCAGCTTCATCAGCCACGATGATACCGTGTTGGTGCAATTGCAATGCAGAGATAGTCCACATGTGTGTGATTGGCTCCTCTACTGCGTGACGGAGAGCGCGTGCTTTGTTGTGGCCATTCACCATGATGAGCACCTCTTTTGCATCCATCACAGTACCTACACCTACGGTGAGAGCAGTCTTAGGTACCTTATTCACATCGTTGTCGAAGAAACGAGAGTTAGCGATGATGGTGTCGGTGGTCAACTCTTTTTTGCGAGTGCGAGAAGTGAGTGAGCTACCAGGCTCGTTGAATGCAATGTGACCATCAGGACCGATACCACCCAAGAAGAGCATGATACCACCGTAGTTCTTAATCTTCTCCTCGTAGCGAGCGCACTCAGCAGCCAAATCCTCGGCATTACCATTGAGGATGTTCACATTCTCAGGACGGATATCAATATGAGAGAAGAAATTCTTCCACATAAAGCTATGGTAGCTCTCTGGGTGATCCTCTGGGATACCTACATACTCATCCATATTGAAAGTTACCACATTGCGGAAACTTACTTTGCCTTCTTGATACAGTTTAATCAAGTTGCGATACATGCCGAGAGGTGAAGAACCAGTTGGCAATCCTAAGACGAAAGGAGTACCCTCTTTTGGAGCGAACTCATTGATGCGTTTTGCTACGTAGTTTGCTGCCCACTCTGAAAGCAGGTCATAGTTTGGTTGAACAATTAGTCTCATGGTTTTGTTGTTTTATTTATGTTAATATTATTTTTATTCTAGTCGCAAGAGTAGTCTCAATCTATTTTCTGCAGCACTACAGCGCTTCGCGCAGGCAAATAGAGTCTAAGCCAGCCTTTTTCCTTGCCAAGATAGCCCTCATCTGGCATGGTGAAATGCTCCACCGTGTCATCCGACAAGCCGAAGCCAGCAAACTCCTTGGCGTCGGTATTCAACACCACTTTGTATTTACCCGCTGTAACTGGGAAGCCATATCCCTCAAACGACTTCATGCCATTCCAGTTGAAGACAAATACCAAATCACCGCGTTGGAATGCCATCACTTGGTCGCCCTCATTGTCCCAAAGTTTCTCATCCCATGGCAAGTGCACACCATACTTCTTGTCCTTGACAGGAGCCAAGTGCTCGCGCAATAGGTGTACCATCTTCTCGTCAAAGAGGTTGAGACAGGAGAAGAAATAATTCTCGTTATCCACTAGGCTCCATTGGCGTCGTGCGTACTTATGGCTCCAACCATTTCCTTGACGAGGGAAATCAATCCACTCTGGAAGGCCAAACTCATTGCCCATAAAGTTGAGGTAACCACCATTGATAGTCGAAGCGGTAATCAGTCGAATCATCTTGTGCAGCGCGATGCCGCGATCTACCATATAGGTCGAATGCCCCTTCTCGAAATGCCAATACATATCCGCATCGCATAGACGGAAGATAATAGTCTTATCGCCCACCAACGCTTGGTCATGGCTTTCTGCGTAAGAGATGGTCTTCTCATCCTGACGGCGGTTGGTCATCTCGTAGAAGATATGTCCCGCTTTCCAATCCTCGTCACGCACTTCTTTGATATATTTAATCCAGAAATCTGGAATACCCATTGCCAATCGATAGTCAAATCCCATACCACCATCCTGGATAGGGCAAGCCAAACCTGGCATACCCGACATATCCTCAGCGATGGAAATAGCATTCTTCTTCACTTCATGAATCAGTTTATTAGCCAAGGTCAAGTAGCAAATCGCATCACCATCCTGATTAAGATTGTAGTAACAAGAGTAATCCACAAAATCCTCGCCCAAACCATGGCTCTTGTATATCATTGAGGTCACGCCATCAAAGCGGAAACCGTCAAAATCATACTCCTCCATCCAGAACTTGCAGTTCGAGAGCAGGAAGTGCAACACCTCCGTCTTGCCATAGTCGAAGCATAAACTATCCCATGCTGGGTGTTCACGACGAGCGCCGTCATGGAAGTATTGATACGGTGTACCATCAAAGTTGCCTAATCCTTCCAACTCATTCTTCACCGCATGCGAGTGAACAATATCCATAATCACGTCCATGCCGTACGCATGCGCGTCCGCAATCAAACGCTTCAACTCCTCTGGAGTACCGCAGCGAGAGGACACAGCAAAGAAGTTCGACACATGATAACCAAAACTGCCGTAGTATGGATGCTCTTGTATTGCCATAATCTGCAGGCAGTTGTAGCCCAGTTTCGCGATACGAGGCAATACATCTCGACGGAATTCGTCATACGAATTCACCTTCTCCTCCTCGCTTGACATACCGATATGGCACTCGTAGATAAAGAGCGGTTCACCCGCTTTTCTCCTCTTCGCCTTTCGCCTTATCGCCTTATCGCCTTTCGCCTGCTCCGCAGGAGCCCACACTTGCGCCGCAAACAATTTCGTCACAGGATCTTGCACCACGCGGCGGGCATAACTTGGAATTCGTTCTCCACAACCACCTTGCCACTCCACTAGCAACTTATACAACTGCTCATGTTTCAGCATCTTCTCTGCAAAAGTTGCTTCCCACACGCCATTCTCCACAGGTTGCAAACGATATGCCTCGTCCTTTTGCCAACCATTACAATCTCCTACTAAATAAATAGCCGTTGCATTAGGTGCCCATTCACGGATTATCCATTTTTTGCCAACTTTGTGCAAGCCGTAGTACATATGCCCATTGGCCCAGTCGCTCAGTTTCACGCCATTGGTCAACTCCTTCTCGCGCTGCAAAGCATAGTTATAACGGCCCTCTATGGCCTCAGCAAAAGGCTGAAGATAAGAATCAGATTGGATGAGTTTCAAACTTTTCATTTCAGTATCTTATAAAACGCGGCAAAGGTACTAATTTTTTCTCACATACACAACTTTAATTTGCATAAATCAAAAAATAGTTGTACTTTTGCACCACATTTCAATCAACAACCACCATGACATCCATTCTATCATACATCCAACAAGCGCACAAAGTAGCTATCTTTACCCACCAATCGCCAGACGGTGACGCAATGGGCAGCAGTCTAGCTATGTATCACTATATCATATCACTAGGCAAAGAAGCACAAGTGATTGTCCCAAACGCCTTTCCCGATTTCCTTGCCTGGATGCCAGGGGCAGACAGTGTGTTGCTTTATGACACGCATCAAGCACAAGCAGATGCGTATTTGGATGCGGCAGATTTGGTAATTTGTACCGATTTCAACGCACCTAGTCGCATTGGTGCACTCGGCGACAAGATGCTTTCGCTCACTTGCCCAAAGGTAATGATCGACCACCACCTTCACCCCTCTGATTTCGCCGATTTCATTGTATCCGTACCCGAAGCATCATCCACCTGTGAATTAGTCTATAACCTCATTACTACTACAGCGAGCTACGCGAGCGATCTACCATCTACAGGCGTAGCCGATCTACCACTCGATAGCCGCATCGCCCAATGCCTCTACACAGGACTCATGACCGATACGGGCAATTTCTCCTACAATTCCAATCGCCCACAAATATACCCCATGATTGCCTCCCTCATTGAGGCTGGCGTGGACAAAGATGCTATTTATAACGCCGTTTTCAACCAATATTCGGTGGATCGTATGAAGTTAGTCGGCTATTGCCTTTACCAAAAGATGCGCGTTTTCCCCGAACATCATGCGGCGCTTATCTACCTCAATCGCAAGGAGCTCTACCGCTTCAATTTCCAAAAAGGCGATGCCGAGGGTATCGTCAACATGCCTCTCCAAAGCAAGGATATCCACTACTCTGTTTTTATGCGTGAAGACAAAGCAACTCCCGATGAAATGGAGAAAAATGGCGGTATTAAGACCAAAATCAAACTCTCTTTCCGCAGCCAAGGCGACCGCCCTGTGAATGTGTTTGCGAGTGAGGTTTTCAACGGCGGAGGTCATGCCAATGCCGCAGGTGGCGAGTATTACGGCCCCCTCGCTGAAGCCGTACAACTGTTTTTAGACAACTACGCTAAATATTTCAAAGCATAACCCATCACCCGCCTTTACACTTTACACCTTACACTTTACACCCTTAGAACTTTTAAAACTCTTAAAACTTTTTTTACTCAAAATTTGCACCCGCTTTTCAGCGGCTAATCTTAGGTGATTCATAGGTTATTTATAGGTTATTCTTAGGTGATTCAGCAACTTTCCCTATAGGATATTTATGTACTGACCCTGTACTGACCCCCATTTTTTGGACACATTAAGTGTTTAATTATGAGAGAAAAAGTGTCATTAGAATTAAAAGCAGAGGCATTAGGATTGCTTAAAACAGGATTATCTGTTAGTTTGGTAAGTAAGCAACTCAAGATACCTT
>JAFYMG010000013.1 GCA_017556705.1 Paludibacteraceae bacterium | reverse complement strand
ATCGATAAAGCCCAGTTCGGCCAAAACGGCATAATAGCAGGGTGCGGCATGACCCTTGCTCAGCACAAAACGGTCACGGCCGGGCGCCTTGGGGTCTGCGGGGTCGATACGCATGTGGTTGCAGAAAACGCTTGCCATCAGTTCCACAGAAGAAAGGGAACCACCGGGATGGCCGCTGCCTGCGTTGGCAGTCCCTATCATTGATAATCCACCGTGGTATTTCAATAATATATGACATAAAATAAACACCAACACTTACTCCTATAAGTATGCATATCTGATAAATAATAGATTGGGCTATTGTAGGATAATACACAATAGAGTTTACAAATCCATAAATATAATTCCCTAAATATCTATTCATATGAATAAGAAAAACGCCTAACATTGCTACTCCTAAACTATTTATTATCTTTGAATATGGAATATCTAAGCATAAAAAATACGCAAAAAAGATAATAGATGCCGACAAAACTATAGGATTATTATAAGCCCAACCATTCCAATGAGGAATATGATAATTTGTACTTAGATTTTGTATGATCCCCCATAGTAATGATAATAATATCCAACTTATAATTAAATGAAATTTTCGTTTTTTAATACTTTGCCAATCCACAAACCGATTTAAATACTGACCAATGACATAAAGATAAATCATTTGAGAAGGATTATATCCAATAGCATTATAGTTCTCTTGTTTTTGAAACCAGCCAAAATACAAATTAAGTAGTGTCAATAATAACAAAACATACAAAAAATTTCGTTTATTCAACTGCTCAAGTCCAAGATTGATGATAGGTAATAGAAATAATAATATTACATAACATCTTATAAACCAAGTATTACTACGAGATAATGGGAATATTATGTATCCTATTGCCGTAGTAGTACATTCCACATCTCCGTGATAATATGCAACAACAAATCCAACTAATTCATAAAAACAACACACTAAATACAAATTTATTAATCGTTTCCATGAGAAATCTGCTCCAAAATATCCTGTGATTAATATAAAACAATTTACACCTATGTATGTGAAGCCGATAATAGTATTTGCAACATATAATTGATTGCCCATTGGTGCAGAGAAAAACTCTGTTCCCATTATCAAGACATGTTCCAAGACGATGAAGAACATGCTGACTATTCGCAGCAATTCTATATTACTCTGTCTCATAGACTTATTATTGGATAAAATATGTATTTCCTCGTTCACGCCAAGCATACTTGTTATCACATTGTATTAATATAGAATTTGGATTCAATCGAGCCGCTACTTTTCCAAAGCTCCCTTGAGAAGCTACTATTATTGGACATTGAGCCAATAACCACAAATCTTCCCATGCTTTATTATCCCGCATTATCTCATACGACTGCTCTAAATGATTACAAATATTTTGCTCTACCCAATCTGGTTCATCAGAAAAAAATATGTATTTATTAGGAGCAAACCTCTGGTTACAAAAATCTATTGCATTTAAAAAGTATCCATCTGTCACACCGCCATACACTGGATTATCACCTCTAGCTAGATCACCCCTGCGAACATGAACACCAACTACATTATCATAATTACATTGCTTATACTTAACGGGCACTCCTGCATTAGTCATCGAATACAACTCAGGAAAAATCTCCTCAAGCACCTGATGGGGGATATTCCAATATTCATTTAGATAAAAGGAGCGCTTTATTTGTGTAGCATTGGGTAGCCAATCACCATCTATTCGAGGCGCCTTAAAAAACAGAAGGTACCATTTTCGTTGCCATTTAGATGGTGTTTTAAAAACAAGATTGGGCCACATTTCTGTAAGTTCTAATTTTCGATCCATTTGACCAAATTGGTCTTTGCCACATCTCTTAAACCAAAAATCATCATACAGAACCTTAAATCCATGTTTTGCATAGTACCTACCATGGATATACATCATCATCTGTGAGCAAATTCCTCCGTCCATATACACTATAACTTTCGGAGTTTTTAGATGCAATTTACATAATACGGCATCTAAAAATTGAAAAAATAATGCTAGAATATTTATGAGTTTATTTTTCATTTTTATCTATATTGTCAATCTAACTTCCTCAGGAACTTCGCTGGATTACCCACCCACAACTCACCAGCAGGTACATCCTTAGTCACGACACTACCCGCTCCTATCATAGCATTCTCACCGATAGTAATGCCACATAGCAATGTGCATCCAGCCCCAATGCTAGCACCTTTTTTTATTGTGGTTGACAGGCATTTCCATGCTGCTTTTGAGCGTGGATATTTGTCATTGGTAAATGTCACATTCGCTCCTACAAACACATTATCCTCCAATGTTATACCATCCCATAACTGCACACCTGACTTGACTGTAACATTGTTGCCAATCTTCACATCGTTCTCTATCAAGCAATGGCTGCAGATATTGCAGTTTTCGCCAATTTTCGCTTTAGGTAGTACTACGCAGAATTGCCACACGTTGGTGGATTCGGGTATTGGTGCTTGACAGTCGGTTAGTTTGTGTATCATATTCTTTTCGTTTAATGTTTAACGAGTTAGCGTTTAGTGAGTTATTGTTGAACGATTTTCGTTCATTCGCTAATTCGCTCACTCATTCACTCCTTAACTCGTTTATATTCCAAAAATTCGTTATAATCCCGGATATAATCCCCCTCATCGTACTTCTCACTAGCAAGGCACATTAGCACGGTACCGCCAGAAAAATTATCTAGGTCACGCCACAAACCTGGTACTACCAATAGTCCTTTCCATGGTCGATCCAGATGAAAGGTCTTCTTCTCCTTTCCATCATCCAGGGTGATATCCACCGAGCCACTCGTAGCTACGAGCAATTGTTGTAACTCCTTATGCGCATGTGCACCTCTTGCAGCCTCAGGCACCATATAGAGGTAATAGATACGCTTGATCTCAAAAGGAATATCCTCCCCACCCTCGATCACGGACAAGTATCCACGATTATCGGTGTACTTACGGATATCAATTATTCGGCAATCATGTACGGTTGTATGTTTCATGTTCGTTGTTTTAAATCATTCTTTAGTGATCTCAATTTATACCAGCGGAATAGAATGAACACCAATCTATTCGCTGTCATCTTGCGTGCTTTATCGACTTTTGGTGTATGCAGTGTGCTATCATTTATTAGTTGCTTCGCTTTGCGATAATCACCCTGATGCAAGTATAATAAATATTCGCGGTAAAATAGGTGATCCAAAATATACTCTTCGCTATAATTAAATAGCTGCAGGGCATATTTATCTCGCAGGTAGCGGCGTATTTCCATCAATCCTTGATGATAATGCATATATTTCGGATGCTCATACGAGATGAAGGTCGCTGACTCACTATATACGCGATAAACCACTGTCAAATCATCTATATGTCCCCACTTGGTATGCATAGCCATAATCGCCTGCATTGGATAGTCTTCCACAGGGAAACCACGCTCAATAAATACATCAAAATCGATATACTGCAGCAATTCTCGCTTAAACAGCATACTCAGCGGCATCGCATACACGCCACCCGAATAAGCTTCGGAGAAATAGTGCTTGCTCACATCGCCATCCGCAATAGGCTGCAATGGGGCTATGCCCGGCACCATCTCATCTCTGCGCACGAGATAGCGATATCCACCCGTTGTACAAACCCCACATTCTGGATGCGCCTTAAAATAATCTAACTGCTTCTGCAACTTCTGCTCATCACACCAATAATCATCTCCCGCACATATGCCCACATACTCACCCGTACAAGCCTTCATCACACGAGCGAAGTTTGCCATGATACCCAGATTGTGCGTATTCTCTAGCAGCATCACTTGCTCAGGATAATGCTCAGCATATTCTTGACAAATCGCCCAAGTATTATCAGTGCTGCAATCCTCACCCACAACTACTTCCAACTCGAAGTCGCCTTTCTGACACAAGATACTATCCAATGTCTGTGCAATCTTATCTTGTTGATTGTATGTGATTATTGCTACTGAGATTTTCATTTTTGAATTGATTTTTTAAAACAAACTAGTTTGTAAATAAGTTTACCAATGAATCGTGGTGTTTTAAATATAAAGCGATATTTAGGATGTATATCTTCATAACGCAAATATTTTACCACTTTGTCTGCTTTCTTTTGATCCTCTGAGATTCCAAAATAATAGCCTTCCTTCAGTAAAGTAACAGCAGCCCTTGTACACAAATATCTTGAAAACTGCTTATTATTGTCAAATTCGTATTGGTATTTATCTATGTGGTAAGGCAGATATCTCGTCAAATCATAATGAATATTTAAATCATATGCACATCTATTATCAGCATCTTGATTGTAGAACGCAAATACTTTGTCATAAAATGCTACAGGATAGTGAAGTATAATACGGTACCACATATCTAAATCTTCAGAATAAGCGATATTTTCATCAAAGTATCCTACTATATCAAAGGCATCTTTTTTTATTACTACACTTGATGAGCAAAATAGATCGTTATGACTAGTACTAAAATAGTTGTTTACATAACCCCTATAATTCTCACCTAGTCCTTGATAACATTTTTGGGTATTGCCATTTTTTACAAAAGCATAGTTCACGCCCCACATCTTCGCCTCAGGGAAATCTTGGATTAACTTCACTTGTTCTTCTAGATAATGCTCATCCCATAGGTCATCTCCATCCAATAACGCTACATAGTCATATTTCGCCTCTTGTATGCCTCGATTGCGGGCCGAGCATACGCCGCCGTTCGCTTTGCGAATAACCTTGCCTTTACACTCTACACCATACACCGTACACTCTTGCAGAATTGCTTCTGCAACTTCTGCGCTCCCATCCGTACTACCATCATCCACCACGATAATCTCGTAGTTAGTATATGTCTGCGCCAAAACAGACTGTAGCGTTGCTACAATCGCACTCTGTTTGTTGTACAGAGGAATCACTATCGAAAAATTAATATCAGCCATAACATTCTTAATCGCGCAAAGTTACTACTTTTTTCCGACATACACAA
Organism: Paludibacteraceae bacterium; assembly: GCA_017556705.1. Classification (GTDB taxonomy): domain Bacteria; phylum Bacteroidota; class Bacteroidia; order Bacteroidales; family Paludibacteraceae; genus Colicola. The sequence continues at coordinate 119,109 of JAFYMG010000013.1, read as the reverse complement.
ATATCTGTTAGTTTTGGGCTATGGGCGATTGGCTATTGGTTATTGGCGATGGGATTTTAAAGAGCGAATCATTTTACCAATTGAATTAATTTCTACATCTAACATTTCTCGCATCTCTCTGGATATGTAGCCTAGATCCAACGAAATATCTAACTGACAATCTGTTTCCATTAATGAACCATAGGCAATATCCAAGAAATGTGCTTGTTCTTTAGGCGCTGTACGGGATAATCCTTCTGCAATATTAGATGGTACAGATATGACCGCACGACGCATTTGATCGCCCAACGCATATTTCTCTTCAGCAGGAAAATGCTTCAGCAATGAATATACAGTTACAACTAACTGTCGTGACTTTGCGTATACGTCTAATTTTTTATAGCTGTTGTTCATATGTTCTTTGTTTTTGGCGATGGGCGATGGGTTATGGGCGATTGGCGATGAGCGGGTTAATATTCTTTCTTATTATTCATTAATTACAATTAAGCGATTACGGCATAAAACAAGAAGATGTAGTAAAGAGGGGCTATTTCTTTATTTTGTACTATTACTCGTTTGCTACACCTATCAGTTCCTCTTCTTTCTCCATATTATATTCATTTTTGAGCAACTTAAAGAAAACTTCGTTTCTCTGTGACGCCAAATCAGATATATCCTCGTATGAATACAATTCAACACGTATATCAATGGTATTCATAGGCTGATTTTCATAAGGACAAAAAGCTTCGTTAAAAACATACGAATTTTTCAAGAAAGGAATTCGATAATATTTTCCAGAGGAAGATAAAGATGTTAATTCCTTATTCACATCCCTCTTGTTTGCGAGTATAATGCCACTAAACAAAACATCACTTGTATTCACATTCCAATTTAAATACTTGTGTGGATTCAGATAGAAAGACCTAGCATAACGTTTTACTTGCGTTACCATATTTTCTCCACCACCAGCATTGTGAGCCTTTGTTGTAGACTTTAATTCAAGAATCAACACCTCTTTTGTTTTTTTAGGATCATCCGCCCATATGTAAATATCGGACAACGCTTGCCCCTGTTTGCTACTTTGGGCTAAAAAATCATTTGAAAACACAGTATATTTATCATCCAATATCCATAGATTATGCAAGTGATTAATATCCGACGATCTATCTAAGCAAACGCCACGCTTTAATAACAAATTATGAATCTTACTCTCGGCTTCTGGTTTTATATTACCTTCATCATCATACAAATGAATTAACGAATCTAGTTGTTTTAGAACCATTTCACGATGCTTTACATATACTTGTAAAGTTGAATTCAGCAATTTCCTCCCTTCGTCAGTATCAGCAAATGGAATATCTCCTTCTTTCAGTTCTTGCTCGCATTCTAACCAGAACTTTTTTTCAATTCTTCCTTTCTCGTTTAATGCATTTTTTACTAAGTCAGCCTCAGTAACAATATCAGTTCTCTCTTCTAATATTTTGGTTTGAACAAATACATCTAATGACGGATATCTCTTACGAAATATTGTCAAAACATCTTTCGTTTTTTTTCTGTTTAACTTAATAGTATCTGCGAAGAAGTTATCTAATTCCACTTTTGCTGCATAGTTAATTTTCTCGACATCATCTTCCGAAATCTCTATCTTATCCCCCTTTAAATCCACATTTTCATCGAAAAAATCAGATGTTAGATACAGTCCATATCCAACTTCACTATCTATCGTATATGTAAGGTTTCTTGGTTCTAATTCTGCTTTCAAGTTTCTTGCAAAACATTCTATATTATTTACTCCAGATAATTTTCCATCTTTCGGCAAGATTCTCAATTCAAACTCATACTCTCTATCTTGCAATGTAACCTTGAACACAATAGGTTTTTTATCTGTATCTATATCATCTTTACTGATCTTTGCTTTTGCACCATTATAACTAAGATTTATTATCAGATCTTTCTCTGTTACAATGAAAGGGAAAAACGTCTCAATAGTCCAATATTTCAGTTTATCAATGTCTGAATACTTACTAAAGAATGTTTTAGCTCTACGATACGTTTGTTGTTTACTTATCTTTACATGTAGTTTGGTATATGAATCGTCATATTGAACAGACTCCTCTTTAAAATCATCAATTGTAAAAAGTGCAGTACTTTCAATCGGAGGATATTGGAATTCTCGTTTAACATATTCTCCTGTTTTATTTTTATATACGGTTTCGTATATCGATTTATCTGTAAAATACACTAATGCTAAACGCCCTTGACCTAAAGGATGAAATTTATGCTGCTCTTTCTCTATATTCTTTTTGTCTAATTCGTTGAAGTACTCCACATTTTGCGCAGTAAAACCTTCGCCGTTATCAGTTAGTAATATTTCGCATTCTTCCATTTTATCGTCGATCTTAATATCCAATGATAATTTAGGTCTAAGAGATAAGTTTTTACTCTTACGAATAATTAAGGCATGAAGCGAATTCGAGATAATTTCGCGTAATAACAAATAGAATTTTGCTTTAGCATTTTTATATTCCTTTTCCGCTCGATATTTTATATTTGAATGCTGTTTCATAATACATTTTGACTTATATTTTGTCTATCCTAATAAAAAAGAGATTACATTCAATGGTGAAGACAGGTATTTACATCTTTATTTATCCTTTTATTTGCTTTCTAAACGATTTACCAATATCCATGATCAAAGCATCATATCTATCTTTAGTCCTCCTATTATTGCGGATCGTCTTTTGAGTTTCAGTTTTTGAAATAACTACTTCATCTCCATTGTCAAATTGACTCCTAATTTCTACTAATTTTAATTTACCAAACTGGAATTGTTCAAATTGTTCTATTAATTGTATTAGTTTGTTGTAATGTTCTTCTTCTATTAGCAACAAATTATCATCAATAGCACGTCTTGTCTGTCGTATTTGCTCACTAAAGGCAGGTATTTGCGATGGATCCGCTTTCTGCCATAACATATCGGCTTGTTGTTTAGTATATAATAGAACTTTCCACAAATCATTGTAAAGTTCAAATTGTTTTTCGGAGTATCTTACAAACTGAAATTTCGCTTTCTCTAACTCACTTTTAGTTTCTTCAAGTTCATTGGCATATTTACTTTTTAATGCCTCTAACTCATTTTCATGTTTATTATTATATGAATCCAACAAGCGATGCGACATAAAATCACCGAACCATTTTGCCAAGGCAACCACCACCACACTAGACCCACCTATTGAAACAATAAAGGCCGTTGCTAATTTAACATATTCAATTATATCCATACTCAATAATATAAACCATTTTTCTGCATCCAACTCTGTATTTTCTGTGGATCAACTGCTCTAATAAGATACTTATTTATCGTCAAAAACCCATACTTAACCCCTCTCAAATATATAGTAGGAGGAGTTGATGTATAAAGATTAAATGGACTCAACGAAGAGTATTGACTTCCATACATAGAATATTGGTTATATATAGAAGTACTCGAATAGCGACTCCCATAAATTCCATACTCATTTAATATTGATTCTGCGTCAAACTTGTTTAAGCATAGTTTACCTAAATACTGTCCATCACTAGCTATCAAAAATGACTCTCCGCTCAGACACCTCCTATTTATTTCCGCTGTATCCATCTTTGATTGTTCTTTTATTATTTAGAGTTTATGATTCAAAATTATATTGTTTATCATTAACTAGTTTCGATCCTGCTGAAAAACACTGAGCACATATTCAGCCACCATAATAGCACTGCTCGCTATCATTCTCGCTTCACGTTCTTTAATAGTTAGACGTCCCACCCCAACACCATGCGCATCACTATTCATATTGCGCATGCTTCCAATTGCATCAATAATCTTATTTATTCCACCAATCATATCATTCACACGCTTATCCCAATCATTTTGTTGTCTCATATTTAGCAAATCTTTTACTTCTGCATATATTGTTTGTATATTCCCCTTACTCGAATAACGCTCCTTTGTTGATTTCTCTATAATATAGATAAAAACTTCCTCTAATAACGTTCTTGATTTAGTGACTACACTATCAAAATCTTTATTTTTCAAATCATCTTTTATACGCTCTGGCAATTCTTGAATATATTGATAAGTAACAATTCTAACCTTGGGAGCTTCCACTATTACATCATCACCACTCCTCTTAAGCAGGAAGTGATTATGCAATACAACAAGTTCGTAACCTGAGAATACTAAGTGTCCATTTATCGTATTTAGTGCTCCTGTAACAATGTCATTGTATATTGCTTTAATTTGTTGTACTGTGCCTTTTAGTTCTAAAGAATCAAAACGTGCAAAATCAAATAAATAAGTTAATAGTTCATTCGTCTTTCCTGTATTATTAACAAACTCTAACAACTCATCCATATATTGCCAACGACTCATACTGCCACCTCCCCATGAATAGGATTGAGACAATCCAAATAATCTTGATAACTCACATAATTGTGGACCAGAATGATATGGCATACGATACTCTTGATATACCTTTGTATCACCAATAAGCACATCAATTATTTTTCTATTTCGGAGTAATTCAAATGACATATTAACAATCTGCATATACTATATCATTGTTAAAAAAACTTTGCGGGGTAATTTAAACAAATAATCACAAATATTCAACTCTAGTTATTCATTCTCTCAGTCATCCCTCGGTGATGAGTCGGTTAATAAAGTCAACTATTGTGTTACTACTTGCCAATAGCCCTCTTTGCGACCACCTATGCGGTGAAGAAGACCTTGTTTCCGTAATTGCTTTACACTCCAATAAATGCCATCCTCCGTCATAGCAAGAGCCTCGGCGAGTTCTCGATAGGTGACATGAGGATTATTCTTTATGATGCATAAGATTTTTTCCGTAGTCTTTTCCGTAATCTTTTCTAACTCTTTTCCTGTTTGGTTTACAGCGCTATCATTTGCTGGAAATTTTACCAGAAGTTTCTTCATTTATCAGAAATGGTATCACTTATCTACAATTATTGATTCCACAAATCGTAATTGCGATAATGCTTTGTCTGTATGAAACGATACTTGATTAAACAGCACATGCGTTTTCAGTTGCACTACGGCAGCTTCTGCGCTCAACTCCCCATTCTCATACAAGCTGATGGTTGCATACAAGTTATCATTCGCTACAGGTCCCAACACAATATCATAATCGTGCAACGGAGCAAAGCGACGATTAGCTACAACAAAATCCAACCATTCTTTGGTCGCCCCATTATACTCCATTACTTTCAAAGCTGCATCCTTCAATAGATTATCATCCACCTCATATACAGATACAATGGCATTGCCTTCTCCAGCACGGTCGCGACGAATACGCGCCCAGCGGGCTGCTTGGTCGAAATCAACTGTAGTATAAAAGCCCTTGCCATAATCGGTATTGGGCCTACCTTGGCGAAGGTTGGGTTTTCTAACCGTTACTATTGATCCATGATATAGTTTCATTTTGCTTAATCTATTTTGTAACAATTCGAGAATTACTTTTTTGTTAACAAAAATACGCTTCGTTACTCTACGCTATATAAATATTCAAAAATCTAGGGTCATATTTTATTTTTGCATATAAGAAGCAGTACGCTGCTTAGGTATGCAAAACAAAATTATTTTTGGTTGATATAATTAGGAACAATTTTGTATTTCAAAGGCACTTCTCCAAAGTTAATCAATATACCTAGTGGTAAGTTGGTTGCTTTTAGATAGTTTAATAGTTGTGCAGTATGCTCAGTTCTTAATTTTTCAACAGATTTGAGTTCTACAACTATATTGTCATAGCATACTAAATCAGCTTTGTATGTTCGATCAAGTAAGTGTCCCTTATAAGTGATTGTAATTAATTTCTCTGTTTCAAAAGGAATTCCACGTAACCCTAATTCAACATTCAACGCATCATGGTACACCAACTCCAAAAAGCCTCGTCCTAAATGATTCTGCACTTCCATAGCAGCACCAATGATATCAAAGACCTCATGCTGGAATTGTATGTCCGTTGATTTGCTCATATCAGTTTCATTATTATATCTTTTTTTCTTGCTCACCAATGCAGTGTACTGCATTCATTTGAGCAAAGACGAAAAGATTGTTCTCTTGATTTCTAATTATTTTTATAGGCATCAGAGATGCCGTATTTTTGTTTAAGTATTATTCTTTCTAACATAAATACGCTGCGCTAGCGCTTGCTACAAAAATATACAAAAATCTTGTTATTCTATTTTGTTTTTGCATATAAGAAGCAACCTATTGCTTAAGTATGCAAAACAAAATAACTATTTCTTTGTTTATAGTTCATTCCGTATTTTTGTTTCAAATTACTTTTTTCGATTGTTGATAAATATATCTATATCGTGCAAAATCATGTCCTCACCTTGTGTATGGAGCATGTCAAATCCATTGACCAGATATTCATCCACTCCATAACGACGGAAGAGAGCGTATGCCTCTAGTGAGGTCATATCATGTTTTTTTGCATAATTCTCCGCACAGAAAGTCAAAAATACAATCACATTATTCGACACGATACGTCCGCTAGGCAACCAACTTTGCTCCAACAAACGATAAAGTGATTCTGTATCCAGATACCACCACTTGGCATTTTCATCGTACAACTTTGCATAAAAGGGCGAGTCATAAATATAGCCCAACGCAGCTCTCACTGGGATATGCTTGCGCTGCGAAACAAGCAACGCCAATTGTGATATTTTCAATGGAATAATAGATGCACTCATATACTTGGGTTACTAATTACTATTTGGGGTGCAAAGATACAAAAAAAAAGCGATATATGCAAGAAAAATCACATTTTCTTGTGATTTTTCTGTTTAGAGGACGCACCTATGGTGCTATAGTTTAGAGGTTATAGGCAAGGATACTTCAATATTTCCTGCAAATTAGGCGAGCATCATTGTTATTAACGTTTAACGTTTAGCGAGTTAACGTTTAATGTTGAACGATTCGCTCATTCGTACATTCATTCACTCGTTCACTCGTTTTTTAACGACAATTAGTGACAATTTAATCATCAATTTTTGTCAATTCGAGGATTATGTAGGAAACAAAAATACGCCCTTTAAGAGGGCTAGAAAAACAAATAAAAATCAAGGAGATATTTTGTTGTTTGAGCAAAAGAATATAGCGCTGCTATATTAGTGCCCAACAACAAAAATAGTAATCATTATCCTACTCACATTCTGGTTCATACGGATTTGCTTGTTTGTATTCATGGATGAGGCAATTGAATTTCCAGGCGTGGGCGGTGGGATAGGATTTGCCGTTTGGAGCGATGTGCTTGGCCATTTCGTAATCCGCATTCATCAAGGTTATTTGAGATTCATCAGACTCAATTGCACGGAGTTGCTTGTGTGCAAAGGCGAAAGCGGCCGAATTCCATTTTTGACGCGGCGATTGGTTCTGCTGATAGTTTTCCTCACGCGTGCGATAAAATTGCTTACCATTCCGCACATAAAAATAGCCGGAGTCCTTGCTGGTTAACTTGCCTTGAACGGCTTCGACGGGATTAGCTGTTCCAATTTTTGCCATGGTATGAAGATTTTATTAAAACAAAAATACGCTACGCTACATAAATATTTACAAATCAGGTTGTTATTTAAAGACAATTTATGTCAATTTAATCGTCAATTACTGTCAATTCATAGGGTATATTGTTTGAGGTTTGAAGAGCGACATGTCGCTAGGAACCTCATACAATAAGTGAATTTTTATTTTTTCAAAGACAATTATCGTCAATTCTGGGTTATCCTATTTTCTCTTGGCAATCCTCGGTAGTACTTGCTGTCTGTCGGTTGACCGTCGGCTCACCGTCGGGATTAACGGGTAATTGTATAGATGAGTTACATAAATAATGTGTCTGCAATAGCCCATCATTATTTATTCATCTCCTATTTCAGGCTGTAAAGGTACAAAAAATATACCAAACCTGCAAGTTTTTGGCTCTAAAAAATTTGATTATATACTTTGTATATAAAGAGTTAAGAAAAACAAAAGAGCATCTGCAGTAAATATCTACCTAATTGCCAGCACAGTCTCTAAACGATATACGTTATATTGGGTTTAATATAGAACGAAGAGCGTCACCTATAGGTGTTATTTTCGCCCCTGCTTCACTAATTTCGTCAACATTAAGTTTTCCATCTGCATAATTACGAACATCCCAAAAAGCAAACGTGAAGTCGATGTAAAATAGACCTGCAGCTATTTCTTGGTACGCATCTTCGACCATCATCCAATCCGCATCATCTAAAAGAAAATACTCAAAATCATGCAGAAAAACATTATTTATTATGTGGGCACCATTTAAAAACAGACCATAACTAATTTTTCCTTTTAAAAAGGCAGCAAACCAAGTTCCTAAATAAGCAGCTTTCTCTGTGCTATCACATTTATCTAACAGACTTAACAGTGTTTCTCCTACTTTCGTCTTATATTCACCGCTATTATCTATCTTATTAATCATTTCCTTTCTATTTTTAGCACTGACTTTCTTGACATTGGTAAGAAAAGTCACTATTTTCTTCAAAAATAAATAATTGGAGATATTTTTTGTAGTTTCTATTATACTCAGCAAAGTTTTAACAACTGGTATACTTTTTAACGCCTCCTCGTTCTTTAAGATAGAATCAAGTGTCAATTCCGCTAAATCTATAGACACATCCTTTAAATTAGAAGAACACAAGACGTTTGTAACATCTAGAGACAAATTATCTAAGCTATTTTTCTTTTTATTTTCCATACCATTTTCCTCCTATTTTCCTACAAAGGTACGACAAAAAATGTACATATACAAGAGAACTCGCATTATTTTATACAAATGATAGATTTATCTATCTCATAGACTTATCCACAACCATTGAAAGCTTGCTTGTATATGGATGAGGATAGGATATGATAAGGTGATACCTATTTGTATAAAATAATGCGAGTTCTCTATAATATGGGCTACATTGTGCGAATGTAGCTACGAGGGAATTGGCGTGCGAGGTTTATGAGAGGTTAAAGCCAAGGCAGATGTTCGAAATTACTACATTTCCTCCACTCCTGCAACTTTTTTCGCAAAAAAAGTTATCAACAGTTCTACAAAGTTATCCAAAACAAAAACGCAAGCAACTCATAATAAGCCACTTGCGTTATTATAAAAAACCAAAAGTTTTCCGAGAAAGAAAAAGTTATCAACACCCGCCTTTAACCTCTAAACTGTAGGTATCTTTGATGCCGTCCTCTAAATTAGCAGCTCAGCTGCCTATAAACCAACCTTCACTCCAAAAAAAGGCGGGTGACCGCCTTTAATCTTTGAACCTCAAGTCCCTTCCTTCAGGTGGAGAACTGCCTTGACTTGGCAGTTCGAAAGGAAACAACAGCGGGGAGCGTCGTTGTGACGTAGAGAAAATTTAGTAGAGGCTTGCGCCCTCCGCCCCAGCCAATCATTCCATAGGAATTGAAGAGCATGAGGCTGCCATCAACTACTAATAACCGATATACGGCATAAAATATGATTGCATGATTCCTAGGGTCATAATTATTTTCTACAATGTATTTCTAAGTATTATTTTTTGTACTACTGATGCAACTGCTTTCATTATGATTCTTCATTAAGCAGTTCCACTTCAATCTCTCCTGTGATATTTTTACGAATAATTTCAGCTCCACAGTTGGGGCATATGCCTGTTTCTTGCGAACGCATCGGCCATATACCATTGGTAACAACTATCCGACATTTTGCACCGCACTTTGGGCATAATGTATTTTCTGTATATCTACTTGGCATATCGTTATAATTTTATTCCACTTAACTTTTGATAAGTTTCTAATGCATATTTATCAGTCATACCAGATATCCAATCCACCACCAATCGCAATCTAGCATATAAAGGTAATTCCTTAATCTTTAGTTCAAAAAGTTCTTCCTTTGGATTATATAAACCGTATTCATGATGAATCAATTTCAATCCAGAGTCAGATAACATTCGATAGGTACGTATATCCTTTTTAGGATCCTCTACAAGCACTTTTTCTAAAACAATATCTAATTTCTGCTTATCCATAAACTTGCTTGTTATAATAACTCATAATACTGAATGTGTTACTTGTTTTATGAAAATATCTTTTAGTCTGGTGTAACTTCTGGATAGAATCGTTGCCCGAATATTTTAGTTAAATATTCTGCCGTAGCCTTTGCACCCACATACAACAAAGTAGAATCGTCATAAGGCCAATTTCCTTTCCCTAAAAATATAATGTACTTCCCGTCTGAAAATGTATGAGCAAGCTCTTCCTCCAATAAAGCCTGAGTCACCTCGGATATTTCATTCGTACACACATGAGCATGTCCCCAATCAAATGGTTTTGTAATATGTTCTGGATGCGACTTTCTATATGCCGCTATTGCCTCTACACCTTTATGTTCTGCAATAAGCACCTGTTGCTTCACTTTCGCTCGCACAACTTCAGATACTTTTATTGCAGGCATTATCTTCATTTGCTTGAAAGGAATATCTTCTATCCGAACTGATAGCAAATCTACTTCTTCCCTTGCTAGTGATTCTATGGAGACAACCTTAATAACTGGCAACAAAGATGTATTATAGTCTCTTCCACTATTTGTAGCCCCTGCATCATACATTCCTTTTATTAGATTCAGTATCTCTTCTTGTTCTTCTACCGTATTGACAATAATTAACACATCTGTAAATTGCGGTCCCCATGCATCGGATAATAAGAATGGCAACCCAGCTATCCATTCCTCAGTGGCACGCAGAGGCCATCTCCACTCCCTTTCATGCGTCCAATCTATGGTTTTTTCACGAGATAAATTTGTATTAACATACCTATATTGTTCATATAGCCCCAAGCCACAATCTGGATCTAACACTCGATATCCATACTTTGCCCAATCATGATGTTCATTTACTTCTTTATGGGTAGATGACAATCCATAAATCACCGGGCGTGCCCCTACAGCGAACAACTCTTTCTTTCTAAAAGCGATACCGTAATTTCCGACGTAACCCGAATAAGTGCCTCTTTCCTTAGCATAATCAATTAATGCATATAATGGCATTTCCGTAAAGCACACTGCAGATGAAGGACCATAGATTGTAGGTGCATAGTTTCGGAACGACCAACCGCTTCTAATAAATCCGTCATGAACGATTTTCTTTAAAACCTCGAAAGCTGCAGCATCTTCATCAATTGGATATTCATTATCACTTATTGAGTCCGATAAGTCATGAGGAATTCCTTCTTTATCAAAATAATGGGGAATCTTTACATCTACATTATCTCCTTCCATAAGTGCTGTTTCCTTTGCGTTGTCTGCAAGCACATACATATCATCCTTTGGATGACGATCATGAACAAAATGTATTATCCAATCTGATATGTCTTTTCGGTTCAACTTCATATGGTTTATTTGATATCATAGGACAATAATACGCGTTATTGTTGATTTTAGTCTATTTTTTAATCTCCCAAATATACATCATTTTATCCTGTAATTATCTTCTATTCCGTTGCATAATTGGAATCATTCCGTCAATTTGTTTGCGATATTCCTAGAATAGACTCTTTGCTTTAGGTACATTGAAACCATGTTCAGCAAGAAATTTTCTAAACAGTCCCTTATTCTGAAGTATTTGGATAGACTCATATGGTCCTGGCATTGGCAATCCAAGTTGGTCAGCTACATATCCTGCCGTAACCACTCCAGAATCTGTAAATGTTAGTATTCCATCTATCTCACACCTTTTTGCAATCTCCAAGACAGCTTCTTTATCTATAGTACTAGCATATTGATACTCATCAGAATATGTATGAGCGATATTATCTGGCAGATAATCTACAGTTATCACATAGCAACCCAACTCATGCGCCGCCTTTATAACAGGAATGAGCAAATAATCACCACCTAGTAATAATATTTTCTTTTGCTTGGTCATTGATATTTTTTATAATCATATTAGCATCCTCTTGCTCCTATGATTAATAATGGGTTTATTGATTTATTGCGTTATATTATGCGTCTCATATAATCAACTATGATTTTACTACATTTGAAATAATCACTTTTCCTTCTTTGTTATATAAGATTCCGTCCTTTTGCTGGTAGAAATCACCATTCTTGATAAGATATTTTATCGCCTTTGCTACTTGGGCTTTGGATATATGTAATAAGGCGGCAACACGTTTATGTTCATCCCTTGGCCATGGCTGAGGTGCTAACATGCTTTTTACTCGTTCTACTATTTCTATTGAGATAGGATTCCTTTTCGAATTGTTAATTTGATGCGCAAATTCATTTGTTACATGTTTAATGAACTCCATTCCATCAATATTCCACTTCTCAGCAGCATTAAGTTTACAAACCACTCTCCAGCGAGAAAGATGCTTTGAATAATCTCTTTCACTAAAACCTGCTATTACCATAGCCTCCATTATGTACTGTTCCGTTATTTGACTATTATCCATTTCTGCAATCTTTTTTGCTGAAAAGTTATAAGTTCCGAACAACCTTCCTAACACTATCAGCCCAACAACATACCGTGCTTTTTTAAGACGCTTATCTGCAGAATTAGTTGATTTCCGGAAAATAGATGAGCCTAACAGCGTGTTATCTATTTTTCGCAATAGCATAGCCATCTTCGGCCAAACCCGAATATCGTAATCCGGATTAAATATAGCATCGTACTTAGCAGTTTCTTTAAACATCTTCTGCTTTAATGTCACTGCACTTTCCGGAGATTTTGCCAAAAGAGCGATACTTGCTCCAGCAACATACATCATATCATATATTTTCTCTCTATCAAAGCCTTGGTTCGCATAAAAATTTATACGACGCTCATAGTATATATCATAATCCTTAAATGCCGCTTCTATATCTTGTTGAATCTTATCAGTCGCGTACAACGATTTTAATTCTACTGGTGTTTGATTATTCGTAGCTTGGATAATCTTATCTCTAGTGGCATCTATTTCAGACGAAATAACTTTAATCAACACTTTGCGATCATCGGCACTTCCTCCATTCTTAAAGTATTCGTATATAGAATAAGACGTTTGGAGACCATTAACGACTTGCACATCATTAATTGTCAAAGCCGTTCCTACATCCACTGCAGACGACGCTAATATCGTTACACCATTATTTAACCACCAAAACTCTATATTTCCTTGATGACTTAGCGTCTCTAAAATATCAGCATTCACATGATTCAGTCCCATATAATCACGGACATTTGAATCAAAAATGAATCTCTTTAAATTCCCGTTTTCATCTGTAATAAAACGATAGTAGTCTTTTATATTACATAGAGCAACAAAACATTTTCCTGATGCTGATATGCTATTGACGAACGGTAATGTTAATTTGCGATTGTTTTGCTTTCGATATAATCCCAACAACTCAGAAGCACCGACAAAATCAAAGGTACAAGAACACTGGCTGAACAATTCTGACATCTTTGTTTTAATTTGTTCTGCTCGTGCAATTGTATTCTCTCCCACATTTTCAACATCTCCCATTGATGCATAATAGAACTTGAAATTCAGATTTGACAAATTGCAAGCAGTAGCTTTATATGCTGCAATAAACTGGCGTCTTTTGGCTAACACCTCTTTATTGTAATCACCATCAAGATTACTATTATCTTTACTCAAATCAAACAACTCAGCGATGGATGTATATAATGAATTGACAGTACTTTGCTCAAACTTTTCAGCATGCTTGCTTTGTATTAAAATAACCGTTAATTCTATTTGAGTTTTGGGATATCTGAATTCTGACAGATTGTCATTCAATAATATCCCGTTCACAAACACATAGAACGAATCAATACCTCCATCATCCTTCCCATCAACATTTGCCAATTGAAAATCAGTCTGGCATAAGTCGTAGTCTCGCATTATTTGCTCATTGGAAAACAATTCAAACACTTCACCGACATCATTCGATGGGTGATTGATCTTCTGTCTTTCTTCTAAAATAGACTCAACTAATATTGTATCGTTTTTTGCCATTTTATTGGGGCTTGATTGTATTATAAGATGTTTTTAGATAGTTCACTTATCGTTATAATTTTTACTATTTGTCTCTACGTTGTGAGTCGGTTGGTAAAGTGCTACTATTGTGTTACTACTTGCCAATAGCCCTCTTTGCGACCACCTATGCGGCGAAGAAAGCCTCGTTCCTGTAATGTTTTAAGATTTCGTGCCACATTTCGCTCATGAATTCCAATAATATCCACTAATTTACGTGTAGTAATACGAGGATTCTCACTAATTAAATACAAAATCTTTTCTGACCCCTTACCTCAAAATCCTCTTAATTTCTTTACGCATATCTTTATTAATTGCTTGATACATCAGGAAATCATATTCACGACGGAGTTGCACACGCAATACATCACAGCAACACTTAATCCGCAACTGATTGTCCCAAATATGCATCTCGGGATACATACCATTTACTGGACACGAGATATGCATCAATTGCTTCAGCTTGCCGTAACTCCCCCCTCCCCCGCACTACTACCTTATATAATATATAGCACGCAAGGGAGGGAAGAAATTGTACTAGTGACCTACTCCACTACAAACTCACCAGCATAAGTAGTACCTCCTACAGTCACATACGCTGTATATGTATCTGGATTAGGGATGTTTACCGAGGTTTGACCGATCACGATTTCTTCAATAATGATCTCACCCGTCTCTGGATCAATCACAATCACTTCACCGATCTCACCCGCATCAATGCCTCCACCACCTACGATACCAATGTTCAAATCATCACCATCTATCGAACCCACAACCTCTTGAGTAGGATCAGGACGACCACCCATATCGCCATTATGACCGTCATCACATGGCATTACGCCATATATATCCACAAATACAATTGGAGTACCAGGCATACTGACTGCGTACGCGCTGCACATGCCTATCAGGCACATAGCAATAGAAAAGATTGTCTTTTTCATGTTGTAAATGATTTAAAATAGTTGTGTTTTATCAGCTGCAAAGGTACAACTATTTTCCCATATACTCAAAATTAGTATATGGAAGAACGAGGTATATAACCCACTGATTACCAATAAATGCAATGGATTACAAGTAAAATAATTAAAAAACACGAATCACTTACACTAAGATATCAAGCAAAGATGCACGTAATTCGGCAGAAGAAGTATTTAGTTGCTTTGCAATTTTACTTTTGGCTTTGCTGATGGTATTCGGTTGCACAAACAAGATCTCAGCCATTTGTTTGTTCGAATATTCTAATAATACCATCAAACATATCTTCATCTCCTGCTCACTAAGATGATAGGCATCTTCCAACCTATAGAACATATTATCAAAATGACTATTAGCAAATTCGCGCAACTTCTTATAATCTTGCCATACCTTATTGGACATGAAATAGATGGAATGATCATATATTCTTCGTGCTAACAAATCGCGCCTATCCTGTTTTTCTTTAGCATGCTTCTGTAGTACACCACGATAACATTTATAAACTAACCAAATTCCGATACTTAATACAACAAATAGCGCAGCAACTATTGATATAATAAGATTTGTATAATCTATGTCATTCAAATATGCTTTAAATTTCATTGTTGCTTGTGCACACGATTCATTAGGCGTTCTAATATTCCTATTCTCATCTTCTCTTAAATGAGAATAGTTAACAACTCTCTGCATATCTTGATTCACTTTTTCAGCTTCTATTAAAAAGAAATATGCATTAGAACGATATGCTGGATTTTTCGAATTACTAATTATATATTCGGCATAAATAATAGTATTATCCAGTTGATGGAGAAACTCATAGCAATGCATTATTTTCATATAACTGTAGCACCTTGCCTCAATCGGTCTAGGAGTATTTTTTATCCTCAACAAACACACCAAAGCCGAATCATACATCTCTTGATTATACAATGCTAACGCCTTAATATCAACTATATCTGCATAGTACGCACTATCTATATCATAACTACTCGCTATTTGCAACACGCTATCCGCTTTTGCATATTCACAAAGACACACATGTTGCTCAGCTACATTCAGCAGATTATGTGCATAATACCACTCGTTTCCACTCTCTTTGAAAGCACAACTAGAGCGCAGATAAAATTCTAATGCCTCTTCAAAACAACTATCTTGTTTGCAAATGAATCCCATACAAGAATTGATTCGGCCCTTATACATCGGATCTGATGGGTTCATACGATCGCATTGGATGTAGTATTCTGCAGCTGTAGCAAAATCATTGGCATAGTAGAAATTCCTACCCATGAAATAATATGCTTTTGCTAATTCATCCCGAGCAAAGATATGTCCCAGTGGACCATCTAATATGTTGATTACAAAATTCAGTGCAGCTGTATCTCTCGTTACAATCTTATGATGCACCAGCAAACTATCCGCCTCACTCACCACCGCTTTCGCATCACGCCAACGTGCACACGAAGTACAGCTTATCACCAGCACAGCAACAAGCAACATCTTGCCAATATGTCTCCATCGCGAAAGCATTAACATCTAGTTTTTTCGCCTTTAACATTTCGCCTAATACACTCCATCCACTGGTAAACGGGAGAAGGATTAACTATTCAAAGGAGTTGAAGAGCATGGTGTCACTAAAACTACCTCACAATTCCCTTCTCCAAATACTCAGCCAACTTCACACGTGCTTGCTCTGCAGCGTGATCTGCAGTTACCTTCTTCATATCGGATTGTACCATCAGTTTCACCAATTGCTCGAAGCTAGTCTTGGCAGGATTCCAGCCCAATGCCTTCTTCGCCTTGGTTGGATCGCCCCAGAGGTTCACCACATCGGTCGGACGATAGAAGTCCGCACTTACCTCAATCAAAGTTTTACCCACCAAATGCTCTGGACCTGCAACGCAGACACCTTTCTCGTCAGCACCTTCGCCACGGAACTCAAGCGTAATGCCTACCTCTTTGAACGCCAAGTCGCAGAACTCGCGCACAGAGTGTTGCTCGCCTGTAGCGATGACAAAGTCCTCCGGTGTCTCGTGTTGCAGAATCAACCACATGCACTCCACATAGTCCTTAGCATATCCCCAGTCGCGGAGTGATGAGAGGTTGCCCAAATACAATTTATCTTGTTTGCCTTGCGCAATGCGCGCAGCTGCGAGCGTGATCTTGCGGGTCACAAAGGTCTCGCCACGGCGCTCAGATTCGTGGTTGAACAATATGCCCGAGCAGCAGAACATGTTATACGCCTCGCGGTACTCCTTCACAATCCAGTAGCCGTACAATTTCGCCACCGCGTATGGCGAGTATGGGTGAAAAGGAGTATTCTCGTTTTGTGGCACCTCCTCCACCTTGCCATAGAGCTCAGAGGTAGATGCTTGGTAGATGCGGCAAGTATCGGCTAGTCCGCATGCGCGAACGGCCTCTAAAATGCGCAATACACCTACTGCGTCGATATCGGCGGTAAACTCAGGCGAGTCAAAGCTAACTTGCACGTGGCTTTGTGCAGCTAGGTTGTAAATCTCGTCTGGACGCACCTTGCCGATAACCTTGATCAGACCCATTGAGTCTGACATATCTGCATAATGGAGGTGGAAGTGTGGTTGTCCCTCGAGATGCGCAATGCGCTCACGATAATCCACCGAGCTACGACGGATGATACCATGCACATCATAGCCTTTGTCAAGCAGGAACTCGCTCAAGTATGAGCCATCTTGTCCCGTTACGCCAGTGATTAATGCTGTTTTCATATGTTTTCTAGTTTTATATCTAAATTATTGTTTATCATCTCTCCGCACGCATTGGATTATTGAGGAAGTCGTCGTATGCCAGTTTGATACCTTCTTCCAACTCTGTCTTATAGGTCCATCCCAGCGCAGCTGCTTTGCTCACATCTAGTAGCTTGCGTGGCGTACCATTAGGGCGTGTAGTATCCCACTCGATGCGACCTTCGTAGCCTACTGTCTTAGCTACCAATTCCGTCAGTTCCCTGATACTCAACTCCTTACCCGTACCGGCATTCACGGTCTCGTTGCCACTATAGTTGTTCATCAAGAACACACAGAGGTTCGCTAGATCGTCCACATACAAGAACTCACGCAATGGACTACCATCGCCCCAGCAGGTCACGACCTCTGCCCCACTCTCCTTCGCCTCGTGGAAACGACGGATCAAGGCAGGTAGCACGTGCGAGTGCTCTGGGTGATAGTTATCGTTCGGACCATAGAGGTTCGTTGGCATCACGCTGATATAGTCGGTGCCGTATTGGCGGTTGAGAAACTCGCAGTACTTCAGACCGGAGATCTTCGCCAGGGCGTAGGCCTCGTTGGTTTTCTCTAGTTCGCCCGTGAGCAAACAACTCTCGGTCATAGGCTGTGGTGCCAAGCGAGGATAGATGCAACTCGAGCCCAAAAACAACAGCTTTTTGCAGCCGTTCTGCCAAGCGGAGTGGATGACGTTCATCTCCAGGATCATGTTGTCGTACATGAAGTCCGCGAGGGCCGATTGGTTAGCCACAATGCCGCCGACTTTGGCGGCAGCTAGGAAGACGTATTCGGGTTGCTCGGTGGCAAAGAACGCCTCTACGGCGTCTTGGCGACAGAGGTCTAGTTCCGCATGACTGCGGGTGATGATATTAGTGTAGCCTTGGCGTTGTAACTCACGCACAATGGCAGAACCTACCATGCCACGGTGACCGGCTACGTAAATTTTTGAGTTTTTGTTCATATTGATTAATTAGGTATTTCTTACATTAATTCTCTATCTATATTCTCTTTCCACTGATAGTTCTTACTACCTGCTACTAATATAGGGATTAAATTAGTATGCTTAATTATAACATCAGAGTTTTTGTCGTGTATTCCATATGTATATGCCCAAAATGGAATATACCGTGGATGAGAAGATAATATCTCTATATTCTTTTGGAGAGACACCAATAATTCTTCTTCCGTCATCTCTGTCGCAACAGTATGTTCCCAGCCATGATGTCCTATTTCAATCAATGGGTTAGTTAGCGAAAACAATTCGTCATATGTCAAATACTGCTCTTTGGACGTTTCACGATAGGATTTACCATCTAAGTATTTGCCGTTGATAAACAAAGTCGCAGGTATCTGCTGTTCTTCAAGCCAAGGCAGAACTTCATTCAAAGATTTATATCCATCGTCAAAAGTCAGTACCGCATATTTCTTTCGGCGAAACCAGTCTTTTTTCAAATGCTCATATGCTACCGTTAGCGAAATAAACTGATAGCCTTGATTGCGTAATTCACTAATCTTCTTCTTAAACGCATCCAACGCCATCCAATCGCACGGGTACATTGTATCCGCATCGAAGTGCTCACACACATGGTGCAAGCAAAAGACACGAATGGGTTCCAAACGCAACTTCATCCATTTGCGTTGAATTATATTTATTAGTTCATTTGCGACCATATAACCAATTACAAATATGTGCTATTGCCATGGTTAGATACCAACTCCATCTATGTGCATGTAATTTATTATACAAAGATATTTTCTTTTGTTCATTGCGCAATTGCCGCATACGCTGAGAAAACATTTGCTCATACCGCATATCTTCCTCTCTACGAATCTTCACCCATTTATTGTTTGGATCAGCACTTACTCCTTCTATATCATAATATGCAACATTGACATCTACATAACGAAAAGAAGCATTTCCAAATGCTAGACACTTAGCATAAAAAACTGTATCTCCATTGATTTTGTACGATTCATCGAACATTCCATATTTTTCAAAAAGTTCTTGTCGACAAAATGATGCTTGGTGAAGAAATTTACCTCCCATAGCATCAAGGAAAGATATATTAGATTTACCATATCCTCTATTAACCACTTCTACATCATTTATAATGCTAATCACATTCCCTTGAATAATATCCGTACCATCTAATAGTGGGATTACTTTCTCTATCACATGCTCATCCACCAAGTAGTCTCCACTATTGAGCATTATAGTATATTCACCCTGTGCCAATCGTACACCTTTGTTCATAGCATTGTAAATACCTATATCGGGTTCTGAGATCCAAACCACTTGCCTCGTCGCCTTATTGCCTTGTTGCCTTATAGCTTGACTATCTGCATATTGGCGGATAATTTCCACACTACCATCTGTACTAGCACCATCCACAATGATATGCTCAAAATCAGTTCCAATTTGCATAGCCACTGAATCAAGCGTTTTCTTAAGTCCAGCTGCGTTGTTGTAGTTGATTGTTATGATTGATAGTTTCATACTTATTCATTCTCTTTAAAATAAACTGGGTTAGGATCGCTTACTCCGGTCAGTTTTGCCATGAGTATGTTTACCCTTTTATTATATAGAATTCTTGTTACAAACCTTTTATTGAGAAATTTATATTTATCCAACAAACGATTAACACGCTTTCTCATCCATTCATTACCCCATTTTATCTCAAATCGACGATGAGCCAAATAAAATCGAACATCATCCCATAGCCATGTATATCCTCGTCGAATTTCTTGTTCTGACAAGGGGTATCTATCATAGTCTGTGACACGATATTTATCTAATCCTACTTTGTTTGTTACCACTTGGCTTAAGTGTTTTACTTCACTAGCAGTAACCAGCACATTCGGTATTGCATAATAATGCATTGTTTGCAATTCGTCATCATCGGCGGCATAGAAATCAAACACCTCATCAAATGGCCCAATAATATCAAATACCTTTCTCTCCCATACAAAACACCATGCGGCAAAGTGGCGTTTGTTCTCCCATCCGATATAGTAATCTTTTGTTGATGGCATTTCCTCTTCAGTCATCATTGGATAACTACGATCCAATGGGGAGAAGCACATAAACTTCGGATGCTGCTCTTTTATGCGCTTGATAGCTGTCCACCAATTAGGTTGGAAAACAATATCATTATTGCAAAAAGCAATGAACTCGCCTGCAGTATTATCCAAACCGATATTGAAGAAGCGATGAAAACCAAACTTCTCTTCTGGAATCATAATGCGCACTCGTGCATCGTACTGGTAGGTTGCATTACGATTGCTCTCCATCAGCAGTACTTCTAATTCTCCATCAGTCCATTGCTCCGAAGCAAAAAGAGAATCCAGACAACGAGTATTCATTTGATATACCTCTTCGTCTAATGCATAGGATAATATGATAACACTTAATTTGGGCATTTTATTGTACATATCTTTTTAAGGACAACGCTGGTTTCTCAATACATCTCCACGAAACATATGCGATTGGTAATACCGCAACTATTGTCAAACACATTAATTGCACAGGGGTAATATTTGGAAGTATTGCTATCAAAATTTGTTGCAAAGGGAAACTGTAAATATACACACCGTACGACATATCTCCAACATGTTTTATACCATCGCTCAAACATTTCCAGTACATCTCTCCCAACAAGATAAATAGTACCGATACACAAAGCATAATAATAGGCTTTAGATAGATAGATAGATGAGAAGATGATATGTAAATTCCAACAAGGGCTAGAACCAAACATACTGAAACGACTATCCATCTCTCTTTATTTGTCTGCCAATAATTTCGCAATTGCATAAGCATGCCGATTGCAAAATATTGTGCGAAGAGCACAAAAGAGTTAACACTTAAGCCTATATATACCGTATTGGAAAAATTATTCGCAAAACAAGTATTTTTTATTAAACACAACACCAATGCAATGGCCGTTAGTATCGTTAATAACACTCGATGCTTTCGAATAAAAAACAAACCTACGATACATAAATATAGCGTAAATTCATGGGCTAATGTCCATAAAGAGCCGTTGACTGTGTTAAAGGGATTATTAGCAAACACATCCGGAAGTTCATATTGTATAGTATATAAACCAAGGTTGTTATACAAAAAACTATATGTTTGCTTCTGCAACCAATATCCAATTTGCCCATCATAAAATAACGAGCATATAGCTATTACAACAATCAGACAAACCAATAATCCAGGGAATATACGCAATAATCGCTTCGCTAAATAAGATACGATTGATTTGCTATTTAACAAGCTATTTAATATCAAATATCCGCTAATTGTAAAAAAGCCACATAGTCCAATATCGGATAGTATCATCATATGCGTCATCTTCCGCAATGGTTCATCGCCATGCAAATTCAACAACGCATACGAGTGTGACACAATTACTAATAGTGCACACAACAATCGCAATATGTCAAAATTGTTGTTTCTCATTTCCTTAACCATTTAAATGGTCGTAGCAATATTTTCCCAAGGCGATATGCTTTAGAAGAGCGAATTTGGTGTATTTGTTTTTCAGCAATTATTTTCTCCTCCGTCACCAATTCAAGATAATCCGCATATGCATAATCTTTTACTGGTATCCCCCTGCGCATACATGTATTATGACGAACGATTGTATTCCAATAGTAGCACCAATATGGTGTAAATGTCAGCGCAGTAGAATTCTGACGATATAAGTATGTAAACTTATCCATAACAGCTACTCCACCTACTTCTTCCATTCGGAAATATAAATCTTGGTCTACCCCTGCTTGAAGCATAGAATCGATTCCCGCTGTTTTATCATATGCTTCTTTTTTAAACGCAACAAAATGCTCAGGACAATAGTCACGATTTTCAAAATAGCTTTTACCTTTTAAATCCAATCGTCTGCACTTACCTGTTTTGTTGAGGGATTCATCACACATATAAAAACGTGAAAAACTCAATACGCAATCTAGATGCTCTTGTATATTACCTACACTATCATTCAGCGCATTAGGCAAATAATAATCATCGCTATCAAGGAATACTACAAATTCTCCTTTTGCCTCATCCAAAGCCTTGTTTCGCGCGGCTGCTTGTCCTTGATTAGTCTGAGTAAAGACTCTAAAAACATCTAGATGAGCCGCTTGATACTCATGCAGAATTGCTAATGAGCCATCCGTAGAGCCATCATTCACACACAACACCTCACAAGCAGTCAAATCCTGCTGCAATAGCGAATCTAAGCACTCTCGTAGATAGTTTTCTACGTTAAAAACAGGTATGATTATGGAGAGGAGAGGTGTATTCATTGGTTACTTCTACTTAAACAATAATTCTTTTGTTCTACGAATATAGTGCATCGGCGATTTTTTGATATGTCGATACAACCACGCCCCCTTGCCTAATATCCAAAAATGCTCCCAATCAATCTTGAAGTTCTGCCATGCAAATTCTATTTTTCTTGCCAATAAAATTACACATGATTTTTTACAAGGAATACCTTGGAGCGCATAAGCTTCATGTATCAATGCTTGAATGCGCTTGTGATGATAGGAGTCAGTATTATAGACTCGTGACCACCAAGAATGATATAAAAATGGCTTTCCATCATGATTATGCAATATGGTAGAAATACCATCGCTGTGCTCTACACCATGTAGGTATAGTGTTTTAAAATTATGCGCTAGCCAAAAGAAGAATGGATAGAATGGTTCATAATTATCATAATCAAAACCATTGTTTTCAAACGCCAGTAATTCCGAAGAAAAGTTGTTTACTAGTTCATCCTTATGTGCTGCGTAATCAAAGTTCTGTACAGCCTCCAATGAAAATTTCTCACGAATCAATTTGAGATTCAACACATTAAAGAATGGATTAGTGATAATTGGATTAAACGCACGCACTTGCAGCATTCCTCCATCTGGCATTCCTGCATTAGCATAATTATTATCGACTACATAATTTACAAGATCCATCAATGCATCTTCATCAACCAAGAAAGCATCTTCATCAATATTGATTGCGATATCACAATCTTGATCCGACAGCATTTCGTAGAAATAACCGTCAGCAGTTGTATTGCACAAACGAACCTTTGGATATTTATTTCCTGTCAGTTTCTTTGAATAGGTATATAACTCAATATTCGCAGAACGAGTGAATATTTTAATTTTTAGTGATTTGTTCATATTAGTGTAATCTATTTTTCAGATTTGCCAATGGTTTTACGATTCGTTTTCCGACACGATATGCATGCGAAGCAATAACCTCTTCATATCTCAATTCTGATATTCTGTATAAAATTTTACATTCACACATCGAATCACACATTTTTTGTTCTCTTTCATTCAATGAAATGCCTTTCATCATGGGTAAGATATGTTTCCATTTGTTATATAGCACATCACATGCTTCAACAAAGGCTTTATTAACGGAACCTAAACTTTTATGTTCAATCAATATATCCCAACATAAATGTACCTCAAATCCAGCATTCCATACTTGAAGTGCCATATCCGTATCATAACAGTGGAAGCCTTTAAACGAACTATCATCCCATTGAACTTTGTCAAACATCTTTCGTGGCATACACATCCATAGACCGTCTACAGCGACAACCTTTGTTGGACTGGCTTTGTAATCATCATGTAAATGTTTTGTCGTAACATACTCTCCATTGATGAATTCTCCTTGAATCATTGAACTTGATGATAATTCACAATCCCACTGAGCTGCAGGCATCGCCGGCATATAATGCGTTCCTGCCACACCTATTAATCCAGCTTGGGGATATTTTAGGAAATAATCTACCACTTTGGGTCCCCACCCTTGCGTATGATATAATATATCTTCATGCATAAAGCACAATATATCACCTTTCGCACGACGTTTACCTTCATTGTATGCAGAGAAAATAGAATACTCATTTCTTGAGTTATCTATCACCACTAACTCATATTCACAACCTATTGTTGATGCAATATTTTCTTTAAGTTCTGCCGATATATCTGGTCGACGAGAACAAATGATGCAAGAGATCATAGTTTGAATAATTGTTTGATTTTTTTGAAAGGAGCAAGAATGAATTTACCTAAGCGATATGGATAAGACTTCTGTAAATTATTGTATTTATCTTCTATTGTTAATAAAGAAGTATACAAGTCAGTATAATCTTTTACCATCATACTAACAGCGCACTCTTCACTCTTTCGAATCCATATGGGATAACGATAATATAAATTGAATAACTGCATAGATTCTACAGATCTCACACTTGCTCTTTTTGAAGTAGTCAAAGAACCATCATGTATCCGATACTTAACGACCACTTTATCCATAAATTCTAATTTCACTCCTTTTTCAAGAATATTAATCCACTTTGGCCAATCTTCTAATAGTGGGATACGTTCATCATTACGAATGCCCAATACTATTGATTTTTGTCGATTGTAAAAACATGTAGATGCTGGTACACAATTACTGCCAAACACTAATCTCTCTAGTTGGCCATCTATATCCAAATCAAAAAAAGAATAATCGAATACGTTTTCTGCAAAATGCCTATTCTGTTCTTCACTAGCACCAAACGCCTCAATTCGTCCAAACAAATAAATTATATTAGGATGTTGTTGCACATACTCCACACAATCCGCTATACAATTAGGCATTAATAGGTCATCTCCTGCAATACCTTTTACCCATTCGCCCTGGCATGCTGCTTCTGCTCGGTTGAGATTTGCAGAAACACCTGTATTAACTTCTGATGTAATAATCTGTGTGCGAACAAAGCGACCTTTATTCTCCTCTACCCACTTCTGACACAATTTCACAGTGTTGTCTGTAGAGCAATCATCAGAAATAATCAACTCTATATTCTGATAAGTTTGTGCTTTGATACTTTCCAAAGTCTCCAAAACAAACTTTGATGAATTGTATGTGATAACTGGTACGGATACCAATGGTTGTTCCATATTAATTCAATTGCTTTATTCTCCCGCTCAGTTTGAGAATAGGAGAAAATATTAATAACCTAATTTTATCTAATATTATTGCAAATATAAATACACCTAGTATCGCTATACCGATTTTCAGGCAATAAACAAAATAGACATCATTTATGAACCACATTACATCTTTGTGCACAAACCATGAGAAGACAGGATCACACGTGTGAAGTATAAATGATGCTAAACACGAGGAAGCAATCCAATTAATAGATTTACTCTGGAATTTAGGTATTCGATAAAATAGCATAAATAATAATACAGCTGCTAACATCGTTATAGGAGAACCATAATGCAGCCATGCTTCTTCATTAGAAGAAAGAATGCGTACTATTGACATCAATCCGATTATTCCCGTGAAAGCAAAAACAAGGTACCTATACTTAATCTTTTCTAATTTATCTATGACTTTATATAAATATCTTCCAACCATATACACCCCTATCATCATAGTGACACTATATGCTTCGTTATAGTACCAATACTCGTTTCCTCTATAATATCCGAAGTAAAGTGTTATTACACAATACAAAATGGTGTATATACCTGTTTTTTTTGTTTCTACCGAATCAACAAAGGTATTTATTAGAGGTGATAAAAGCATCAAGAAAAGATAACTATTTATGAACCAGTTCCAACGAGAAAACGCTAATATATTTCCATACAAACCTGCTACTGAGAATGTTTCATTTCCTATACTACAATTCCACAAATAGCATCCTACATAAAAGAAAAGTAGTAACGTAAAGAGGTTAACAATAGATTTTAGCTTTGGACGCATCCCATAGAAGCCAGAAATAAGTATGAACACATCAACCCCTAAGAGTGTTACATTTTGTATTATTATTATTCTACATGCAGCAACCATTGTATTACCTGTATTCCAACTAGTAATACCTCCCCATTCTCGCAGAAACCATCCATTGCAATGTAATATCAGAATGAATAGTGTTGCTATAATTCTCAAAAGTTCTATATTAGAGTCCCTCTCTTTCATTTCCAACTATTAATCAATCGTACTACCTCCGCTGCTTCTTCAATCGTCATCGTAGGACTCATTGGCAAACTTAGTTCTTCATCCGCAATCTGCTCGGTAATTGGTAATGAAAGTTGTGGCGTATTCCAGCCCTCATTGGCATAACATTCCTGCTTATGTGGTGCAATCGGATAATGTATAACAGTTCCTACTCCATTCGCCTCCAAATACTTTTGGAGTTCATCTCGCCTTTCGCCTCCAACAAGAATAGGAAATAAATGATATACATTCTCCGTATTTGGTAAGCGTTTGGGCAAAGTAATCAACGGATTATTGATATTATCATAGTAATATGCTGCTATAGCCTGACGGGCTTTGAGGTCTTCGTCCAAATGACAAAGCTTTACATCCAAGACGGCTGCTTGTATCTCATCCAAACGGCTATTGCGGCCGGTATATTTAAACACATACTTCTTCTGACTACCATAGTTAGCCAAGGCACGAATAGCTGCTGCCAACTCATCATCATCCGTCGTCACCGCACCACCGTCGCCAAGAGCACCGAGGTTTTTTCCTGGGTAGAACGAGTGACCCGCTGCATCACCAAGCGAACCTGTTCGCTTGTATTCATTGCCTTTCGCCTCAAATTTGCATCCATGAGCTTGCGCATTATCTTCGACAAGTTTGAGGTTGTATTTCTTGCAGAGCTCACCTATTTTCTCAGTATATGCTAAGCGACCATATAGGTGTACAATGCAGATGGCTTTCGTGCGCTCAGTAATGCGTTCTTCGATGAGCGAGTCATCGATTTGCAATGTATCCTTGCGTGGTTCTACCAATACTGGAACCAATCCATTCTCGGTAATCGCCAGAATAGTAGCTATATAGGTGTTAGCTGGTACGATGACCTCGTCGCCGGGCTTCATCACGCCTAGTTCGATATACGCACGGAAAATCCAAATGAGCGCATCTAGACCATTGGCACAACCAATGCAATGCTTCGTGCCGATATACTCGGCATAATGCTTCTCAAACTCCTCGTTCTCCTTACCTTGCAAGTACCAACCACTATCCACCACGCGAAGAACCGCCTCGTGAAGTTCATCTTTATATTTAGCCGTCACGTCATGTAACGAGAGAAAAGGGATATTCATACACTAATTATTGATTAAAATACTGACCAATCCTAAAAGTATTATAACTAACCTGATTATCATTCTCATCCATTAATTCTTTTATGATTATATATCCATCTGCACATTTAACCCATACCCCTTCATTATCAATATTTAATATACGTCCTATATGCGTAATAACATCTGAAAAATGATAATCTACCTTTCGAATGATATATTTATTGCCCTTATGCAGAATATACGGTAGTGGATATGGTGAAACTAATGCTCTAAAAAATGCTTTTTGATAGTTAATTGGCCTTGAAAAATCTATTTGACAGTCTTTCTCAGTTCTACGTCCTACCCATGATGCCAGGGATTTATCCTGCTTTTGTGGTATTAATAAACCATTTATAAAACTTTCTAATACATCCGCGATCACTTTAGATATTTTATCATTAAACATCTCCATATAGTGACAAGAGCTCGAAATTCCATCGTTTTTCACTTTATATTGATAAAGTATATCTCCATCATCAATATATTCATTCATTAAGTGAATTGTTGCACCTAAATAATCTTCATCATTCAATATTGCCCATACTGTAGAATGCATGCCTCGATATTGGGGTAACAGCGAATAATGGATATTGATACAGCAATTCGCATCTAGTACAACCTTTGGCACAATCGGCTTATAGCCGGCAAACAAAAGAAGTTCGTCATGATATAGTGACAAGTCAGCATACGCTATCTGCTCTGCTATTGCAAGCACATCTTCATCATTGGAGACGACATAAACCGGAAGAATGAAATTTTTCAGTCCTTTGAGAACAGCAACAGCTCCCCATCCGTCTCCGATTACGATTATCCTTTTATAGTTATTCATAATTTTAATTCATAAAAATCATATGCAACAGCGCGCCCGCCAAATTCTTGCTTTTGAGAGATTAACCCCTCGTTTAAGAACCGACCTTCGTTCTCATTAGAGATACCAAAATCGAAATACACTTTGTCTGCATAGCATTCGTTGACAAGATAATCCATTACGGCATCCAAAGCTCCGCATTGTCTTCCTTCATCCGAATTGGCTATATATTGAGTATGTGCGACCTGCGGTGTTAAATACACAACTACCCCTGCTAACATCTCATCTTCATGGAATGCTGCATACATTTTGATATTATCTGGAAATCTATCAGCAAGTAACCGGAGTTCTGCTGCTGTATGAACCGGTTTAGCATCATGGTATTTTGCCAATATCTCTGATAGCATCTCTATATATTGTTCATACTCATGGGATTCTCTTACTACTATCCCAATTTTGTGTGCATTTTTTACTCCACGTCTTCTTCTTTCTGAGAAGCGAATTCGATTAGGCAAATAGAATGTAGCAGATATGTCTCTTCTTGTTAG
This sequence comes from Paludibacteraceae bacterium, assembly GCA_017556705.1. Classification (GTDB taxonomy): domain Bacteria; phylum Bacteroidota; class Bacteroidia; order Bacteroidales; family Paludibacteraceae; genus Colicola. Next base: position 89,814 of record JAFYMG010000013.1, on the reverse strand, counting down.
TATTGCATTATTGCGAAATAGTGCATACAAGTCTTCATCGGACGGATACGAATAATAAATTGACGGAACTCGTTTGTATATCAATCGAGATATACCATTTGAACTCATGTATTCTTTCAAAGAGTCAAACAATGATAGCATCAATTGAACCGTCATTTTTAGATTCGTTATCATCCCGCCATAAGTCAATCCGCCATGCGAGCGTAATTCATCGCCATGCGAGGAGGCCGGAAGCAGTGCGACCAACTCTTCATCTCGATAGAAAAGCAATGAGTGATCAGTGAAACGATCCGTATGGTAATCCATATACCCACGTTTGAGCATAAATGTGCCATTCTTAGACGCATCTACAAACGCATCCCATGCAGCAGCATCGTTCGGATTATATCTCTTAATTGTTATCATTTTTATTTCTAAATTTTAGACTTTATAATTTTAGTACGGGAGTTCATCGAAATCGTTCTCTTTACCCTGTATGTTAATTCGTCTCGGGAAACAATGGTTGTGGGACCATATCTTTTCATTTATACCAATAAGATGTGCTCCATAATAGAGTTGATCTAGTTGCCAATGAGTTTGTTTTACTATCGCATCCATGCACATACGAGTCACTATTTGCCTCTCGGGAATTGACATATCTTTGCTGTAATATTCCATCATAGATAGTGAATCATACAACTCGCGACAAGTATCTAGTGTAAATATATCTAAACACATTGAGCGTGTTTTAGCTGTATAGGTAAACCTTTTTTGCATTTGGGAATTATGATGATATGGATACCCCATCTGTAAAATCATCAACTGCAACCATAAATGAAGCATAGGTACATCGCAAAATAATCTGGAAGCATTGTAGTTTTTTTCTATTATGTTTTTTTCTATTATGGATAACTCTGTTTGCAACTTATGAGACATTATATCTTGATAGTCCTCATACTTCGCGTATAAAAACATTTCTAAGATTTTTAAAGATTCTAGTCTAGAATAACGCATACCATTTTCCTTGTTTTCAAAAAATCTCCTCCAACTAGCATTTGAAAGATTTGCAAAGGCGGTATACAAGAGCGGAGCATCATACGCGTAGTTTATTTCCATTTCGGAAAATCTTTTCTTATCTTCTAATATTTTTCTTAGATTTTGTTCTGATGTCAGTAATCGTTTGCATAGGATTGGATTATTTAAAACTGCTGTTATCGGTTTTATTAAATTGGAATATGTGATGACAAAGTTTGTTTGAAAAGCAGAATATGCATCTCTAAAGTGGTCTTTTATCATCGGCATTAATGTTTTTATGTCATAAATACCATGAGATGTGCACGACTCAACGAACCTACTATCTTCTTCCCCTTCGTTAACATAATTGTCCTTGGTTGAATCATATATTGCAGTATACTCAATAAAAGAGCGAAATAAAAAATATTCTGCTAAAAATTTCACATTCTCATCTGTAATATCGGGATAAGTTGTATTTATTATCAACACTCCCATATCAGATAAGGCATTCGAATCTATTATTTGTGCTACGACCTTATATTCGGATATTAATGATTTTGTAAAATCTAGATAAATAATATCAAATTTAGTATGATTGAGTGTGACATATGTTTCTATCTTGCCATTGAAAATCTTTAAAGATGGATATGTATTTTGCAAAGATGCTACTGCTTCCTCAAAGATTTCCTTATCATATTCAAACGCATAAATATTCTCCAAAAGTACTCCTAATTCTAATAAATGTACCACATCATTTTCGGGCTCTGGTCCACAGAAGAATGCGACTTTTAATTCGCTCGCTATCTTCGTCCCCTTTTGTATATCTGCATATCGTTTCCATTCCTCATATACACCATCATGCATATTGGGAAGTCTTTTAAAGGGTGCCATCTCTTCCTTACAATACTCCCACAAATTGTCCATATAGTTGGGGTTTATCACCCGACTACTTGTTCTGTTTTGCGTCATAGCTCGCACGGCATTTTGCCACAACAACCTCCGGCTTGCTTCCTTAACTTCTTGTTTATACGTTGTTTCTATGGACATAACATTTATTCGTTAATTTTAATATCCTGCTCTTCCATACGCACGAATCGCACATGCAGACCATATCTATCTAATTCAAAATTGGAAGGGAGGGTTTTCATTTGTATTAATATTTTTGTGTATGGTGTGTGGTGTACAAATTTTAATTTTACTACTCACTTACGAGAGACTTACGGGACAGATACGATAGGATAGCGTAAACATCTCCGCACGCATTGCAAATTTTGCAACTGTCAATTATTTGTAATATATAATATTGTTTCTCCTTAAAGCATTCTCTTCTCTGTAGTATCCAACTAACAGGCAATATATTGTTGTGTTACTTTTGAGAAATGAGTATAAAAACCTCCTTTACTTTTCAGCCTTATAATACTCTAGGCTTTTTAATATGATATTTACTATATATAGCATCTAAGATTCCAGTTCCATCGTTACCCTCCAAATCTGTTGATATAATATGTTGGAAATTTGTCAAATCAATTTTGTATTGAGCTTTCATTTGCATATTTTCTGTATCTTGAACACGAATATTTCCTCCTTCACAGAACATTCTAATTTTTGGTTCCATCAAACGAGGAGGTATCATTGGTTGAATCGTATTTATATATGAGGCTTCCTCATAAATCCAAGGAGAAAGTGTTTTTGTTTCCACTCCACTTTTTAAAGTTAAAGAGTGAGGCGACTCAATAAACAAACAGCACTCTGACCTGCGTATTGCCTCTAACATCGCCATACTAAGCATCGCATGTACATGAGATGTAGTAAAGTTTCGTTTGGTCACGTCATAGTGCATTCTATCTTCTGTCCAACTATACTGTCTATCAATCGCATTTAAAAGACCATCGGCACTATTCCATATCGTTGAATCAAGAAATACATTCAAGCTTTTACTACGAAGATAAGCAGTCAAATAGAGAGCAAGATCCTCATCATTATGAGAATAAGATATAAAAATATCATAATGTGGACTAGCAAATGGAAAATTCAGATTTTGCAGATTTGAGCCATCAATTACACCATATCTGTCAGTTACAGATTTCAATATTGCCTTGTAAAAATTTCGGGAGGCCTGATGCTGATTAGGCAGGAGCAATTCTCCAATTCTTCCTTTCAGTTGCAGAATCTCTGCTATCGTTATTCTCAATGGTACAAACATATTAATACTTTATTTCATTTAAATTAAGCGTTTTTGCTACAGGGGGATAAATAATTATGTTGATACCTCCATGTAAGGCAAGGTTTTTAATACCGACAATAGTATCTAATGTATATTTTAAGATAAATTGACCCGACTGATTAAGTCGCGACATTCCCATACCCATCAATGGCATATAAACAGGTCTGTCTTGAACTTTATCAGCTAGAGTATTGCACATCTTGCTGATACTACGACCAAACTCTGAAAGTTCCACATACGCATGGTCATTTTCATCAAAGTGTGCAATCGCAAGTAGCACAAAGTTAGTATCTTCCCTCTTAATAATAGCGCATGTTCCCAAAGGATATTTCTTATTGTATCCTTCACTCCACTCTCTCTTCACTTCTTGCCCTTTTATTTCATTATCCGCGAAGTATTTTTCTATTTCTTCATGTAGTTTGATATGATTGTCTTTATAGTACTTTTGGATGAACTGACCATGAATAGTTCCTTTATTTATAATGGTTTCATTTACTATCGTATCAAAATACTCATTCACAGGAATGACCACGTAGTTCTCATTCCCAACATACTCAAAAACATCTCCCTCATTGACTTTCACTTCTAGTGTGCTTGAAATTTTCACATCAAGGGACGTTTTACGCCAAGTTTGCCAGCAAGCGAATCCTCCACTCACAATAAGTACGACTACCATGTAAATAAAGACAAAAATACTGTCTGGATTTTTCCACTCAAAGACAAAACTAACAAGCGTCACGACAGAGGAAATTGTTCCGATAGAAGCTAAGAAATATTTCCAAAATTCTCGGTTAAAAATACCACATTTCATCCTTCAATTGCTTTTTTTACTTGTTGATAATCATATAAATATACCCCAAAATAATTATTTTTAGATTTCATTGCAACATGAATACCCACATATCGTAACATCTCAGGACATTTAGACCTATTCACAGAAGCCGCATTGTATAATACAACAATATCCATTTCATTTTTCATCCATGCGTCATAAGCTAAACGGCATTCATAATCTATGAAACTTTCAGTAGAATATACTTTTCCAGACACATTGCATTGATATTGATGACTGTAATATGAATAGTATTTGTTATCACAATCTTGATATGCACAAGAGCCTTTGCGAGTTGACGCAGTATTATCACCAACGATAAGTATAAATTTCTTTGAACGATTCATTCTATCTGCAAGGCTAGCTTTTATCGTACAAGGCATAGATGAATCATAGCTCTGCTTAAACTTATGAGCATCTACAAAATGCAAACTCCACTTATCCCCTTCATTCCATTTGTGCAATTGTTCAATAGCTGCACTGTCGCCATCCCACTCTCCGGCAATATATGTTCTTGTTTTGTATGGCATAAAATTTATATGCGTTAAATATTTGTTGGTTAATAAATAATAAATGGTTTTCTCTCTTTATCGTCCCGTATCTCTCCCGTAAGCGAGTCGTATTTGCCTCCCGCTCTTCTCTCGGTCATCTCTCGGTGATGAGTCGGTTGGTAAAGTGCTACTATTCCTTATCTACAATTATTGCTTCCACAAATTGTAATTGCGATAATGCTTTGTCCGTATGAAAAGACACCTGATTAAACAGCACATGCGTCTTCAATTGCACTACGGCAGCTTCTGCGCTCAGTTCCCCGTTCTCATACAAACTGATGGTGGCATACAAGTTATCATTCGCTACTGGACCAAGCACAATATCACATTCGTGCAACGGAGCAAAGCGACGATTAGCTACAACGAAGTCTAGCCATTCTTTGGTTGCACCATTATACTCCATTACATTCAAAGCTGAATCCTTCAATAGATTATCATCCGCCTCATATACAGATACAATGGCATTGCCTTCTCCAGCACGGTTGCGACGAATATGCGCCCAACGGGCTGCTTGGTCGAAATCAACTGTGGTATAAAAGCCCTTGCCATAATCGGTATTGGGCCTACCTTGGTGAAGACTTGGTTTCTTTACTGTGACTATTGAACCATGATATAGTTTCATATTGTTATTTTTTTCGATTGTTAATAAATATATCTATATCGTGCAAAATCATGTCCTCACCTTGTGTATGGAGCATGTCAAATCCATTGACCAGATATTCATCCACTCCATAACGACGGAAGAGAGCGTATGCCTCTAGTGAGGTAATGTTATGCTTTCTAGCATAATTTTCCGCACAGAAAGTCAAAAATACGATCACATTATTCGATACGATACGCCCTTGTGACAACCAACTTTGTTCCAATAAGCGATAAAGTGATTCTGTATCCAGATACCACCACTTGGCATTTTCATCGTACAACTTTGCATAAAAGGGCGAGTCATAAATATAGCCCAACGCAGCTCTCACGGGGATATGCTTACGCTGCGAGACAAGCAACGCCAATTGTGATATTTTTAATGGAATAATAGATGCACTCATATTCTTTTGTTATTTATCGCCGCAAAGTTACAAAAAACTTTCTAATTATGCAAATTTATTTTCAGTTATTTCTTATAGTCTAAGAATTCATCATAATCACGGATATAATCTGCAGAATCATAATGCTCACTTGCAAGACAAAGGAGTACTGCACCACTTGAAAAATCATCCAAATCACGCCATATACCTGGTACAACCAACAAACCATAATAGGAGCGATTAAGATTAAAGGATTTCTTTTCTGTTCCGTCATCTAAGGTAACGGTAAACGAACCATTAGCAGCAACAATCAATTGATATAACTCTTTATGAGCATGCGCACCACGGCTTTCACCACCAGGTACATCATATAGGTAGTACACACGCTTGATATCAAATGGGACATCTACTCCACCCTCAATTGGGGTTAAATTGCCACGTACATCATGAATCTTGCGCAGATCAATGAGTTTACAATCATGTATTGATGTTTCTTTCATATATTAACCTTCAAAAGTAACTTTAAAATCGTTTTTTGGACGCAAGAAACCAGGCATTACGCTTTGATTAAAGCCCATATCAGCTAGCGAATTTTCAACCTCAAAGCATTGTTCAAAACCACTATATACCACATAACGCTGATTCTCACCAAAGAAAATTTCTGTTTTATAACGCCCAGCATTCAGTGTGTATGGATTAATTTTGAACTCTACTGTATAAACGCCCTTCTTGGAATCTTTTTCTCCTACTTGCCCGAGCACTTGTCCCACTTGGAAAACCGTCATATCATCCATCGTAGATACTTTCAAATTTGCATCCAACATTGCATTCTCTTTGTAGCACATAAGCTTTAAGCGGAACAATATACCAGTCTCTATCGTAATTTGACTTGATCCATCTAAAGGCAAAATTTCAAAGCTCTTGATGCGTACCACATCATTACCAGGAGCGGTAGATAAATCATCAAAATATTGATTCTCAGAGCTACCACCTTCGCCAATATACATATCAATTGTATCTTGAATACTTCCGCGGTATTTTACCATACCATTCTCTAGCAGCAATCCCGTCTTGCACAACGCTTTCACACTCGCCATATTATGACTCACAAAGAGTACGGTTCGGCCTTCGCCTTTGGAGACGTCTTGCATCTTGCCGATAGCTTTCTTTTGGAACTCGGCGTCGCCGACGGCGAGGACTTCGTCCACAACAAGAATCTCGGGATCGAGGTGCGCAGCCACAGCGAAGCCCAAACGAACCATCATACCTGAGCTATAGCGCTTCACTGGAGTATCCAAATACCTCTCACAGCCAGAGAAATCCACGATCTCGTCCAGCTTAGCGGCGATCTCCTGTTTGGTCATGCCCAAGATAGCGCCGTTCATGAAGATATTCTCCCTACCCGTCATCTCCTGGTGGAAACCCGTGCCGACCTCCAAGAGGCTGGCGATTCTGCCCCTAGCGCGGATAGTGCCCACGGTAGGGCCTGTGACCTTACTGAGGAGTTTCAACAAAGTGGACTTGCCCGCACCGTTCTTGCCGATGATGCCGACGACGTCGCCTTGCTCTACCTTGAAGTCGATATCGCGGAGCGCCCATACGTAGTCGGAGTCGGCTTTGGCGGTGCGGTCGTTGACCGAGCCGATCTTCAGGTAAGGGTCCTCGCGGCGGAGGATGGCGGTCTGCCACCAGCGGTTGAGGTCATGGCTGATAGTGCCTGTGGACACGAGGCCCAGGCGGTATTGTTTGCCGACGTGGTTGAATTCGATTGCTGTTGCCATTGTGTTGTTTATATATCTATATTAAATCAAAAACTCATCAAGTATTGTCTTTTATTTGCAGCGCTTGGCGCTTTATGAGTAGCAGACTTAATCGGCGCTAAATAAGTCAACTTTTTATCTTCTATTAAGCTACTACTCACCTCTTTAAAGAGCGGGAATAAAAGCCTAATATTTGACTCAATAAAACACGCTACGCTTACAAAAAGGTCAAAAACTTTTTTTTAACGAGAGTGTAATGCAGTATCTACTTGCTATATATTAAATCAAAAACGCATCAAGTATTGTCTTTTATTTGCAGCGCTTGGGCACTTTATGAGTAGCAGACTTAATCGGTGCTAATAAAGTAAACTTTTTATCTTCTATTAAGCTACTACTCACCTCTTAATAGAGGGAATAAAAGCCTAATCATTGACTCACAAAAACACGCTTCGCTTACAAAAAGGTCAAAAACATTTTTTTATTACTCGTTAACTATATATTTGTTTTACAATAAATCAAAAACGCATCAATTATTGTCTTTTATTTGTAGCGCTTGGGCACTTTATGAGTAGCAGACTTAATCGGCGCTAAATAAGTCAACTTTTTATCTTCTATTAAGCTACTACTCACCTCTTGAAAGAGGGGGAATAAAAGCCTAATCATTGACTCACAAAAACACGCTTCGCTTACAAAAAGGTCAAAAACGCTTTTTTTGATTACTTGTTAAACTATATATTTTTATTATATCAAATCAAAAACGCATCAATTATTGTCTTTTATTTGTAGCGCTTGGACGCTTTATGAGTAGCAGACTTAATCGGCGCTAAATAAGTCAACTTTTTATCTTCTATTAAGCTACTACTCACCTCTTTAAAGAGAGGGAATAAAAGCCTAATCATTGATTCACAAAAACACGCTACGCTTACAAAAAGGTCAAAAACACTGTTTACCTATGTATATCATAATTAGAACGCATCTATTACGCCGTTATTGTAATAATACCGCTCTATTTGAGCGCGCGGAGATGAACCAAAGTTAACCAATAGAGCTATAGGCCAAGCAGTACCACGAAGATAACCAAATACCTGATAATGCTCCTTTTCTGTCAACCTAGACAATGCCTTACACTCTATGATCACGTTACCTAATGTAGTTTCTACCACTAAATCCATCTTCAAATATGACTTCAACTCCGTGCCGCGATAAAGCGGATGATACATCATTTCTTTATGAATCGTATATCCATTTATAGTCAACTCTGTCGCAAGCGCCTCCTGATAAATATACTCTGGTAAACCGCCTCCTAACTGACGATACACCTCATGCACACAACCTATAATACCATATGTCGCCTGAATCAACTCCTGGCGTTTGGAGGGGGATACAATATGTGTGTTCGTCATTTCATTCATAACTTCGGTTTGTAATTTTGCAAGTGTCACTTGCAAATTATTCTCTCTCGGGCATCTCTCGGTGATGAGTCGGTGGGTAAAGTCAATCTATATTATAGCATCCTACTTGACTTTTCGAATCTTTCAATTTACCATCAAAATTTTCTCATAAAATAAGAACAAATTGAACAACAAATACGATTTGCCACACCTTCGGATGCCAGTAACGACTTTGATCTGGTGATTGTGTTTATGCGCAATCAATCTATCGATATATTTTTGACGAGAGAATAGCATTGTATTTAATATTTTTGCCATTTAGGGCATTTTTCTACAGCGCCACAAAGGTACTATTTTTATTTGACATATGCAAATTATCAACTCATTCTGTGGACACGAGGCCCAGGCGGTATTGTTTGCCGACGTGGTTGAATTCGATTGCTGTCATACTTCGTATTAGTTTAGAGGACGCTGCGCTACAGGACGGTCGGAGACCTACAGGACGCTGCGCTACAGGACGGTCGGAGACCTACAGGACGCTACGCTACAGGACGGTCGGAGACCTACAGGACGCTGGCGCTACAGGGCGGCTTTGCGTTTGTTGATTAATCCTGTCAGTATCTTTGCTTCCTCATCAATTATTATTTCTAAACTTTTAAATTCTTCTTTCACCTATAGGCATCATGGATGTCGTCCTGTAGGAGGCAGAGCCTCCGTCCTCAACCCAATACCTCCCAATGACCACCTTTGTCTGGACCTACACGACGAAGAATGCCTGCTTTTTGCAAATATTTAAGATGCTCCTGCACATTCCTTGGCGCAATTCCAACCTCCTTAGAGATAGATTGCGCTGTTGCCCTAGGATTCTTCCATATGATTTTTACGATACTCCCACGCATCGCAGATAAATTTTCTACGATGTTTTCTACGATGTTTTCTGCGATGCTTTCCGTAGTTTTCTCTGTAGTCACTACCCTTTTTTCCACACCCAGCTGTGGTTGTACTTGCCACTCAGGGGAGGGAGAGATGTGCAAATATCGATTGCGCAAATCCCATTGCTCGCCCATCAGCAAGTTGCGGAAGAATCGTTCCAAGTACACAGGCGAATAGTCTATACCCTTGACCGCGTTCTTGTAGTTAGCCCTAACCAAGGCATTGCGGAAATACCAAGAGTTGTTGGCAAACAAATCATTTTCTACTTTAAACCCGATATGGCGCAGATACAATATTGTAAAGACCGCTGTGGTGCGGGTGTTGCCCTCACCAAAAGGATGGATCTGCCACAAACCTGACACAAAGTGCGAGATATGCAGCACCTGCTGCTCCAAGGACAAATGCTTATAGCTGAACTGACGCTCTTGCTCAATATCAAAATCCAAAGCACGATACAAATCCTCCCAGTTGAGATAATTGACCGTATCTGAATCCAAGACCCACTCCTTTTTAGTTATATCGTAATGGCGAATCTCGCCTGCATGTTTCAACACCCCATCAAAGATCCTACGATGCAAGGCCACAAACCCCTTGGCGCTAAAATCCAACGACACAGAAGAAAGGATCTTAGTGATATTGGCCGAGACCTTGTCCGCCTCTTGTTGGTCATCATCTATCGTTTCGCGTGTGGTTTTGGACTGATAATAAGTCTTGATCAATTGGCGAGCCTGGTCAATATCAATCTCACCTTCAATATGCTTGATGGCAGTAGCCTTCAGGTAGTCCGATGTCTGCAAACCATCCACCGCCTGCAAACCAATAGCCGTCCGCCAATAGGCGGCACGCTCTTGCTGGGAAGGCTCTCCCTGGCGAATATATTGATCAAACTCGTTCATGTTTAATTTAGGCACATAATATCTACCGCGTGCAAAGGTACAACAAAAAATGCACATATGCAAGAGAAGTGAGGAATATTTGCAAAAAAAGATAGATTAAATCTATCTCATACGATGTTTGGCATCCACTCAAGCTCGCTTGAAAGTGAGATGCTAAATGTCGAATGATGAGGTGCAAGCGCCAGTTTAGAGGACGCGCCGATGGCGCTACAGGACGGGCGGAGTTTAAGTATGAACTATGAGTGATAAGTGATAAGTAAAGCGCGGAGCGCCTGTTTAGAGGACGCGCCGATGGCGCTACAGGACGCTTCGCTACAGGACGGGCGGAGTTTAAGTATGAACTATGAGTGATAAGTGATAAGTAAAGCGCGGAGCGCCAGTTTAGAAGACGCGGCGAAGCCGCTACAGTTTAGAGGACGGCGCTCGAGCGCCTACAGATCGCTGCGCTGGTAGAGTGTAGAGTGTAGAGTGTAGGGTGTAGAGCGTAGAGTGTAGAGTGTAGGGGGTAGAGTGTAGGGGGTAGAGCGTAGAGTGTAGGGTGTAGAGCGTAAGGCAAGCCTTACAGCAGATCTTCGATGATACGGTTGAGGATGTGGAATCCCTGCGTGGTGGCAGCTACGCGTTCGCCTTTATCCTCCAGCAATCCCTGCTCCAGATAAGGCTTTGCCTTATGCATATCAATGTCCGCCTTGGCCACTCCCTGACTCGTGCGCAAGCCAAGCATCACCCGCTCGGTGTGACGATCTTCGTCGGACAAATGCTCTATTTCGGGGGATAACTGATGCGCCAAGGCTTGGCGGATATAGCCGTCTAAATCGGCGATATTCCACTGTCGATGCTGCCCATCATAGCTATGCGCGGCAGCTCCTAGACCTAGGTATGGGGTGTCGTTCCAATAGCTGGAATTATGTCGAGAATGGCGTCCGGGAAGTGCGAAGTTGCTTACCTCATAATGCAAGAATCCGTTCGCAGTAAGTTGCCCAACCAAGTAGTCGTACATACGCATCTCTAGCTCTTCGTCCACGGGCTGTAATCGGTTGTCCATCAGCAGCTTGGTGAGCGCTGTACCTTCCTCGTAGATGAGGCCGTAGGTGGAGATATGTTGGATGCCCAAATGCAGGGCCAATTGCACATCTTTTTGCCACTGCTCCATGGTCTGTGAGGGCAGTGCGTACATCAGGTCGATGGAGATATTGTCGAATCCAGCGGCTTGTGCGGTGGCTACTGCTTGCAGTGCCTCTTGTGCCGTGTGCCGACGGCCGATGAGATGCAGCAGATCATCGTCGAAAGATTGGATGCCGATGCTCAGTCGATTGAATCCCATCTCGCGCCATGCACGGGCTTTCTCCGGCGTGATATCACCTGGATTGGCCTCCAAAGTGAGCTCAATATCTCCGATTTCATCGGGGGAAGGGTGTAGAGTGTTTTTTAAGTTATGAACTATGAGTGATGAGTGATAAGTAGAGCGCGGAGCGCTAGAGTGTAGAGTGTTTTTTAAGTTATGAACTATGAGTGATGAGTGATAAGTAGAGCGCGGAGCGCTAGAGTGTAGAGTGTAGGGGGTAGAGTGTAGAGTGTCGGGTGTAGGGTGTAGAGTGTAGGGTGTAGAGTGTAGAGTGTAGGGTTGTGCACTAAACTGTAGGCGCTTTGCGCCGTCCACTAAACACTCCAGGATCATTCGTAAACATTCAACGGGCATTTGGCTGGGTGTACCGCCACCGAAATAAATGGTGTGGACGGGTTCGGTAAGTAGGTGCAGACGGTCGTTGAATTCGGCGATAATTGCATGTGCATAGTCCTCTCGCCTCTCGAGTTGAGTAGTCGAGAAGAAGTCGCAGTAGCGGCAGCGACTCTTGCAGAAGGGTATGTGGATATAAATGCCTGACATAAATCTGCTGCAAAATTAGTATTTTTTTTTGAGATTACAAAAATTGTAGAAAATTATTTATTGAAACAAGAATACGCCATCTCTGATGGCTACAAAAATAATTAAGAATCAAATGATCTTTTGTTTTTGCTCCAAATGAAATGCAACAAGCCGCATTTGAGGGAGCAAAACAAAATGAGTGTTTAGAGGACGCGGCGCTGGAGGTCTCCTTGCCCTTCGGGCAGAAATCTAATTGAATCTTATTTTACGCCGACTCTGATTTTATTACCATCGTTCCGCTCGTCGGCGCTCTTAAACAACCGCCGACTACGCTATCACTCAATCTTAACAAATAGGTGGCGCAAGCGCCAGTTTAGTGGACGCGGCGCTACAGGACGGCCAGAGGCCTACAGGACGCTGCGCTGGAGATGGTAGATCGGCTTCGCCTGTAGAAAGCTCCTGCTCGCTGCGCTCACGAAATCTAATTAAATCTTTTGCATCGTATGACGTAACAATAAATTACCATCGTTCAGCTCGTCGGCGCTCTTAAACAACCGCCGACTACGCTATCACTCAATCTAATAAAATAGAAGTTTGAACATACTGTGCACCGCGGCTTGGCGCTTATCATTAGTTAAGATTTAGCGCACGAGTATCGGTAATCCCGATATGAGGAGCGGAGGTAATATATTACGGAGTACTTAGAAAAAGGGGATAAGTGAGTGGATAAGAGATTTATAAGATTTCTGCGAAGCAAGGAGATTAATAAAAATTTTTGAAAATTTTTTATAATAAATTATAATTTTGGGAGCAATACACCCATGAAATCGGAGAAAATAACAAGTTTCTGCGTTTTTTTTTGCGTATGTGCAAAATTTGTATTAATTTTGCGGGTTAAAAATATATTCATCGCAAACGAACATAAGAACTATGGATAAAACAACAGGAAAAAAAGCAAGTAAAAAATCATTGACCACACGCGTGTTGCTGTGGTTGTGGGGTATTCTCATCACAGGTATATTGGCTGTGGTATTGGTATTCTGGATGATATGCAAAGGTATGCTGGGATACCTACCCCCATTGGACGAGTTGCAGAACCCAAAGAATAAGTTTGCCACAGAGATCATCTCCGCTGACATGCAATCGTTGGGACGCTTCTACCGCAACGAGAACCGCGTGAGCGTGGAATATACCGACATATCCCCCTATATGATCGACGCGCTGATCGCCACAGAGGATGTGCGATTCTATGACCACACGGGTGTGGACCTGAAGTCGCTGATGCGTGCGGTGATCATGCTCGGAAGAGCTGGTGGTGGTAGTACCTTGACCCAACAGTTGGCCAAGCAGCTATGGTCGCCACGCGCGAACAATATATTCGAGCGCGCCCTGCAGAAGCCTATCGAATGGGTGATCGCCACCAAGCTGGAGCGACTATACTCGAAAGAGGAGATCCTGACAATGTATCTCAATCAGTTTGACTTCCTCTACAACGCCGTAGGTATCAAGTCAGCCGCACAAGTATATTTCAGCACCACCCCAGCCAACCTGAAGATGGAAGAGGCAGCGATGTTGGTGGGTATGTGTAAGAACCCATCGCTATACAACCCTCGTCGCCGTCCTGAGCGCGCACTCAACCGCCGCAACACGGTGCTGGATCAGATGTGCAAGTATGAGTATATCACCGCAGAAGTATGCGACTCGTTGCAAGCATTGCCAATCGAACTCAAATACCAATCGGTGGACCACAAGCAAGGATTAGCCCCATACTTCCGCGAATACCTGCGCTTGGTACTCACCGCACAAGAGCCTCAAAGGAGCCACTACTCCGAGTGGAACATGCTGCAATATGAGATTGATAAGCGTCAGTGGGAGACCAACCCACTATATGGCTTCTGCCAGAAGAACCACAAGCCCGACGGTACGCCATACGACCTATATCACGACGGTCTGCGCATCTACACCACCATCGACTCGCGCATGCAGCAATACGCCGAGGAATCCGTGAGAGAGCATATGATGGATCTGCAGAAGAGCTTCTTCCGCGAGAAACGCAAGAAATCCTATGCGCCATTCTCCAAGGACCTCAGCACCGAAGAGATAGACGCCATCATGACACGCTCGATGCGCCAGACCGACCGCTATCGCGCACTGAAGAAACAAGGAATGGGCGAAGCCGCTATCCGTAAGGTATTCAACACCCCAGTGGAGATGCAGCTGTTCTCCTACAACGGACAGATAGACACCGTGATGACACCAATGGATTCGATCAAGTGGAACAAGCACTTCCTGCGTTGCGGCTTCATGTCGATGGAAGCGCATACGGGTGCAGTGAAAGCCTATGTGGGCGGACCTAACTTCGCACATTTCCAATACGACATGGTCAGCACCGGAAGACGTCAGGTGGGTTCGACCATCAAGCCATACCTCTTTACCCTAGCCATGGACGAGGGTATGTGGCCATGCGACAGCACGGTGAACGACTCGGTGACGCTCATCGACGGCAACGGCGTGGCATGGACCCCACGCGACGAGCACCTGGCCAACCAAGGCGAGATGGTGACGTTGAACTGGGGTTTGGAGAAATCCAGCAACTGGATCACCGCCTACCTGATGTCGCTGTTCACACCAGAGCAACTGGTGAGCCTGATGCGTTCGTTTGGTATAGAGGGGCAGTTGGATCCAGTGGTGAGCTTATGTCTGGGGCCATGCGAGGTGAGCGTGAAAGAGATGGTGGATGCCTACACGACCTTCCCTAACAAGGGTATTCGTGTGGAGCCGCTGTTTGTGACCCGCATCGAAGATACGAATGGAAATATTCTGGCGACCTTCACACCACAGACCCACGAGATCATCAGCGAAACGACATCGTATAAGATGATATACATGCTGCGCAATGTGATGGATCATGGTACGGGTGTGCGTGCACGCTTCCGCTACGGGCTAAAAGCCCCAATGGGAGGTAAGACAGGTACGTCGCAGAACCACTCAGACGGTTGGTTCGTGGGCTTCACCCCATCGCTGGTGAGCGGTGTGTGGGTAGGCGGCGAAGACCGATCCATACACTTCGACAATATGTCAGCTGGACAAGGCGCGAACATGGCATTGCCAATATGGGCGTTGTATATGCAGAAGGTATATGCCGACGAAGAACTGGGATACGACACAGAGGAGCAGTTTGATGTGCCTGAGTGGTTTGATGCGGAAGCAGGGTGCAAGTAGCGCCCTTCGGGCTATGGGACGCCGCGGAGCGGCTATTGGACGCCCTTTGGGCTATGGGACGCCGCAGAGCGGCTATTGGACGCCCTTTGGGCTATGGGACGCCGCAGAGCGGCTATGGGATATGGGCGATGGGCGAGGATTTTTAGTGATGAACTATGAGGGATGAGTTATGAGTGGACGGCGCGGAGCGCCTATTGGACGCCCTTCGGGCTATGGGACGCTCGCAAGCGAGCTATTGGATATGGGCGATAAGGCGATAAGGTGAGGAGGCAATTTCGTGAGCGAAGGAATAAGGAGATAAAATAAAATGAAGAAATTGTGGTTCATAGTATTATGGTTGTGCATGAGCATGGGAGCGATGGCACAGCTGAACACCGATCGCATTACTGCGATTGGGCGGAATGCGCTGTACTTCGACGACTATGTGCTGAGTATCCAATACTTTAACCAAGTCATCAAACTCAAGCCCTACCTAAGCGAACCCTACATGCTGCGCGCCATCGCTAAGATCCAACTGGGCGACTACACAGGTGCTGAGATGGACTGCAACGCTGCTATCGAACGCAACCCCTTTCAGCCCGGAGCATACTATACCCGCGGATTTATCTACCGCCAAACAGGGCAACTGGAGAAAGCCGAAAAAGACTTCAGCGAAGCACTGATCTTCGCCCCTGAGAACAGAACCTATATCGCCATGCGAGCAGACGTGCTGGCCGAGATGAAGCAATACGACCTGGCATTGCAAGATATCAATCACCTACTCCACCGCGACCCACAATCGGCCGCATTGCACTTTGAGAAAGGTAGTATCTGTCTGCGCAGCGGCGACACTATATGTGCGCTCAGTTCGTTTGAGAAAGCCACAGAGTATGACTCGCAGAACCCATCCAACTGGTCGGCCCTGGGATTGGTGCAACTGATGCTGGACAAGACAAACGAGGCTCTCAGTTCGCTGAGCCACTCCATCAACCAAGGCAGTAAGTGGGCGGGCGACTATATCAACCGAGGTATCCTCTACTATGAACTGAACAATTATCGCAGTGCACTGGCCGACTATGATCAAGCCGTCAGCCTTGCCCCACGCGATGCACAATGCTACTACAACCGCGGTATGCTGCGCCAGGAACTGGGCGACTACAACCGCGCGCTGGAGGACTTTGTGCAGGCATTGAACCTAGCGCCAGACCGCATCGAGATATATTACCAACGCGGTATGGTGCAGCTGCAGTTAAGGCAATGGCAAGAGGCATTGAATGACTTCCAGACCATCATCCAACGCAAGCCGTATTTCCTGCCCGCCTACTACCTGGCCGCACAGGCAGAGACATCGCTCGGGCATGATAAAGAGGCGTATATGCTGCGTCAGGAGGCATACAACCTAGAGCAGAAGAAAGATAGTATTCAGGCACTATCGACAAATATGCAACTGGCTGAGTCACAGCCACAACAGCGCGATCGCCGCAAGGAGTTTTCGGCTATGGCCGCACAAAACCAAGAGGGCAACGACGAGGAGAATAAGTACGACAGCGACACACGCGGTTCGGTGCAAAAACGCTATACCGATGTAGTGAACGAGCCGAATATCCTGCTCTCGTACTACGCTATCCATAGCAATGCGACGACGCTGCGCCAGACCAATTATTCGCATGTGACGGTGGATAACTACAACCGCCTGCAGCAGTTGCCCGCTATGCTGCGCTTCACCACCCAGGAGATGCCTCTGACAGCAGACATGGTGAACCAGCATTTTGCGCAGATCAGTACGCTGTCGCAACAGATCACGATGCTAGAGCAGATGGCTGCCGCCACCAATATCAATACACAGCTCTGCGGCGCTTACATTGCACGCGCCTTTGAGTTTGCATTGGTGCAAGACTACTCATCGGCATTGGATGATATCACGCGAGCCATCTTGATTGATGGCACACTATACTTCGCCTATTTCTGTCGCGCTAACTGGCGATACAAACTACTGGAGTACAAGCGCGCCATGGGTGAGGCAACCGACAAAGCGGACTTTGAGCTGATGATGCGCGACTATGATTATGTGATCAACCACGTGCAGGACTTCTCGTTTGCGTACTACAACAAGGCGAACATGCTCTGCATCCAACAGGATTTTAAGGCGGCTATTGCATACTACAACCAAGCCATAGAGGTGGATAGCGACTTTGCAGAAGCATACTTCAACCGCGGTTTGACCTATATATATATAGGTGAGAACGACAAGGGTATCGCCGATCTGAGTAAGGCCGGCGAACTGGGAATATATCAGGCGTATAACTTGATTACGAGGTTTCAGTGACGCCGCGGAGCGGCTACTGGACGCCCTTCGGGCTATTGGACGCTCGCAAGCGAGCTATTGGATATGGGCGAGGAGGCGAAAGGCGAGAGGCGATTTTTAGTGATGAACTATGAGTGATGAGTGGTTTTTAGTTATGAACTATGAGTGATAAGTGATGAGTTATGAGTGGACGCCGCAGAGCGACTATTGGACGCCCTTCGGGCTATAGGACGCCGCAAGCGAGCTATTGGACGCTCGCAAGCGAGCTATTGGCTGTGGGAAAGGCGATGAGGCGAGAGGCGATTTTTAGTGATGAACTATGAGTGATGAGTTATGAGTGGTTTTTAGTTATGAACTATGAGTGATAAGTGATGAGTTATGAGTGGACGGCGCGGAGCGCCTATTGGACGCCCTTCGGGCTATGGGACGCCGCGGAGCGGCTATTGGATATGGGCGAAAGGCGAAAGGCGAGCAGCAGTTTAGAGGACGCTCGCGTTCGGCAATTGAAGCGCACGGAACTCGCTCGGCGAGTTGAAAGCGCTCAATGCCTCCGCTCTCCCCACTCGCTCACGAAGCTCGCGGGGGCCCCGATTGATAGCTACTGTTTAGTGGACGGCGCGGAGCGCCTATTGGACGCCCTTCGGGCTATGGGACGCCGCGGAGCGGCTACTGGACGCCCTTCGGGCTATAGGACGCCGCGGAGCGGCTACTGTTTAGGGGACGCCGCGGAGCGGCTATTGGACGCTCGCAAGCGAGCTATTGGCTATGGGAAAGGCGATAAGGCGATTTTTAGTGATGAACTATGAGTGATGAGTGATGAGTGGTTTTTAGTGATGAACTATGAGTGATGAGTGATGAGGCGATAAGGCGAGGAGACTATTCGTGAGCGACAGCGAACCACTTTCGTGAGCGTCAGCGAACTAATAAAAACAGCAATGAAAAGAATTAGACAAATATTGACAATCTGTATAGGCTATTGGCTATTGGCAATGGGCAGTTGTCATGCGCAGGTGCTGTACCGCGTATCGGGCAATGCATCGGCTGCACCGTCGTATATACTAGCCACCAACCGCATGGTGGATATGACCTTTATCGATAGCATCCCCAATGCGTTTAAATGCTTTGCGGATTGCAACAAAGTGCTCACTGAGTTTGCCATGCAAGACTACGAAGCGCTGGCAGCTCTACGTCAAGCAGCCCTCCTACCCGATTCAGTAAGACTGCGCAGTTTTTATAGCGATGAGCAATATCAGGAGATAGACGAGGCTCTTCGCATTAACCTGGGCATGGGATTGGATAAATTAGGCAGGATGAAACCTTCGTATCTGGCGGAGATGTATCGCAACGAACTGATGAAGCAATGGTTGCATTACGACGAAGATCGCACAATGGAGACCTTCTTTGAGAAAGTAGCTACGCAATCAGATATACCCGTGTACGGACTGGATGATGTGGGCGAAACGATGTATATGCTGTTTGATAGAGAGCCCTTCCATTGGCAATGCGAGGAGCTGATGAAAGTGGTGGAATATCCGGAAAACGAAGTGCGATTTGAGCGAACCATCAAAGATATGTACCTATACGGACGACTGACCGATATGGCGTATTTTGTGAAAGGTCCCGATAACCAAACATCGTTGTCGTTCTCGGACTACAAGGTGTATAGCCAACGCAACAAACAATGGGTGAAGCGACTGGCGCCTTACCTGAGAGAGGGTAAAGCCTTCATTACGCTCAATGCTATCTATCTGGGCGGCGAAGAGGGACTACTAGCACAGCTGAAGGCGTCAGGATACAAGGTGAAAGCGGTGAATAGATAGCGCCGGAGGCGCAGTTTAGAGGACGCCGCAGAGCGGCTATTGGACGCCCTTCGGGCTATGGGACGCCGCGGAGCGGCTATCGGACGCCCTTCGGGCTATGGGCTATTGGCTATTGGCGAGAGGCGAAAGGCGAAAGCGAACTAACATGAACATAAAATCATTTTTGGATAGAAACGCATTGGCATTGGCGATGCTGGTGGGAGTGGCGGGATTTCCGCTATTCCGACACCTCACGGGCATATTGCCCCCCATGATCTTCCTCATGCTATTCTTCACCTTCTGCAAGATCAACCCTGCAGACCTCAGACTACGGGCCTGGCACTGGGTCGTACTCAGTTGCCAACTCCTATTGGGCGTAGGTACCTACTACGGAGTGATGGCTATTGGCGATTGGGTATTGGCTATGGGTGATGGGCTATGGGCTATCGGGGAGAACGACTGGAGGATCATCGCACAAGGACTGATGTTGTGCCTGATAATGCCTACCGCTTCAGCGGCAGCCATTATCGCTGGTAAACTAGGCGGCAGTATACAAAACCTCACTTCTTTTACCCTGCTGAGTAATATCGCAACGGCTATCTTCGTTCCTCTATTCTTCCCCGTAGTCAACCCAGAAGCTGGCATCGAGTTTACAACCGCATTCCTAACCATACTCAAGCGAATCACACCCCTGCTGATATGCCCATTCCTAGCTGCATGGGGGCTGCGAATAGGATATAACTTGTATTACAGATATCGGGGTTCGCAAAAGCAATTTTCCCTCAATAAGACATGGGCTAGTATGCCCTTCTATATATGGATAGTGACCCTCGTTGTACTGATGGCAGATCTAACCTATACCCTTGTGCATCAGGAATATAGCTGGTGGACCATAGGGGTATTATGCGTAGGTTCGCTGCTGACATGCGTGCTGCAATTCATGCTAGGAAAGTATATCGGTATGCGCCTACCTGCAGCCACCCGAGGCGAGGATTACCGCGATGTGCTCATCAATCCTGAAGCGGCCAACTATACGATGGCACAAGTGAGCCGAATCACCGCCGGACAAGCCTTCGGACAGAAGAACACTACCCTAGCCATCTGGATGGCACAAGTGTATCTGCTGCCAGTCGTGTCGATGGCCCCTGCGGCGTATATCATCTGGCAGAATATATTCAATTCGATCCAGCTGTCGATAGCTGGAAGACGATCTAACAAAAAAGGAGCGTGACGCTCCTTTTTTGTTAGATCGCTGCGCTGTAGTTCGCTTTGCTGTAGTTCGCTGTAGTAGTCTACAGGCCGATCTACCATCTACAGGGCGTCAGCCCGATCTACAGGCGCTCTGCGCCGATCTATATCAAGCCAACTTAGCCAAGGCTTCTTTCATGCGGCGCATGGCCTCGATGATGAGGTCTTCGCTGGTAGCATAAGAGAAGCGGATGCAGTTGTCTTCACCAAACGCACTACCCGACACGCATGCCACATGTGCCTCTTGCAGGAGGTAAGTCACAAGTTCGTCGGCGTTGTGGATAGTCTGACCGTTGTATTGCTTACCAAAGAAAGCAGAGATATCTGGGAAGAGGTAGAACGCACCTTGTGGCTCAAGGACCTTCATACCAGGAATCTCCTTGGCCAATGCCACGATCAAATCGCGACGGCGGTGGAATGCTTGGCGCATCTCCTCTACGCAGTCTTGAGGACCTGCGTAGGCCGCTTCTGCAGCCTTTTGTGCGATGGTGGTAGCGCAGCTAATAGTCTGACCCTGAAGGCGTTTCACAGCCGTGATAAGGTCTTTGTTGTGGCATGCTAACCAACCGATACGGTAACCCGTCATGGCATATGCCTTGCTGACACCGTTGATGATGATGAGGCGGTCTTCGATCTCAGGGAACTGCGCAAGGGTCTCGTGCTTGCCGGTATAGAGGATATGTTGATAGATCTCGTCAGCGAGTACAACCACTTGTGGATGCTTCTTCAGCACCTCCACCAGTGCTTTCAGGTTCTCCAGCGTATATACCGAGCCCGTTGGGTTGTTGGGCGAGCAGAGCATCAGCAGTTTGGTCTGAGGGGTAATAGCAGCTTCGAGTTGCTCGGCGGTGAGGCAGAAGTTGTTGTCCATCGTAGTCTTGATGAGCACGCTCTTGCCCTCAGCAATCTTCACCATCTCCACATAGCTCACCCAGCATGGCGTAGGCATGATCACCTCGTCGCCAGGGCCAATCAATGCTTCAATCGCATTGCAGAGCGCCTGCTTGGCACCTACCGATACAACGATCTCGTTGGCGTTGTATGGACGCACGGGATAATCCTTGATATCGCGGTTGAGTGTATCCACAATCGCTTGACGGAGTGCAGGGAAACCCGGTGTAGGACCATAGTGCGAGATATCGTTGTTGATGGCATCAATAGCCGCTTGTTTCACATGTGCAGGAGCTGGAAAATCTGGTTCACCTAGCGAGAGACCAATCACATCTACTCCTTCGGCACGAAGTTGTTGGCACAGGGCTGCCACTTGCAGTGTAGCTGACTCTTCGAGTGCAGCAATTCGGTTAGAAATTGTCATATAATCGTTGTTAATTGTATACCTTGTTCTAAATACGCCACAAAGGTACAAAAAAAAATGTATATGCGCAAAAAAAAAATATTTTTATTGTTGATTCGTTCAACCAGAGTTGGACAAATGTTATGGACATACAGGGCGGATAGGATGAGCATAACTTCCATACTGAGGATTGCCCCATACATTGCATGAGGTATGTATGCCACCTGATTTATAAAACACTAATCTATGCCATGTGCTACCTGATGTTTTGCTAGTACTTGTCCAATAAAAACCATATTCACCGACACCAGTAGCATGATTGTTTGCTTCGTGAATATAACCAGCCAATGGTATGAATATACTATTACCATTCTTTCCTTTGACATTGTATCCATCTACCCCATCTAACGTAATTAGTGTCCAATTACACTTACTAGTCAATTCCTCTACTTGACTAGCAGTAGGCATGCGCCAACGACCTCCCCATTTAACACTGGCCGCATCAACAGAAAATGAATAGGATGAGCATCCATCATAAGTACCAGAATATTTATTTTTAGGTGTTGTTTCTCCGAAACGATAATAGTCACCATAGTCAGATGGATCAAGAGCACCCACATTGCAAGTTGCCCATTTGACACTCAAGCCCAAATCCACATATTGATATCCATTTTCTGTACCAACAGTTGGTTCTTTTGTCGTGTTACTAGATGATAATGTCTTGACCATTCTCGAATCCGTTGTATTGGACGCAATATCCGTTATAAGACTATAACGAATATAGTATTGTGTTGCTGAATATAGATTGGTAATATCTACAGAATATTTACCCTCTTTCTTCTTCATTTGCACTTCTTCATATCCCACAAAATCAGGATTATCCGCATACTGCAAATAAACAGAACTGAGAATCATGGTGCTAAATTCACATTGTACAGAAAAAGATGTCAAATTGGGCACTATTTTTTCGTGTTTTACTAATATATTTGTCAATGCAAAATCAGGATCACGTTCACAAGATACAAATAGCAATCCTATTCCCAATATGTATGCAAAAATATTCTTCATAATCATTAGAGTTTAAAACCTAATCCAATTTCAAAATCTAGATACTGAAAGTTGATCGTAGTTACACCTACACTCACAACCATCAAATCATTAATAGCAGCAAAAAAGAAGTTAAGATTACCACAAAATCCCATATGAGAAGTGGGTTGATATTTAACCCATTGATTATCTTGCGTTTCTATCTGTAGTTCACGCATACCGTAACCCGCACCAACATAGAAGCCTAAAGTACTATAATCCCATCCATAATATTCTGCAATATCCCACATAAAACCAGCGGTAGCAGTCAAATGAGACATCAGTTTATTGCCAGAATAAGAAGGTATTACCCCATCAACCATACCATCCTTATCACAAATCAATTCTGTAGGAGTATTAAATTTGAAATTACTCCGCGCATTCACATACCATCCTAATCCATCATATACTTGTCCAAATAATCCACCATAACTACTCTGTGGAGTTAATGAATAGCCATACTGAAACATTACATATGTTTTTATATCACTTGACCGTGAAGATAACGATCTTGAAGATGAAGGTCTTGATGCAGAAGAGCTTAAAGATGACGATCTTGATGAAGAGGGTCTTGAAGATGACGATCTTGAAGAAGAAGGCCTTGAAGATGAGGTCCTTGAAGAAGAAGACGAAGAATATACTTTGCCCGATTGCGACAACGAAATTTTCAGTTTTTCTGCATCATCAGTAGTTCGGATATAGAAAAAATCATTACGAGCAGATGATGTATTAGCAGATATTACAACCTTGACTGAATTGCCACTGCGTACTGCATTATACATTGATCCTGATGCATACTGAATCACCCATGGTTTACTACATGTAACAGTAATATACTCTGTTGCGCCGCTAGATGGAGCTGATATCTGTGATTTAGATACAGTCAATGGCAAGTCATTACTCACAGCCTCTACTTTAAAACGAACATTATCCGCATAAAAACGATCATATTCCTGCAGTGGAAACCACATAATGGTACGATTAACGCCTGCTGCAATTCCTTTACCCACATGACCTATTACCTGATCCAATACATTAAACTCGTTGGACATATCAGTGGACATCAGCAAACGTACATCGGACATCTTGCTCAAATCATATGTAATCAGTACCGTATCTCCACGATACCCCTTTTGCTGTACACGCACATTGCTCGCATTCTCTGCAAGCAAAGGAAAGACAAAAACAACCAGCAGAACAAAAACAAATACTCTACGCATAAATCAAGAGGTCCGCTGCTATTATTTCGATGGTTTCAATTTCCAATCACACC
This sequence comes from Paludibacteraceae bacterium, assembly GCA_017556705.1. Classification (GTDB taxonomy): domain Bacteria; phylum Bacteroidota; class Bacteroidia; order Bacteroidales; family Paludibacteraceae; genus Colicola. The sequence goes on along the minus strand of JAFYMG010000013.1, from coordinate 65,139 downwards.
ATGAAGTTCCCAGAGAAGATGAAGGTGTCACACAAGGAGTTTGCGCTTTATTATTCAACAAAAGAGATTGCTGTTTTACATTCTCAGTAATGTAATCACCCAGCTCTTGCAAAGTCACATTACCTACTGTTTCTTGTAGTTTCTTAAGCAAGAAATAGGTAAACATACCATGCTTCTCATCGTAGTTGGGATAAGCCGTTTCATCGCCTTGTGCTGCTGAGAAAACCACCATATTACCCTTAGGCACACCACCTTTTGCTACGAGAGCCACACCGCGTGCTGATGCCAACATACCATTCTCGCGCTTGCTACCCGAGAAACATGCATCCATAAACACCGTTACATTCTTTGCAGGGATAGTGCCTAATGTTGCATAAAGGTCATCCAATTTGTATCCCGTTGTCACATCCGTGCCCGTACCATCTATAGGCAGGAGGTACGCTGTACGGCTACTCTCATCAGGTATTCCATGACCAGCATAATAGAAGATAATATTTGCATTAGCAAACGCTTTCGTAATATCTTGTAGCCAATTAATTTGTGCTTTTATCTGATTGAGTGTAGCGTCAGGTACGTAACGTATTTGCTTTTCAGGCACTCCTAATGTCTTAATACAATATTCATGGAAAATGTTTCCATCGTTAAGTGCAAATGGAACAGAAGCTACTGATTGGTAATTCTCATTAGCAATAATTACCGCAAACGTATTGGTATTCTTAGTAGTAGCCATTGGGATATTCTTATCCACCTCGCTCGTCAGAGAAGCAATTTGGATATCCTTCACCTCTTGCTCTTTGGCATCTATAACAATCTTATTCGCTGCTAAGGTTTGATTCAATTGCAACTTAATAGTACTGCTCTCAGCATACTTACCATATCGTTCCTTAACGCTAATTTGAATAGGAATTTCATTAGATGCATAGTTTTGATTTACGATCAACGAATATACCAACGATTTTGTTTCACCCGCACTCATACTTACAAATCGTTCGCTCAAGTTACCTCCTAGAGGGAATACATCCTTAGGCAACGTAACTGTTACATCCACATTCTCTGCATCACCCTGCTCCACATTTTGCAAGAGCACTTGCAAATCAAATGGCACCTTCTTCGCCAACACACCGCCACTAGCACCCGTTACAGTATGATCCACCACACGAAGCAATGGAGATACAAACTGACGAGTGGCCACTGTCAATTGTACATTGTCGGTTCCAAAACCCATTGGTTCATCTACCATTACCTTGAAATGAATAGTGCCATCTATCGTATTCATCGAAGCTGTAATTGGCAACTCAATATCCATCGTAGAACCCACTTTGATTGGTGATAATTTCTTACCCGAATATGTAATTCCACTCGTGGAACCTGCTGCCTCAATCTTCGCCGTACAATTAACGCCATCGCCTGTACCTACATTCTTAACTGCAAAACGGATCTTACATGCCTCATTGGCATCAATGGCATGGTTTCCACTAGGATCAATAAATGCTATTGACCCATCTACCAATTGTAATATGGCCGGTTTGATTTCCTTCTCAACACGAAAATTCATTGGTGCACTAATATTGCTCTGAGCAACACATAAACCAGAAAACGTTAAGAATACAAGTAGTAATTTAATTTGTTTCATATCATTTAAATATTGATTTTACAAAAAACAACTAAAATTAATTATTGAGTGTGTTCCGTTGTTATGGACATACAGGTCGAATGTTGCAACCTCTTGTTCTGGTACAATAATGAGTATCCCCTTTCTTGCCCGATGTAAATTTCATGTTATATGCACAATCTGGATAGCTACCCGTAGTGAGCGATCTCAGCCAATACCATCCCTCATTTGTATCAAATTGTGAATTTGAGAACATATTGCCTCCCGCTGGCAAGAAAATGCTGTTACCATTTCGTGCTGTGACTCTATAGCCCTTGACTCCATTTTGAGTGGTCCATTTCCATGTGCAATTATTACACAATTCTTCCATTTCTTCCATGGTTGGCATGCGCCAAGGCGCTCCCCATTTAACGCGAGCAGCATCATCACTTGATTCTAGGATAGTCTTATTATCCACTCTACCATATTTACTTTGAGTAATATACTTGCTCAGCGAATACTCTCCACTACCCCATTTATACGTATTCCAAGAGTAATCGGACTTTGTTCGCGTCTCTCCCCATGCAAAATAATCACCATAATCTTCTGGACGAGAAGCACCTATATTACACGTCGCCCACTTCACACTCAGGCCCATATCTACATACTCGTATTGAGAACTACTGCTATTGTAGGAATAGGTAGTTGTTGCAGATGACGAAGATGATTTACCCGACTGCGACAAAGAGATTTTCACTTTTTCACTCTCATCGGTAGTTCGGATATAGAAGAAATCTGCACGATCATCCGTCGTTGTATTAGCGTGTATCACTACCTTTACGGAATTTCCACTACGCGTCGCACTATACATCGTTGCCGAAGGATATTGGATTTCCCAAGATTTGCCGCATGTAATAGTAATATACTCTGTTGCGCCAGTTGATGATACCGAAATCTGCGATTTAGATACTTGCAATGGCGTAGAAGCCGTTGTAGAAGTCGTAAAAGCACATACAGGACGGATAGGAGCTCCAGTATGTCGTGAACCAAATCCCCAGTCAGCTTTTTCTGACCCAAATTTTAATATATACCCATACTTTTGGTATTTCTCCTCATTGTCTGTATTGCTCGACCAATAACGTCCTTCATCCCCTGCTTTCCACAAACCATGCATCATACAACCTGCAGCAGGTAAGAAAATACTATTGCCATTGCGTCCGGTTACCTTATAGCCATTCACTCCATTCTGAGTGGTCCATTGCCATGTACAATTCTTGCGCAACTCATCTTGTTCTGCCCTAGTTGGCATGCGCCAAGGTACCCCCCACTTGACGTGAGCGGCATCATCACTGGAATCAAGTTGAGTATTGCTACCTTTGTATTTAGTCAAAGTTGTTTCACTACCATTACACCATTTATAGGTGTTCCAACCACCATAATCTGACTTAGTTCGCGTCTCTCCCCATGCAAAATAATCACCATAATCTTCTGGACGAGAGGCACCTATATTACATGTCGCCCACTTCACACTCAGGCCCAGATCCACATACTCATGCCCTGCCATACGCCCTGTTGCAGCACTGGCCGAAGTTGTTAGCTGCGATGTAGATACTTGCAATGGTGATTGAGTGACTGCTTCTACCTTGAAGCGCACATCATCCGCATAAAAACGCTCGTATTCCAGCAAAGGAAGCCATATAATGGTATAATTAGAACCTGCTACTAGTTCTTTACCAACATCACCCACTACTTTGGTCAATTCCTTGAAGTCATTGGACATATCAGTGGACATCAACAATTTAATAGTTGCTTTTACACTCAAATCATATGTAATCACTACCGTATCTCCACGATATCCTTTTTGCTCTACACGCACATTGCTCGCATTCTCTGCGAGCAATGGTACTATAGAGAACACCAATGCTATAAAAAATATTACCTTACGCATACTATTTTTATAAAATAACCACCACTTTGTTAAAATAAGCGACAAAGTTACAACTTTTTTTATAAATATGCAAATATATACAAAAAATCGCACCCGAAAGTGCGATTTTTTGTATTCTAGCCTATCACCTATAGCCGCTTGCGGCGTCCTATAGCCCCATCGGGGCGTCCAGTAATGCGCCAAGCGCATTACATCATGCCCCCCATGCCGCCAGCAGGCATTGCTGGCATTGGGTGCTCCTCCTTGATATCGGTGATCACGCACTCGGTAGTGAGGAACATACCTGCGATGCTGGCAGCGTTCTCCAATGCTACGCGGGTCACCTTAGCAGGATCCACCACGCCCGCAGCTTTTAAGTTCTCGTACACATCCTTGCGTGCGTTGTAGCCAAAGTCGGCCTCGCCCGCGCGTACCTTATCTACTACCACAGCCCCCTCTTTGCCTGCGTTGGCAACGATCTGACGAAGTGGCTCCTCGATAGCGCGACGGATGATCTCGATACCAGTTTGCTCGTCGTCGTTCTCGCCCTTGAGACCTTCGAGAGCCGCTTGTGCGCGGATATATGCCACGCCACCACCGGCTACGATACCTTCTTCGATCGCTGCGCGGGTTGCGCTGAGGGCATCATCCACACGGTCTTTCTTCTCCTTCATCTCCACCTCAGAGGCAGCACCTACATTGAGTTGGGCTACGCCGCCTGCGAGCTTAGCAAGACGCTCTTGGAGTTTCTCTTTGTCGTAGGTAGATTTAGTGGCAACGATTTGTGCTTTGATTTGTCCCACGCGAGCAGCGATAGCCTCTTTGTCGCCTGCACCGTTGACGATGGTGGTGTTATCTTTGTTCACTGTCACGCTCTCTGCTGTACCGAGCATGTCGATAGTAGCAGCCTCGAGCTTGATACCCTTCTCTTCGCTGATGACGGTACCGCCAGTAAGGATAGCAATATCCTCCAACATCTCTTTGCGACGATCGCCAAAGCCAGGAGCTTTCACTGCGCAAATCTTGAGTTGTGCGCGCAAGCGATTGACTACCAGGGTAGTAAGTGCCTCGCTATCCACATCCTCAGCGATCACGAGCAATGGACGGCCGCTTTGTACGGCTGGCTCAAGAACAGGGAGCAACTCTTTGAGGTTGCTGATCTTCTTGTCGTAGAGGAGGATATATGGGCGATCCATCTCCACCTCCATGGTCTCGGTATTGGTTACGAAGTATGGGCTGATATAGCCGCGATCGAACTGCATACCTTGCACCACGTCGATGGTGGTGTCCATACCCTTGGCTTCGCCAATGGTGATCACACCGTCCTTGCTTACCTTACGCATCGCATCTGCGATGAGCTTGCCGATCTCTGCGTCGTTGTTGGCAGACACGGTAGCCACTTGCTCGATCTTATCGAAGTCGTTGCCTACCTCTTCGCTTTGCTCTTTGATATTCTTGACGATAGCGCTGACAGCTTTGTCCATACCGCGCTTGAGGTCCATAGGGTTAGCACCTGCGGTGACGTTCTTAAGTCCCACACTGACAATCGCTTGTGTGAGGACAGTGGCGGTGGTTGTACCGTCACCTGCTTGGTCGCCAGTCTTACTTGCCACTTCCTTGACGAGTTGTGCGCCGAGGTTCTCCGCAGCGTCTGCGAGTTCTATCTCTTTGGCTACTGACACACCATCTTTGGTGATGTGTGGTGCACCAAACTTCTTATCAATGATTACGTTACGACCTTTAGGGCCGAGGGTTACTTTTACGGCGTTAGCCAATTGGTCCACGCCACGTTTGAGGGCATCACGCGCCTCTACGTTATATGAAATGTTTTTTGCCATAGTTTTTTGATTAACGTTGTTAATGATGGTTATGCGCTGCGCGCATGAATGGTTACTTTGTGAAGGATTACTTCGTGAATGGTTACTTCGTAAAAATTCATCGAAGATATCGAAGATAATTATTCATACGAAGCATAACTTTTCAGCCCGCAGGGCTAACTATTCATCACAGATGACCATTCAGCGAAGCTAACTCTTCATTCTCAATCTTTGAGAATTGCCAACACGTCGCTTTGGCGCATGATGAGGTATTTCTCGCCGTCAAACTCGAGTTCGGTACCTGCATACTTGCCGTACAACACGGTGTCGCCCTCAGAGAGGAGCATTTTCTCGTCTTTGGTTCCTTCGCCTACGGCGATCACCTCGCCACGAAGTGGTTTCTCTTTTGCGCTATCAGGGATGATGATACCGCCGATTGTCTTCTCTTCTGCCGCCATTGGTTTTACCAACACGCGGTCAGCTAATGGTTGAATCTTGCTCATGATATGTTTTTTTGTTCGTTAATACTCACGAAAGTGGTTCGCTGCTTTGCAGCTTTACCTACAAACTCCGTGCCAAAGAGTGAAAGTTAAAAAAGTTCTAAGGGTTCTAAAGGTTTTAAGGGGAAATATTGACAAAGCACTGCCATTTTGGCAGAAGAATATTTCATATATAACACTTTATATGAAAAATCCTTGGCTAGCACCACACAATAACCAGACAATAACCACACAATTCGTGGCGGTTATAGAGCCCGTACATGAGCAAGACTTCTACGCGTAACAAATGAACTCCTACTCGCTACGCTCGAGAAATCTTAATAAATCTTATTGCGCTATATACTAAGGGTATAGAAAAAACCTCCTTTAGTTGCATAGTATTTTATATTTCGCCCCCGCGGCTGATTTTACCATGCGAGCTGGGTAGCTCGCTTCGGGACCCCGAAAACGCTCATCGCGTTTTGGGGTACTCTCCGCGAGCGCCCGCACCGCAAAAACCGCCGAATGTATTCATTGCATGGCTTGCTCGTATAAAGGGTAAATTCTAAGGGCATACTGGGCGAACAGATTGACCACAGCACCGACGGCTGCCCCTGAACACATCGCTCGAATAGAAGAAGCTCAATCCATACGCGTAGTCCGAGGTGTCCGTGCTGAGCGAACTCGACCAGTAGTCGCCGTCGCTGCCTGCGCCGTAGAGCGAACCGTCGTCGCGGTAGCCCGCTGCGGGGAGGAATATACTATTGCCATTGCTTTTGCTTGTCACCCTATACCCCTTAACTCCGTTTTGAATAGTCCACGTCCAAGTGCATTTCCTTCGTAACTCATCTTGCTCTGCCTTGGTTGGCATACGCCAACTGCCACCCCAATTCGCACGAGCGGCATCATCGGACATATCCAATTGCCTTTTACTGGTACAATACTTGATTTGCGTGTAAGAACTACCTCTACACCATTTATAAGTGCTCCAACTATAGGTTGATTTTGGTTTTGTTTCACCCCATGCAAAATAATCACCATAATCCTCTGGTTTATTGGCACCTACATTACATGTCGCCCACTTCACACTCAAGCCCAGATCTACAGCCTCACAATTTCCTCCATACGTCTCCACCTTAAAACGTACCCCATCTGCGCTAAAGCGGTCATACTCCTCCAGCACATGCCAAGTGATAGTGCGGTTTTTGCCCGCTGGCACGTTTCTTCCCACATCACCTGTCACTTGCTTCAGTTCCTTGAAATCATTGGACATATTCGTGGCTATCAGCAAACGCACGTTGGATGTCTTGCTCAGATCATAGGTAATCACCATGGTACGCTCCACCTGCACCGCACGTGCATTGCTAGCATGATTGACATTCTCTGCGAACAAAGAGAGCGCTGAGAAAGCAGCGATAAAAAGAAATACTATCTTACGCATCATTATATTACTTACTGATTATCAATTACTTCAATTTCCATGTCTTCCACGAAGCGTCTAACGAAGAAGAGGCTGTCACGCAAGGCGTTTGTGATTTGTCATTCAGCACAATAGATTCTTGACTCACCTTCTCCGTGATATAACTGCCCAACTCTTGCAACGTCACATCGCCCTTAGTCTCTTGCAACTTCTTAAGCAAGAAATAGGTAAACATACCATGCTTCTCCTCGTGGTTTGGATACGCCGTCTCATCGCCTTGTGCCGCGGAGAACACCACCATATTGCCTCGTGGAACACCACTTTTTGCCACAAGAGCCACACCACGCGCCGAAGCCAACATACCATTCTCGCGCTTGCTACCCGAGAAACATGCATCCATAAACACCGTTACGTTCTTCGCAGGAATGTTACCCAACGTAGCATACAAGTCATCCAACTTATACCCCGTAGTCACATCCGTACCCGTACCATCAATAGGCAACAAATAGGAAGAACGACTGCTCTCATCGGGTATGCCATGACCTGCATAATAGAAAATGATATTTGCATTGGCATACGCCTTTGTAACATCTTGTAACCAATTGACTTGAGCCTTTATCTGGTTTAGGGTCGCATTGGGCACATAGCGTATGTTCTTCGCGGGGATACCCAGTGTCTTTTTGCAATATTCTTGGAAGATATTTCCATCGTTCAACGCAAATGGTACAGAGGCTACCGAAGTATAATTCTCATTGGCAATAATCACCGCAAAGGTATTGGTATTCTGCGTATTAGTCACGGGGATATTCTTATCCACCTCGCTCGTGAGCGAAGCGATTTGGATATCTTTCACCTCTTGTGCTTTGGATTCAATCTCAATCTTGTTCGCCGCCAAGGCTTGATTCAGTTGCAGGTTAATGGTACGATTCTCGGCATATTTGCCGTGACGCTCCTTGACCTTGATTTGAATAGGGATATTGGTGTCCTCATATTTTTGAGGTACAATCAATTTATAGACCAACGACTTGGTTTCTCCCGCAGTCATAGATGCAAATTGTTCGCTAGTATTGCCATCTAGCATATAGACATTCTCAGGCAAACCGATAGTAATATCCACATTCTCTGCCTGACCTTGCTCCACATTTTGCAAGAGCACTTGCAGATCAAATGCCTTGTTCTTTGCCAGCACGCCTCCGCTGGCACCAGTCACCGTATGATCCACCACGCGAAGCAATGGCGATACGAAATGACGTGTATCTACCGCCAGCTCCAGCTCCTCGGTATTGAAGCCCATAGGTTCCTCTACATACACTTTGAAGTTGATCTTGCCATCTACCGTACTCATCGAAGCATTGATGGGCAACTCCACCGTCATGGTGCTACCTACCTTGATGAGTGGCAAGGTCTTATTCGACACCGACACGCCTGTAGTAGAGCCAACTGCCAGGATCTTTGCCACACAGTTGCTGCCATCTCCTGTACCCACGTTTTCAACCGCAAAACGGATTTTACATGCCTCGTTGGCATCAATCGCATTGTTGCCATTGGGATCAACAAACACTATCGAACCCTCTACCATCTGCAAGATAGCAGGCTTGATCTCTTTCTCAATATGTATGGACATCGGAGCAGTCACACAGCTCTGAGCTGCAATACCATTGCAGAGCAACGATACTAAAACGAATAAGGCAATCTTTTTCATATCTCAATGTGTAGAAATAACCGAATATAGTTTCCGCTTGCAAAGTTACAACTTTTTTATGAATTATGCAAATATCTGCAAAGAAATCGCCACTTATGTCCGAAAACACAAATGGCGATTAGGTTAGAGGCTGATTAGGTTAGAGGTTAAAGGTTAGAGGTTAAAGGTTAGAGGCGAGGATATGCGGCGGAGCCGCCTTGCCTATAAACTATAAACCATAAACTTTAAACTATTACTTCACTTCGTTGTCTTGCAAGCCCCAGCCAGTGATGGTGGCTACGTATGGGATATAAGCATACGAGAACTTCTGATGGCCCAGGTAGTTAGGGTGCATGGCTGCTCCTTGATCCTCATCGGTAGAGAGATACAAGCTTGGGCAGCAAGCCATGAAATGCACATTAGGCATTGGGCAGAACTTCACCATATCGCGCATATAATCTAGCAAAGTGCTATGCGACTTGGATGAGACGCAAAGCACAGGGTGATCCTCTCCGTAATTATCTTTGATTGAACGGATTAGGCGGTAATAGCCGTCGCGGAACTTCTCATAAGATGGCTGTAAAGCCACTGAGAAATCGTTGCCGCCCAAGTAGATACATGTCAGCGCGGGACGAATATCCGACTCGGCTGCATTCCAGCGAGTAGCCTCGGTAGAGTCCATATCGAAGGTCTGGAGGTAGCGATCAGGCATATGATAGCCATCGAACTTGGAGTTATAGTTGCGCGCAGCGCCCATACCCGAGTGCGCCACTACCACATAATCCGCATCGAAATAGCGGGAGATAATCGCGCAGAATGAGCGGGAAGCGTTCTCGGTCTCAGGGGTGAACTTAGCAAAGCGGCTAGTGTCATCCACACCATAACCGCAGTCGTAACTAGCGCCAATAAACTCGAGTTGGCGACTGCGAATAGGTTCTGCTTGGTAGAAAGCGCCTTTCGCGTCGGTTGCGAAAGAGTGGATAGTCATCTTGCCTTGCTCGCCCTCAGTACGCTTTTGCACGATGACGGTGTGCTGCTTGAGCTTGGATGACTTGAGATAAGCAGGGTCGATGAGCTCGATTACGGTATCGGCACTTGCCACCTCAATGATACGATGAGGAGTGGCGCTCATAGGCGCGTCGATCCAAACATTGTAGTAGTTGTGGCGCTTTGCCATCCATTCGGGACTTTCCGCCCACTTGGTGTCTGTGGCACGCATGGTCAGTGATTTGCCTGAGAAAACGAGGCGGAAATATACGCCAGTCCAGTCGAAAGACACATCGTTTCCCTCCACGAGGGTACGACCGACATAAGTGACGCGCGCGTCACTAGCAGGGATAGTCTCAGCCAACAGGCTAAGAGGCGATAAGGCGATGAGGCATAAAGCCAAGAAGAGTAACTTTTTCATTATAGGCGAGAGGTTAGAGGTTAGAGGTTAAAGGCTAGGATATGCGCTATGCGCACCGCCTTTAAACCTTAAACCATAAACTTTAAACATTATTTAACTGGCATATTTTGCAATCCCCAACCAGTGATAGTAGCGATATAAGGGATGATGGCATACGCTATCTTCTGTTGACCATTGTAGTTAGGATGCCAACCCGCACCAAGATCCTCGTCGGTGCTGAGGTGCAGAGATTCGCAATAGCCCAACCACTCTACATTCTTCAAACCACTATTGCGCACTACATCACGCACGTAGCGGAACTGATATTCATTGGATTTGGAAGCCACGCAGAGCACAGGATGGTCCTCTCCATAGTTGGCCTTGACATAGCCAAGAAGACGCATATAGTCCTTGCGGAACTTGTTGTAGTCTGGCATCATGTACGATGAGAAGTCATTGGTACCGAGATAGATAACCGTCATTGCAGGACGGAAATCAGAGTTATTGACATCCCAACGAGATACAGAGTCACGATCCAAAGCATACTGATAGATGTCGGTCATGACCTCCCATGGGATATTCGATCCCGCGTTGCGAGTGATACCGCGACCAGAGTGCGCGATAGTGAAATAGTCGGCATTGAAATAGCGAGCAACGATGCTAGCATAGGTGCGCGAAGCATTCTCGGTCTCATCCTTGAATGGATCACGACGACCAGGTGCATCCACGCCATAGCCACATGTATAACTATCGCCGATAAACTCGATTTGACGCGTTTTGAGAGGTTCTGCTTGGAGGAACTTACCATCGGTGATAAATTTCTTGACTGTAGTCATACCGCAGTTCGCCTCAGTACGGCGTTGGATAAAGACTTGATGCTCTTTGATTTTGGATTTCTTGGTGTCTGCCAAGGTAACCAAATCAATGATGGTATCATTACCCTGTACCTCCACGATATGGGTTGGTTCGGCAGAGGTAGGAGTATCCAGCCAAACCGCAAAGAAATTGCGCTTGGTATCGGTAACACGCATAGATAGGGTCTTACCCGTAAACGCTACGCGGAAGTAGGTAGAAGGCCAATCGAAGCGATAGGAGTTGTTCTCTACCACAGAGCGTCCCACGAAAGTGATGCGAGAGTCGGTAGCAGGAATAGTCTCTGCCATGAGGCTAAGAGGCGACAAGGCGATGAGGCTAAGAGCCAGGAAAAGAATCTTTTTCATTATAGGCGAGAGGTTAAAGGTTAGAGGTTAAAGGCTAGGATATGCGCTAAGCACACCGCCTTTAAATCTTAAACCATAAACTTTAAACTATTATTTCACAGGCATATCTTGCAATCCCCAACCAGTGATAGTGGCGATATAAGGGATGATGGAATATGCTTTTTTCTTTTGGCCATTGTAGTTAGGATGCACATCTGCGCCAAGATCCTCGTCGGTATGGTTGTGTTGTGCAGGGCAATAACCAAGATAATGTACATTCTTCATATCGCAGTTGTTGACCAAGTCGCGTACATAGTTGAAGAGGTACTCGTGGGTCTTGGTTGCCACGCACAAGATAGGATGATCCTCGCCATAGTTCGCTTTGATATACGTAAAGAGGCGATAATAATGCTTGCGGAAATCCTCGTATCTAGGAGCCAAAGATGTAGAGAAGTCGTTTGCACCCAAATAAACGATGGTCATAGCAGGATGGAAATCAGACTTGGTAGCATCCCAACGATTGACTTGTGTGGAATCCTCGTCGAAAGTTTGGAGGTAGCGATCAGGCATCCACCAACCTTTGAACTTGGAATTATAGTTGCGTGCGATACCCATACCAGAGTGCGCAATCGCCACATAATCAGCGCCAAAGTAGCGTGATACAATTGCAGCATAGCTGCGTGAAGCGTTCTCTGTTTCAGGAGTGAAACGATCTTTACGACTAGGTGCATCGATACCATAGCCACAGGTGTAGCTATCACCAATGAACTCCAACTGACGCTCCTTCAAAGGCTCAGCTTGGAAGAACTTGCCATTGGTAGTGAACTCATGGATAGTGGTCTTACCTTGCTCACCCTCGGTACGCTTTTGTACAATCACCTCATGCACAGAGCGACGAGACTTCTTGAGATACATAGGATCCACTAGTTCGATAATAGTATCATTGCCAGCTACCTCGATGATACGATGAGGCTCAGCGCTGGTAGGAGAATCAATCCATACGTTGTAGTAGTTATGACGGGTGGCCGCCTTCTCTGCATCTGCATCCCACTTGGTATCAGAAGCTTTCATGGTGAGTGACTGACCAGAGAAAGCAATGCGGAAAGAGGTAGCAGTCCAGTCGAAAGACACGCTGGTGCCATCTACGGCTGTACGACCAACAAACACTACGCGGCTGTCATTAGCAGGGATAGTTTCAGCCTTAAGACTAAGAGGCGATAAGGCGAGGAGGCAAAGGGCCAAGAATAGATTTTTTTTCATGATTATTTAAAGTTTTAAAAGTTCTAAAAGTTCTAAAAGTTCTAAAGGTTTTAAAGGTAGAGGCGCAAGGCATAGTGCCTCACGCCTCTAAGTGAATCATTCGAATGCGCCCATTTGGAGCATACTCACCTCTTTCGCAGTCAAGAAGCGGTATTTGCCACGTGCCACATTCTTCTTGGTAAGTCCAGCGAACGATACGCGGTCGAGCTTGGTGACGCGATAGCCCACCTTCTCGAACATACGTCGTACAACGCGGTTTTGACCTGAATGGATCTCCAGACCGATATGCTTGCGGTCCTCTTGAGATGTGAACTCTAGTGCATCTGGTACGATCTTCTCGTCATCGAGGATCACACCTGCGCGCAAAACTGCCTCGTCTGCCTCATCGAAATCGCGATCGAGGGTTACGGCGTAGATTTTCTTCTTACCAAACTTAGGGTGAGTAAGTTTCGCAGCGAGATCACCATCGTTGGTGAGAAGGAGCACACCAGTAGTATTGCGGTCGAGACGACCTACAGGATAGATACGCTCCGCGCACGCGTTGCGCACGATATCTAATACGGTGTGACGCTCTTGTGGATCATCGGTGGTAGTCACCGTGTTCTTTGGTTTATTGAGAAGGATATATACCTTGCGCTCGCGACGAACAGGCTGATCGTGGAACATGATCTTGTCGGTAGGCAAAACCTTAGCACCGAGATTGTCCACAACCACTCCGTTGACTGTGATGATACCTGCTTGGATGAAATCATCGGCCTCGCGGCGTGAGCAGATACCCGCATTAGCGAGGTATTTATTCAAGCGAATTGGCTTGGTAGGATCTTCGTATTTCTTGATAAACTCCTGACGCTTACGATTAGAGTACACATCCGCATTGTGCTTTGGACGTGGACGGAAGCTGCGTTGCTCGGTAGCGTTGCCCCCTTGCGCATTATTGCGGAAAGAAGGACGAGCCTCTACCTTTTCTACACGTGTAGCACCCGCGGTGCGTGTGATGCGTTGACGGCGACGACCAGCTTCTTGAGGAGTAGCATTAGGATTAAAACGTGGACGGAAAGTAGCTCCGTCAGCAGACATAGTAGCGCCGTTTCGCTCACGCGGATTCTCATCCTGACGGTAGCCACCTCGACGTGGGGTGCGATTGCTGGAATCAAACATAATAATCTTGTTTAATGTTGAGTGTTTAGTGTTTAGCGATTTATTTTCAAGGAAGGTCTTGGTTGATTTTCAACATATAGGCTCTAAGTGTAATACTCAGAGCCTATACGTGTTGTTCGAAATCAAGTGTAGCGTCCTCTCGACGCCACCTACTCAATCGCCTACCGTTTAGGCCTCTGCTGCTTGCTCTACAGCCAATTTACCACGATAGTATCCGCAAGTAGGGCAGATAGTGTGGTAGATGTAGTGAGCGCCACAGTTAGGGCAGAGAGCCAATGCTGGCATTTTAGCTTTGTCATGTGTACGACGTTTCGCTTGTCTGGTGTGCGATTGTCTTCTTTTTGGATGTGCCATAGTTGTTTATTATTTTATTTTGTTATTTTTTAAAATTTATTCCCAGCTCCCTATGCTTTGCTCAGCCACGCAGAACTGCCGAGCGCATCACAGATTGCCTTCGTATATATCATTCATCCTCTCCAACTTCGGTGCAGAGGTGGTCTTGGAGAAGTGCATCCATTTCGGGATTGCAACCACCATCTTGGTGACTATGCACCAAAGGAAGATTCACTATGATCAATTCATATGCTAGCCAACTCAGATCAATCAACTTGGGCTCGTCATCCCACTCCCACTCATTTTCCTCCGCATCAATCGCCACATCCATTTCATCGAGGCAACGATCGCAAGTCACTTGCACCAAGCCCTTAACGGCGATATCCAAATCAAAATCGTATTCGCGCAAATTAAGGTGCGCCTCCACCTTGACCTCTCCGCCTAGAAGCTCCGAGTTTTCGATTTCGCCAAAATAAGCACTATCTAACTGAAAATCAAACACATGCGCACCCAATTCCAGCGAATCTAAAGCAACAATATGTGATTTTTCGTCCATCATGCTACACTTTTATCCAAAATCAGCATGCAAAGGTACTGCTTTTTTTTGAATTGACCAAATATTTTTGAAAAAAGTATAAAAAAATATTACATCAACGATGAATAGTTGCCAACATGTACGCTCATCGCCTGAATGATAACGGAGTGATAACGGAGTGGTTTCGGAGTGGTTTCGAAACAGACGGCTGACAGACAAACGAAAATTTGCAAAAATATACGATTAAATTTGCATATATGCAAAAAAAATAGTAATTTTGCGGGCTAAATATTACGCAAACACAAAAAGCATATGATAAAAAGAATCATAATTTTGATGATAGGTGTTTGTCTGCAGGCATATATGTACGCTGCAGGCAACGAGATTAGCTGTGCAGAGGCAGCTAATATTGCTAAAGGGTTGTCACACAACAAACCTACTAGTGAGACTTATACAGTAGTCGGGTATGTGACCGAAACCAATGGCGAGCTCTCTCGCGGGCAACAGATATTCTGGATGGCCGATACGGAGGATGGTGGTCGTGTATTCCAAAGTTATTGGTGTACTGTACCAGAAGTGATGCAAGTGGGAGATTATGTGGCTGTGACAGGTAAGATCATGCGCTACAACTCCACTTATGAAATAAAAAACGGTGAAGTTGTGCTATTGTCGCGCGGTGGAAGCAATGGAAATGAAAATGAAGTTCCCCCTGTAATAGACGGAAAAGTGCAAATTCTATATCCCGATACTTGGTTATATACGGATTTAAAAACATATGTAGGCCAGACGGTAGAATTTGATGTGCCATTCTATGTGTGCAACAACTCTAGTAGTGGTTCACTGACAATCTCCCCAAGACGCATATATCAACCTACTAATCAAGCCCTTCCGCTATCATCAGAGTATAGCGATCTGCTTACATTAAATGCCTATGGCACTCTTAAGCTTACGAATGTGAAGGATTATCATCGCATCGGGGAGAGATTGCATAAGTTGATAGTAAAAGTGAATAGCCAAAACAGTGTGAGTTTAGTTGCGTGTGAATATAGGGGGAACACACGTGCGGAAATGGAGAGAGGTTATGACTCTGAATCCGTAAATATGCGTGGTGAAGCATCAGTGATCGTTTGTTGCATGAACTTGGAGTATTATCTTGTAGAGAATTTAGGTACAGGATATGGTCCTGAAAATGCCTCCGACCACCAGAAACAACGTACAAAAGTGAGCAAAGCATTGGCAAAAATAAATGCAGATTTATATGGTTTTGTGGAGATTGAACAAGGACAAAGTGCGTTGGAAGAAATAGCCGCAGACTTGAGCAGCAACACAGGACGACATTTTAATTATGTAAACGACGGAGGTTATGCCAATGGTTCGTATACCAAAGCAGGATTTGTATATTGCTCGGATGTGCTAGAGCCTTTTGGTAAAATACGCGAGAACAATACCGGTGTGAAACAACGCAAAAAGACCCAGGCATTTGTAGAGAAAGCAACTGGAGAGAAATTTCTCTTCTCCGTCAATCACTTCAAAGCCAAAAGCGGTAGCGGAAGTGGCGATAATGCAGACCAAGGCGATGGTCAAGGGACATATAACGGCGATCGTGTACGCGAAGCGCAATCAGTATTGGCAAATTATGCAAAAGATTGCATCATTTTCAATGATAGCGATATATTAATCATGGGTGATTTGAATGCTTATGCCAAAGAAGATCCTATCACCGTGCTCCGCGAGGGAGGTATGACTGATTTACATCGTGCATTCCACGCCGATAGTAGTTATAGTTACATGTATAGAGGACAAGCTGGATATCTAGACCATGCTTTGTGCAATAGTACGTTATATCCTCAGGTAACGGGTATGGTGGCATACCATATCAACTCGGATGAGAGTGATAGTTATACTTATGACAAATCAAGTGATAATACCATGTTTCGTTGCAGCGATCATGACCCTGTGATTGTTGGTCTGAAATTAGATAGTACTTTGACTAACAATGGAAATATCACAACAAATAGTTATGAAGTGCTTTTCTACAACGAAATACCTTATATTAAAAACGCACAAGGTGGCTATTACGCGGTATATCGCATAGATGGAAATATCGTAAAAAGTGCTCACATCACCACGCATCAAGAGACCATTGAAGGTTTATCACAAGGCTTGTATATACTGAATATATACGGCAATGGCAAATGTTGGCAGACAAAACTACTTATTCCATAATGGATCTGTTTTCTCAAATAGAAACCCCTGAACGCGAAGAAATCATAGTGCTTCGTCGTGAATTAGAGGAAGCCAATCATCGCTATTACGTGATGAACGCTCCGGTCATGTCAGACTATGAGTTTGATCAAAAACTGCGTCGTTTGCAAGACTTGGAGGCGCAATATCCAGATATGTTCGACCCTAAATCGCCTACACAGCATGTCGGCTCCGACTTGAACGCTCCAGAGAGCGTTAGTTTAGAGGACGGCGCTATAAGCGCCTACAGTTTAGAGGTTAAAGGCAAAGGGAAAGGATTTGAGCAAGTGGCACATAAATATCCCATGTTATCGTTGTCGAATACATATTCGCAAGAAGAGGTAGAAGATTGGCTCAAGAAGTTGCCAAAGGATGTGGAGATTGTATGCGAATTGAAGTTCGATGGATTGAGCATTTCGCTATGGTATGAGAATGGCGTTTTGACGAAAGCCCTCACAAGAGGTGATGGGGTGAAAGGCGATAATGTGGTGGAGAATATCAGGACAATTGCGTCAGTGCCACAGGAGTTAGGAAATGAGGCTACTAGGCGATTAGGCGATGAGGCGAAAGGCGAAGAGCACCCCAAAACGCCACGAGCGTTTTCGGGGACCCCACTGAGGCGAGAGGCGAGAGAATTTGTGGAGTTACGCGGAGAAGTGTTGTTGCCATGGGATGCATTTGAGCGATTGAATAAAGAGCGTGAAGAGCAGGAAGAGCCACTATTTGCCAACCCTCGTAATGCGGCATCTGGCACATTAAAGTTGCAAGATAGCAATGAGGTAGCAAAGCGTGGTTTGGATTGTTATCTATACTATATGTTGGGCGAAGAACTGCCTGCTGATACCCATTACGATCGTTTGCAAGTAGCCAAAGATTGGGGATTTAAAATCAGTGATGCAGTACAGGTATGTCACTCGCTAGAAGAAGTGATGGCATATATCCATTATTGGGATATAGAGCGTAAAAACTTGCCAGTAGCGACAGATGGTATTGTACTGAAAGTAAACAGCTTAGCCCTTCAAGAAGAATTGGGATATACTGCTAAATCGCCACGTTGGGCGATAGCATATAAGTTCCCTGCTGAAAGACAATTAACCCGCCTGAATGCTATCACGTACCAAGTAGGAAGAACAGGGGTAGTGACGCCAGTAGCAAACTTAGAAGCAGTACAATTGTCGGGTACAGTGGTACAACGTGCAACCTTGCATAATGAGGATTTTATTCGCCAGTTAAATATCCGCGAGGGAGATATGGTATGGGTTGAGAAAGGTGGTGAGATTATTCCGAAAGTTATCGGACGAGAGGCACCGCTTAGCGGTAGTTTAGAGGACGGCGCAACAACACCCCAAAACGCCACAAGCGTTTTCGGGGACCCCGTGAGCGCCTACAGTTTAGAGGTTAAAGGCGAGGAATATACATTCCCGACGAATTGCCCAGAATGTGGGGCGAAGTTGGTGCGTGTGGAAGGAGAAGCAGCTTGGCGTTGTCCAAACGAAGCAAGTTGTCCGCCACAGATAAAGGGAAAAATAGAGCATTTTGTCTCGCGTAAGGCGATGAATATAGATGGATTGGGAAGCGAAACAATTGACCTACTCTATTCACAAGGGCTACTCAAAAATATTGCTGATATTTACGTACTTACCCAAGAGGACATCGCAAAACAAGATCGTTTAGGAGAGAAGTCTGCACAAAATATATTAGCAGGCATCAAGGCCAGCAAACAAGTGCCCTGGGCACGCGTGCTATTTGCTTTGGGTATTCGTATGGTAGGCGAAACAACTGCCAAGAAGATAGCCCGCAAATTCCCAAGCATTGACCAACTACAGTGGGCCACTATTGAACAACTGACAGCTATTGATGACGTGGGTGAACAGATTGCGAAGAATGTGATTGCGTACTTCAATGACATCAATAACCTCGAGATTATCAATAGGATGCGCGAGGCAGGTGTACAAATGGAAAGTGAAGAAGAGCCAGTAGCGCAATCAAATATATTGGCAGGAAAGAGTATTGTCGTATCGGGAGTATTTACACATTACTCACGAGATGAATACAAAGCAATGATTGAGGCCAATGGCGGCAAAAATGTGGGATCTGTAAGCAAAAAGACCAGTTTTATCCTTGCAGGTGAAAATATGGGTCCTGAAAAACGAAAAAAAGCGGAGAATTTGGGTGTGGCGATAATAACCGAAAAGGAATTCCTTGAGTTAATTTTGAATTAAGAATGATAGAGAAAATTAGAGAGAAAGTATTTGCTTGGATATTGAAGCGCCAAGCAACAAGAAAAGTGGCAATGCCTCATTGGAGGGATGTACGTACTGTGGCTGTATTGTATCCTGAGAATAATATCCCACACATTATCAAGCAGATAGAAAAAGACAATAAGGAAGTGATATTGTTCACTATGCCGGATAAAAAAGAAATTTGTTGGTGGACAGATCGTCCAAAAGCGGAAGTCCGAGACCTTATTACTGCCAGACCATTTGAAGTGCTGATTGATCTCACGCAAGAGCCATCCCGCACAATGCAATATATGGCGATGTACATACACGCAGACTTTAAGATTGGCCGTCATACGCGTGAAGGAATTTATGATATGACGATTGACACTCCCGCGCAAACATCGCCTGATTACTTATTTGAACAGATCATGCGGTATATTGAAATGTTTGGAATGAAATAGATTAGGGTTTAGAGTTTAGAGGAATGAAAGGATTAGGAACGGCATTAATAACTCCATTTACAGAGGAAGGAAATATTGATTTTCAAGCACTTAGCACATTGATTGAACACCAATTGGCTGGTGGTACGGATTATTTGGTGGTGTTAGGCACCACGAGCGAAGTCCCTACCCTCACCCATAAAGAGCAAGACGAGATCATTGCTTTTGTGGTGAAGCAAGTGGCAGGACGTATGCCATTGGTATTGGGTATCGGTGGCAATAGTACCGCAGCGGTAGTGGAGCGCATTAATGAATTGAAAGATACGTTGGTAGCCCATTTTGCGGCGATATTATCGGTAACGCCCTATTACAACAGACCACAACAAGAGGGATTATATTTGCACTTCTGCGCTGTGGCTGAAGCCAGTCCTGTGCCAGTAATCTTATACAATGTACCCAAACGCACGGGAGTAAACCTCCTGCCAGAGACTACACGTCGTATCTACGATGCTCATCCTGAGAAGATTATGGGTATCAAGGAGGCATGCAATAGCGTGGAGCAGTTTACGGAGACAGTGAATATTGCCCATGGTGACTTCGCAGTAATCAGCGGCGACGACGATTTGGCATACGAGATGATGAAAGCCGGTGGAGATGGGTTGATTAGTGTAGCAAGTAACGCGTGGCCAAAAGAGATGCAACAGATTGTGAGTCAACAAGATACGTTTACACAAAGCAAGATGGGGCATCGAATACACCTATTGTTTGTAGAGGGTAATCCAAGCGGCATCAAGACGGTGCTGAGTGAGATGGGAATAATAAAGAACGTGCTACGTCTGCCTATGGTGCCCTGTACAGCCAACACGCAGATGGTGATTCGCAGAGCACTAGCGCAAGGGTAGCGCAAAGGTTGCTGAAGTGTAGGGTGTAGAGTGTAGGGTGTAGGCTGGAAAATAAGACAAAAAAAAATGAGCATATCGATCCGATACGCTCATTTTTTATATAATCAGTTATAGTAATAACTTAGATTAGAGTTCTGTACCTAATACATTATATACTTTGTCACCATTACGGATGATGAGTTGACCATTGATGATTGCTTTGGTTGCAGGTATTTCCACTTCAACAGACTCAACAGCTGATGAATTTATTAATTTGAGAACACCACCAGAAGTTGTCTCAACAAGGTCTTTCTCTGGTAATTCATCAGTAGCCTCTTTATAATAGTGTTGGATACAAGCAGTAACAGAAACTTTAGCACCAGGAACGATCTTCGCTGCTGTTTCAGCATCACACTTAACTCGATAAGCCAAAAAGTCGTAGTTATGTACAGCCATATCGTCAGTCATATAGAACGAAATGTTACCATAGCTCTCTGACCATGCTGATTGGATAGAATCTACATAACCCGTTATTACGTAAACGTCCTTAGTTTCAGCACCTTTCTCTAAAGCCTTACCAACAGTTACAGCCTCCGCTACAGTAACAGGAATAGTATCAATAACAACATCACCAGCAGATAAGAACTCTACCTTACCATTTTTAATTTCAATAGTACCATTGTAGTTGTAGAGTTTACCCGTTACAAGCACTTTGTCGCCAAGAGCAATAGAATCGGTATATGCACAGTTGTATGCCTTGAAGATAGCCGTAGCAGTTTCGCACTCAAGGTTAAAGGTTATTTGTGAATACGAATTGACTGTAGGTTGATTTGCCACAATACCAGTAACTGCGAAATAGTCATCAGTATATTCATCGTTATTAAGTGCTAGTCCTTCTTCGATAGCCTCGCACGCATCTACAGGTATGGTATCAAATGATACTTCTACAGATTCCAATACCACTACATCGCCGTTCTTAATTTCTGCTTGGTGTACACCTTTGCTACTTACATAGTGTAGGAGCAGACCTTTTAACATCACTTTTTCACCTACGTTGAGTGGTTTCTCTGGGTCAGGAACATTTGCCCAATATGCTTGGAATGTCTTTAGACCAGAACCTTTCACATCGTCCATGTAGAAGGTTTGTTGGTTACGGCTAATCTCACCACTGGTATTAGTAATGTAACCAATAACAGCTACAGTATCAGTACCGGTTTCGTTCTCACCCAACTCTAAAGCCGCAGCTGCAGCCTCAGCGCAAGTCATTTCTTTGATTTCAGCATTCATTGTTAATGCCGCGAATGCAAAAGCAGCCATCAAATAAAATTTCTTCATTGTTCTAAAAATTTAGTATGTTAATAAATTGTTATTATTTCGCTATTGTTACTTCTTCGGGTTCAGCGATTAAAAGATTTTGTATCTCCCACGTTGGTACGGAGGTCAAATCTGTTCCCTCAACCCTGGTATCGTATCGGAATGCTATCACGACAGTTTGTCCATTATAAGCAGAGAGGTCAAATACACCTGATGGACGGAATACCCAGTCAGTTCCTGGAGGCAATTCCTCTGGGAATGGCAGTTTTGTCCATTCGGAAGTAGTGACATCTCCTGTCCAATTTGTAGTAATCATCACAGATAACCATTTTGGATTATCAGTCGCATTACCAAACTTGAGTGCATTGTCATATGTCATTTGTGGTTGTTTAGCTTTTTTGAGTTTGATTTTAGGTGATATAAGCCATCCATCCACTTTATGAGCAGCACCTGACACATATCCAGAAGCAGTCATACCATATAGTGCTTGGTAGCGCCACACGTAGGATAGTCCGTCTAATTCGACATTCTGCATAATGAACTTACCAACACCCTCACCAACGAATTTAGTTTGCAAATAGGTAGATATATTGGCTATCCAAATATCGTTTTTAACTTGGAAAGACATCACCTCATTGATATATCCCGTAGTAAGAACAAAGTCATTTCCATCGTATATCCACTCATCGGCTGTCATACCGTTTACTCCACGGTAAGCGATGAGGTAGATATCATCCTCTTTTGCATAAGGGTAAGCTATACGCAAGTACTTCTCAATTGTTTTAGTGTCAGATATAGCTGTCTCATCAACCGCTTCATACACATGTTGTGGCAACGCTTCCGCAACTTTAAGATCTTCATTGGTGTAAAGAACCCATCCTTCGTCTGTAAGTTGATATATGGTGTTTACTTTATTAATCTGCTTATTGTTAGCAGCATAGCGTGGCGCTCTCGCAGGAAGAGAAGCGGGCGAGTGGCTGACATATACAGCATTGACAATCTGCTCTTTCTCTGCATTATAGAAACCACGAACACGGATTGAGTCACCTTTTTCAATGCCCAAAGATTTCCATATTTTGTTATTCCCTTCTTCATCTGCCAATTCATATACATATACAGAATCTTGTCCGTCCACGAGGTAGAATCTACCATAAGTCTTTGATTTGATTGTACCTACTACGCCATAGAACACATGTTCCTTATCGTCTGGAAATTCCATAAATTGACTTAGGGGTAATGCATATGGCAACATTTCGCTTCCCTCAGAAGCTTCTGGTTCATTAGCTGAATAGTTGTAACTCAACACTACGATTTTACCAATCTTAGCAGTAGGAATCAAAGTTTTGAGGAATGCATCAACAGAATCTGCAGTCGCGGGTGTTAAGTATTCTATACCTCTTTTTTGCCAAATAGCTTCGTAGTCTTTTGTTTCTAGCGTATATCCCGTAGCAGTAGTAAATGGTTGTACGCGTACAGATTTCCCTTCGCGATAGCGATAGGTCACATCGCAGAAGGTACCATTATCAAGATAAGGGAACAAGTTCTGCATAAGTGCAGGAACATACATGTCGGCAGAAGCTGTTTCGGTAAATGCTTTCTCGGTACCAATAGCTGCCAATTCTTCTAGTGCTTGTTCTCCATGCAATGTAGCAGAATCTATATTCACTTGTAGTTTGGCGATTTTTGCATAGTCGTTCTCGGTGAGTTCGTATGTCATGTTTGGTCGAATGTCGGTGACAGAAGGATCCACATTGCCCAATAGATGTTCATCAAAATAGTTGCTGCAAGAAACAGCACCAAGACCACAGAGAACAAAGAAAATATATTGTATCTTTTTCATAAGTCGATAAATTTAATTGTTACACGATAAAACCACATCCTATTAGAAGGTTAATTTAAGACGAATATTCCATTGTCTTCCTTTACTATAGAAGAAATAGACATTGTCTTTGGTATTCTCTGCAACGTTTTGAGTAACTGTTTGTGCAGACCACGCTTTATCAATGTAGTATTGGTCAAGCAGGTTGGTAACATTTCCTGATAATGTAGCACGTACCACCTCACCTATCTTGAAAGAATAGCTTGCGCGAACATCAAACTGTCCTCCTATAGGGCATTTGTAAGGTTCAACAATATTCATTGTCTTGCCAATAGCAAGGTTAGAGCCAGAGAAAGAGTAGTACGAGTAGTTACGATCAAACAATGTATATTCACCACCTATACGGAATCCCTTAAATGGTTTGAAAAGCAATCCCAACGCTGCCGTTGTTTGCGCTTGGCCACCAACTTGCACATTCTCTACATTAATTTTAGCCCATGTATGTTCAGGCGAAGCCATTTCCGTGATTGTTCCTTGTTCATTCACAGGATTACCATGCTCATCAAAGAGGTAACCAATAACGTCTTTACCCTTCCAACGCCAATCACCCAGCGATAACATAGCATTGATTTCCAGCCATTTGGTAGGACGTGCTTTCAATTCGAGCTCAAGTCCCATGTGCTGTGCTCCTACGCCATTCATATTGACAAAACCTGTTTCTTGCGTTGCAAGATCTGTATAATAAGACATTGTTTTGTCTATCCAACGCGTGTAGTATCCATTGAATACTAAATTCACATACTCATTATGGAAACCATATCCTAATTCGACGGATGCGATTTTCTCATTCTTAACATCCTTGTTTAACATATGTGATGTAGTAGATGACATGAATGCTCCTGTGAATTTCGGTGCACGGCTAATAAATCCTGCGTTAACGAATACATTGTGATTTGGATTGACGATATAGTTGACACCGCCCTTGACTGTTCCACCATAGAAAGTAACTTTCTCTGATAGTCGGTGTGCTTCGTCGTAGTAGAATCGGTCTTCACGCCAATCAGTTGTAATATTAAACGAACCATTTAAGAAAGCAGTCCAATGTTGAGAGATATACTCTACAGTAGCGAAAACACCTTCTTGCATCACGTGTCCTGTATAATCGCGGTATGCGATATCACCTACGTTAAGTTTTTCATACTTCCATGCGCTATTCGCTGCCAAGATATTATTCTCTGCGACAACACTGCCACGGCTTGCATCAATAAAATAGTCACCACCCATAAGATCAGTAATAACGGCAGTGTGGATACCTTGATAGTAGCGGACATCCAGACCTGCAGTAAAATCAATAGCCTCATTTAAGAACTTATTATTATAGGTAGAAACGAGTCCGTACCAGTTGTGATAGTTTCTATTGTCGCAAATGACAAGTTCAGAGCCACTAGTCGAAGCTGCATTTATATCTTCTACCGCACCGTAGTCGAAAGTACCATCCTCTCGACGGAAGGTTGTGGTGATAACACCATAGTTTGCTCCTTTATTTAAGTCGCTATAACTATAAGACGAATATGGGCTTGCCTCTGCTGTACCACCTCCACCACGACCGATAGAAGTGTAGAGCGCTGTTGACAAAGATGACTTATAATCAATTTGCCATACATGGTTAAGCGAGATTTGTGGTTTGTGATAGTGATTGAAGTTAGTACCCTTCTGTGTACCATCATTAGCATAGCCATAAGATGGGTTGTAACGTCGGTAGTCCATGCCATCTTTCATATACTTTTTTACATTGTTCCACTCTGCTAACGTGAGTGCGCCTGATGAGCCCGAAGGACGTTTCCAGTGCCACTGTGGGGCACCAAAACCAGTCAAAGAGATTTGGTGCTGCTCATTGATACGTTTGGCGATGCTAGCAAAGTAGCTATATCCCTCATAACTTGTACCTTGGATATATCCATCACCCCAACTACGCGAACCTTGAACAGTGATTGCCCATCCATTCGCCATCAAACCCGTGGAGATACCAAAAGATATTTTGTTTGAGCCATCATTACCCATAGAGTATGCGATATTACCGCCATGTTTGGCATCAATACCTTTAGTAACGATATTGATAGTTCCGCCTACAGAAGGTGCAGAAATTTTAGAAGCACCCATACCACGTTGTGTTTGCATAACGGATGTAACGTCGCTCAGTCCCTGCCAGTTGGACCAATATAATGTACCATTCTCCATGTCGTTCATTGGCACACCATTGACCATCGTAGCAATATTGGTATTGTCGAAACCACGCATCCAGATCTCGGAGTCGCCCCAGCCACCGCCATTACCATTAGCGTGTACACCAGGAGTATTCTTGAGGATATCGGTAAACTCTTGTCCACCAAGTCGCTCTTCAATTTCGAGAGCAGTAACTTGACTAACTGCAACTGGTGTAACTTGTTGACGAGCTATTTGTCCAACGATAGTGACATCCTCCAAACCAACAGCTTCTGGTTTGAGTTCAATAGTTCCAAGATTAGTTTTTTTACTAACATTAATTTCTTGCGTTTCATAACCTACGTAAGAAAGTTGCAGTTTGGCACCTTCTTGTACAGTTAGACTAAAATTACCATCAAAGTCAGTAATAACGCCATTGGTTGTACCGACTTCAAGAATAGAAACACCAATCAGCGGTTCGCTATTTTCAGCATCAATAACAGTACCACTGATGGTTTGCGCAGAAAGAGCTACAGAAGCCATTGCACAGAAAAGAAATAATAGTACTTTCTTCATAATGATTAATATTATTGATTAAATTAATTGCCTTTAAACAAATAAACAAGTCGCTCCCAGAATGTCATTGGGCGAACGATATTGTATGAAGGAGCAAGGTTATACTCTACCCCAGTATCATCCAATGCCTCTTTGATCTTCACCTCAAGCAAATCGGCATATGCGCGGAACCCATAATCGGTCAAGTGTACACCATCCACAGTACCCTCCATCTCAGGACCTGTTTGTCCCTCGTGGGTCATGTAGTACATGCCTTTTGGATTCTCTGCCACGTGTTGGTCAAAGCCGCGACGGAAGCACTCATTCTTTTGTGGCAAGTACTCAGCCAAATAACTATCGTGGCGAGTATAAGGATACATCAGACCCTCCACCATCACGATTGGCACCTCAGGACGGAGTGTACGCAAAATCTTGATAAAGTCGTAAGTAGCAGTGTCACAGCGATCTTTTGTGCAGTTAGGTACAGGATCTACCACATAGCAGATAGCATCCTCGATGCTTGCCATCGCCTCAGCGATATAGAAATCCATGCGTGCTTGACCCGATGTAGCAATATTCACGCACTCCAGGTTGAAGTCGCGTTGAATCATTGCACTAGGCACCATACCCGTACGGCTGGCACAACCACCTTGCTGAATACTAGTACCATAGAGGACAATCTTACCCATTGAACGTGGGTTATCTACCTGAGGTTGTGTAAGCTCAGCTGTGGAGTCCACACCAATCTGCAACCAGTTGATACCATCGTAGAGTGGCAGGTAAATCATATATTCGTGCATCTCACCATCCAAATTCTCCACATAAAGTTTAGATTGGATAGAGTCAGCTTTAAAATTCTTCTCTTGTGGACGAGCGGTATTGACATACTCCCACTTGCCAGTTTGTTGATTAAGAGTATAGAGGTCAGTACCTTTGATACCAGTCATCGCCATGTGCTGCATGTGGAAATTGTTTTTCAAATTCCATTGAGCAGCGATACGCTTACTATTAGAAGCAAAACGCACCGCAATACCAGAAGAATGGTCGTACAACCATTGTTGGTCTTTGCGGCAACTGTCCATGTATGCCTGAGGCAAACGTGTGTAAGGTTCGGAGGTGTTTTCCCAACCCTTGTTGATGATACGGAAATTGGTAGCATCCTCGTAGCGGAAGCCATCCAATGGATCCGCAGATACAGCCAATGTTGCAGAAAGTGCGATCAGCAACATCCAAAGATTCAAGTGTTTCATAGATTTATAGTGTCTTGATTTATAGTATCTTGCGTATGTATGCGCGCGCATGCGCCCGTGCATACATAAATAAATAAGGAAAGCTAATTTCCTCATTTCCAAAAAAAGTGAATAAGGTGCCTTACCCTATGGGCAGAAACACCTTATTTACTCTTGTTCACATCTAATTAGATAGACTTCTTAGCTTGATCAACGATAGCTTTGAACGCAGCTGGTTGGTTCATCGCCAAGTCTGCGAGGACCTTGCGGTTGATTTCGATACCAGCTTTCTTCAACGCACCCATGAGTTGGCTGTAGCTGAGACCCTCGAGACGCGCAGCAGCGTTGATACGTTGGATCCAGAGAGCACGGAAGGTGCGTTTTTTGTTCTTACGATCGCGATAAGCGTACTGGAGACCTTTCTCCCAAGTGTTTTTGGCAACTGTCCAAACGTTTGCACGGCCACCAAAATTGCCTCGTGTGAGGCTCAAAATCTTCTTACGACGGTTGCGCGAAGCAACGTGATTGACTGATCTTGGCATAGTTTTACTAATTTAATAAATTTGGTGGTTAATGATTAACGGAGAACCAACATTTCGCGAACAGAGCGCAAGTTTGTTGAATCAACCAATGCAACGTGAGTCAAGTTGCGTTTTTGTTTTTTAGTCTTCTTTGTCAGAATGTGACTCTTGTAAGCGTGTTTACGCTTGATTTTGCCCGTTCCGGTAAGAGCGAATCTTTTTTTAGCACCGGAATTAGTCTTTACCTTTGGCATTTTGTTAATAATTTAAATTGTTAATATTGATTTTAAGTCTCAGGCAGCCATTGGTGGCCCTACGACTGTATGTAGTTGACAATTAACAGTTGGCAGTTAATATTTACTTTTTAGGAGCGATGTTAACAATCATGCGCTTGCCTTCCAATTTTGGCATAGCCTCTACTTTTCCGTAGTCCTCAAGGTCGTTTGCAAAACGCGCGAGCAGCAATTCTCCTTGATCCTTGAACAAGATACTACGTCCGCGGAAGAATACGTAAGCCTTCACTTTGTTGCCATCCTTCAAGAACTCTTGCGCGTGCTTGAGCTTGAAGTTGTAATCGTGCTCATCGGTTTGAGGTCCGAAACGAATCTCTTTGATAACCACTTTCGCAGAATTCGCTTTGATCTCTTTCTCTTTGCGTTTCTTTTGGTAGAGGAATTTCTGGTAATCCAAAATACGGCACACAGGTGGCGCAGCGTTTGGTGAGATTTCTACTAAGTCCAAGTTCATATCATCCGCCATGCGCATCGCTGCTTCATACGAATAGATACCTTGCTCTACATTATCGCCTACAAGGCGAACTTCTTTGACACCACGAATCGCATCATTGATGCGGTTGGGCATTTCTTTTTCTACGCGGCCACGACGTTGTTGTGGACCTTTTTGTGGATTTGCTATAGTTTTACCCTCCTAAATTAATTAATAAAAACGCGTTTTGATTGCGACACGAACCTACGTTCACAATTCAGCGTGCAAAGGTACTACATTTTTCGCAATCCACAAAATATTTTTAATAAAAAATAATATTTTCTCTCATTTTACGCATTTATGTACTAAAAAATGCAATTTTTTATAAGTTTTTTTTGCACGTATAGCAAAGATTTTGTACCTTTGCAGGTTGAAATTGGTTGAGTGTGCATTTTTAAGAAAATAACAAAAAAATTATATACAATGAAACTTATCAAACATTTTTCAGTAATTACATGCATAGCTATTCTTAGTTGTTTAGCCGCGTGCGAAATGTCAGTTCCCCCATTTGGTCCAATAGACCGTCCAGACGATGGCACTCCACCAGTGATTGTTCCAGTAGAAGCCCCCGATACTATAGGTTGGAACATTCCAGCAGAAGCGATTACGGTGGCAGAAGCAAGAGAAATTTGCGCTGGTCTGGAGAGTGGTACAACAAGTGGCACAAAATATTATATCATGGGATGGGTGAAGAAATTTGGTACAAAGCACAGCGAAGGTATTAGTCAATATGGTAATGCGTTGTTTTATATCGAGGATGTAAAAAATGCAAATTCACAAAATGACTTTTACGCATTCCAAGTATATGGCACAAATGGACAGAAAATAACAGATCCAAACATGATTGCTATAGGTGATTTCGTGGTAATTTATGGTGAACTGACTAATTATAATGGTACCTATGAAACAGTAGGTAAAGGTGCTGCGTATATTTGGAAGAGCACTAATCCATTGATGGTAGCACCTAAGCCAGAGCCAGAAGAGGTAGTTATCTTTGAGAAAGATTTAAGCAATAAGACTGCCATTGACACATTTACCATTAAAGATTTTGGAGGTGCAGAAACTTGGAAATATAAACGTGCTACCACCAATATGCGTACCGAAATTAATGGTATAAACAACGAAGACTGGCTTATTACTCCTGTCTTGGATTTGACTAATATGTCAGAAGCATCATTAAATTTTGAATATAAATTCTCCGATACTATTCCCGTGGAATATCAGTATCAATATACTGTAGTTATCTCTAAGGATTATGATGGTAATCCAGACAACGTTAAATCTGCTACTTGGATTGAGTTAACAGGTTTCTCTTATGAGACAACGAAATATGCAGAGTCTGGTGTCATTAGTTTTCCTGCAGAAATGATTGGTAGTAAGTGCTATATAGCTTGGAAATACCACACTGCAGAAACAAGCCATACTTGGGCATTGAAAAACGTCATCGTCAAGGCACTGACTAAGGTGGAGTAGCACCTAACCGATACAAAAAATAGCGTGCCCAGCATTGGGCACGCTATTTTTTGATCATTTATGTTTCTTATATAATACCTTGTTCAAGCATAGCTTGGGCAACCTTCATGAAGCCTGCGATATTAGCACCCTTCACGTAGTCGATAGTGCCATCAGGTTGTGTACCAAACTTCACACATTGCTCGTGGATAGACTCCATGATATGGTGCAAGCGTGCGTCCACCTCTTGTGCTGTCCAACTGAGGTGCTCGCAGTTTTGTGTCATCTCCAAGCCTGAAGTAGCCACGCCACCTGCGTTCACAGCCTTGCCAGGAGCAAAGAGTACGCCATTGTGTTGGAAGTAGTGGATAGCGCTAGGTTGGCACCCCATGTTACTTACCTCGCAGCAGCACCAGCAACCATTAGCCTTCAATTCCTTAGCATCGTCTTCGCTAAGTTCGTTTTGGAATGCACATGGGAGAGCGATATCGCAAGGTACAGACCATGCCTTCTTGCCCGCAGTGAAGTGTGCTTGAGCAGGGAACTTATCCGCCATATCTTGCACTTTGTTGCGGTTGCTTGCACGCATAACCAACATATAATCAATCATCTCAGCGGTGATACCCTCTGGAATAGCGCATACGCCGTCAGGACCAGAGATAGCCACTACCTTAGCACCGAGTTCGGTAGCCTTTTGCGCTGCACCCCAAGCCACATTGCCGAAGCCAGAAATAGCCACGGTCTTGCCCCCAATAGACTTGCCTGCTTGTTGGAGAAGGTGCTCTGTGAAGTAGAGCGCACCATAGCCCGTAGCCTCAGGACGGAGAATAGAGCCTCCCCAAGTCATGCCCTTGCCTGTGAGAACGCCAGTATGATACTCGCGAGCGAGCTTTTGATACATACCATTGAGGAAGCCAATCTCGCGACCGCCTACGCCTACGTCACCTGCAGGTACATCGGTATCTACGCCGATATTGTGCCAAAGTTCGAGCATGAACGCTTGGCAGAAACGCATAATCTCCGCATCAGACTTGCCCACTGGGTCGAAGTCAGAGCCACCCTTTGCACCACCCATTGGGAGTGTGGTGAGGGCGTTCTTGAAGGTTTGCTCGAAGCCCAAGAACTTGAGCATAGATGGGTTAACAGCCTTATGGAAACGCAATCCGCCTTTGTAAGGGCCAATCGCGGAGTTAAATTGCACACGATAACCGAGGTTGGTTTGCACCTCGCCTTGGTCGTCCACCCATGTTACGCGAAAGGTGAAGATACGATCTGGCTCCACCATACGCTCCACGATCTTGGCCTTCTCAAACTCAGGATGTTGGTTGTACACTTCCTCGATGGATACAAGGACTTCTTCTACGGCTTGCAAATACTCTGCCTCGCCTGGATGCTTCGCAGCAAGATGCTGCATGATGTCCGTTACTTTCATTGCAGTATTATTTTAGTTAGTTGTACAAAAGATGCTACAAAGGTACAACTTTTTTGTAAATCTTGCAATAGTATTACATGTTTTTTGCAAAAAAACAGCCATAAAAACACAAGCAAAGTATCTAAAATAGCATCTAAGGGTTCACGATGAATGACGAATCACATAGTAATCACATAGTCATATCATAAAACAAACTAAGCCTTTTTGAGGTATATATAAAAGGTCGTGCCTGTTTCAGAAGTTTGGAAAGTAATCTTTCCACCACTACCTTCAACAATATTTTTAGAAATAGGCAATCCTAACCCAGCACCTGTATTTTTAGTGGTAAAGTTAGGCACAAAAACCTTTTCGCGTGCCTCCAATGCGATACCAGGTCCATTATCTGAAATGGAAATTTCAATCCATTTAGCAGTAGAATTTTGCAAGATATTTGAAACAGTAGCATTATTCTTAACCTGTGATTTAAGAATAATGATTATATCACTATTTGGACGCCCTTGCATGGCTTGTATAGCATTTTTGACAATATTGGTAAATACTTGCGTAATTTGATCGGCATCAGCAATAGCCATGATTCCCTTCTCAGGACCAATATAGCGAATAGGTATCTCAGATGGGTTATTGCGCATGAGGGTGATGAAATTGTATAATTTTTCAGCCACATCGACCGTGGTAGGATTAACCTCTGGCATTTTAGCAAACGAAGAGAATGATTTAGCGATATGACTAAGATTATCAATCTGATCAATAAGCAATTGTGTAGAACGATCAAATGCAGCATCGAAACGCTCAGTACCTTTGGTTCGTTGCAATTGCTGGAGCGTGAGTTTCATCGGTGTGAGCGGATTATTAATCTCATGTGCTACTTGTCTGGCCATTGTTCTCCATGCCATCTCACGCTCTGTGCGTGCAAGACGTTCAGTAGATTCTGCCAGAGCATCCATCATTTGATTGTAGTGTGTCACCAATTCCCCCACTTCATCGGAGAAAGAATAGTCGATATGCTTTCCGGGTTTTCCCAGACGGTGTTTCTTTAATTGTCCACTAACCATACTGAGCGAAGAGGTTACCATATGGGATATACCCCACACCACGCCCACAGACACTAACAACAATATCAAATAAAGGGGAAGAATCTTCAATATATATGCCTGCAAATGTTCGTTAATCTCTTTCTGCGAAATAAAACTTGGCAACGCAATATAGCCAATCTGCGAGTAACTACCATTGATAAAATCAGTATAAGCAGAGAGATAACGCACATCACCTATATGCTCATGTTGTACCGTAGTATTGTCAAAGAAGAAAGGTTGAGGCGCAATATGCATCGGCAACAACCCTAATTGAAACAAACGTGGTGCAGAGGTACCTATCAAACGCCCATGGAGGTCATAAACGTGTATATCCGTTTCAAATGCAAAACTCATATCGCGCAAGTCAATATTGAGCGAATTGGTATTGGCACTGGACAAAGCTAGGTCCCAGAAATACATATTTTGCAATGACATCTTCACATATTGCGCTTTCTTGGTCAATCTCAACTGCTGTGTTTCGATAAACACACGACGCGAATGTTCTATCGATACCAAAAAAATGGAAAGCAATATCACCAAAACCATTGGCGTGAGCACAATTTGGAATTTACCTCCTAATCGCATGCGTCTAAAACCACGATAACGCACTAAACTGAATATAGCAACTAGTAATAGTATGATAATCAGTATAAAAATCAACCAGTAATATGAACGCAGTTTATCGGCGGAAGCATCAGTTTGGTCATTTGACGTAAAGATAGATCGATACGAAAAATTATCCGTCACATCTTTCAATTCGACAAACTGGGCTTGTTGATCTGCGCTAGGTATATCAATCGAAAATAGATATTCACCGTCATGCGAGTAAACGGAAGAATTGCTAACAGTTTGATGATTGGTCAATTGTAACTGTGTATCACCATGAAAAGGGGCTATAAACGAATTGTGTAATTGACTACTCGTGACAGAATAGTTATATTTTACAGGAATAGCTACAATTATCTGGAAATCACCAACCTTTGTTTTATAACATACACCTTGAGCATTATCCCACTGCATGAAATGCCATTGATCGTAGATAGTAGGAATCCCTTGTCTGGAAGAAGCAAGCCATGCATTCGACCAATAGACCATCTGATTGCCATAGTAAATATAGAAAACGATGTTTTCATCCATATGCGAATATGACCAAAGAGAATCAAAATTATTCGTCTCAATGGCATGGCAAAGGTGCTTTGTGAGTTCTTCTGCATGTTGCTGTTGTTCGTATAATGTATGCTGGATACGCCTACTAGTACGGGACACTTGATTACATGAAGATAAAACAAAAAGCAATCCACAAAGGATAAATACTATTTTACATATACCTTTCACGCTGCAAAAATACTACTTTTTTTGCACATATCCAAATTTTTTACTACCTTTGCACATAAATTTATAAAATCAACTATAAATCACCAAATGATACATATCCTCACATCGCTATTATTAGGTTTTTTAACGATACTTGATCCCTGCACACTCTTCACGAGTATTGCAGCTATTGGATATATCGACAAAGAAATTGCAAATCGCCGCAAAGTGCTACTTAATGGACTCATGTTTGTATTGGGCAAATTGGCTACCTACACACTGATGGCAATTCCTTTTATCATGGGAGCTCAGACTAATGGAATCAAACATTGGTTGGATCACTGGAGCGAACCATTGCTGGCTGGTTTCATGCTTATTTGCGGAATATTGCTACTATTTACGGGTCATCACCATCATGAACATGACCACGGCATGAGTAAATGGTTAAAAAGTATAGATAGTCAGAACAGTGGTTTTTGGTCATTTATGTTAGGCATTTTCTTTGCCATAGCCTTCTGCCCACATCGTTTGGTATATTTTTTCACGATGGTAGATATTGCTATCACCTTGCCTGCAGCATGGAATTGGATATTGCCTATTGTCTTCGGACTGGGAACTGGCCTTCCAATAATGATTCTTTCATGGCTTATTTCGTATAGTGCAGTCACACTCTCATCTCTCACCCAACGTCTGCATACAATAGAGAAATGGGTGAGATATATCTCAGCTATATTGTTTATCGGATTTGGTATTTATCTCTGTGTACACATCTTCGCTCATGAAGAAGGATGTGCGTGTACACATCATCACCATAACACGTGCGTGACAACATATTAATAATCCTATGAGGGCACCATTTTTTCGCTTTAAGCAGTTCACCGTATGGCATGATCGTTGTGCTATGAAAGTAGGCACCGATGGTGTGTTGCTAGGTGCATGGTGTCCATTACCACCTCGCGCGAGCGCGAGCGTGCTAGATATAGGAACAGGAAGCGGATTGATTGCGTTGATGATTGCGCAACGAATGCAATCTAGCGAAGTGAATGCCATTGATATTGATGAAAATGCTGTTAAACAAGCAAAATATAATTTTGAACATTCACCTTGGTCAAAAAGAATTTATGCTCACCACTCTACCCTGCAAAATTGGAATATTGGTAAAAACTTTACAAAATACGATCTCATAGTAAGCAATCCACCTTATTTTAAATCTAGTCTTAAAAACCCCAACCAAGCACGCGCTACTGCACGACACACCGATACATTATCTTACCGCGAATTGATATACCATTCAGCACGATTACTCTCTCAAGAAGGCATATTGGCTTTGGTATTACCTGCAGAAGCAGAGCAAGAAATATTGCTATTGACACAAGAATATAATTTGATACCCACACATATTACCTACGTACATTCCAAACCAGGAAAAGACGTCAAACGTATCCTTATGGCATTCAGTCATAAGGATACAACAATATCCTCCCTACAAACTAGCAACTTCTACATCGAATCAGAAACCTCTCCCCGCAGCAAAGAGTATCAAGAATTGACCAAAGAGTTTTATTTGTAAACTACCAACCAATTGGTAGGATACGCATGTGTTTTAGGGTGCAAAATGTGGAGTTGGTTAGCAGCATCTCGATAGAAAGAGTGATTCCACCCTGTCCCCATATCCATATACAACGCATTCTCTACGCCAAAAGCAAACAAAGCATCCAGATATTGTTGATATGTGATTGGTTCGCAATTGGCAATAACAAAGAAATGATTTTCTTTTTGACAGATAGAACGGAAATGTTCTACTCTATCTAGCGGTTGGATAAGGGGCTTAAACACTTGCCGATCTTTGATTACCCAATGTTGTGTAAACGCCATCCCTCCCTGCTCTGCGACTTGATTCAATAGCGAATCATTAGGCAAGGAGTAGAAGCCTTTCTCCAATATATTACCTTGATTATCAATCCCTTTCCAAATAAACAGCGCATATCGTTGCTCGAATGGTATCCCATCTTTGTCCTCGGTATATCCATTATACAAAACAGCATTGGAAATATGCTGTCCTAATATATTGGTGTGCTCAAATGTATCTAAACACTTGCCTGTAAACGCGGCAGCAGCACATAGAATGACATTCTCCTGTGTGGTATCAGGCATATGCCCACACACGAGATCCACACGACAGTTGGTAATATCGTACGTGATGAGATTAGCAGTGGTAGTATCTACCAGCATAGGATAAGCATGATCCGTATTCATTGTAGTTGTGTCTTTGGAATTGAAAGAACGACCTATCATTGCAATTGTTGCGGCTACTGCAATAGCAGCAAGAGTGCGATAAAGAGTTTTTTTCATGGTTATGAATTAAGAATTGGATTGTTGCATTTCGATTAATCGACGATAGTAGCCATTGAGTGCAAGTAGTTCTTCGTGCGTACCACGCTCTACGATCTGCCCTTCATGCAGTACACAGATAAGGTCTGCATTGCGTATGGTACTCAGGCGGTGTGCCACTACCAACGTGGTACGATCTTTCATCAGATTTTCCAATGCCTCTTGTACTAACTTCTCTGATTCAGTATCCAAAGCCGACGTAGCCTCATCAAGAATCAAAATAGGTGGATTCTTAAGTATGGCACGCGCGATGGAAATACGTTGTCGTTGTCCGCCACTGAGACGAGAACCGCGATCTCCAATCGTTGTCTGATATTGGTTAGGAGTTGCCATGATAAAATCATCGGCATTAGCAATACGTGCTGCTTGGCGCACCTCCTCTATGGTAGCTGATTCTACTCCGAAAGTGATATTATTATAGAATGTGTCGTTGAATAGAATAGCCTCTTGATTGACATTTCCCATGAGTGCACGAAGATCGAATGTTTTGACTTCACGAATATCTATACCATCAATAGTGATGCGTCCTTGGTTTGGATCATAAAATCGAGGTAATAGATCAGCCATTGTAGTCTTTCCACTACCTGATTGTCCTACCAAAGCAATCGTTTTTCCCTTGTTTATCTCGAGATTTATGTGCTGTAATACGGGGCGCTCTGGATGATAGGCGAACGACACATCCTCATAGCATATAACCGATTGAAAATCTGTTATTTGCTTTGGCTCTTCTATTTCGCGAATACTATTCTTTACATCGAGTATCTTATCTATTCGCTCCAACGAGGCTAAGCCACGACGAATGCCATAGGTAGCTTTACTGAGATCCTTTGCAGGATTAATAATAGAATAGAAAATAACTAGGTAATAGATAAATGTTGCAGCATCAATCGAAGAATTATCACCTAGAATTAGCGTACCTCCAAACCACAATAATATCGCGATTAAAGCAGTGCCAAAAAACTCTGATACTGGATGAGCAAGATAATAACGCCGATTGATACGATTGAAGGTTGCACGCGTGGCATTGATAAGTTGCAAGAAACGTTGGCTAAGTTTACCCTCGGCATTAAATGCTTTTACAACACGCAATCCCCCCAAAGTTTCATCTATCTGCGTTAGAATCTCCGCATTTTGCTCTTGTCCCTTAGTCGAAGCACGCTTGAGAGAACGCCCAAT
Organism: Paludibacteraceae bacterium; assembly: GCA_017556705.1. Lineage (GTDB taxonomy): Bacteria > Bacteroidota > Bacteroidia > Bacteroidales > Paludibacteraceae > Colicola. The sequence goes on along the minus strand of JAFYMG010000013.1, from coordinate 27,322 downwards.
ACGTCCAATCAAGAAGCCAGCAATAGGCAACAAAATAAGCACAAATAACGTGAGTTGCCATGAGATAGTGAAGAGAGTTATGAGATAAACAAGTATCATAACTGGATCCTTGAAAAGCATATCCAATGTGGACATAATACTCGCTTCCACCTCATTCACATCGTTGGTCATGCGTGACATCACGTCCCCCTTGCGCTCTTCAGTAAAGAAGCCTATAGGCAAGCTGACCACTTTCTTATATAGTTGTGCACGTAAGTCGCGCAGTACGCCTGTACGGATAGGTACCATGAAATAATTGGCCAACCATGCAGTAAGACATTTTAGGCCAGTAAGTAGTACTAAACAACCACCTAGCATTAGCAACACATATTGCGCACCATGAGCATCAATCTTCAGTTGAAGGAAATAATATAGGTTATTCTTCAACACCTCAATAGTCTCTTGCATTGTAGCCACCTCCGACAATGGCACATATGTAGCCTCAACCTCCGACAATCCAAATAATATTTGCAATACAGGGATAATCGTAGCAAACGAAAAAAGCGACAATATCGTAGATAGGACATTGAAAAACAGATTAGCTGCTACGTGCCATCGATAGGGCGGTAAAAAGCGTCGGAGAAGAGAAATGATGTTCATATTATTTAGCAAACGTCCGCAGATGGACTACTTATTAATATTTTAAAATTTAGTGTTTACTATTACGATTATTTTCGCTAATATAAAGGCGTATTGCACGATCAAATGCCTCTTTGTCCATTCCAAAATCAGTTTTAATAGTTTGTACATACAACTTATTTCCTAATTGCTTCACTAATGCTGTATGTTGCAAACGCATGTAATCTTTTTCAGTGGTTACTACGCAAATGTAGTTTTCCGCTTTTGCTCGAATTATCTCTAGATCATTATTTGTAAATATATGATGATCCGGAAAAGCGAGCAACTCGGTGTTAGGATATTGTTCACGAAGATATGCCAACATTGGCTGTGGATTGGCAATACCCGTCACCAGCAATGGCGTACCAGGTAAACTAAGCGGTTGATAAGTAATATGCGAGAACACTAGTTGCTGATAGGAAGGCAATTGCAGTGCATTAGCAACAACACGTCTATCAATAGGTTGCATATGCTCAGGGCACTTAGTCACCACCACCACATTAGCACGAATACTCTGGCTAGGCACATCTCGCAACCTACCCCATGGCAACATATGATCGTGTACATATAATCGATTATATGGTGTCAGCAATATATACATACCACAACGTAAGGAGCGATGTTGATAGGCATCATCTAGAATCACACATTGGATATCTGGAAACAAATACTTCAGACGCTTCACGCCCTTCACCCTATCAGCACATACAGCCACCGGTATTTTTGGGAACCGAGTGTGTATCTGCATTGGCTCATCACCTATTGTTTGCGCAGTATCCTGCTCATTCGCCAGACGAAAACCATTGGTCTGACGTCCATATCCCCGCGATAAAACTGCCACCTTGTATTGCTCTGATAATAGCGATACTAGATACTCCGTCATTGGCGTTTTACCTGTACCACCAACAGCCAAGTTACCCACACATATGGTAGGTATCGACACTTGAGCAGAATACAGAATATGCTCATCGTATAGCAGGTTGCGTATCCACACAACCAAACCATATATCCATGCTATTGGAGCAAGCAGGAATTTCAAGGTTTCAGACATTCATGCGCCTTAGCGCTTGTTTTAAGGGTTATAATTATTGTATGGTTACCTCTGGGGTTAGTGCCATTATACGTGGTTGAGCAACAAACTCACGCACTCTCATCATGAGATGTTCCTCGGGTGATGTCTGGTCAAATAGTTTGATCAGTTCCTCTAGCGGATCACGTTTGCCAGGGTACTCGGTAATGACATATTCGCCCAAATTAGCCAATTCGGCTGCTTTTTCTATAGCATTGTTGATATTTCCCAATTCATCTACTAGACCTATCTCTAGAGCATCTTTTCCGAGCCATACTCTGCCCTCACCCACGGCCTTAATCTCATCTTGTGTCACACCACGACCTTCTGCACAACGATTAGTAAAGAGATCATAGCCACGCTCCACCATCGATTGCATTAGTACCATTTCCTCTTTGTTCAAGCCTTTGAACAAAGCGTTTGCAGAAAGGTCAGAATGGCGATTTGTGCTTACTCCATCCACATCCAAACCAATCTTATTCATCAATTTACTAGCATTAGGCACAGTACCAAAAATGCCTATCGAACCAGTTAATGTGGTAGGTTCAGCGTAAATATAATCGGCACAACAAGAAATATAGTAGCCACCAGATGCTGCATAATCACCCATAGAAACAACCACTGGCAAACCTTTTGCTTGAAGTGTCTTAATGGCATGCCATATTTGCTCGCTTGCATCAGCACTACCACCTGGGCTATTCACACGCAGCACGATAGCTTTTATTTTATCATTCTTATGAATTTTCTTGACTGTCTTGATAAATTTTGTATCCACGATACCCTCTTTACCTGTATCGAAAATCTGCCCCTCCGCATATATCACAGCTACCTTGTTTTTCATTAGGGTGTTGCTACTGCGATCTACACTCGTCATCTTGCTATTAGTGAATATCTTGTAATCTTTCGTGCCCGCATATACGCGCAACGCGGTGTCCATATCTTGCACATACACCAGCGTATCAACTAAACCATATTGCACATATTTTTCTTGTGCCTGTAGCGACATGCACTCATCGGCATATGCATCCAATTGCTCCACGGTTAGCGCGCGACTCTTAGCTACAGCTGTTTTCATTTCGCTCCAAATACCGCCAAGGTACTGCTCGGTTTGTTTACGATCTTCAGTCGACATTGATGTGCGGAAATAAGGTTCTACAGCCGATTTGAACGTACCCACCTTTAAGATCTGCATCTCCACACCAATCTTATCCAACAAACGGGTGTAGTATTGTTTTTGTGCAGTAAGACCATCCCACATCAACGTACCAGTAGTATTCATATAGACTTTATCCGCCACCGAAGCAATATAGTAGTTGGTCTGGGTATATGATTCAGCATATGCAATAATAAACTTACCTGATTGTTTAAAATCGAGCAACGCATCACGCAAGGCTTTTGCTGAAGCAGGACCTGCAGCCAAAGTACCTCCACGCAAGTAGATACCCAATACCTTGTCATTATCTTTAGCCAATGCAATATTATTTAACAGATCATTCAATCCTACTTTCGTTGTCACAGACTTACCATATAATTCTGAGAATACGGCGTCAAACGGATTTTCCTCTGGCGCTTGTTCTACCAACACACCTTCCATATCAATGCGATAAATAGTGTTCTCTTCCAAGGTATTTGTTGCAGTAGATGTCATCATGCTACCCATTAAAAACACTAATAAGGCGCTGAATAAGAAATACGCACCTATCACTACGATAACTGTCCATAAGCAACCCATCTTCTTATGAGGGTGCTGATCATTTTTTACATAAATTGCCATTGTTGTATATTTTTTAGTTATTTTCAAAATAGTGCTCATTTTTCGAGCGCTCATTAAACTTCTTTCTCTAGCTTAAACGACTTGCGGTGATACGGCGTAATACCATATTGTCGTATCGCCTGATAGTGCGTCTTGGTGGGATATCCCATATTGGTATTCCAATGATATTGCGGATATTCCTCATGTAAATGAAGCATATACTCATCACGGTAAGTCTTTGCTAATACACTAGCAGCCGCTATTGATAGGTACTTCCCATCGCCTTTGACCACAGTACGGGCGGGTATCTCCATCACATCTCCTTCAGGAATATATGGTTTCCACTTATTGCCATCCACAAGGATATGTTGAGGTCTTACACCAAGTTTATCCAATGCCCGCTGCATACCAACTATTGATGCTTTGAGTATATTGATCTCATCTATCTCCTCTGCAGTCACTTCCACAACAGCCCATGCAGTTGCGTATTGCTCTATTTTGGGACGTAAATATTGGCGTTCCTTATCTGTTAGTTGCTTCGAATCGTTGAGCATTTCTAGCCATTCACTATGTATTTTATCCCCTACAAGCAATGGATCCAATATCACAGCTGCGGCGAACACACTACCTGCCAAAGGGCCACGTCCTGCTTCATCACAACCGGCCTCAACGACTCCTTCTATACAATATGCTTCTAACATCAACTTATACTCTAAAACGGATACCCTATGGCAAAATGCAACGCCATATCATCCTTCCATCTCAATCCATTACCTTTGGTACGCCATTGTTTGCCAGAACCGTCATACAACAAACTTGGGTCATATAATTTCACACCTAGATCCACACGGAAGATAAAGAACGAGAAATCCAAACGCAGGCCTACACCATAAGCCATCGCTATCTGTTTGTAAAATTCATTAAAGCGGAATACACCATTAGGTTGTGCCTCATAGTCAAATATCGTCCATATATTACCTGCGTCGAAGAAAGCCGCCAATTCAATAATTGACCACACTTTCGCACGATACTCAACATTCAAGTTTAGACGAATATCACCAGACTGGTTGTTAAAGTCTATCAGCTTGCCATTTCCTTTATAACCACCAGGCCCAAGCGTACGTGCCGACCAACCACGCACACTATTTGCACCACCTGCAAAATAGCGTTTCTCAAATGGTATTGTCTGCGAGTTGCCATAAGGTACAGCCAAACCCAAATCTGCATGCAGTACTAAACGATGATTAGGATGTAACATCTGATTATACGTTGCCGACACATCCGCCTTAGCAAATTGTGCAAACTGCGTCTTAAACAAAGTGTAATTGCCTGATTCAGGATCCACTGGCAATTTCAAAGGTTTCGACAAGCCTCGCAATAAATTACCAGCCGTCTCTACATTATAGTACACATTCCAATATGAACGATGTGGATTGCGTGCGCGGAAGGATGTATAATTGCCCGAATACCCAATACCCACGATAAAATGGTTCTCGTAAGAGTACTTTAGAATATTTGTTGATTGCAAGAATTGCTCACGAAAAGCATCACTAATCCAAGGCAGATATACGTAACTAACATCAATAAATCTGAACTGGTGACGCAAACCTACACGTGGCTGTTGGAGAGTATAATTCAAACCCGCACCAAAAATGTTGCGGGTATATTCATCCGGACGGTTCTGAAAATTATAATCCAAGTTCACCGAAACTGCAGATGGGAACTTCAGTTCTGCCGAAGCTTTTCCTTCAATAGCGCGCCCGCCATTCTGCCTCCACTCGTAACTTGCACGCCCGTTCACTGAAAACTCTTCAGCACCACGGAAGATATTGCGATTCACGTACCCCACTCCCGCTGCTACGCCCCAATCGCCCGCCGAATATGTACCTTCTATCTCAGCCGACACGGAGTTTAGTTTACCACGCGACAACACTACATGACAATCTAACTCATTGGCAGACACCTCCTCAAAACTGATATCTACATATTTCACAGGTGCCAACTGATTAAGTTTTGCATATGCACGCTCAACAATTGCCTCACTATATGGATCACCTGGACGAATAGGACAGTTACGAATCAATACATTATCGCGAATCAATTTCTTGCCCACCCAAGTAAAAATATAATTACCTTTATCATTGGCTAACATCTCTGCATCATCAGGAATACGCGCCGGATCATAGTCCACATGAAAATAAACCCTAGCCACCTTGTACCGACGAAACACTTTACTTACATTTTCTTCCTCGATATTATCTTTCAATCGCATAGTCACATCTATTTGTCGACTAACCTGATTGCTATCAGCAACAAAATAGAGCAACTCTTGATCGAAATAATAGTATCCCCTTCTGCGCATCGATTGTGCCACGCGCTGACGCTCTTGATTCAGCATGTCAGCATCAAATTGCATACCACCATGCACCAGCATTACTCGTTCATTATTTGCTATTTGCTCCAACTGCTCATTTTCACCAATCAACACACGGTACTCACCAATATAATACGGTTGTTTTGCAGTAATCTGATAGGTAAGATTGATCTTTCTATCTTTCTTTTTCATGAGCGTATCTACCTCAGCCTGAAAGTAACCTTTGTTATGCATTGCACGTTTTAATTGCGTACAACTAGCATCTGCGAGTTCGGGAGAAAACACCACAGGTGCCTCGCCCAGTTTGCGCGCATTTTTACTAGTCCACTTAGCCGTGTCTTCAGGGGCAGTATTATAGATATCTAACTGTAACTTCCAAAAACCTAAAATCTCAGTATTTTGCTTCTGCTGTACATACTTCATCAGGTCGGCAGGGGGTACCTCTTTCGTATCCTGCACTTTAATCCTCACATCATTAAGCAAACACTGCCCTTGTGGCACAAATTTCGTCGTGTTACACGCCACAAGCACTAATAGTAAAAAAAGTAATATGAGCAGTCTTTTTAGCATTTCCAATTAATTCCTAATTGAACGTGCAAAGGTACAACTTTTTTTTTATATACGCAAGCGCGCGAGATGTTTTTTTAAACAATCGCATGTCAATTGCAAAAAATGAGCAATATCAGCAAACCTTGTTTTTTTGCATAAAATCTTAACAAATGATATATTTGTTTTTTTTCAGACAAGCAACATACAAAAGTATTGCATCTTTGCAAACTATTGCATAAAAAAAACAAAAAAAAAATACAACTTTAACTACTAATCATATATAAATTTTTATAACATAAAATATTTATATATTATAATAATATCCATATTGCCTTCTCCACATTAAATCTCACACCTTTCATTATAACGTAATTTAAAACAACAAACACATCAAGGTAATATATTTTAATGCAATAATATAATTTTTCAAAACAGACAAAATCTTAACAAAACAAACTTTTATCCTCGGCTTACTTACCGCTTTTTGAAGGTTAATAACTAACTGTTAATCATTGATATTTTTGTTTTTTATTATTAAGAATTGACATCTTTATATTATCCCACAAAAACACCTTTTTCAAAAAATACACGCTTTTTTTTGCGTATGTGCTTTTTTTTGTGTACCTTTGCATGTTTTTTGCGTGGACGCGCACGCGCACAGTTTAAAATGGACGGAATAAAAAGAGGCTACTACATACTATGTTTGATGCTGTCGTTGGTATTACCAATGATGGCTCAGGACATTGTACAAGATAGTATTCTAGACCCTCTTAATCGTTTTGAGAATACCGAACCTACTTCCAAAAAGAAACAAGCTATTGATGCGAAGATAGAATATTCCTCTACCGACTCGATGGTAATCACCGGTGATGGTATAGCATACATGTACGGAAAGGGTGATCTCAAGTACAAGAGTATGGAGTTAACCGCCGAGCACATACGCGTACATATGGATAGCAGTACGCTATATGCCAAAGGTGTGTTTGATACCATTGAAAATGAATGGGTCGGCAAGCCTATATTTTCTGAAGGAAACGACAGTTATGAAACCGACGAAATCACATACAATCTACGTACACAAAAAGGATTGATTCTTAATGGTATCACTGAACAAGGAGAAGGATACATTGTGGCTGGCAAGACCAAGAAAGTGGAAGATGATGTACTGATGATGGCAGCAGGAAAATATACCACTTGCGACCAACATGACCATCCTCACTTTTATCTGCATATGACTAAGGCCAAAGTAAAACCAGGCACTTATATTGCTACAGGGCCTGCATATCTAGTGGTGGGTGATGTACCATTGCCATTGGCTATTCCTTTCGGATTCTTTCCATTTACAGACCAATACTCTAGCGGACTTATTATGCCTAACTTCGGTGATGATTATACCCGCGGATTATATCTATCAGGACTAGGCTATTACTTCGCAATCAACGACTATATGGATTTACAATTAACGGGTGACATCTACACCCGTGGTACATGGGCCGTAAGTGCACAAAGTAGATATCTGAAGAGGTATAAATTCAATGGTAATTTCAGTATCAACTATCGTTGGGACGTAACAGGCGAAAAGGAAATGCCAGACTATAACGTAGCAAAGAACTTGCAAGTGCAATGGACCCATACGCAAGATGCAAAGGCCAATCCATACAATAATTTCTCGGCAAGTGTAAACTTCAAAACAAGTGGTTACAACCGCAGTAATATCAATAGTTACTACAATGTGCAAGCGAATGCAGAGAATACCACTAGCAGTAGTATTAGTTACACTCAGCGTTTTCCCGATAGTCCATGGAACATTGGACTCAACATGAGCATCACACAGCGTACCAAAGATTCGACACTAAACGTAACATTGCCTAGTCTAACCGTGAGCATGAGCCGCATCTACCCTTTTAAACGTAAAGTGCGTGTAGGAAAGGAGAAATGGTATGAAAAAATCAGTTTGCAATATAGTGGTAGTTTTAGTAACTCTATTACATGTAAGGAAGATTATTTCTTTAAGTCGAATTTTGTAAAAGATTGGGATAATCGCTTCAAACACAACCTTAGTTCTTCGGCATCCTTCATGGCATTCAAGTACATCAGCATTACTCCGAGCGTAACGTTTACCGATCGCATGTTCTTCTCGCGCGTAGACCAGAGCTGGAATGAGAAACATAACCAAGTGCAAAAAGATACGATACTAGGTTTTTACAACGTATACGATTTTAACGCGAATGTGAGTTTATCCACCAAACTCTACGGATTCTATATTCCTTTTCGCAAATGGTTTGGCGACAAGGTTGATCGTTTTCGTCACGTGATGACCCCGTCAGTGAGCTTCAGTTATCGTCCTGATTTTGGACAAGACTATTGGGCAAAGCGCTATGGTGGTTTCTACGGCAGCTATAATCAACTAATCACCACACGTGATGCGGCAGGAAATATTGTACCTAAACTCGATGAGAATGGATTACCTATATATGAAGTCATACATTATTCGCGTTTTAAAGAAGCACCTAGCAGAGGTGCATCCGCCACATTAAACTTCTCCCTTGGGAATAACCTTGAGATGAAACTCCGCAATGACAAAGACACTACAGGCAAAGATCCTTACAAAGTATATAGCATTATTGACAACTTGAGCATCAGCGGCGGCTACAACTTTATTGCCGACTCAATGAACTGGAATAATTTCTCTGTGAACTTACGCATCAAGATCCCTAAGGTGAACTACACCATCAACCTCAGCGGACAATTCGATCCATATATGTACACCACCACTGCAAGTGGTCGTCATGTACGCTGCAATGAACTTTATTGGAACCATGGTCGTTTCCCACATTTCCTCGGCACAAGTACCAGTTTTAGTTACACTTTCAACAACGATGTGGTGAAACGATGGTTTGAAAGAGAAGAAGAGGAACCCATAAAGGAAGAGTTGATAGGTAATGAAGCAGTAGAAGGCGAACAGACCATAGACAATGAGACGAAAAGACGAAGGGATGATAGGACAAAGAAAGATGAAGTAAGTGATGATGGGTATCTTTTTGCCAAGATACCATGGAGTTTAAGCGTATCGTATAGTTTGCGCTATGCAGCAGGAAATGAATGGGATGAAAAACGAAACTACTACAAAATGGAGTTCCGACATAACTTAAGTTTTGCAGCATCGCTAGGACTAGGCAGCGGTTGGAAGGCCAGCACCTCGCTCAGCTACGACGTAAATGCGAAGAAAATGTCATACACGAGTATCAATGTGAGTCGAGACTTGCACTGCTGGAGTATGAGCGCGAGCTTTGTACCTTTTGGTCCATATAAGAGCTATACCTTCCACATCGGTGTAAACGCAAGCATGTTGGCAGATTTGAAATACGATAAGAGCAGTAGTGATGCCACTGGAAAACGTGTAGAGTGGTGGTAAATAGATAATTATAAATTAAGAATCAAGGATATGAAAGTAGAATCAAAAAAAGTAGTGACCCTCCAATACGATTTGTATGTGGACGGAGAAAATGGACAAGAAGAATTGATGGAGAAAGCCACAATAGAGGCCCCTTTGGTATATTGCCATGGTGAAAGTATGATGTTGCCTGCGTTTGAGCAAGCAATGGAAGGCCTGGCAGAAGGTGATGCTTTCGATTTTAACATCGCATGTCAAGATGCCTATGGCGAATATGACGAAGAAGGTGTGCTGACACTGGATAAAAAAATGTTCTACAACGGTGATGGCGAGTTTGATGCTGAGCGTGTTTACGTGGGCGCTATTGTCCCTATGAATACCGTGGATGGACAAATCATCAATGCACAAATAGTGGAGATTACCGCAGAAAATGTAACTATAGACCTCAACCATCCATTGGCAGGTGAGAATTTACATTTTGTGGGTAAGGTGCTGAATATCCGCGAGGTAACCGAAGGCGAACTCAAAGCATTGCACCATCGTGGTTGCGGAGGCGGATGCGGTAGCTGCAAAGGTAGTTGTGAGGACTGTGACAGCGAGTGCAATTGTAATTAGTTTGAAGATTAAATTTAAAGATTAAAAACAAGGATACTATGGCAAATATTTTAGCGATAGTGGGACGTCCCAATGTAGGGAAATCGACCCTTTTTAACCGCTTGACTAAGACCCGTCGAGCGATAGTGAATGACACAGCAGGTACCACTCGCGACCGCCAATACGGCAAAAGTGAATGGTGTGGTAAGGAGTTTTCAGTGATTGATACTGGTGGCTGGGTAGTGAATTCAGATGATACCTTTGAGAGCGAAATCAATCGACAAGTGAATCTTGCTATCAAAGAGGCAGATGTAATCCTATTGGTAGTAGATGTAAACGCTGGTGTGACACAATTTGATATGGAAGTGGCTCACCTACTCCGTCAGGCTAAGAAAGAGACCGTTTTGGCTGTGAACAAAGTGGACCAATTCGACCAACAATATGGTGCACCAGAGTTCTATAAACTGGGGTTAGGTGAACCATATATCCTATCGGCAGAGAATGGTTTGGGCACAGGAGATCTATTGGATGAGATCTGCAGTCGCTTCAAAGATACCATAGCGGGAGAGGATTTAGAAGAGTTGCCTCGCTTTGCTATTGTAGGTCGTCCCAATGCGGGTAAGAGCAGCATCTTGAATGCATTTATTGGCGAAGAGCGTACCATCGTAACCGACATTCCAGGTACAACACGCGATAGCATCTATACACGCTATAACAAGTTCGGCAAAGACTTCTATCTCGTAGATACTGCAGGTATTCGTAAGAAGGCCAAGGTTAACGAGGATCTAGAATACTACTCAGTGGTACGCAGTATTCGTGCAATAGAGAACTCTGATGTATGTATATTGATGATTGATGCTACTCGTGGTATTGAGGCTCAGGATCTGAATATCTACCAATTGATTCAAAAGAACAAGAAGGGATTGGTAGTATGCGTAAATAAATGGGATCTAATTGAAAGCAAAACTAATGCTGATATTAAGGGCTATGAGCGTGCTATTCGTGAACGAATTGCACCATTTACTGATTTCCCTATCATCTTTACTTCAGCACTGACCAAACAACGTATCTACAAGGTGATGGAAACAGCGTTGCATGTATATGAGAACAAGCAACAGAAAGTGGCTACTGCACAATTGAACGAACGTTTCTTGCCGCTGATTGAGAATTATCCACCACCAGCAACAAAAGGTAAATATATTAAGATCAAGTATTGTACGCAATTACCTAATACACAGATACCTACATTTGTATTCTTTGCCAACTTACCACAATACGTAAAGGAACCTTATCGTCGTTTCTTGGAGAATAAATTGCGTGAGTGGTGGGATTTTGAAGGTACACCTGTACAGATATTTATTCGTGCGAAATAGAGTCAATTATTAAGAATGATCGGTAAATTATTGTGGGGTGCTTGCGCACGTGCAAAAAAAATTGTACCTTTGTCGGCAGAATGAAGATCATCAGTTTTACACATATTGACGGAGTCGTGAAGATGGTGTTGAAAGGCGATTCATCACTGTTGGTGAATCACAAGCCTTTCTTCATTCCTGATTGGAGCGAGGATATACGTATGACTCCCTGCGTAGTACTGCGCGTAAGTCGTTTAGGTAAAAATATCAGTGCTGCCTTCGCATATCGTTACTTTGATGCTGTGGCGTTAGGATTGAACATCTGCGCAGCAGATTATGCGGCACAAGGCGATTGGACACGTGGTTGGGCATTCGACTATTCTCTTCCTTTGGGTAAGTGGACACCAATAGAGGAGAACCCATGGAAAGACTTGATTATCAGCATGGAGAACGCCATTGAGCAAGCTAGTAAAGTCATGACTATACGTCAAGGTGATATGATAGCTATTGATTGCAATGTTGTATCACGCAAATTGGATAAAGAAGAAGTAATACAAATTAACAACAACGTAGGAGAAGAATTGCTATACTGCAAGATAAAATGAAACGATTGACTTGCATATTGTGTATGATGCACATCGTGTGTAATGTATGCGCAGGCATACATACTTATACGACTGAATCAGCATTAAAGAGCGGTAATGTCATCAAACTTCGTGTGAGCGAAACTGGTGTGTACATGATACCCTACGACTCGCTGAAAGCTTGGGGACTCCACGCAGAGAATGTTTGTGTATTGGGTTATGGAGGAGCTATGTTGTCAGAGAACTTTTTGAACAAGCGCTATGATGACCTACCACCTGTGTCCATCTATATGCATAAGGGCTCAGATAACATATTTAATAGCGGTGACTACATTTTATTTTATGCTCAAGGAGCCATTCAATGGAAAATAGATAAAAATAGACATTGGAGACATATTCGAAATCCGTATAGCGATTATGGCTATTACTTCATAACCGATAAGCAGTCCTTACAACGTACGATATCACTATCGAAAACAAAATATAATCTTAATAGTGTAGAGGATGTTGATTGGTACACTGCTAACTACTTACATGAGAAGGACTTGATTAACTTGATTGATGTATCAGGAACGAGTGGCGGTGGTAGAGAATTTTATGGTGAGGCAATGAACGTCAAAAACAAGACATTGACAGTGACCTTCCCCGCTCAACATGTTCGTACTGATCTCAGTGCTCGTTGCCATGTGTATATGGCTGCGTATTCTGGCGAATCAACCCCTATTGAAGTGACCTATGCTAACAATAGCAAAATTAAAAATATTTCTGCTATCAGTGGCGGAAACTCCCATACTTTCGGTGTCATAGATTCAGTAGTAATGAACACACGACCCAAAACTAGCAATGCACAAGAAATAACCCTTAATTTCAATGGCACATCCCCAAGTGCTGTGGCCTATCTAAATTATATTGAATTGAATGTTCCATGCGATATGATAATGAGTGGAAATGAGATGCTAATTACCAATACGCAAATGATGGGACAAAAACCCGTTATACGTTATCATTTACGAAATGCTACTACTCAAACACAGATATGGCGGATAACAGAAGGTGTTATAATAGAACAAATGCCTACGGAATACAAAGATGGCATACTGACATGGGTTGGCGATAATACCACCGCAGAAAGATATATCGCCATCAACCCGACTGCCAATGGCTGGAAAAAACCTACAACCGTTGGTAAAGTTGCTAACCAAAACTTACATGCACTAGAGAATATCGATTATGTTATTATCTGTCCAAAAGAATTTATAGCGCCCGCTGAGCGATTGGCAAAGAAGCACGAAGAAATAGATAATTTAACATGGATTGTAGTTACAGACGAACAAGTATATAATGAATTTTCATCGGGAACACCAGATGCCTCTGCCTACCGGTGGTTGATGAAAATGCTATATGACCGCGCAAACGGCAATGCTGTAAAAAGCCCCAAACACCTACTTTTGATGGGAAAAGGTACTTATGACAATAGACGGATTTTTAGTTCAAACATATCGGGTAAAAACCTACTTCTAACTTTCCAAGCCAAAAACTCGACTGTAGAATATTCTGCCTATGGTACTGATGACTATTTTGGATTCCTCACCGATCATGCAGGAGTAAGTCAAGGCATATTCTATGAAACACGTGCACAGATGAATATTAGTGTGGGACGTCTACCTGTAAAAACTTTAGATGAAGCCAATCAAGTAGTAGATAAACTTTGTACGTATATCGACGATAAAGTTCCAGGCAAATGGAAGTCACAAATCCTATTTTTGGCGGATGATGGTGATCATGGATTACATGTTGAAACAGCAGAAGCAGGTGCCGAGCGTTTACGTACTAAAAATAAAGATTTTATCGTAAACAAGCTCTATCTAGATGCATATACACAGGAAGTAAATGCAGCTGGTGAAAGTTATCCGTTAGCAAAAAATCAATTTGATAATTTTATCAACGAAGGCATGCTATTCTTTAACTATTCTGGACATGGAGGATATAATAATATCACCAACGAATTGTTTATGCGTACCAATGACATTCGCCGTATGAACAATGTGAATCAGGCATTTTGGTTTTTGGCAACATGCAGTTTTTCACACTTTGATGGTGGAGTCACTTCTGCAGGTGAAGAAGCTATATTGAATCCGAACGGCGGAGCTATCGGAGTATTATCCGCATGCCGTACAGTTTTTGCAGGACAAAATACAGATTTAAATCGCAATTTTTGTGATACCATTTTAGGGCATAACAACCTATTCAACTACCATATGACCATTGGCGAAGCAACACGTATCGCAAAGAATAAAACTGTGGGAGATGCAAACAAAATGGCATACATATTACTAGGAGACCCTGCTATTCGAATCAATTATCCTACTGATTATCAGATAACAACAACATCAAAGTTAGATACACTACATGCACTCATGCTCCAAACAATATGTGGATTCATCGAAACCCAAGACCATGATACGGCAACTTGGTTTAATGGTAAATTGGACGTCACTATCTTTGATAAAATGCAAGAAATTATCACACGCGACAATGATGAGGCTGTGGAAGAAAATAAGGTTAAAATCAAATACAAAGATTATCCAAACACACTCTTTGTAGGACAAACTGATGTGATAAATGGTAAATTCGAAATCACATTCATGGTACCAAAAGACATTCGATACAATTACGGAAACGGGCGTATCGTTTATTATGCCTATGATAACGAAAATCGTGAAGAGGCTGTTGGTCATTATGAAGATTTTATCATCGGTGGTAGCAGTCTGGTACTTGCTCAAGACACGATCGGACCAGAATTGAATATTTATCTCAATAATTCATATTTCATGAGTGGAGATAAGACACACGAATATCCTCATTTCTATGCTGAGATCTACGACGAAAATGGTATCAATACGGCCGGTGCGGGTATTGGGCATGATCTGCTCATGGTAATTGACAACGATGCTAAACAAACATACGTACTAAACTCTTATTTCCAAGCGCTAAATAATAGTTACCAAAGTGGCATTGTCAGCTATAAAATGGCAGAACAAGAAGAAGGAGCACATACACTGACATTCCGTGCCTGGGACTTGTACAACAATAGTAGCACGACTTCACTTAATTTTCAGGTAGTGAAAGGATTAGATCCACAGTTATACAACATCACCATTTACCCCAACCCAGTAGCGAGTACTGGCATATTAAATATCATAATCAATCATGATCGACCAGATGATATCGTAGAATCAATAATTTATCTATATGACCTCAGCGGAAAAATGGTGTACGCACATGCACAGAAGAGAAATGCTCCTATTCTATGGAATCTAAGCGAATTGAATACTCCAGCAGGAATATATATATATCAAGTAAACATAAAAACCGCCAATTCGAACTACGTTTCGAAAGCTGGTAAACTAATTATCACTCAATAATTGCCTATGAAACATATTTAGAAAAATCTTTGAAAATAAACAGAAAATTATTAACAATTTATTAAACACAATAAAAACAATGAAGAAAATTATTTTTTCAGTACTAACAGTTTCTCTCTTCACAGTGTCTGCAATGGCACTCAATCCTGTAAATCCAGCTATGCCATCTCTAACTATTGCACCTGACGGGCGTGCTGCAGGTATGGGTGATGTAGGTGTCGCTACTAACGCCGATCTCAACTCACAACACTGGAACCCTGCTAAATATGCCTTTATGGAAAGTAAGGGTGGTATCACAGTAAGTTATACCCCTTGGTTAACCAAATTGGTAGATGACATCAACTTGGCATATATCGCTGGTTATTATAATATGGGTGATATGGCAGGTACACTGTCCGCTAGTTTTACATACTTCTCCATGGGTGAAGTAAAACTAGTAGATATTGGTGGTGTTGATTTTGCTGATGCTACCCCTAACGAATGGGCACTTGATTTGGCCTACTCACGTAAATTACACGAATATGTAAGTATGGCAGTAGCGTTGCGATTCTTATATAGCGACTTGACTAATGGTGCAAACTTCACTGGTACAAGTGCACAAGAGATGTACCCAGGATGGACAATGGCTGCAGACGTAGCGTTGTACTACAAACAACCAATCTCATTGCCTATGGGTGATAGCTATTTCGGTTTAGGTCTTAATATCAGCAACTTAGGTGGTAAAATCACACACGATGAGGGCGTAACCCAAAACTTCATCCCTTCCAACCTACGTCTTGGTGTTAGCTATGAGATTCCATTCGATAACTACAACCGTCTGATGGCTACCGTAGAGTGCAACAAGATGTTGGTACCTACTTACTACTCTAAGTTTGCAACTGATCAAACCAAACATCAATACACTCAAGATGAATACTCTGCTATTTCAACACCTAATGGTTGGTGGCAATCATTCTGCGATGCTCCTGGTTATACCACAGACGAAGGTAAAGTATATTCTCCACTCGCAGAGGAATTCCAAGAGGTACAATGGGGTGTAGGTTTGGAGTATAGTTACAACCGCCAATTCTTTGGCCGTGTAGGTTATAGTCATGAGAATTTCTGGAAAGGCAACCGCCGCTATGTGACTGTAGGTGCAGGTTTTCACTTGAGCATCTTCTCGTTGGATTTTGCATACTGCATTGCCACGGCACCATCTAACCCACTTGACCAAACTATGCGTTTCACACTTGGCTTTGATCTCGCTGGTATCAAAGACCTCGTAAATAACCGCAAATAATGCGTATCGGATTCGGATATGATGTACACGTTTTTGCCTCCAACCGCGAATTGTGGTTGGGAGGCATTCGTGTGCCATCCGAGCAGGGACTCCTCGGACATTCTGACGCGGATGTTCTGATTCATGCACTATGCGACGCCCTACTCGGAGCTGCTGCTATGCGCGATATTGGCTATCATTTCCCACCTGTCAAGGGTAATGAGTATGAGAATATCGACTCTAAAATTCTCCTACGTGAAGTTATGGCCATGCTTCGCGAAGCGGGTTATGAGTTGGGAAACTGCGATTGCACCATCTGTGCCGAAGCACCCAAACTCAATCCGCATATCCCTGCAATGACCGCATGTTTGGCAGAGGTAATGAGTGTAAACGAGAATCAAATCAGCATCAAAGCTACCACTACAGAACAGCTAGGATTTGTCGGTAGAAAAGAGGGAATGGCTGCTTACGCAGTGGCACTCATAGACAAAAAATGATGAATACGCAAAAACATATCCCTTGCTGGTTCGGCGCAATATTTGTGTTGGGTTTGATTTTGTTCACTACAAATCTTCAAGCCAATGACACAACGCAGATACCATATGAGGTTACTTCAATACGCGATACATTGATAACCCATGATAGTATCATTGTTATTCACACTATTTGTGCTCCTATCTGTTCCTCGCACGTGCGCGTATATAATAAGGAATGGCAAGAGATTGGTTTTTTGAAAGCACCTTTCAAATCACCTTTCCCTGAAGCATATATTGAGAATGGGAAACTACTTTGGCGCGACAACGACAATTTTGATTACACCCCAATTTTATAGTTCCAACTTTTTAGGATCTTTCGAAACCAAACGGTTACCACCCAGATGATGACAGAAACACCATTCATTAAACCATTGAAACTACCTATCTATTTAATAGGATATATGGCCGCTGGCAAGACAACTGTTGGACGTTTGTTAGCGCAACGCTTAGGTTGGCATTTTGTCGATTTAGACGAGGCGTTTGCTGAGATTCATGGGCAAACTCCTGCCGAATATATTCGTGAATATGGAATAGAAGATTTTCGCAGAAAAGAGAAGTACGTGGTAGAAGATTTAGCAGAATTGCCTATTGATAAAGTCATTTATGCTACAGGCGGTGGATATCCATGTTGGGAAGACAACATGGAGTGTTTGGCGGAGTTGGGTACAAGCATTTATTTAAAGTGGGAACCTCGTCATTTGGTCAAACGACTGATGCTCACCGATTTAAGTACACGTCCAATACTACAAGGACGTACCGAAGAAGAATTATTACAATTCATCACTCCACAATTGGAAGCCCGCGAGCCATTTTACATGAAAGCAGATCACGTCATTCAAGCTCCCGTAAAAGAAATCGCAGAAGAAGATGACAAATATATAGCAGAAATGCTTTATAAGATAATTAAAAGATAGTATCATGCTACCTTTTTTATAAAATTTTATTTTTGCCGCAATTTTCTTGCTTTATTAAAAAAAAAGCAGTACCTTTGCATTTTGATTGATTTTAGTAGAATTTTATAATTAAATAAGATATAACTTATGGCACTTATTGATGTAGTTAAATGTCCGCTTCTGGACTATGAACTTTGCCGAAAATTCCCTTCGGAAGACCTAAGAATTGGTACTCAACTTGTTGTCTATCCTTCCCAAGTTGCATTTTTTGTAAAAGGAGGACAAATCTATGATAGTTTTGAGGCTGGTACCTACACATTAACTTCAGCCAATATTCCATTGCTGAATAAGATTATTAATCTACCTTTCGGAGGAAAATCACCATTCCAAGCTGAAGTGTGGTTTATTAATCTTACATCCAAATTGGATATGAAGTGGGGCACCCCAAGTCCTATTCAATTGGAAGATCCTAAGTATAATATCATCATTCCGGTAAGAGCTTTTGGTCAATACGGATTAAAGGTTTCTAATCCTGAGTTATTCCTCAAAACGCTTATCGGAAATATGTCATCATTCTCTACAGATAAAGTAGACTCATATTTCAAAGGAAAACTCCTTTCACAACTCAGTGTTGCTATTGCCAATAAAATGGCTAAGGACAATATCTCCGTTCTGGAGATAAATACCCATTTAATGGACATGTCTGAATATTGCAACGAGGTTATCAATCAGCACTTTGAGAGATACGGATTAAAGTTGCAAGAATTCTCAATTGTATCTATTAACATACCACAAGATGATCCTTCTATTATTAAACTTAAAGAGGCTAAAGATCTTGCTGCACGCTTGAAGATAACTGGACGCGACGTTTATCAAATGGAGCGCAGTTTTGACGTGCTCGAAGGTGCTGCTAATAACCAAGGTACTGGTGGTCAGATGATTGGAGCTGGCATGGGATTAGGCGTCGGCGCTAGTATTGGAGGACAAATGGGTGCAATGGCTGGCAATATGGTGAATACAAATCCTAATACACCACCAATGCCACCACAACAAACATACTTTATTTATATCAATGGTCAACAACTTGGAGGACAAACAATACCTATGATACAGCAATATATCATGCAAGGTACTGTAAATAGGGATACATTAGTTTGGACACAAGGCATGCCTAATTGGATACCAGCATCACAGTTGCCAGAACTCGCAAACATGTTTATGACACCTCCACCTATGCCTACCCCACCTGTTCCTCCTACACAACAATAATTAAAAATTCAAACACATGAAATCGCTTATTTTATCCATAGGAGGAATTCTCCTTGCTGCAAATATTGCAATCCTTATGCTCCTTACTAGTTGTACGGACATGGTATTGATTGTTTCAAGTAGTGTAATTCTCGCCACTATATTACTAATTTTTGTCAGCACCATATTAAATATAAAAGATGCATTCAAAATATTTTTATCGCTATTCTTTATATTTAACGGAATCGTAGAATACATACTCTCTTTCTTCGTAGCGGCTGAAGAGACCCTCAAAAATGATGGCTTTTTAATTGCTATTATTTTACTATTTTTGTTCCAACTTATATGTTTAATCCTTATAAATAGTTTTTCACGTCATGGCTAATTGTCCTGCATGTGGTGCACCAATTGAGGGGCACCAAGAGAAATGCTCCTATTGCGGAGCTGTACTTCCTAAAGAGGAAATATCAACACCTACTCAGCAACCTACTAAAGTTAAGAAGCACGATAGAAACAAAATAGTTGCTGCTTTGCTTGCATTCTTCTTGGGTACTTTTGGTGCCGATTTATTCTATCTTGGAAAAAACAAAGAAGGTGTTATATATCTTTTGGTTTCATATTTGTCTTGTGGTATCGGAGCAACTGTTATCTTAGTTCTATCTATTATTCACATGGTACAATACTTGATGATGTCAGATGAAGAATTTGACGAGAAGTATAACTATTAATCCGTATATATCATCGTAATAAAACTGATAACATCAGAATAAATCGAAAAGCGTGCTTTTCGATTTATTTTTCTATCTTTTTTGCATAATTATAAAAAAAGAAGTACCTTTGCACAGTTTTAAACACCTAATAATATGTTGATTAACGATATACAAGACGAAATTATTGAAGAGTTCAGCAGTTTTGATGACTGGATGGATAGATATAGTTTGCTCATTGAATACGGAAATGGTTTAGAGCCATTCTCTGAGGCGGATAAAAACGATCAAAACTTGATTGACGGTTGTCAGTCAAAGGTTTGGTTTACAGCCGAAATGAAAGATGGCAAAGTTGTCTATCACGGAGATTCGGATGCAATTTTGGTCAAAGGTATTGTGGCATTGCTCATTCGCGTACTTAGCGATCATACCCCAAAAGAGATTGTGGAAACCGAACTCTATTTCATTGATGAGATTAGCCTCCGAGAACACCTATCCCCTACCCGCAGCAACGGACTCAATGCTATGCTCAAGCAAATGCGTCTATTCGCTTTAACTTATCAAGCACAACAATAATTATGACATGTAAAAAAAGTATATTGATTGCATTGGTTGTCCTTCCATCTCTTCTCTTTGCACAAGTTGCTATCACAGAGAAAGATACCGCGATTGTGACACCTGAAGCACACTTCTTTGCTACCTTTGTCAAATCATTTGACCATGGCTTATCACTCACTTTCGAGGAGGAGATCCGCTCAGCACCTTCCCACCGTGCACATACTACTATCGCATTGGGCTACACGCCTATTCCATATCTAAACATTTATGCGGGATATACGCTGAAATTATATGGTAATCAAGGTTGGACTGATCCGAATAAGTATCTGCAACATCGTGCTAATTTCCTCGTAACAGGACAAGTAAAATTGGGCCAATGGAATCTATCTTTGCGCGAAGGTGTAATGCTGGATGGTCGTACAGGTAAAGTGGACAAACGAACAAAGAATCAGGTCGATTTCACGCTTCGTAGCCGCTTGCAAGCAGTATATTCTATTCCTGAAACGCCATTGGGTATTGTGGGTAAGTTCGAGATTCTCAACACCTTGAATGCGCCAGTAGCGTATATCAATAGCCTGTCCAATAACCAATATCCAATAGCCCATAGCGAAGCGTCCGCCCAAAAATACGGTCAATATATCAGCGAGTTGCGTCCAGAAGCCGGTTTACAATGGAAAATCAACAAACAAAACTCCTTAACCCTTACCTACCGCTACAACTACCTATACGATCGTGGTTTTAGCATCAACAATGAAACGGGCGACATCACCATAACCAACAAGTACACCACCAAGCACCTCATCCTGCTTGCCTATAAGTTCGGTTGGTAACTTTTAGCATAATAACAAAAAGATACACAAGTAAAAACCACCATAAAACAAACAACTGGCACCCTCATAAAGTGTCAGTTGTTTATTATTTCCAGCCTTTAGCCTCTAACCTCTCGCCTTATCGCCTACATCTCGGTTATCTTGCCATCAGCAAATTGCAATTTACGCCCTGGATATAACTCGGGCCAAACTGGATTATGGGTGGACATAATCACCGTCATGCCCGCTTGGCTAATACTATAGAGCAACTCCATAATACCTTTTCCCGTTTCAGGATCAAGATTTCCTGTTGGCTCATCCGCAAGGATCAAACTAGGAGCATTAAGCAACGCACGCGCAATCACCACACGCTGTTGCTCACCTCCAGAAAGTTGATAAGGCATCTTATAGGCCTTCTCCTCCATACCTACCTGCTTGAGCACATCGTAGATATTACTTTTCATCGCTTGCTTATCTTTCCAGCCTGTAGCTTTGAGTACAAACATCAAGTTTTCTTCCACACTACGATCTACCAATAATTGGAAATCTTGGAATACGACACCCACTTTTCTACGCAGATATGGTATCTGACGACGACGAAGTTTGAGCAAGTCATAGTTCAAAGCTGTAGCTTCAGAACCCTCTACGGCCAATTCACCATAAATTGTTTTCATCAAACTTGACTTACCCGATCCTACTTTACCCAATAAATATACAAATTCGCCTGAAGATATAGTCAAATTGACATCTGTCAGCACGATTTGCTCATCCTGACAGATCTCTACATTTTTATATTTAATGAGTTCGCTCATTCTGCGTCCATTTGGTTGATTTTATTCTCAAGATCATTGAGTTGGCTCTTCAGTGTATCAATCTTCTTGCGCATGTCATCTACCAACTTATTAGCAGTCTTTGATTTTCCCGTGAAGAAGAGGATATTATTCTCAGCCGTCTTGATCTCTTGTACTAGGTTCTCGTACATCTTAATCAACTTCTGACGATCAGTCATTTGATCCACCTTCTTGTTCCAACGCTCTTTAGCTTCAGCGCGCTTTTGTGCATATTGCTCACGCATCTCTTTGGTTGCCTCACGTTTTGCCTCGAAGAAAGTATCGCACGCAGCAGTAAACTTCTTCCAAAGATCATCAGAGTACTTACGAGCTACAGGACCAACTTTTTTCCACTCTTGTTGTAACTCAATGAGTTTGTTAGTGGTTTCTGTCCATTCAACACTAGTCTTCAACGCTTCAGCAGCCTCCAACAATTCACGTTTTTTCTTCAAGTTCTCGCTAAATTCATCGCGCATACCTTTATAGTAAGCGGTTTTGGCTTTGAAGAATGTTTCGCAAAGTGCACGATATTCATTATAAATAGCTTGATTTTGCTTCTTTGGAGCAAAACCAATAGTACGCCACTCTTGTTGGATAGCTTGTACTTTTTCAGTTGCTTCATCCCATTGTTTATTGGATTTCATCTTAGTGATATCCAACTCTCTGAGTTGCTCAATCAATGCTTGTTTCTTCTCCAGGTTCTCATTCTCCTTTGCATGCAACTCATCAAAATAAGCTTGATGTTTCTTATTGATTACACTGCTCGCTTGTTTAAAACGATTCCATAGATCCTCGCGTAACTCACGAGCTACAGGACCAATCTCGGCCCACTCATCGTGCAATTGTTGCAAAGCACGGTTGGCCTCTACGATATTTGGATTCTCTTGCAATTTCTCAGCTGCCTCGCAAAGCAAGGTCTTCATTTCTAGATTTTTCTTGAAGTCAAGATCACGCAACTCAATATTGATTTTCACAAGATCATAGAAACGCTCTTGATATTGTTGGTAGTTTTTCCAAATCTCTTGTGTTTTGGTAGCGGGCACAGGACCAATGGTCTTCCACTCTGCTTGCAACTCACGCATTTTCTTGAGATTATCCATCACATCAGCAGTCTCTGCATCTGCCATCTCTTTCATTTGTGCAAGGATATTCTCTTTGCGAAGAAGGTTTTGCGCTTGCTCCTCCTCTACTTGCTTTTGCAATTCTGCACGACGTTGCTTGTATGTATTCAACAATTCGCGGAACTCTTGCTCCAATGCATCGGTGGATGGCAACCAATTCTCAAGCACTTCTCCAGCTGCCTCCGCAGCTTCTTGAGCAGCCTTCTTTTCTGCTTCCAACTCTTGATGATACTGACGGTAGAATTGTGTTTTCAACGTTTCTACTTGTTCTTTCACTTCCGCTACATTCTTTTGTAGTAGTTCCTTTAGTTCGTCCACGAACTGTTGTTTTTCATTTGCCATAATTCTAAAAAAGTTACGCCCTTTCGAGCGGGGTTCATAAATTCAGCCGCAAAGGTACAAATAAATTTGCATATTTCCAAAAAAAAGTGTACCTTTGCACAGAATTTTATAATTATGATCGAAAAAGAACAAGGTTGGACAACGGAAATTCACCCAAAAGATAGTCTTTTATTCGTTGATTTTAAGGAGATTTGGCGTTATCGCGACTTGATGATGTTGTTCGTTAAGCGTAATATCATCACACAATACAAGCAAACCATCCTTGGTCCATTGTGGTATGTTATTCAGCCACTTATGACCACTGTCATGTATATGGTGGTTTTTGGCGGTATTGCAAAAATATCTACAGATGATATTCCTCAGCCATTATTCTATCTAGCTGGTATTAGTTTCTGGCAGTATTTTGCCGATTGTTTGACCAAGACCTCGAATACGTTTGTTAACAACGCAGGTATATTCGGAAAAGTATATTTCCCTCGTCTTGTAACTCCACTGAGCGATGTGATCAGCAATCTAGTTCGCTTTGGCATCCAGTTTGCGCTATTCCTACTAGTTTATGCATACTATTTTATCTTCACGGACGCAAATATTCAACCTAATCTCTATGCACTGCTCTTACCGGTTTTGGTAGCAATGTTGGCTGGTTTGGCGTTAGGTTTCGGTATTTTATTCTCTAGTATGACTACCAAATACCGTGATTTACAATTACTTCTAAGTTTCTTCGTAAGTTTATGGATGTATGCAACACCTGTAATCTACCCTCTTTCAACTATCACCAACGAAAAGTTGCGCCTTGTGATGCAGCTCAATCCACTGACTGGTATTGTGGAATTCTTCAAGTATGGTATGTTGGGTGCAGGTAGCCACGAATGGTGGATGCTTGGATATAGTTTTGGCTTTATGGTTGTGCTACTTGCTATCGGTATTGTGGTCTTCAACAAAGTGCAAAAATCCTTTATGGATACTGTGTAATGTTTAGAGGACGCTTCGCTACTGTTTAGTGTTTAAAGGTAATGGTATTTTATCCTAACTGCAAGATAAATATTGGTTTACGCGTAGTGCGCAAACGAGAGGATGGTTATCATGATTTAGAGACTATCTTCTATCCTGTTATGGGTTTGCATGATGAATTAGAAGTCGAGCCAGTATCGGGAATCGGAAATCAGGAATCGGGAATCGGATTTTCTTTTATTCAGGAAGGGTTGGCAGTAGATTGTAAGGCGGAGGATAACTTGATTATCAAGTGCTATCAACGCATGCGAACTAGATATCCACAGATCGGTAATGTACGTATTCGCTTTCGAAAAAACATTCCTTTTGGAGCAGGTCTAGGAGGCGGAAGCAGCGATGCGGCTCATATGGCAATTGCGCTGAACGAGATCTTTGCGCTCGGACTAACACACGAACAATTGGCGGAGGAGGTACGTCCATTGGGTGCTGATTGCCCATTCTTTATTTACAACACGCCATGCTATGCTGAAGGTATTGGCGATAAACTATCTCCTATCTCGCTGGATTTGAGTGGATTGCGATTGGTAATGATTAAGCCTAATTGCGGTGTTTCTACCCGCGAAGCATATGGCGGAATTGTGCCTAAGGGTAGTTCAGAATTGTTCAAGATGGTTCATGATTGTTCAAAGTTGTTTAACTATGCTTCGAATGATTTTGAAGAAACTGTTTTTGTCGTTCACCCAGAAATAGCAACAATAAAACAACGCCTGCTGGATGCAGGCGCTGTATATGCAGCTATGTCAGGATCGGGCTCAACAGTCTTTGGATTGTTCGAGAACGATGCGGAAGGTTGTACCAACGCCCAACTGCGATTGCTTTACGAAGAGTTTGCCTCGATGGTAATTCTCGATGATACGCTTGCCTAAACTCAATCCCAATCCCCAACCACGTTTCTTGCTGGTATAACCAGGTTGGAAAATTCGTTTGAAGTTCCTGCGATCGATACCCTTTCCCGTGTCGGTAATGTCGATATAAATCTTGCCTCTCGCCTCATCGCCTTTTGCCTCTCGCCTAACATCAATGGTAATACTTCCTTTTCCTTCCATCGAATCGACGGCATTCTTGCAGATATTTTCAATTACCCACTCAAAGAGTGGCACACAAAGCATTACCCTTGTCTCTAACCTTTCGCCTTTAACCTCTAACCTATACTCTATCTTATTAGATGTGCGCGCGCGCATATACTCCATAGTTGATTTCACTACAGGCAGTACCTCGTGTTGCTCCAATGTGGGTTGCGAGCCGATCTTTGAGAAGCGCTCGGCAATCATCTGAAGGCGGCGGATATCTTCATCCATCTGTGGGAGCAATGGGTCGTTGGGATAAGTGGCTTTCAGCAATTCGTTCCATGCGTTGAGCGAGGAGATAGGGGTACCGAGTTGATGAGCCGTCTCTTTGGAAAGTCCCACCCATAGGCTATTCTTCTCGCTGCGTTGTACCATTAGTAAGGCAATGGCTGCTAACCCTGCGAGTGCAAGCATGACAAGCAGTTGAATATATGGGAAATAGGACAACCAACGCAATGTGGATGATGTCTCATAGAAGATATACTGCATCACTTGATCGCCATCACGCACTTCTATCGGTTCTTGCATATCACGCAGTTTTGCAATTTTTTGTTCATAGAAGGCCTCCACATCTTTTTTGGGCTCAACCACATTGCGTGACCCCGTATAGTGGTAATTGGTATCTACCATATACACAGGAATAGTGGTATTCCCCTCCAACACTTTTAATAGAAAGCCAATATTTTCCCCTTCTTCTGCTAAAATCAGATTACGTGTAGCCTCTGCCCAAAGTTCAATTTTCTTTTGTTCTTCATCCTTAAACTTTTGCACTATATGACTGGTTGTCAACGAACTAACAACCACTACCACCACCAATAGGGCAGTAATCACCACACTCAACATGCTAGAATTTATTTTCCTCATACAATATCATTTATTGATTCTGCTTGCAAAAATACAACATTTTTTGGATATAACCAAATTTCACATCAATTTTCACCCTACACTTTTCCAGTTACACCTTTCATCTTCCTTGTCTGCACCACACAATAACCATACTATTACCGTACAATAACCACACTATTCGTTACAAATCCATATCCCCGAGCAATGTACTGACCCCCATTTTTTGGACACATTAAGTGTTTAATTATGAGAGAAAAAGTGTCATTAGAATTAAAAGCAGAGGCATTAGGATTGCTTAAAACAGGATTATCTGTTAGTTTGGTAAGTAAGCAACTCAAGATACCT
>JAFYMG010000012.1 GCA_017556705.1 Paludibacteraceae bacterium | reverse complement strand
CTGCTGCTGCTACTGCTGTTGAGGTGGTTGAAGGTGGCTTGAACATCACTCTTGTAGCTGACGCTGCTATCCATACATGGTTCGTTGAGATGAGCGAGGGTCCTGAGTACCAAGTTTATGAGGATGAGATCACTAACCTTGTTATCGATCTTGACAACCTCGTACTCATCGGTGGTCCAAGTTCTGCTTTCCAAGTTGATGTATACCTTGGTCTTGGCGAGTACAACCGCAACGATGATACATACCAATTGCTCCCAGAGAGCTCTATCGCTGTTATGGGTTCTGACGCTACCTTCATTGACGGTTATGCTTACGAGGTTGACGCATTCACTCCATCTGCTAAGGCTGTTGTTCATTGCGAATGGAATGGCATGTTGCTCGAGTTCCGCCTCACTATGACTGCTGAGCCTATGGAGGCTACCGTTGTAGTTGTTGAGAACGCTACTGTTGAGGTTGAGAAATATCTCCTTTGGGGTGATATGTACGACTACGCACTCAAGATGTCTGGCGAGTGGATCAACCCAGAGGATGGTCTCACCTACCCAGTATTGGTTGAGGTACCTGTTTACTATCCAGAGGCTACTGAGCCATCTGAGATCATGTCTACCGTTACCGTTGGTGGTTGGGGTGACAACGATCCTTGGTTAGGCTTCGGCGAGGGTACATTGACTATTACCACTGTTGACGGTGTAGTTACCGCAACTGGTATCGTTCAAAACCCAATGGCTGGTGTAGCTATTGACATCACTATTTCTGGTAAATTGCCATCAGATGAGCCTGTTAAGTACACCGTTACCGCTACTGTTAACCCAGCAGAGGCAGGTACTGTAGAGGGTGCTGGTGAGTACGAGGAGAATACTGAGGCTACTCTTATCGCTACAGCTGCTGAGGGCTACGAGTTCGTTAACTGGACTGTAGCTGGTGAGGAAGTATCTACAGATGCTACTTATACCTTCACTGTAACCGCTGACGTTGAGGTTGTTGCTAACTTCAAGGAGACCGTTGGTAGTGGTGTTAATAACATCCAAACCGGTGTTAAGGCTGTTAAGACTATCAAGAATGGTCAATTGATCATCACTAAGGATGGTAAAGAGTACAACGCTCAAGGTGCACAACTTTAATTGAGTTTAAGGTTTAAGGTTTAGAGTTTAAAGGCAGGAGATTTGCCTTCGGCATTTGACTCGAAACAATAAACGATATGAAAATAGGCTTCCTCCACCGAGGGAGCCTATTTTTACACCCCTGCCTTTACACTTTACACTCTACACCATTGCCACCACCCGCAATGATGGTGATATCAAGAGTGGTAATGGAGTGGTAACGGAGTGGTAACGGAACAGAGTGCTGACCGACAAGGAATGACTGTGTGCATCCGTGTAATCCCTGTGAGGGAGCCTATTTTTTATTCTTTCGCCTCTAAACACTAACCAAAATTTGCAAGTTCCGTAAATTTTTACTACCTTTGTCGCCTTAATAGAAAATAGAAGTGACTATGAAAAAGATTTTTACACTTATGTTATTGTCTGTGGTAGCATGGGCTATGGTAGCTGCGCCACAAACCTCTCTTCCGCTGTTGACGCAAGATGCTAGTGGTCAGGAGTCAGTTGCTAGTACTCCAGCCATGGCACAACTCAAGTGTGAAGTAAAGAAGCATGCGCTTCGTCCTACACAGTTGGAAATGATCAAGGAGCGAGCAACTAGTCCTGCTATCCGACCTTTGCAACAAGCAGTGGCGAGTACGGTTACGCTCAACGGCGAGGGATTCCTGGTAGGTCCTGAGTACGAAGCAGAGACTGGCGAATGGTATATCGCATTGGAGGCGCAAGGTTATACTTTCCGCCTTTGCTGGTATGGTCCAGCTGACACCTATTGTGGTAAATACACCATGGATGACATCAGTTACGACTGGACATGGGGCTGGTATCAATCGGCTACATCTTTCTTTGAGATCTATCTGAGCGACATTGAGATGACCATCTCCGAGAAAGTCACCAGTCAATACATGAAGGAGATTATCCTGGATGCGACCATCACGGATACACAAGATAATATATATGTGTTGCACGCGGTGCATACCATGTACACGCCTAAAGAGACGGTAGCGAATGCCATTACTAACGCACAACTAACTGCAGGCGCAGGCAACTTCGTGCTAGAGGGCAGCAACGCGGACCTCGATGTGAAGCTGACGGTGAACTCCGCATATATCGACGGTATCTACACCCACAAGAACCTGGATATGAAGGGCACGAAAGTGGTGTACAAGGGCGTGGAGCAAGAGTTGTTGCAAGCCGACTTGCAAGTGGTGAGTGGCCACTTGCCAAACGGCGCAATGGGCTATCTGGTGGATTTCTCCTTCTACAATCAAGACACCGTGCTACACGTAGTATCAATGCCTGCGGGATTACCTGCGCCTAAAGATACGATTCGCGTATCCTGCACCAATCTGGAGATCAACGAATCGATGGCCGATCAAGGCATGATCTTCGTGCTCGGTTCTTCAGAGGACTACGATGTGATGGCTACCTTTGAGGCGTATCACGCCGAGACTGGCGTCTATAACAACGTCTATGTAGCCATCTCGGATATGGTGACATGGGAGATGGTGGAGTCGATTCGCGCTACACTGACCCTCAAAGAGATGATCACAGGTTGGGAAGCGACTCTGGAGGCATATTGCAACGACTACAACTACTACTGCATCGACATGAAGTACGTCATTCCAGAGCCAACCGACACGGTGGAGATCAGTTTTGACGAGGCAGCGATAGCTACCTATCAGCCATATAATCAGAATATGTTGCAACTGCTCAACTATGCAGATGATTATGAGGCAGCCATCACTATTTATGATGTGAAGCTTGGAGATACTTTCACTCGAGATAATGTAGTTTTAGATTATACTGGCGTGAATAAGACCTACGAGTATAGTGTGGATATCGCGGATATCAAGGGTACGCTCACGCAGAAGGGGGATACGACCATTATCGCAGCTAGTATCATCGGTTTTGATGCGGTGCAATACGATGTGACATGGTGGTACGCAGTGCCTACACCAGTGGATACCGTAGAAGTGGAGATGCCTATTGAGTTTATCAATAGCCTGGCAGATGGCTACTATACCTTGGCGGCCTTCACACCAGATTCGGCATGGTATATCTCCTTGTCACCTATTACCCAAGAAGTAGCAGGTACATACACCAACGACGGACTGTTTGGTAAGTTTGGTGCTGCAGACGGAGCGTATGACTTCTACGGAGGTAATACCTTCGTTCGCGCGAAAGATGGCGAGCGTCTTCACACCGTGGAGAAAGGAACACTCGAAGTAAAAGTGGCAGCAGACGGCACTATCATAGCAGAGGCAAAATTCATTTGCACCAATGCTATCTATTATCATATCAAGATGACGTCGAAATATAATAGTCATTTGGAATACGACGAGCCATTCATGGAGGTGGATCGCACCTACACCACAGTGGACAATGTGCTAATTGAAAATAAGATCGACGAGGCAGGTTATGTCTATCTCTGCATTACCGCTGCGGACGAAACCGACCAAGCGGCATTCTTCTTCTACGCAGAAGAGGCCGATCCTGACATCATTATCCCAGAAGGCATATACCCTATTGATAGCTCCGAGGACTACGGCACCGTGATGGCTAACCCTGGCGTACAAGGCGGAGTGTGGCCATCGTTCTACGCAGAGTTGGCTTCTGACGGCAACTTGGCAACCCCATTGTGGCTCTTGGTTGGCGGTACGGTAGAGGTAAGCAAGAACGAGGCTGGCGAGGTATATCTGGAAGTGAACGCAGTGAACTCCTACGGCGTGTCGGTGCATATCGTGTATGACGGCACTACCCCAACAGCGATCACCGATGCACTGGCACCACAAGCAGCGCCTACAAAGTACATCAAGAATGGTCAGCTGATGATTCGCAACAATGGCAAAGAATACAACGCACAAGGCGTAATGGTAAAATAATAGGAAACCATATACGAGCTGACACCAATGACACAACAACACGGGATTCTTTATAAAAAAAACAACACCAACAACTTCCGCGCTTCAGGAAAAGCACATAGGTGTCAATAGGTATATAAATCCCAAATAATATAATAACATAATAAACATTTTATTGAGATGAAAAAGATTCTTACACTAATTATCGTGGCAAGTTTGTCCTTGGTAGCCTTTGCGCAAACAAGCATAGCTAAGCCACAAGCCATGAAAACCCTCATGGCTAAAGAGCGATTGAGCACCGCCATCAAGGCAGTGCAACAGCCAGCTCGCCCAGAAGCGAAGCTCGTTACCAGTACTCAACAAGCGCAATTCTCTGCGCAAGTACCTTACGCAGCAGCCAAAGCACCTGCAGAGTTGGAAGTGATAGAATTGTATTTTCCTAAATTTGCCGATGATCCTCTCTTCTATCCGTTGGATACAGTGGTAAGTCGCAATGGTGATACAATAGTAACAGGTGGTGATTGGCTCTTTACAGTTAAGAACGAGCGTTATCAATTCAATTTTGACATCTACAACTACAATCCAGAGACCATGGCTGGTACATATACTGTAGATGACTTAGATCTATACTTCTCTTCGTGTTTTCATCCAGAAGCTCCTAACAACACTTGCTACTACAAGACCTGTAACTTGACCATTACAGAGGAGAAAGTAGGAGATTTCTATGTCAAATACACTGTCGAGGCTGATATTGTTTCCACCCTTGGTGTTGGTGGCGAGGAAAATGGCGCATTTAAGATCTATGCAGAGCACCAAGTGATGAAACCACAATCTAAGATGGATGTAGCTATCCTTGACTGTGTGGTAGAGCCAGAGGAAGATCGATTCCGTATCTACGGTAAGAATGATACTATGGATGTGGATCTCACTTTCTTCACAGAAACTGGCGTAGAGGGATACTACACCCACAAGATGCTCGATGATGAGAACTACAAACTCGTTCACCGCGGCACTTCTTACGAGATTGCGAAATTAGAGGGTATGATCATCAGCGCAGAGACTGTAACAGGTGGCGTGGCGTATGTGTTTATGTTTGAGGCACTGACTACCAATGCGCATTTCTTTAATGTAGCTATGGAGGCACCTGTTGTACCTACCGACACCATCGAGTTTACCTGCAACAATGCTATCATCGACGATACCTACGGTGCATCTGATGCGACTATCACCATCTCGGCTAACAACGGTCAGTACGAGGTATTGGCGGGCTACAACGCTACCAAGATCACCACTCCAGCTGTATATTCAGGCGCAAGTGCAATGGTTTATCTCGATGACCTCAGCACTCCAAACCAAACAGAGGGATCTATGGATATGGAGATTGCCTCTATGCAGAGCACTATCAAGATTGATGGCAACAAGAAAGATGGCTACACCGTGGAGATCGAAATGATTGGCAACGACCACAAGTACTATATCATTCATTTGAGCTACGGAGTGCCCGAGATTCAAAAAGTGGTTGAGCTCAACTTCCCTACCTCTGCTAAAGCTATGTACTATATCGACCACCTCGGTTTGCAAGAGCTTCAGTTGGCAAACTACACCGAGGAGTACTCTGTATCATTCGACATCCTCCGTATCAACCAAGTGATGGGTGGCGAGTTCGTCAAAACAGACTTGTTTGAGGATCAAACCTTCATCATCCACCACGAGGTAAAAGACGGTGAGGTATATGACACCAAGGTGCCAGTGGCTGAGATAGGCGGAAGCATCATGCAAGAGAACGACACCACCTTCCTCACAGCTACCGTAGTTGGTTTTGACTCTGTACAATACAACATCTCTATGTTCTACGCAGTGCCAACACCTACCAAGACTGTTACCTACACATTCGATGGACTTGGCTACGATGAAGTGATTTTCACCAATGCTATCTCAGAAGGTGCATTCATCTTGGAGGCAACTAGCGAAGATGCTGACTTGATGGCAAAGGTGCAAGTAGAGCGCATCACCACAGGTTCTATCGAGGGTACATTCATCAACGATGGACAATTTGAGCAAAACGACTTCAACGCAGGCGAAACCTACGTACAAGTATGGGATTACGCTACCGAAGAGTATATCACCGTCAACGTACAAAAGGGTACCATGACCCTTACAGTGGACGATAATCAGATTATTACCGCTGTGGCATCATTCATCTGCGATGATGCGGTGCAATACGACCTTACATTTAAGACCGAGTACGAGCGCGAGCACCTCGCATTCGATTCTGAAGAAGGCGAAGTGGATTATACATATGCACCAAATTCTTACTATGAGTTTACTACAGATTATGTAGAGAGCCACAACCAACTCTATTTCGACATTTTGGCTGCGGACTACTCAAATGTAACAGCGATGGTATTCTTCGTAGATCATATGGATTCTGAGATTACTGTTCCAGAAGGTGTTTATCCTATCAATAAGTCTATGGCACTCGGTACTGTATATGCAAGCCCAGGTGTTGCTGTAGGTGGTGGTCCTATCCAATCTTATTTCTGCTACACCATTGTACAAGAAGACGGTATTTATTATGACCAAGAAGGTCTTTACTGCCTCGTTGATGGTACTGTAACCGTTAAGAAGGTAGATGGTAAATTGAGCATTGATGTAGATGCACACAACTCATACGATTTGCCTGTGAAATTGCACTACAATGCAGCTGCGACAGCGGTAGAGGATATTACTGCTGGCAACACCAACACTTTTAAGTGCATCATTAATGGTCAACTTGTGATTATTCGCAACGGCGAAACTTACAATGCTAACGGTGCAAAACTATAATGGACGCTCGCTCTGCGAGCTATAGGACGGCAGCAGAGTTGCCTATAGGACGCCGCAAGCGGCTATAGGTTATAGGCAAATAAAAACAGCGTGGTCATTCACCACGCTGTTTTTATATAATCTCGCCTTTAAACTCTAACCTGTAGGCGAAGCCGTCCTCTAAACTGCACCTTCGGTGCCTGCCCTATAACCTATCGCCTAGAATACTGTACCATTGTCCGTTTTTCTTGATGAGCAATTGCCCATTGCGCAGCACCTTGCGCGTTTGATCGGCGCTGCCCTTCACATCCTCTACTCCTAAAGCCACAGCCTGCGAACAGGTGGCAGTAATATTCGTGCCATTGTAGGTGGTAAGCTCCAGCGAGATATAGCCCTGCTCATCCACTACCATGTTGCCCGAAGTCATTCGCCACTGGTGTATAGGGGTCACAATACCATTCTTCAAATCCGCAGACACGGCATACACTAGTCGCGATCCGCCTAAGGTCTGCTCCGCATCCACGCGATAACCCGCAGCCACTGTACCCATCTCATCTCCTGCTTGAATAGGATAAGTACCCGCAGCCAACTCGCTATATGGGGTATTCAAATACACATACCCTACTTCTTTGCAGATGATGGAATTGCCGCGTGTCTTGAATGTCTTGCTGCCCTTCATCACTATCTCCAGCTGATTATCGGCTACCTTGTTCACTTCTACACTATCAAACTCAATGGTCATATTAGGGCCCTTACCCTCGGTGATACCGTATGGCAGGTATTGTTCGCCACCCTCAGTACCAGCGACCAGAGGCACTTGCTCGGCATTGATAACTGGCTTCTTATTGGTTCCAGTGAGGTACGCCACCACGCAGCAGTTCTCTGGCACCCAATTCTCTGCAATAGTAAAACTTGTGGTATAGGTGTAGTGTTGGTCTTGCACCAACACCGTATCGCCAAAGTGCGAAGTAACGAAGTCGCGTACCACGCGTGCATGCAAGTACTCTTTCCATACGGCTCCCTTCCATGAATACGTGTCATCAGTTTGCTTGCCCGCTAAACCATTCTCCTTGATCAAGATACTCAGCAGGTACTTTTTTGCATCCAAATTAGCTACTTGACCACTCACAGTCACATCCAACTGACGTGTCTCAGCATTATATGTATGCGCTATTACTACCGATGCCTCTGCCACCGTGTCATCATCAATGGTGTAATTAGTGATCATTCTGGCATCCATACCCATACTACCATTTCGTCTAACACGGTTGATCACTGCCGCAGGAGCAAAGGTGATGCCCAGGTTCTTAGCTATCTTCTCACTTTCTGAAATAGTGTATTCATCGGTCGCATATCCAGCGTGATGCGTCACCCAAATATATGGAGAGTTAGGTGTGTTTACAAACTCTTCAATCCCTTCGTAACCAGAAGGGCAATTATAGCACTGCTCACTCGTGAAGTGCTCCAATAGGAACTTACGAGGAAAAGACGTCGGTACATTTTGTGCCGACATCATACCTGCTGCCAATAGCAGTATAGAAACTAATATCTGTTTCATATCTTATTGATACAATATAACGGCGGTTTGCGCAGCAACCTTTACGCTACCTTTGAGTAAGCCTTGGGTAGCGGCTGGGCACTTGCCATCTGCTACTGCCACGTGGTACTCACCCTCTGGTAGTTGAAAGTTGAGAGTTGAGAGTTGAGAGTTGAGAATCACCACAATACTCTTCCACTCATCGCCTACAGCCTCGCCATTCAATTGGTAAGCCACTACACCTGCAGGAGCCTCCAAGAAGTGCAAATTCGCGCGCACCAAGTCTGCATCCCCCATGTGGAAAGCAGGGTGAGCCTTGCGCATAGCGATCAAACCTTGGTAGTATGCCATCAAATCCAAGTTCTCTGCCTTCAATGACCAATCAATAGCGTTGATCTCATCAGGGCTGCAATAGGAGTTGTGCACACCTTTCTTATCGCGTGCGATCTCCTCGCCACACCAGAGGAATGGCATACCTTGTGAGGTCAATACGGCAGTTTGCGCCAACTTGCTAAGGCGTTGCAACTCACCTGGTTTGAGCTTCTTGTTTGCTTTCAGACGGTCGGTGAGCATCATATCGTCGTGGCAAGATACATAGCTGATACATTGAGTAGGTTGAGCGGTCCATGCTTGTTTAGAGTAGTTCACCTGAGTCATATCCACCTCTGGGTGAGCGATACAGCCTACCAAACCCAACTTAATGCTCTCCTCATGACCTTTCTCGCCAACGAGGAAAGCACCCTTGTTGTTATCAGAGAATGGACCGCGCAATGCATCACGCATATCGTCGCAGAATGCGCCAATACCTGGCAATTTTTGCATATTCGCTTTCATTGCCAACTCCTCACCTGGGTACAATGGACCACCAGCAGCCCAACCCTCGCCATAGAGCAAGAGGCTTGGATCGATACTATCCATCATCGCACGCACTTGGTTCATGGTCTCTACATCGTGAATACCCATGAGGTCAAAGCGGAAACCATCCATGTGATACTCCTCAATCCAGTAGCGGCAAGACTCGATGATAAACTTGCGCATCATAGGGCGTTCGCTGGCTGTCTCATTACCACAACCAGAAGCATTACCCAAATCGCCGTTCTCGTGAAGACGATAGAAGTAGTCAGGCGCCGTTTGAGTGAAATTACTATTCTCCACATTGAAGGTGTGGTTGTACACTACGTCCATGATCACGCGGATACCTGCCTTGTGCAGCGCTTGAATCATCTGCTTCATCTCGCGAACACGAGTAGCAGGGTCGTAAGGATTGGTGCTATAGCCACCATCCGGCGCGTTGTAGTTAACAGGATCATAACCCCAGTTGTACTTGTTGTCGCTCAAGCGAGTCTCATCTACTGATCCGTAGTCGTATGATGGCAAGATCTGCACGTGGGTTACGCCAAGTTCTACGAGGTGGTCAATACCTGTAGCCAACCCCTCTGCGGTTTTGGTGCCATGTTCGGTCCAAGCTACGAACTTACCTTTGTTCTCCACACCAGAAGTAGCGTGGATAGTCATATCACGATGGTGCATCTCATAGATGATAGCATCTTTCGCACCCGCGAAAGCAGGACGAATATCCTCACTCCACCCCTCTGGATTAGTGGTTGCCCAATCGATAATCGCTGCACGGCGACCATTTACACCTACTGCCTTGGCAAAGATACCTGGTGTCTCGTGCAATGTCCAACGAGAACTAGGCTCTACCACTTGGAAGGTATAGAACTGACCATTCAAGTCGCCTTTCACGGTCTTGGTCCAACTACCATCTTTCTGACGGCACATGCTGAGGGTTTGCAGCGGAGCGGCAGTAGTAGCGTCTGCATAGATATTCAGATACACGCTATCTGCGTTAGGACTCCATACGGAGAAAGTGGTTTTCTCAGGAGTATAAACCATCTCATTGAGCGAACCTTGTTTCACTGGGTATTGATCCACATTCTCATAATGTGGCTTCTTGGCGCAGCAACCAGCTAGTGTTGCAACCAATGTCATCATAATAATAGTTTTCTTCATATTTGTTGGATTAATTTTCGCTCAGTGATATTTTATATATATCCGCTTTTTCGATTCGCTCTTGGGCGTATGCTTTGGTGACTTCGAAGGTCTTTTTGCGGCTCTTCGACGATGGCAAGTCAAACATCACATCCATCATCACGGTCTCCATCAGTCCGCGCAAGCCACGCGCACCCAGTTTGTTCTCTAGCGCTTTGTCCACCACATAGTCCAGCATATCGTCTGCAAAGGTGAGTTGATAGCCATCCATCTCCAGCAGTTTCTTATATTGCTTGGTGATGGCGTTGTTTGGCTCTGTCAGGATGTTGCGCAGGGCTTGTTTGTCCAGAGGTTGGAGGTAGGTCAAGATAGGCAAACGACCGATGATCTCTGGTATCAAACCAAACGACTTCAAGTCTTGTGGAGCCACATATTGCAGCAGGTTGTTCTTGTCGATTGTTTTGGCCTTCTTTTGTGCATCAAAGCCCACCACTTGGGTGTTCATGCGTTGTGCAATCTTACGCTCTATGCCGTCAAACGCACCGCCGCAGATGAATAATATATTACGGGTATCCACATGGATAAACTCTTGCTCTGGGTGCTTGCGTCCGCCTTGAGGTGGTACATTGACTACGGATCCCTCCAGCAGTTTCAATAGACCTTGTTGTACGCCCTCACCTGACACATCGCGTGTGATACTTGGGTTTTCACTCTTGCGGGCTATCTTATCTACTTCGTCTATAAATACGATGCCGCGTTGCGCTTTTTGCAAATCATAATCGGCGTCTTGTAGCAGACGCACGAGCAGCGACTCCACATCCTCGCCTACATATCCCGCTTCGGTCAATGCGGTAGCATCCACGATGGCAAAGGGCACCTTCAGCAGTTTAGCAATCGTGCGGGCCAGCAAAGTCTTACCCGTACCCGTAGAACCTACTAGCAGGATATTGCTTTTCTCGATCTCTACGCCATTGTCATCTTTGGGTTGTAGTACGCGCTTGTAGTGGTTGTACACCGCTACCGACAGATAGCGTTTCGCTTCGTCTTGACCAATCACGTATTGATCAAGAAAGGCTTTGATATCGGCTGGTTTAGGTAGGGTGTCTAATTCCAATCCTTCTATCTTTGTCTCTTGTGCCTTTTGCAGCTGCATCTCCATGATCATCTTGTGCCCTGCCTCGATACACTCGTGACAGATATAGACGCCTGGGATATCTGCGCGAAATAGATCTTTCATCTCGCGCCCGCAGAAAGCACATTTTTCTTGTTTCTTATTAGCCATTTTATATTTTGGTGTAAGGTGTAAAGTGTAAGGTGTAAGGGCATGATTATGCAGCAACTGCTACCCTCTTCTCTAAACCCTAAACTCTAAACTATTTTTTAGAATACACTTTATCAATCATTCCGTAGTCCAATGCCTCTTTGGCGGTCATCCAGTAGTCGCGGTCTGCATCTTGGCGAATCTTCTCCATGGTTTGACCTGAGTGATCAGAGATGATCTGGTAGAGTTCGTCTTTCAGTTTGAGAATCTCACGGGCAGTAATCTCAATATCAGAGGCTTGACCTTGAATTCCTCCTAATGGTTGGTGAATCATCACGCGGCTATGTGGCAATGCAGCACGCATACCTTTTTCACCTGCTACCAATAGTACAGCACCCATGCTCGCTGCCATACCCGTACAGATAGTGGTTACGCGCGAACCAATAAACTGCATGGTATCGTAGATACCCAAACCAGCATACACGCTACCACCAGGGGTGTTTAAATAGATATTGATATCGCGCTCAGAATCTACAGAGTCTAGATACAATAGTTGCGCTTGAATCACGTTAGCGGTATAATCATTCACTTCTGTACCAAGGAAAATGATACGATCCATCATTAAACGTGAGAATACGTCCATCTGTGTGACATTCAATTGACGCTCTTCCAAGATAGATGGACTGATATAGCTCGCAGAGGCATTCATCGTTTTCTCTACGTGCATTGAGTTCATGCCTTTATCAATGGCAAATTTCAAAAAATCATTTTTCATATTTTCAATATATTTTAGGTTTATTGTAAAAATACAATATTAGAAAACCCCGCAAAGATACTGCTTTTTTTTGATATATGCAAATCTCCTCGCCTAATAGCCTAACAAGCGCATCGCCCCTTCCACCACATCTTGGTATGTTGCCTCAAAATCGCCTGTGTACCAAGGGTCTGCCACATCGCGATTGAGCAATCGGCGTATCTTAGGCTGTGGCAGAGCTGCGTCGTGTTGCATAATATTGTCGCCTAACACACGGCGTAGGTTCCGGATATTATATTCTTCCATGCAGAGAATCAGATCAAAACGATGGTAGTCCTCAATAGTGATTTGGCGTGCATAATGGCGTGAGAATGGTACACCATGTGCCGACAAACAGCGCTTTGCAGGTGGATAGATATCATTGCCTATTTCCTCGCGCGAGGTGGCGCATGAATCAATCTCCCATTCGCTTTCTTGTCCATGTTCCGCCACCATATGGCGCATCACCATCTCTGCCATCACGCTGCGGCAGATATTACCATGACATACAAATAATATTTTTTTCATATATTCTATTATTAGACCGCCTCTAGCTGTTAGATCATTACATTGTTAGACCACTTTGTTGTCAGAACGGCTTCGCCTGTCAGATATCCTGAGTCCGACAGCGAGCGCAAGCGAGCGATCCGACAGTGCAACGGTCTAACTTCTAACAGCGACATAGTCGCGATCTATTTGAATCCGAAAACAAAATATACCGCAGCCACCAAACAAAGTGCAGCTACAATATGGTTCCATTTTACTTCCATATGGAAGGCAATCATGGAAAATACCACAAACACCACCAGGGTAATCACCTCTTGCAGGATCTTGAGTTGCATCAGTGAGAAAGGTCCACCATTACCTTCAAATCCGATACGATTGGCAGGCACTTGCAGGCAGTATTCAAAGAATGCGATGCCCCAGCTCAGCGCTATCACACCTATCAATGGCAATGCCTTAAACCACGAAAACTCCGCCATCTTCAAATGGCCGTACCACGCCAATGTCATAAACACATTCGACGCTACTAGTAATAATATTGTATAAAAACTATTCATATCTTTTTAGGTTATAGGACGGCTTCGCCTATAGGACGCCCTACGGACTATAGGTTATAGGCGATGGGGCAGATACCCTTCCTTTATATTTTCCATAGCTCCATAGATAGAGTCGCGCACATTGGGGTTGAGGCCCTCCAGTTGCTTCACTAGTTCTTTTACCTCTGCGCGGCTACTGGCTTTCTCCAGTGGGCAGAGTTTCACTTGCTTCTCATACCTACTGAGTTCTGCGTAGCGCGTGAGGTCCTTCTCTTCGATGAGGCATAGCGGACGAATCATCTGTATAGGCAT
Source organism: Paludibacteraceae bacterium (assembly GCA_017556705.1). GTDB lineage: Bacteria > Bacteroidota > Bacteroidia > Bacteroidales > Paludibacteraceae > Colicola. The sequence continues at coordinate 10,870 of JAFYMG010000012.1, read as the reverse complement.
TTTCTCCATTTGCAGCAGGGGGGGAATCGTTGCTATACTACCTTGAAAGACGAGATTCATCAGCAGTGTCTCAATGAGGTCGTCCTTGTGATGGCCTAGCGCAATCTTGTTGCACCCCAACTCTTGCGCCACATCAAACAGCGCCTTTCGCCTATACCATGAGCAGAGGAAGCACGGATCTTTCTCCTTGCCTTTCGCCTCTAAACTGTAGCCGCTTGCGGCGTCCTCTAAACTGCTTGCCTTGCGAGCTATTTCCGTATCCCTTACTACTAAAGGCACGCGTACGCGCGCGCAAAAATCCTCTAGATACCTCAAATCGGAATGATAATCGCGTTCCTTCACGCGCACATGCACGGCAGTCACCTTGAAACGTGGCACGTGTATCTGAGCCCGTTTGCCCAATAATTCCACCAGTGCCAACGAGTCTTTACCTCCGCTGAGTCCTATTAGGATATGATCACCATTGGCAACCAACCCATAATCGGCGCATGCTTTGTGGAATCGCTTAGTCAAGCGCGATTGCAGTTTGAGCTGTTCTATTTGTTCGGGAGTTTTTTGCATAAAACGCTAAAAATCGCACAAAGGTACTGAAAATTCATCAAATATCACATAAAAATACAAGAATTTTCACTTTTTCGTTATTTTTTTTCAAAATATTTGGTCGAATGCGGGCTTTGCCCTCGCACTTTGCAAACACTTGTACCTTCGGACGCCGCCTTGCTAAAAAAGCGATTGTTTTTTAGCAATTCCCCCGAAGTTACGGTCGCAAATTGCAGCCCATACCCCCATTTTTTGCCTCAAAAAGCACTTTTTTTGAGAAAAAATGCATTTTTTTGCGAAAAAATTTGGTCATGTGCAATTTTTGTAGTACCTTTGCACCCGCTTTCGAATGAGAGCGATGTTCTTAAACATTTTGCGGCAATAGCTCAGTTGGTAGAGCACAACCTTGCCAAGGTTGGGGTCGCGAGTTCGAGTCTCGTTTGCCGCTCTATAGAAATGAGCAGGACATAGTTCCTGCTTTTATTTTCTAAAAGGTCTTTGAACATAACTTGAGACAATTCTTGTTGGTCGTAAGACCATAAAAATTAACGAGGGCTTTGCGAGCCCGAGTTAAGAGGAGGAATGGCGGCAACCTAAATGCGCCTTGCGCATTTCTTTGTTGCAAGCCGATTCCGACGAAGCCCAAATGGCGGAATTGGTAGACGCGCTCGTTTCAGGTGCGAGTGTTGAGAGACGTGCAGGTTCGAGTCCTGTTTTGGGCACAACTTGTTTTTGAAAAAAGAGTGATCTTTAAAATATAGTTGCATACGCAACAATGCGCAGGTGGTGAAATTGGTATACACGCTACTTTGAGGGGGTAGTGGTCGCAAGACCGTGTGAGTTCGAGTCTCATCCTGCGCACAATTTTTTTCTGTTTTTGCCAAAACAGAAGGAGAGATGGCAGAGTGGTCGATTGCGGCGGTCTTGAAAACCGTTGAACTGAGAGGTTCCGGGGGTTCGAATCCCTCTCTCTCCGCAAAGAATGAAAAATAGAGGCGATGAACCTCTATTTTTTGTTTATAAACTTACTTGTCTTATAGAGGGAGTGGAAGCATACGGTTTAACTATTAATAATCAACCATCTAAATTATTCTGATTATGAAACGAGTATTGATTATATTATTCCTAAGTGGATTATTTTTGAACATGCAAGCTGTGAATATCACAGTCATCCGTTTGACTGGTGAGGCGAAAGAACTGCAGCAGGTTAGTGCAATCCAATTCTTGCCAGGTCAGACCCTAAAATGCAAACTATCTAACGGCGAATCCACCGAATTGACGGGAGTCCGCAAAATCAGTTTCGAGAATAACAATTTTACTGCTGTAGAAGATGTGGCTTCCCCCTCCTCGATTCGTGTCTATCCAAATCCGACTGCGGATATGTTGATTATTGATGGAGCTGATGCCAAACAAGAAATAGAGATTTATTCCATCAACGGAACCAAGGTGTTGTCTGCACAATCGCAAGAGGGTACGAATACGATTCAAGTGGCGGAGCTACCTAATGGCGTATATCTATTGAGATTGGCCGACGAGACATTCAAATTGATTAAAGAATAGTGTAACTAGATAAGATTGAGTACAAACAACGACTACAAAATTTTGTAGTCGTTGTTTGTGCTTGGATAAGAGTTTGTTAAAACAAAAACGATGTGGCTCTAAACACGAGATTTAAACAACAGATTATCAGCAAGGGACGCGCCAAGTTTTGGTTTGTTGATGATTTTGTTACAATTGGAAGTAACGACTCCGTTCGAAAAGCACTACAACAGCTGACCAACGAGCAGATATTGCTCCGAATTTGTCATGGTGTCTATTATTATCCAAAGATTGATCGCGAGCTAGGATTGGGCGTTTTGATGCCTTCCAAAGAAAGTACGGCTCTTGCAATAGCCGCAACACGATGTCTACTAAACACTACTCTGCGCTCAGCGCTCGGTGCGCCGATTGCTGTGTCAGGCGCTTTTGCTGTTTGGTCATCTCGGCGTTTTTGTATGGGTTACGTCTGCAGTCTTTGCCTGTCAGCAGTTCGTACCACACGCAGGCTGCGGTATACCTACCGTACACATAGTTCAGGTGATAGCCATCGCGGCATAGCGTATCGCCCAGTTTGGTTTGGCGGGCTAGTGTGATGGCTTTACCACAAGGGATCAGTGTTAGTTCGGGGTAGTGCGCTAGCAAAGCATGGGTAGCGGCTCGAATGCTATCGTCCATGATCTGCTGGCTTTTTTGATAGCGTGGAAAAGCAGGGTGCTTTGCATCTTGGGCATACGACCAAGTCTGCATCCAGCATAGTTGCGCCTTTGGTTGGTAGGCACGCACCGTGTCGATGAGTGCGCCTAGATATGGCTCGTAGCTAGCTTGTATGCCGCTATCGTGGCTTGCCTGTTGCAGCGAGATATAGTCCCATTGATCCAGTCGTAGCGCTTGGCGCAACGAGTAGCCATCGTTCAAGGTGCGCACGCCATCTTTGATATAACGGAAACTATAGGCGGCGGTGTCTTTGAGGAGGAAAGTGTGGTGTTGTTCTAGCGAACAACCGCCGTAGTAGAGGTTACCGATAAGGATGGGCTGATGACCCGCTTCGCAGAGTGGTGCCAGTTCTTGCTCTACGGCATCCCATGAGAAACTATTTCCTATGCAAAGGATACGGATGGTGTCTGACGCTGAGGAAACATGAAATGTGAATAGAGTAAGCAGAAAAGCGATAAGTAGTCGTTTCATGATATATAAGTTTTAAGATGTCCGTTTTTTGAAGTACCCTTTACGGCTGCAAAGGTACAAAAAAGATTTAATATCCGCAAGAGTATTAGCACATTGTACAGTTTTTTTATTTATTAATTGCTTGGATAGTAGTCCGTTGCAAGCATTTTGTACAGATATGTCTATCGGCTGCTGATAAGATTTTTGCCAAAAGCAAGGAGGTGTTAGTATTGTCAACATGTATATAGTTCCCTTTTTTATAACTAAATTTGTTGTGCCATTAAAAATCCATATGTTTTTCAAAAAAAACATCAAAATTTATAACTAAATTTGCGTGTTCAGAAAAATTATACTACCTTTGTCGCCGAATACATAGTGGAATAAGTGTATCCCAATATAGATGTAATACCATGAAAGTCAAGACATTTTGCCTTGCTTATGTAAAATCTTTCGTTTCCGCCTTTGAAAATGGGGGGGGTATTTGTCTTGTAAATTTCCAGAACTCCGTTCTAATCAAGTATTTTCGACCTCGCAGAGCCTTTTTACAAAGGGTTCTGCTTTTTGTATGTTGTGATAAAATTTAATACCAAATATTTTATGAAAAAATTTACTCTATTTTTAGTTGCGATATTATTCAGCGCGCTGTCGTTTGCTGCATTGAATCCGTATGCATATGGGTTGTCGTCAACGCTAGAGGGCACCACATTAAAAGTTAATTATTCACTTAATGCGCCAGCCACTGCTGTTAGTGTGGTGATTATGGATGGCGAGGAGCCAATTAAGACCGTAACTTGTGATGGTATAACCCAAGGTAGTCACACCGTAGAAATACTTACAGACGAACTTCCTAAATCTAAATCCCTCACATGGAAAGTTGAGGTAAAAGGAACATCAGTGGAAAATCCGACACTGCAAACCAATAAGAAGTATTTTTATCTCCCTTATAGTATGGATGTGGATGTTGATACAGAGAGTGACTATTTTGGTCGTTGGTATGTGATAGAGGCTAAAAATAACGCAAAAGGCTCATCAAAACATACTGCTTACGAATCTTATCATGTTGGTATAGGCCTCTATGCTTATGATGCATCACTCAACTCTATACCTAATAAAGAAGGAAATCCTGGGTTCGTCGGTAAAATGACGCTTACATTAGATGGTACTGCCAATTCAGCAAATACCACAGTAGGTATATACCGTGTGGCAACCAGTGGTGGTCGTGTATTTATAGGTCGCTATTTAAATAATTATGCACCGATTTTAGAAGCCACTGATTTATACATGGATGAGTATCCTAGTGTTCTAAAAAAAGATGCAGGAAAGGAAACCGTTTCTTTTGATGTACGAGGACGAGGCGAGGATCTGCAACTAGTCATGTTGGATAAAACATTGAATATAAAAGAATATGATTTAGGTACCGCAACTGCTTGGGCAGATGTTACCAAACCATCACGAACATTCGCTAAAACTGAAGTGACAAAGATTCGGACAGATGCAACTATTGCGTATGATAAGGATGGTGGTATATGGTTAAATCAACATAATACAATAGCTTCAGCTGAAAGTCCAACTATTGCACATATTACAATAGATGGTGTTGACTACAATAATGTTTCAGCAGCATTAACGCATTTAGGTTCAAATAATAGCGGTATTGCAGTTAATACTGATGGTACTGAATTGGCGGTAGTGGGTGATGGAAACAATAAAATAACCATTTATACTATCTCTAAAACGGATGGAAAGATTTCGTTGAGTAAAAAACATACTTTGACAACAGAAGGAACAGTACACACAGCTTTATCGTATGATTATGCGGGTAACTTATATGTAGCCAATCGTAATAAAGAAACCATTACTTTTTGGGCACTTCCTTACTCAGGCACCGTTTCTACCCCATGTGCTTCTAAATATGCATTCGAATTGGAAGAGGTGGAAACATACACTATCGCAGCTCATGCTGCTGATAACGCTATGGGTTATGTAACAGGTGGCGGCACATACTATGCGGGCGAGACTGTTACACTGAAAGCTGTAGCAAATAGCACATACTATTTTGTAAACTGGAGTGATGGTGTTACGGATGCTACTCGCACTATAACAGTGACAGGTGACCTCACACTCACAGCCAACTTCGCAAAAGCAACTCCTCGCGCGTGGGCGTATGATTTAAAGGTAGCTGAAGACGGCGATAATTACAAGTTTACTTTCAATGCTACTACAGCTGCAGCAGCTACACTCTTGTTTGCTGACAAAGAGGGTAACGCATTGGCACCAACATCGTATGATTTGGGCGCAATCAATGCTGGATTAAATACCGCAACCGTAGCAAAATCTTTGTTTACTGAACCAAAAGACATATATTGGTCTGTAAAAATGGACGGCGAGGCAATTCCTGCTGTAGCAGAAATCACGGACCAATCGCGTAACATCTATGATTTCTACAACATGCAGGGTGTAGTGGTAGATAATGATCCTAATTCTGAAAAGTTTGGTGAGATTTACATTGAAATGGCAAAAAGCGGAACAACCAATGGTAAAGCACAAACATTGGGATTGTTCTTGCTAAATCAAAATTTGGATGTACTCAATACCAATCCTAATGTGGGTATTCAACCTACTATGCCAAGCGGATACGCTCTTAATGGAACAAATTATACATTCCAACGCCTGAATATTGACCCTACAACAGGCAAACTGGCATTTAGTTATGGCATTTCTGGCAAACCTGCTGTTTTCGCAATTGACCGCGAGAATATAACAGGTAGTGTGACGAATTTGCTTGATGGCATAAGTGGATTAACTAAAACTGTGGCTCATTGCTTTGATGAAGATGGCGCGCTATATGTAATGGATATTGTAAGTTACAAAGGTACAATCTACAAAATAAAAGATGGTGTAAAATCTACTTTCTCTGCTGCAACAGGTAAGTATGCTGCTGACAACATTACTATGACATCCGATGGGCGTGGTGGTCTATGGGTCGCTCAAAACCGTGGACAAATGGATGCATGTTACCAACTAGCACACGTAAATAGTGAAGGAGTTACAGATTGGTCTGTTTATGATGATCAAGGCACGTATAAACAGGGTGTATCGGATGGAACTTCATCGACTGGTTTTACGGGGTATTCTACTCGTGGTGCATTGGCATATGATGTAGAACGCCAAATCTTGGCTCAAGGACGTAATAGTACAGTGGAAGTATTCCAAGTAGCATATGACGCTACTACTGGTGTGCCTACATTAACCAAGATTGCAACTACTCCTCAAGTTAACAAAGCAAACATTGATGGTCTTGCATTTGACTATGCAGGTGACCTCTATATGGTCAACTCAGGTACAGAAAAGTTCTACAAATATACTCTTCCAACAGCAGAGAATATTTGCACTGTTCCTGCTCCAGAGTCTCAAAAAATAGTAAAGGAGGTTAGATGTACAGTTACTGTTAATGTTGTTGGCAATGGTGAGGTAGAAGGCGCTGGTGAATACATTGAAGGAACTTCTGTTTCTTTAACCGCAACTCCTGCTGAACATCATAGATTCATTGGTTGGACTGGTGATAAAACTTCTATGGATAATCCACTGGAGTTTGTTGCAGAAAGCAATATCACCCTCACCGCAACCTTCGAGGCTATTCCTCAACACACCATTTCCGTATCTGCTAATGACGGCGAAATGGGTTCAGTAACGGGTGGTGGTGATTACTACGAGGGCTCTACAGCTACTTTGACCGCAACACCTGTAGGTGGTTATGTATTCGAGAAGTGGAGTGATGATAATACCGACAACCCACGCACTATTACAGTAAACGGAGCGGCTGCATATACAGCTATCTTCAAAGTGGCTCCTGCCCGCGTGTTTGCATACAACTTGGATGTAGTGGACAATGGCGATGATACTTATACACTATCGTTTATCCCTAACGCCAATGCTATTAGTGGACGCGTTATTCTCTACAATGACGACACAAAAGCACAAATCCATGAAGCGCCTATCGCAGGAACTATTGCCAAGGGCATGAAGAGCGAAGTGGTTGTTAGCAAGTCTGTGATGCCAGCAACTGGTATAGTCACTTGGGCTGTAGAGCTGACAGGTGAGACAGTAGAACAACTGACTCTGTTGAGTGACCCTACCAAGAAAGATATCTATGGTTTCAATCGTCCACAGGGTGTTGCAATCGACAATAACCCAGCATCTGACTACTTTGGTCGTATGTATATCGCATTGCCTAAAGCTGGTGGTACATATTATACCGACAAGAACTATGGTATCGTAGTGATGGATCCATTGCACAACCGTCTGAAGAGTGGTGTCATCTCTAACGGAGATGCATTGGGTGGTAATGGTAGATATTCCATGCACCGTGTAGCAGTCAACCCAACCAATGGTCATGTATATTATGTGCGCACCAGCGATAGCAGCGAAGGCGTAACAGGTACTGCTATTTATGAATTAGCACCTGATGCAACCAATATTCTCACCGATGGTGGTACAGCGAAGAATGTAATCAATGGTATTAGTGAGATTACCAATGCCAACTCGGTTTGCTTCGATGAGAATGGTGTGATGTATGTGGTAGCAAATGCTAATTATGTGTCTGGTGCTTCTATGGGTCGCGTCTATAAAGTGGTAGATGGTATAGCTACATTGGTAACGCAAACAAGTCGTGAAATTGCAAGTAAAGACAACGCCATTGTTCCTGACGGCAAAGGCGGTTTCTGGATTGCACAACATCGTAACAATTTGGATGGCTTCAATCACCTATTGCATATCAATGCTTCAGGCGCAGCTGATTATACGATTAGTAAGGATGAGAATGCAAGTCTATTGCCTGTACAGACTTATGTGTCTAAAGAGGATGGAAAGACTTATAACAATGCTTCTTACAGAGGTCAAGTAGCATATTACTCCATCGATGAGAACAATGGTCTCGTAGCTTATGGTGGCGGTGGTAAGGTGTCCGTATTTAAAGTAGCATACAATGCATCTGGTGTTCCAATATTAACTACATGGCAGACGATTTCGTTGCTTTCATCTAGTTCAACTGCTGGTATCCATGTGGATGGTATTGCTTTTGACTATGCAGGTAATATCATAGTGATGTCTGCTACCGATGAGCGTATGTATCAATATGCACTTCCTATCGAAACAGCCAACACTAGCCTTGTTCCTTCTCCTACCTCTAAGGCAATCAAACTGGGAACTATCTATACTATAGAGGTTGCTGTGAATGACCCTGCGATGGGTACAACAACAGGCGCCGGCGAATACCTGGAAGGCGAAACTGTAACTGTAACTGCAACTGCTAATACTGGCTATCGCTTTGTAAATTGGACTTATGGCAGCGAGACTTCTACCAACAACCCATTAGAACTTGTTGTTGAAGGAAACATCACTGTTACAGCTAACTTCGAGCCTATACAATATACCCTCATCGCTCCAACCAACGACGAGGATAAAGGTACAGTTACTGGTGCTGGTACATACAATTATGGTACAGAGGTAACACTCACCGCAAACCCTGCAGCAGGCTACAAACTCCTCTACTGGAGCGACCGCTCTACAGAGAACCCACGCACCATTACGATGACCAAGAACGAGGCTATTTCCGCATACTTCGTGAAAGAGTATACCGAAGAGCCTACATTCACTATTACCAAAATGTGGGAGAATACCAATGTACCTGCTTCGACCAATAATGGCTATCAGGCAGTAGGATGGGATGGTAAGATTTATATGAAAGACCGTTTGAATGCTTCAATTAATGTTTATACAGAGACAGGTTCAGAGCTATATGCACAACTAGGTGCTGCAGTTACAGGCTTGGGAGGTGATCAACCGATTGCGGTAGATAATGCAGGAAATCTCATCGTCCGTAGCGGAAGTGGAGAGTTCCATACATCACCAGTACAAGTAACTATTTACAAGAATGGTGATAAAACAGGAAAGGTAATTGACTTTACTTTGCCTGCAACTGGTCGCTGCGACTTTATCTCGGCATCGGGTGATATTTACAGCGCAGAAGGCGGATATGTATATTTCTATTGCCAAAACCAAACTACGGTATCGCGCTTATTTATTAAGAATGGTGGTGCGACATCAGAAGATATTTCTGTAGATGAAGTAGATGCAACATTGACAAAGGGCTCAAGTCAGTCACATGTGTTTACAAATATATTTGGTAACTTAATGACCCACACAAGAGCTGATATTAAGGTTCTTCAAGAGGTTAATGTTATGACTGGAGCTGTCCATACCATGAATCTTCCTAATTTTAAGGTTTCTACATTAGGAGGTTGCTCGTTCGAATTGGGTGGAAAAGAGTTGATTGCTTATAATATCAAGGGTACAGACTATAATAGTGAGTGGAATCTCTATAATATGACGGATAAACAATTCCTTTCTGCTGAAACACTCTATGCTAAGGATAAAGTAAGTAAGAACTCTGCTGCTAACTGGCTCAATGTACAGGTGGTAGATGAGAACACCGCTTATATCTACCAATTCTGTCCTACAGTAGCAGTAGCTGTTTGGAAAGTGACTTGCAATACCGATATCACCGTCACCATCGACGAGACTGCGAACAACACTGCTGCACTTGCTCCATATGTAGGCAAGACAGTTAGAGCTGAAGTCACTCGCAACTTCGGTGCGAATAAGATCCTAACACTCACATTGCCATTCGACATGAGCGCTACTCAAATCAGCACTTATTTCGGAAATGCTACCGTATATGAGTTCTATAATGTGGTAGATGCTGGCGAAGAACTTCATTTGCAGCTTAGTCGTACCAATGCTATTGAAGCAGGCAAGCCATATATCCTCCAAACTACTAGCGGGTATGATGCTGAGGACGGATTTACCATCGAAGATGTGATAATCAATACTGAGCTTACATCGGTGAAGATTGGAGAGCTTACGATGGTACCTGTATTAAATGGTGGAGGTACATTAAATCAACCAACCCAATACTATCTTTCTAACAACGCACTGTATTGTGCAGGAGATTACAACCAACCATTACCAGGTTTGCGTGCATTCTTCACTTCCGCATCGCCTACGCCATTGCGCGCTCGCGTAATATTTGAGGACAACGAAGCCACATCTATCCCAGTGGTGAGCGCTCCTGAGAATAAAGCCCAAAAGATAATTAAGGATGGACGACTCATTATCATCCGCGGTGAGCACCAATACAACGCACAAGGACAAGTAATTGAATAACAATAGAATAAATACTCACAAAATATGAAAAAAACATATCAAAAACCACAAACAGACACAGTCCAAATGCTTGGACAGAATGCCCTCATGGTAGGTAGTAGTGTGCTAGACCTTTACGGAGGCTCAGGTACGCCAGGGGGAGTCGATTAACGCTCTACTTCCTAACCCAACATTAATAAAGCAATCGTGTTTCCATGTGAAGCACGATTGCTTTTTATACCAACCAATTATAATCATAGATTTGAAACCGGGCATTTTTTGAACATTTTTATCAAATTCCGCCCACTTTCAAGGTTTCTGATATTCCAAATATATGCTTTTTTCGTAGCCATATATTTGATAGATGAATCTATCATTTTTACAAAAAAGTATTCATTTTTTTGCGTATGTGCATTTTTTGTTG
>JAFYMG010000011.1 GCA_017556705.1 Paludibacteraceae bacterium | reverse complement strand
TGTAAAAGCATGGTGACCTAACGTCCTATAGGGGGTTGATACCAACATCTCTTCTGCCTTATTCCATACTTTAGATGTAAATCGACTGCAAAGATACTAAAAATATTTTAATATACAACTTCTGTGGGCTTTCGGTGGGCTAATGGTCGGCGGTACTTTCGCATACCACTTGGTTACCACTCTGATGTTCACGGATGGCTGTTTGCCAAAAGTCTCTTTTCCCTTTTCACCTTTCTGTTTTCCGAAGGGATACCGAACCCTTGCCGAAGGAGTGCTTGAATACGAGCATTGATATGAGCAAGAAGAATAACAATATAAAAACCTCACCCCGCAAATCCAATGACTCGCAGGGTGAAGATATTTAGATTTTACACAAATTCAAGTGATATGCCATGGATAACTATACGAATAGTATCAGCCTCTATGAATCGCTCATATTCACGATTGCTGATAGAGAACCTAATGTTTTTAGAAATACATCCGTCTTCATTGGGAGTTTTTACGAAACATGTTCCTTGTCCGTAAATTGTTGGTAACTCATCTTGTGTTTCAAATGGACAACATAGAGGATATAAAATTTCTTCAAAATTATTTATTTCCAATCGTTGAAGTGGATTCGGTACAATAGTTTTCCCGCAACATTTCTTGTTGATTTTATTTTCTACCCAATATTTATTTAATGCAGTGTGGAGAACTTGGTAAATTTCTCTTTTTTTATTTTCATTCATAACCATTTCAAATTATTCAAAATCATAACCAACAATTTTATCTGCCAAATCACTCCATTTCACCTTGTATTGTTCTACAGATTCCATTGGGACATAAACACTTTTTACATAAGAGTCGCAATAGTTAAATGTACTTGAGGAACATGTTGGTGGAATAGGATTTTTGCTATAAATAGTCTTTAGTGATGACATATGATAGCACAAAGAGCTAGGCAGAGATATTACTTTTTCTCCAAAAATAATAGTTGTTATATAATTGTAATTTCCTGTCGTCATTGTAGGAGGAAAAGTAGAATTATTCTCTTTTTGCCAATAACCACCTATTCCCCAATAATCAGTAGAATTATTCCCAGTATTGTTCTGAGAGTAGGCGGTTGGAAAAGCGATACAATTCCACACTACAGTTTTTAATTTTGGATTTTTAAAATCAAATATAAGTTCTGAACCATAGTTTTCTGGAAAAGTAAGAGTGTCAACCCCTAATCCAGTTAAAGCATTAGCAGCAATATAATAAACAGAGTTAGGAATATCTAATTTTTTTAGAGAACTGCAATTGTTAAAAGTATATTTCTCTATCCGAGTAATCGTTGAAGGAAGTGATATTTCTTGTAAAGAACCACATCCGTTAAAGGCATATGCTCCTATTAATGAGCAACTCTCAGGAATATGGATATTTTCTAATGAAGCACAATGATTAAATATACTATCACCTATTCTTATACAATTTTCAGGTATATTAATACTTCTTAGATTTGTACAACTATTAAATGCACTGTTTCCCATACTTGTACAATTCGTTGAAACATTGACAGTTTCCAATGTACTACATTTAGAAAATGCTCTATCACCAATTTGTGTACAATTTTCTGGAATATAAATGTTTTTCAAATTTCCACAAGATTGAAAACATTCATTTTCTATATATTTGATGTGTTCTGGCAAATTGATAGCTAATAAGTTAGAACACTTATCAAACATGAAATACTTTATGCCCGTAAAGTATTTAAACTCTCTAAAAAGGTAGATAGAGGTGTTGTTTGTGAAGATTAATGAATCTACATTAGCAGCCTCACTGTATGTGATATAACAATCATTATTTATATCAACACCCATATTTAGTAAGGCTTTTAATACATTAAAATCTTCAAAATCAATATAAGCATCTCCATCTGGTTGGTCATTGCTAGTACCTTTTGCAATCTTAATCACAGTGCCATCTGCGAGTGTGAAATAGACATAGTTGTCATCTTGGGTTACAGATTGGAACATGGAATCGCCATCTTGACCGTCCTTTCCATCGGCACCATTTTGACCATCTTTGCCGTCTTCGCCGTCCGCACCGTCTTTTCCATCTTGTCCATTCTCTCCTGTGGCTTTGCCAAGTTGTGTCCAAGTCGCACCATTGTCATAAGAGATGTACCAATAGCCGTCTTCAATCTTCAGTTGTGGCGTAATACCATCTTTACCGTCTTTACCATCTTGACCATCAATGCCATCTTCGCCGTCTTGTCCGTCCTTACCGTCTGCACCGTCTTGACCATTGGAACCGTTGGTACCATTTTGACCGTCTTTGCCCGAAACAGGGAGTTTGTTGCCGTTGTCATCCAATAGCCATTCGCCATTCAATGTCCAATAATATACTCCGTCGGTGTCTTGTGCCACTCCTATCACAGGAGTTATGCCGTCTTTACCGTCAGCACCATTTTGACCATCTTTTCCATCTGCTCCGTCTTGACCGTCTTTACCATTTGTACCATTTTGTCCATCCTTACCGTCTTGTCCATGATAAATGGTGATTGGGTCGTGTTTGCCAAAAGTGATGGTATAGCCAACCACTTTTCCATCCTTTTTGATTTCTACAATGCTTGTAATAAAGTCATTGGATTGCAGTACATCCACAATTGTTTGGAGTGATGTGATGTTGGTGTTCATCTCTTTGCAGAGTTCTTCGAGTTTAGTGACGCGGGAGTCAAGTCCGTCGATAGCATCCCAAATGTCATTGTGACAAGCTGAGAACAAACACAGCGTAACGCTCAAAAGGAGCAAATGAAGTTTCTTCATTGTATTATTAATTTTGTGGGAAGTCGGCTCCAAACGCCCCGTTGGTATAATTATACAAAAAGCGTGGAACCTCTTTTTGCTTATTCTCAGCATTGAGGTTCCTGCAAGACCCTGTAACAAGAATAAACAATGAATGCCCACGCTGATATGTTCATCGTTGTGGGACACAACGAATTAAACACACCAAGGGGCATTTACCGCTCTCTTGCTTTGGGTTACGAAATTTTGCAGGATTCCAATGCTCCAAAACAAGCGCCAATAAACGCCTTTTATTATGTCTGCTACCCTTCGCCAGTTGCATTGTTTAGGATGGTGTAGCGTTGTGTAGAATGGTGTAGCATTGTAGCAGCCAACTCACGAACTCTACTATACAACCCTAACGCAGACATCCCCAGCGCAGGTTCACGGTGCAAAGGTAGTGAATTTTTGTGAGATGTGCAACTAAAAATTGCGAATGTGTTAATTATTCGCGATTTTTAGTTAAGAATGTGTAGTTTAGGGCGATTACACCAATGCCTATTGAATTGCACAAAAAGTGCTGCGGAAATACTGCATTTTGGCATACTATTTGAAAAAGTGTTTAAACCAAACCCACTAAATATAACTATGGAATACATCATTATAGAGTGACTATATGTACAGCAATAAAATACAATATATAGGTTGCGATGACGCAACATTAGACCTCTTTGAAAGTCAATATCCACTCTCTAATGGCATGTGCTACAATAGTTACCTGCTTCACAGCGAGCGTGTTGCAGTGATGGATGGTGTGGACTCGCGCAAGACAACCGAATGGTTGCTGCAGATACAAGAGGGATTGCCAAGTGATACAGCCCCTGATTATCTTATCGTACAACACATGGAGCCCGATCATAGTGGCTCGATAGGTGCATTCCTCGCTCAATACCCCAATACAACCGTGGTCGGCAGTCGTGCTGCGTTGCAGTTTATCCAGCAGTTTGGCTACCAACCTGCTCACACGCTGCTGGTAAAGCATGGCGATACATTGGATTTAGGCGGATTGACCCTCCATTTCGTGGCGGCACCAATGGTGCATTGGCCCGAAGTGATGATGACCTATGTGCCCGAAGAGAAAACGCTGTTTTCGGCAGATGCCTTTGGCTCTTTTGGTGTATATGGTTCGTACACAGACCATTGGATAGACGAGGCGCGTAGGTACTATATCAATATCTGCGGCAAGTATGGCACACAAGTCGCTGCTGCTTTATCAAAAATAAAGGCATTTGATATTCAGGCTATTGCACCTCTGCATGGTTGTGTATTGGACGGAGAGCAAGTGCAAGAAGCCTGTCGATTGTATAGTATCTGGAGTCAATATGAGGTAGAGCGTGAGGGCGTGCTGGTGGCGTATGCCTCAATACATGGCAACACAGCCAAAGTAGCCAAACGCATTGCTGAGATACTGCGTATGAATAGCGTTGAGGTAAAAGAAATAGACCTCTGTCGAACGGATGTTTCGGAGGCAGTAGCGCAAGCGTTCTGCTATAGCAAGATGGTGCTTTGCGCCTCGAGTTACGATGCGGGCGTATTCCCTCCAATGCATGTATTCCTCTACAAGTTGGGCATCAAAGGCTATCAGTCGCGCCGAGTGGCGTTAGTAGAGAACGGCACATGGGCACCCAGCGCAGGCAAGACCATGCGCGGTATGCTGGAAACAATGAAGGACATTCAGATTGTCGAGCCCATGCTCAGCATTCGCAGTGCATGGAAAGAAGAATACCAAACGATATTGGATGATTTGATAGAAGCAGTCTTAGTATAACGGAGCCGCGTAATAAAGTGCAGATGTATCGCCCTGCAGAATAGATTGCAAGTCTTGCAGGATACGCTCGGGGTGGACGGTGCCTGATTCCCAGAAGTCGTTTGCGCCACTAGGTAAAGTACGGCGGTAGAAATTATACACTTGCCCTGTCTGATACGACTTAAACCAAGTATGCTTCTCGTCAATACATCGCAGTTCTTCCAACGAAGAAGCATTGCAACCGACCCATACATCCGCTTCGGCGAAGTCTTGCAGCGCTTGCTCCATGGTTAGCGGAATAGATGAAGTGGATGGATTATCCGCGTAGCGGTATTGTGCCTCAGCATCGCAGAAGAGATTACCCATAAATGTTCCACCCGCAGGTACATACCATGTACCTCGCCATGACATGCCGGATAGGATGCTCCTGCCTTTCGCCTCTTCGCCTGATAGCCTTTTCGCCTCATATGCGTCTTTGACGCTCGCGAATATGCTATCGGCCTTGGTCGAACAACCAAAGATGGCGCCAAACAAGCGTATCCATTCGGCGCGAGCGAGTGGAGTAGTCTCGGTCCATTCGTTGCAATACAAAATAGGGACTCCCAATGCCTCTACTTGTGCAGGAATAGGGTCACCTTGAGCGTAGGTGTAGAGTATCACGAGATCGGGATTAAGCAGCAGAATCTTCTCCATACTGGGCTGCATATCATCCCCAATATCTGTGATGCGCTCACGCTCTTCCTCACTCAAATTATATACACGATTGGGGCGGCAAACACCTACCACTTTGTCCATCATCCCCAACTCGCTGATAAAACCCATATGCGTAGCCGAGGTGCAGACAATGCGCTCATAAGCTTGGTTGAACGCCAATTGTTGCATCACTTTTCCCTTCTGCCAAGGCGAGTAGATGGTGATGGTCGTGCTATCGTTGTGAATATCAATAGTAAAACCAGCGGTATTATCCGTGATAGATGTATTGGTTGTAGGTTGGCATGCTACGCACACCAACCCAAACCAGCACAATGCTATGTAAAATTTTATTTTGAGCATATGTAAGTCCCTCCCTCTAGGGAGGGATTTAGGGTAGGCTTTTAAATTACCTTCAACTCACTTCCTGGGAAGTAGTGCGCCAAGATTTGCTCGTAGGTATAACCCTTGGCAGCCATTACGGCAGCACCGATTTGACACAATCCTACACCATGTCCCCAGCCTGCACCTGTCAAGATAAAGTCGCCATTCTCGTTGCGATCAACCACAAAAGCACTACTGTACAAGTGGCTCTTGCTCAACCATTTGCGGATCTCCAACTCTTTGCCAATCACCATTGTGCGCTTGCTGCCGACAATCTGCATCTCGTACAAACGAGCAGATGGACCACGCTTGATAGGTACGAGGTCGAGGATCTCACCGAAGTCAATACCCGAACGCTCACGGATGATGTCGCTAAGTTCCTCTTTGGTGTATTGTACGGTCCAGCGGTAGAAATCTTTGGTCTCTTGGTCGTAGTTGTTCAATACTTGGCTGAGGATGCGCTCGTCGGTAGTATTGCAATAAGCAGAAGGCGAGGTGCGGATAAACGCCTGCGCATTCTCCTCAATAGTCAAATCAGGTAGGGGAGTGCCAATCTCGTCACGAACAGGCTCCAAATAATCATAGTGTTCGTTTGCCCAAGCGTTCTCAAAGAGTTCGGTAGCTCCACCACAAGCCTTGTAGAAGCGTGCGTCGCATACCTTTCCGTCGTACATCAGTACTTGTCCGCGGGTAGCGTCGATGGCTTTTTGCACATTGGCAGCCGCCTCTGGGTGTTCATCACGACGGGTGATACCTTCGTAGCGTTGGCAGTGGTCATCTGCACATACATCAAAGCCCTCGTGCGCATCTCTCTCGTACCAGATGACATGGCGATCAGGGTCGCTCAAATCAGGCTTATCAGTGCCTGTTGATGGACTGATGATAGGACGCAATACCCAACTGCGGGAGATAACGGCGTGTGCCTTCAATAGCTCCAAGGAAGAGGTAGCAGACATCTCAGAGGTGATAACAGAACTGAGGTAGTCTTCCACATCAAGACGGTTGATAGCGGTTTGTGTGCCATCTGCGTTGTCGCGTATTTCGAGTGTACCTTCAAACTCTTGATCTTCGAGGCGGTCCCAGTGGAAACCGATACCGATACGAACATTCTTCAAGAGGAAAGTAGGATGTTCTGGAGTGGAGTGAGGACCTGGAATAACGGCCTCTATCTTTGGGGCGGTCATTACGCCCACTGCAATTTGGTGTTTCATGAGTGTATGTTTGTTTTATGTTAATATCTATTTAGCGTTCCACTTCGCCTTTCCATGAGTTGAAGCCCGTGTTGAGTTCTACGACTTGGTAGCCGTGTTTGGCGAGTTGCATGGCGGCAGTTTTGCTTCTTCTGCCTGAACGGCAGTAGAGAGCGATGGTTTTATCTTTTGGAAGCAGTTGCTCTGCTTTCTGCATAAAGTCGGCTTGTGTCACATCAATAAGCAGCGCGCCAGGGATATGCCCTTGCGCATATTCGTTGGCAGTTCTTACATCCAAACGGATGACGGTAGTGTCTTCAATGACCTTTGCAAAAGTCTCCGCATCCACTGAGCGGAAGTCTGCTGCTTTGCAACCTAAAAAACTCATAAGGCAGAGTAGGAGAGAGAAGGGTTTCATAATGTTATGATGGTTATGCGTTTTTACTTGAGTAGGATATATGCAAGACTAGCGGCGCTGATGATGATCCATAGCAGGATACCTTGCAGCAAGGGGCGGATACCTACAGATTTGATGACATCTACGGATAGGGAGGCGCCAATGAAGAACATAGTGATGATCAGTCCTTTGCGTGCAATACCTGCAATGAATTTACCTGTCTCGGGATAGTCCGCTAAGAGGTAGGTGTTGATGAGCATGGCGACGATAAAGAACAAGATAAACCATGGGATACTAATCTTCTTGCCGTCGCTGCGGAAAATGATAGAAGTGATCAATGCTAATGGAATAATCCACAATGCACGAGTGAGCTTGATGGTCGTTGCCACTTGCAGGGCTTCGTCGCCATAAGCCGCTCCTGCGCCCACTACCGAACTAGTATCATGGATAGCAATGGCAGCCCATGTGCCGAACTCTTGTTGGCTTAGTCCTAACCAATGACCCAAAATTGGGAAAAGGAAAAGACCAATAGCGTTGAGAATAAACACCGTAGCCAATGCCATAGACATATCGGTATCTTTGGCTTTGATGATAGGTCCTACTGCCGCAATGGCACTACCGCCGCAGATGGCTGTGCCCGAACTAATAAGGTAGGATGTGTTTCGGTTGAGTTTCAGTACTCTACAACCGATAAACATGCCGATGAGCAGAGTGCCAACGACGGATATAATCGTAAAGAGCATACCTTCCTTACCCGATGCGAGTGAGGCTTGAAGGTTCATGCCAAAGCCCAAACCGATGACGGAGTATTGGAGGAGTTTCTTGGATATGTTCTTGTTGAAAGTGGGGTAAGCTTGTCCGCAAAGCAGGGCGAAGACTAAGCCAATAAACAGCACCACAGGAGGTGTTACCCACGTCGCAAGGAAACGGAGTGCAGGGATATAATCGCAAAGCAGACACAGCGTGATAATGGATAACAGAGCGATATATATATGTCGGTTGTATTTGCGGAGCATGGGGGGTAATTATGAATTATACATCTTAGGAAAAGACTTATGAAAAGACTTATGAAAATGTTTTCATTTTTTTGTAAATCAGTCTATTTTGTATTGAGTTTAATTGTGATTTTTGTTGGATATATTCGCCAATTGCGATTTTTTTGCAGTGCTTGTACAATGTGTCAGTTGCGACTGACGAATTACGATCCAAGATTAGTACATGTGGTTACTTCAACTTAATATCATTTTGTTCAAAACATGCAATTATACTTTTTGCTACATGATATGCCAAATTAACAGGAACAGCATTACCTATCATTTTATAGCCATAATCCACTTTGTCATAAACAAATTTGAATGTGTCAGGGAAAGTTTGTACGCGTGCCACCTCTCGCACTGACATACGGCGATACAAATGTTCTTTGCCTGGTACAAAGATTTGTTTGTTAGTTCCCACTTTAATCATAGTAGGGGCTTGTGGATGCAATTGGCATTGTCTTCCACTTGCTTGTACAGTAAAACCAGGTTCGTTCCATTGGCGAACACGATTGCGCGACATAAAAATAGGCGAAAAAGACCCAATATAGTATTCGTGGTTTGGTACAGCACATTCTTTACCATTGGTATAATTATGTTCCAGCGCAGGAATAACATTATCCTTTAAGTCCCAAATCGCATCTTTGAGAGTCGGATTATTACCTGTTGGCTTTGGATATTGATAGTTTCGTATGTTAAGGTCTTTACGGAAACCCACATAAAAAACTCGGTCACGGTCTTCTGGTACATCAAAATCATTGGCATTGAGCAGTTTGAGTTGTACATCATATCCTGCTTCGTCAAACAATTGCATAAAGCCATTAACAGCTTCCGAATGGCGTTTGGCAAGCATACCTGAAACATTTTCTGCGACAAAAAACAATGGTTTAACTGCTCGCAAGATACGGATATATTCATAAAAGAGTTGTCCTCTTTCATCCTCAATACCTTTTAATGTTCCCGCTTCGCTCCACGATTGGCAAGGTGGTCCACCAATAATACCAGTGATACTTGTTGGCAAGATGGAAGTGTCCAATTTGCGTATATCTCCTTCAATCAGTTGCGTATTAGGGAAATTAGCACGGAAAGTAGGGCAAATGTTCTTATCGTATTCATTTGCCAACACGGTGTGAAATCCTGCCTTCTCGAATCCGAGGTCAAGTCCACCTGCTCCAGAAAAAAGACTTATCAAATTCATATTATCTCCAATGACAATCAATAGTAATAATAGCAGTAGGCATACCTACAATTTGTACATCAAACTTGAGCGATGGCTCTACTTTGGTAGCTGCGTTGTGTATGCGGAATGTGAATTGCCAACCTCCGTCCATATAGAGTTCAACGGAATTGTTTCTATCGGGCATAAAATCAAGGCTGACGATACGCGTTGGGAGCGAAGCAATAGGCACTTGAATGGCTGGTTGCTCTGTACGAGATGGTTTGTTGAGTGTACCATGGATATTGTACGATTGTACTTGAGTGAGTTGGTAGCGATCAATACTGATTACCTTATAAAAATCAAACTTACTCAGCAAGTACTCTACCATCTTTGCTGGAATATCTTTATGAACGGTATATTGGCTCTTTATCTCTTCTATAAAAGCTTTTAGGATAGGTATATACACATCATTTTCTTTGTCAGGAAGCTCTTTGAATAATGTGCCCTTGCTTTTTTCATCAGCAAGATATGCAAAAACAGGATTGACGGCATCCCAATATGTTTGTGAACATGGAACACCAAACCAGCCATTACCAAAATCAATGGTTGCAGATAAGCGACTATGTTTAACAGCGAAATGGTTGTGCTTAATGGATAGACCTATTTCCCATTGAATATCGCAACGAATAATCAAAATGTCTCGTACATCTCCTTGCTGCCCTGCTTGATCGGGTTGGATAAAAATCTCAAGCATATCATTACCCTGCTCCAAAATAAGTGGCTCAAGGGAGAATAGTGTAGCAACTGCAGCTTCGGCGCTGCGTTGATAAGTGTGTTGTTCTGTTTCTGAGAGTGTGTTCCATGCATTCAATGCTGCGAGGAAACTACTGTTCTCTACGATTTGCGCAGGACGATGTTTAGCAATTTCACGGTGTAATGTTTGTAAACAAACAAATTCGTAGGCGCGTCCTTGGTCGTTGCTTAAATTACTCATAATTCTGTTCTGTTTATTTCCGTCTGCAAAAGTACTACTTTTTTTGTAAATATGCAAACAGAAGGGTTAATAGTTAGTTGATTTTTTTGAAAAACGCTGCAAAGGTAGTATGACAAACTGCTAAAACTTGTCAGTATGTGGAGAAAAATGCACTTTTTTTGCGGAAAAGTGCATTTTTTATGTTTATTGGGTGTAAAACGCAATAAAAGATGAGCACGAAATGCGCAACAGGGAGTAAATCTTTTTAGGAATGGAGTAAAAGTTTTTAGGAAAATAGTCAATAGTTTTAGGATATGAGTCAACCTTTTTAGGAATGGGGACAACTTTTTTAGGAAAGCAATCTTAAGAAAAGTGCGGAGTTCTTAGCCGCAAGGGCACGATAACGCTTCGCTCTTCTCTCGGTGTTCTCTCGGTCGTCTCTCGGTGTTCGCTCGGTGGAGTAGGGAAAGGTATAAGAGAGGTAAAAGAGACGGCAATCTTAAGAAAAGTACTTTTATCAATACTCATACATTTGGCGGTCGTGCCTACCCTGTACGGCACTACCCTATAGCCATACGGCTGCGTACCCGCAAGGGGTGCGCCATTCTATGTATTGCGCTTAATCCTCAAAGTGGGTACTTTTCGGGCGCAATACTCGGAGTGCGTTCCGTCGCACTCCTTCACCTTGGTCTTTTACCCGAGAGGAATAGGGGAGATACAACGGGAAGGAATCTTAAGAAATGTACGCAAATTGATTATCCTACTCGCAGCAAACTGCTCGAGAAATCTAAACAATCTAAACTAAATACAGAGTACTCCGTAATGAATTGCTACCGCTCCTCATTTCGCTAGCGAAACTCGTGCGCTGAATCTTCTGTAAATACCAAAGATAATGAATTGTTGTGTGAGCGAAATAAAAAAATCTAAACTATTTCGTCTGCCACTTCGCGGATGATGTCGCGGAGGCGAGCGGGGGTAAGGCGATCAAAACTCTCACGATTGGCTACAATGCCAATACCAGCCATCTCTACAGTAGCTGGAGAGAATAATATACGCTCTTGCTCGGGAGCGAAGAAGCACTGTGGACGGGATTCTTTTCTAAAGAATACTATTGTATTAAACTTGCCTATATCCAATAGCGAAGCGTCCAATAGCCCGTAAGGGCGTCCTATAGGCGGAACGCCGTCCACCTGCTGTGCAGGCTCATACCATGAAACGATATTCCATCTGGGTTCGTATTCTTCTGCGTGAGAGGCGCCTGCGGTCAAAGAGCCTGTTTGGCTAGCTTCCTCCGGGATAGTGCCCATGGCGAGTACTTTTTTGACTGCTGCCAAATGAGTTTGTAAGTCCGTTTCTTGCACCAAGATAGCGTTCGCATAGTTGGTGTCGAAATGATCTTCTATAGGGAGGCTGTGGCGAGGCACAGCTTGGAAATGCATATGGTCGGGGGCACTTGCTCCACACATAGGACCGTTGTAGAAAATGGTCATCTCGGGCAGTTCTTTTGCCAAGTGCAGCATCGACTCTAGGTGAGGCAATAGTTCTTGGCGTTCGTGCACGGACGACGAAACGGTAAAGTGCGGAGAGAAAATAGGGAAGGGGTTCACACGAATATAATAGGTGTGCCCAGTAGGTGAATCCCAGTTGTGGGTGAGTTGGTGCTCTTCTACGCCATCGGGGCAGAGGAAACATGCTCGTTTTTGCAAGGCTTCGGGGCTGACATCCGCCATGACGCTGCGCACACGAGCAGGGTTGAAAAACAATTTAGCGGGGAAGCCGTCAATAGTCATATCTTTGACTTCGACTTGAGATAAGGCTTGGTAATTAACGAATGCTCTCCCGTGAGAAGCAAGCTCACGGGAGAACATGTCGGATATTTGTTTGAACAAGTTCATAATAGATCGGGCTTGCGCCCTGTTAGACCACTGCGTTGTTAGATCATTGCATTGTTAGACCGCCGCTTTGCGGCTGTGGGATACTAGAAATCTAACATCTAACAGCGACTTGGTCGCGGTCTAATATCTAACAGCGAAGCGTTCTTATTACTTACCTTCGTTCATTTGGATACGTGCCTTCAACTCCCATGTACGGATACGATCTTTGTACAAGTGGTTGTTGTTCATAGTCACGATATCGCAGTTAGCATCAGAGTTGTCATCCCAACGACGGCAGTTATACACTACGTCATAGATACGACCGATTTGATACTCACGGCTTACGCGCAAACCAACTGCATAATCCTCACCATACTTGGTGGTTGGGAAGTTGATAGTGCGGAGCATTGGGGTGTAGAAACCACGTGGTGCGCCAAGACCGTGGATACGGAGAGCGTTGTTGCGACCGTTGTCTGGTGTCCACTCTTTGTGGTCGATTACGCCTGGAGGAATGAGGTTACCGTCGAAGTCGGTCAATTGGTATGTACCAACTACCATTGCGCAGTTTTGCTCGTGGAAAGCGTCGATGAACTTTTGAACGGTGTTCTCGTCGAAGTAAGTATCGTCAGAGTCCAATTGGATAGCGAAGCGACCGCATTTCTCGTGGTGAAGAGCTACGTTCCAGTTGCCACCGATAGCGTGCCAAGTCTTATCTTGAGCGATATAAACGAGGTTGTCGTGACCCTCAGCAACGATGCTCTTGATTACATCTACAGAACCATCCTCAGAGTTGTCATCTACAACGATAACGTTGAACTTGTAAGGAGCCTTAACTACTTGGCTGAGTGCGCTCTTGATAGCGGTACCGATGGTACGAACGCGGTTCTTACATGGGATAACCACAGTAGCGTCATACTCAAAGCCTTCGCAGTTGAGATCTACATCCTTGAAACCAGGAGCGAGGTAACCGTTGATATCTTTGAGGTGTTGGGTAGCAGCTTGCTCCATCTCGATTTGTACACCACGGTTCTTAGGATCAACATAGTCGAAGTTCTTCTCACCAGTGGTACGGTTGTCGAGCTCTACATCATAATAGAGGTACTCGTTGATGTGCTCCAAAGCGCCCTTTTGGCTCACTTTGAGGCGGAGATCATAGAGACCAGCGTATTGATAATCCACATCCATGCGAGCCACAGCCTCTTTCACAGCGCTAGTGCGATAGAAGAGAACAGAACCGAACTCGAAGTCGTCACGGATAGAACCCAATTGGTAGTCAATAACAGGAGCGTTGGTGCGAACCTCACCTACTTGGTTGAAGTGGTCTGCGTAAACCATAGCTGCCTTGGTGTCCTCGATAAGTGCCTCCATACGCTCAAGTGCGAAGAGAACGAATGAGAGGGTGGTGTACTTGGTGTAGATCAAGGTGTACTCGGTGTTAGCCTTCTCAGCGATCTCGCGAACAGTAGCTGTTGAGCGGATGTCACCGTGCAAGAAATGAATGTCTGCTACGAGCTCTTGAGCCTTCAAATTAGCCACGGTAGCTTTTACTTGTTCCTCACTTTGGAAAGGAATAAAACATGTGATATTTTTCATAAATTTTAATAAATAAAATGATTATTTTTCTTTGTTTAGTGTAGGGCGTAGAGTGTAAGGTGTAGAGGCAGGGATTATGCGGCATAGCCGCTATCCCCTCGCCTTTAACCTTTCGCCTAATAGCCTTAAAGGATATGATATTGCACGAATGCCTCGATAGCCTCATACTCAGCTAATCCGAGGTCAGAGTACATCTTAGCTGTGTCGTGGTTACGGTCCTCAGCACGTTGCCAGAACAGGCGCTCGTCGTCGCCCAAGAATGGAGCAGACTCCATTTGGCTCGCATGGCGGAGAATTGCATTACGCTTAGAACGGAGCTCCTCTGGAGACATTGGCACAGCCATCTCTACGAGGTCGAGTTCCCACTCCATCCATGCACCACGGTACATCCAAATACGGCAATCCTTCAACCACTCATCCCAAGCAGCGGTGTGCTTGAGTTCGTCCAATGCAGCCAATACCGCATCAAGACATACACGGTGTGTGCCGTGAGGGTCAGCCAGGTCACCAGCGGCGAAAATCTCTTGTGGCTTAACTTCTTCGAGAAGCGCCTTCACGATGTCCACATCTGCTTGAGAGAGAGGACCTTTCTTGATGGTACCAGTCTCATAGAATGGCAAGTTGAGGAAATGGATGTTCTCGGTAGGGAGACCCATGTAGCGGCAAGCTGCTGTAGCCTCGCCACGGCGGATAAGCGCCTTAAGGTTGAGAATCTCGCGAGTGTCGTTGTCGCCAACTTTCTCGTTTTTGAAGAAATGCATATACTCGTCGTACTTCTTCTCGATCACCTCGTCACCAGGGATAAGCATTTGCTTGTAACCCTTCATGAAGTCCATGAAACGTACTACTTCTTCGTCGCAAACGGCGATACAGCCGCTAGTCTCATAAGCCACGTGTACGTTGTGACCTTGGTTGATGAGGCGTTGGAAGGTTCCACCCATAGAGATGACATCATCATCTGGGTGAGGAGAGAAGATTACGATATCTTTAGGGAATGGTTTAGCGCGCTCTGGGCGATTGGTGTCGTCTGCATTAGGTTTGCCGCCTGGCCATCCGGTGATGGTGTGTTGGAGGTCGTTGAAGACCTTGATGTTGCAGTTGTATGCAGAGTCATATTTGGTGATAAGCTCGCTAAGTCCGAAATCGTTATAGTCCTTGTTGGTGAGCTTGAGGATAGGCTTCTTGGTTTGCTCGCAGAGCCATACCACAGCGCGGCGAACGAGTTGATCGGTCCACTCGCAGTTGGTCACTTTCCATGGATGGTTGATGCGGGTGAGTTTGCCTGCAGCCTCAAGGTCAATCACGAAGGATGCATTCTTGTGCAATTGCAAGTAAGAAGCTGGGCAAGCTGCGTTAGCTACCTCTTCAATAGCTTGTTTCACGATGCCTGCTTTGTGTTGGCCAAAGGCAAGAAGAATAACCTCTTTCGCTTGGAGAATAGTGTCAATGCCCAAGGTAATAGCGCAAGTAGGCACTTGAGTGGCGTGACCGAACAATGACTTGGCGTCCATACGTGAGTTACCGTCCATGATCACAAGGCGAGTAGATGAGTTAGGTTGTGTACCTGGCTCATTTACAGCGATGTTACCACATTGACCAATACCCAATACTTGGATATCAATGCCGCCTGCCTCAACGATGGCCTTCTCGTACTCCTCGCAGAAAGTGAACACAGTCTCTTTTGGAAGATCACCTGGGAAAGTGTGTACGTTCTCAGGGAGAATATCGATATGATCAAGAAGTTGGCTCTTGATTTGTCCCATGCTGCCCAATGAAGCGTCATTCAATGGGTAGAACTCGTATGAACCGAATACTACTACGTTCTTAAAACTCAAACCCTCTTCTTTGTGAAGACGAACCAACTCTACAAATAGATCACGCATTGAGCGACCAGAAGCCAATGACAACACGGTTTTTTGACCATTAGCCTCGCGGCGATTGATCAGCTGTGCGATACGTGCAGCTACTGCCTTGATACCCTCTTGAGGAGTCTCTACAATAGTGGTTTTTACGTGCTCCATGCGGGTTACGCGTGATTGCTCGTAAGCGTCCGCAGGGCGATACAACTTCTCTTCTACTTTGCTAAGAGAAATCATTTGACTAAGATTATTTCTCATGATGTATAATTGTTTGTATAAGTTTCAAATCGTTTTGGCGTAACTACGCAATAAACCATATTAAATCGGATGCAAAGTTACGTTAAATTGTGCAAACCCGCAAACGGTTGCATAACTTTTTTTGAAAATTGTAATTTTTTATATGTTTTACAACATAAAACCTACGTTTCGCTTGCGCGTGTGAGAAAAAATGAGTATCTTTGCAGGCTATTTTATGTGTAATAGTGTCTTTATGTGTGTAAATAACTAAAAATAAGAAAGATATGATTTTAATTGCAGATTCAGGCTCAACCAAGACTCATTGGTGTTTAATGGCGGCAAATGGCCATTGTAGCGAGTATTTTACGGATGGTATCAATCCTTTTCAACAAACGTCGGACGCTATCAAGAATAGTGTGAATAATCAGCTCTTGCCAAAGATGGCTGGAGAGATGTGGGCTGGTAAGATTACGAATGTGTTCTTCTATGGCGCGGGTTGTACTCCAGAGAAAATTCCAGTAGTTGCTTATGCTCTTGAAGATGTCTTCAAAGGTGCTAAGATTGAAGTGTACTCTGATATGGTAGGTGCTGCATGTGGTCTGCTCGGCGAAGAGAAGGGTGTAGCTTGTATCTTGGGTACAGGTGCTAACTCTTGTTTGTGGAGTGGAAAAGAAATAGAGAAGAACGTACCTGCGTTGGGCTTTATCCTCGGAGATGAGGGTAGTGGTGCTGTGCTTGGTAAGCGTCTTGTGGCAGATCTATTTAAGAATCAACTAAGTGAGGAACTAAAAGAGAAGTTCCAAACTCAATATGGTATTACTGCAGCAGATGTAATTGATAATGTATATCGTAAACCTTTCCCTAATCGTTACTTAGCCTCATTGAGCAAGTTCTGCTCAGAAAACATGGACAACCCATTGATTGCACAACTTGTTTACGATCACTTCGATTATTTCGCAAAGCGTATTTTACCACAATATCCTGCTCTTCCAGTTGGTTTTATTGGTTCTATCGCTTATTACTACCAAGATGTACTCAAGAAGGTGTTGGCTGACAATGGCTTCCAAGTAGGTAAGATATTGCAAGGTCCTATGGAGGGCTTGAAGGAGTATCATAAGAAAGACGTGGTTCCAACAATGTAGTTGACAATTTATAGTTGACAGTTTATAGTGTAAGAATGATTATGACAGAGTTTAAAAAGATAACAGAACAAACTTCTTTGCACGACAACCTGGATCAAAAATCAGTTGGCCAGTTGTTGGTTGAGATGAATGAGGAAGATCAAAAGGTGGCGTTGGCTGTCAAGGAGTGTATTCCTCAAATAGAGAAATTGGTGGAGGGTATCGTTGAACGTATGAAGCAAGGTGGTCGTATCTTCTACATGGGCGCAGGTACCAGTGGTCGCCTTGGCGTGTTGGACGCTAGCGAAATCCCTCCTACATTCGGTATGCCTCCATCATTTGTGATAGGTTTGATTGCAGGCGGTGATACGGCATTGCGTAATCCTGTGGAGAATGCCGAGGATGACGCTGAGAAATCATGGCAGGAGTTGCTAGACCATGATATCACAACGCTTGACACTGTAGTAGGCATTGCTGCTTCAGGTACTACTCCTTATGTAATAGGTGCGCTCGAGCGCGCACGCGAGTTTGGTTGTTTGACTGCCTCAATCTCATGTAACCCTGGTTCTCCTGTGGGACAAGTGGCAGAAATCGCTATTGAACCGATGGTTGATCCAGAGTTTGTGACTGGCTCTACTCGACTCAAATCAGGTACAGCGCAAAAACTCGTTTGCAATATGATTACTACAATCACTATGATCAAGATGGGTCGTGTGAAAGGTAATAAGATGGTGAATATGCAGCTTTCCAATAAGAAACTCGTTGACCGCGGTACACGTATGTTGGTGGACGAACTTGGTTTGGAATATGACAAGGCAAAAGATCTATTGCTCTTGCATGGTAGTGTAAAGAAAGCGATGGACGCTTATCGTGAAAAACAATAAAATAATTAAACGGAATATTATTAAATAATTTCTGATATTTATGAAGAAAATACTCTTTGTTCTGGCTAGTTTGATGGTATCTGCCATGATGATGGCAAATGTAACCGTGACTGGTACAGTAATTTCAGCAGAGGATGGCTTGCCTGTAATTGGTGCCTCTGTACTTGAGAAAGGAACATCTAACGGTACAATTACCGATTTTGATGGTATGTATGAATTGACGGTGGCTAATGACGCTGTTTTGGTATTTAGTTATGTAGGTTTGACCTCACAAGAGTTGAAGGTAACAGGTGGTGTGATGAATGTAACACTGCAAGGTGATGCCATTGCAATGGAAGAGGTTGTCGTAACTGCTATGGGTGTGGTTCAAGAGAAAAAACGCTTGAACTTTGCTGTGCAAAATATTGGTGGTGAGGCACTTAATGAGTCACAAAATTCTAACTTCGTTAACTCACTTCAAGGTAAAATCGCGGGTGTGTCTGTGACTAATGCAGGTGGTTCGCCTAACTCTGGTAGCCAAATTATCATCCGTGGTATTTCATCTATCAATAATAGCCAAAGCAATGAGCCTTTGTTTATTTTAGATGGTGTACCAGTAAATGGTGGAGCTTCTGCTGCTGCGGATATCAACCCTAATGATATTGAGAATATTACTGTGTTGAAGGGTGCTGCTGCGGCTGCTTTGTATGGTCAAGATGCTGCCAATGGTGTCATCATGATTACTACTAAACAAGGTGAGGCTGGTAAGATAAAAGTACAAGCAAATGGTAGTTGGCAATGGGATACTCCTACACGACTTCCTGAGTTGCAAGATACATATGGTCCTGGTTCTCAAGGATTTTACCGAGATAAAACTTCCGGTGGTTGGGGTCCTATGCTCAATGAAGGACAACAAATTTATGACAATATTGGAAACTTCCTCAAGACTGGTTTCTACCATAAATATGATTTTTCTGTTAATGGTGGTACCGAGAAATTCCAAGCTTATGCTTCTGCTAACTGGTCTAAGTCAGAAGGTATTATTCCTGAGGATTACAAAACTCGTTTTGGTGCGTTGATTAAGGCACAATTCTCTCCTGCAGATTGGGTTACATTTAACATGAATATCAACGTGAGTGATACAAAATCACGTTCTACTAGTGGTGTAAGTTCTGCATATAGTTGGCCTATCACAGATGATATTACTGACTACCAACGTGAAGATGGTTATCCTCGTTTCCGTTACTTGCCTGATGTAGAGAAATACAATGCCCCTATCAGCCCATTGTATGGTATCTATAATGATGGTGGTGTGGCTAAGGCAACTCGTAATGTCATTAACGGTAGTATTACCCTTAAACCTGTGAAGAATTTGCAAATCATAGGTCGTGTGAGCTACGATATCAAGAATACTACATCGGAGAGCTATACCGTGCCACGTTGGGATGATACCTATGTGCGTCCTTCTATAGCTAAACCTACTGCACCAACACTACCTACAGCTCCTGATGCAGATAAGAATAAATGTCCAAACTGCGGTAATTCGCATACTTGTCCTGTTTGCCAAGCTAGTTATGATGCAGCATTGGCTGATTATAAGACCCTGCGTTCTCAATATTTAAAAGACTCTGTGGCATATGAAGACTATTCAGAGTGGTTGGTAAATGAGTATCCATACAACTATATCTTGACTAGCGACGATGTGAAGAATATGAGCAAGTCTTCTTTTGGTGCCATCTCTGCTTCTACAGGTCGTAGCCAATTATTCACCGCAGGTGTTAATGCTACCTACAAGATAGAGTTGCCTAAAGACTTCTCTATTGATGTGATGGCAGGTGCTGAACTCAAGATGTCGGAAGGCTTCTCTACTTCTGTTTATGGTTGCGACTTCATCATTCCAGGTACCTACAGCTTGTCAAATACCAACCGCGACTATATGGAGTTGTCTGATCGTACATTAGGCCATAGTGGTCGCCGTCGTTTCGGTTACTTCGGTGAGATCCGTGGTGATTATAAGGGTTTGGCTTCTCTCTCTGTTACGGGTCGTTGGGACTGGTCTTCTACCATCAATAACAACCCATTCTTCTACCCTTCTGTGACAGGTGGTGTGATCCTCTCTGAGTTGATTCCTGGTTTGAACGAGACCAAGAATAACTGGTTCTCTTATTGGAAAATCCGTGGTAACTATGCGGTTGTAGGTAAGGATGCTCCTGCATACCTCTATGACCGTCGATTCAAACAATTCGGTACCTATCCTGATGGTGGTTATGGTATTGACCCTACTATGTCTTCTGCGTCACGTGACTTGGCTCCTGAGATGTCTTATTCATGGGAGATTGGTATGGATATCAAGTTCTTTGACAATAAGACCCGTTTGGATGTGGCTTATTACAATACTAAGGTGGACAACCAAATTGTTACCGTGCGTGTATCACCATCTTCTGGTTATATTCTTCAAACACGTAATGAGGGTGTAATTCGTAACCATGGTATGGAGTTTACATTGGATCAAGATATTTTGAAACGTAAGAATCTTAGCTGGACTGTTGGTTTGAACTTTGGTCTCAACCGTGGTACTGTAGTCGGTTTGCCAGAGGATGTAGCTGAGATTACTGGTCCTCAATATGGAGATGTATTTACTTCTGCTTATTTGGGTGGTTCTACAACCGCGCTTACTGGTAAGGACTATGTGCGCAACGCACAAGGACAAGTGATTGTGGATGAGAATGGTTATCCAAAGATTGACCCTAATAAGAACAAACTCATTGGTAACCGTGAAGCGAAGTTCCAAGCTGGTTTGAATAGTACAATGAATATCTATGGCGTACAATTCTCATTCCTCTTTGATGGTCGTTACGGTGGTGATGTGCTCAACGTAACAGGTCGTAACCTTATCTCTAATGGTAACCACAAGATGCTAGAGCAATATCGTGGCCGTCAAGTCGTATTTGAGGGTGTGACAGAGCATACAGATGAGGCTGGTAATGTATATTATGAGCAAAACAGAAAGCCTATTACATTGGATTACACCACGATTTCTAACTATTTCTACAATGTATCTACCAACTTTATTGAGGATGGTTCATACATTCGTCTCAGTTATGTAACGTTAGGTTACGATTTTGCAAAACTGATGAAGAATCAAAAGGTTTGCAAAGGTTTGAAGTTTAACTTTACATGCAACAATGTGTTTGTACTTACCAAGTATACAGGTACTGATCCTGTCTGCAACGCATCTACTGGTCAAGGTGGTACTGGTTCTGCAGGTATTGATAATACTCCAGTTCCTAACACACGTAGTTATAATCTCAGCCTTACGGCTTCTTTCTAACCTTATAATAAATCAAGGAATATGAAAAAGTTATTTATTATACCAGCTCTGTTAGGAGCAATGTTTTTCACCAGCTGTGAGAATTTCTTGAATATAAATACTACTAAGGATTCTCCTATTACGACCTCGGTGGATCAAGTATTGCCTGTGGCAACATTTTATGCTTCGCAAATCTGCTATGATCACTCTGAATATGGTGTTTACTTATCACAAGCGCTCACCACAAGTGGTAAGAGCCAAACAGGTAGTTATCCATATAGCCAAGGTTGGGAGTTTCTTGGTGTGAACCGTCACCCAATGTGGCGTCGCCACTTCTATGATCTCGGTGCTAACATCAAAAAGATGAATGAGATTGCAGAGGAGAAAGGAAATCGTAATGCTATTTTGATTGGTCGTACCATCATGTTGGCTTCTACGTTGTTTACTACCGATGCGTTTGGTGATATGCCTCGTTCGCAAGTGTACCAAACAGCTTCTCCTAAGTATGATTCACAACAAGAGGTGTATGATTGGATGTTTGCTGAGGCAGAGGAGTTGATTAAACTCTACAATGATCCTGCTTGGATCAACTGTCCATCCAATTTGCCTATTACCGCTAAGATGGATCGTATTTATGAGGGTGATCTTAAGAAATGGGAGCTTTATTGCCGCGCTATCCAAGCACGTATTTGGTTACGCAAGTTGCCTAACTGGGATAATACTCCAACTACATGCCAAAAGATTATTACTATGGTAGATGCAGTGCTCAACGATGCTAACTGGCAAGAGCCACGTTATTATTATCCAGGTGGCGTGACAGAGTCTAACTGTCCTTGGGGACCTTATGCTCCAAAAATCAACTCTTGGGAGAGCCGTGATAACCGTCTTGCATCATCTATCCCTACAACCTTCTTCTTGCATGGTATTTTGGGTAACTATGATGGTAGCACTCTTAAGTCGGATCGTGGTTATGCCTTGGATCCTCGTGCAGAAAGAATCATGGAGCAACGTGCTTCTGAGAAAGGTGGAATGTTGCACCTCGAAAGCAATATTGGTATGGATCAATCTAAGAAGTTGACTAACTATCCTGATCTTTATGCTTCTACAGCGTTGACTAACCCTTATACCCAAAATACAGGTTATATCGCCCTTATTACACAAGAAGAGTTGATGTTTATCAAGGCGGAGGCACAATATTGGGCTGGTGATATTTCAGGTGCTTATAATACAACTGTTGCCGCTACCAAGTTCAATATGGAGCGCTATGGTCTCAACGAGGCAAATATCATGTCTGGTTCTGAAGGTAAGAACCTGAAAAACTGGTATACCCGTTTCTTTGAAATTAAGTTGCCAGGTGCAAGTGAGTTTACCATTGCTGATTTGATGCAGCAAAAGTATGTGGCTATGTATCTTCAACCTGAGCAATGGACTGATATGCGTCGCTATAATTATAGTTCGAAGGATAATGGTATTCAGTATTTACACCCTACAACGGGTAATCCTATTTATGTGTACCATGTATACAACGTACACAATGGTAAGCTTGCGAATTTTAAAGATGATGCTGGAAACTTCAATGCAGAATGTCCTCTCCGTCGTCCATACAATCTCTATGAGGCATATTGGTGCACTTCAGAGGATTATGTGGATGGTAGTCCTGAGAAGGGTTTGTCTCCAAATGCATGGATAGCTCGTCTCAATGCGGATACTGAGACAGAGACCAAGTACAATAAGAAGGAGTTGGACCGTATTGGTTATTATACAATTAATGCACAAGGCGAGAAGATTCTTGACTTTAATGTACTCAAAAGACGTATGATTTGGGCACACAAGAATAATGATAAAGTGGTTTGCTCGAATCCTATTCCATGGAAGTAATTAACAACGATTCGAATAATTGTAAAGATATGAAAAAGATATTTCAAATAATGGCAATGGCTACTTTGGTAGTAGCCTTTGCGGCGTGCGAAAAACACGATTTCTTCGATGAGAACACCATCACAGGTGCGGTAGGTCCTGAGGCGTATTGGGAAATCGAGAGTTCCGCGGTGAAAGCAGGTGGTGCAATGGGCTTTACAGCGCAATATTATTCTTCAGTAGAGCAAATTGATCATTCTGAAGCATGGTATAGCATTAGCGAGACATTGGATAAGGTTGTGACTTGCTCATGGCTTACATATTCAGAGTCTAGTTCTATTAAGAGTCAAAAGCGTGTGTTGCAATATATTTCAGAATATCCTCACTCTGAAGAGTTTTGGAGCGATTCATTGCGCGCATATACTTTCCATGGAAGTTTCCCAGTTAGTGGTACGTTGTCACCTCTTACTTGGGTGCAACCTTCAGAGTTTGATTCTACAAAAATGATTACCTATTTTGGTGAAACTTATATGCAGGATTTTAAAGATGCTGTGAAGGAAAAAATGACCTTTGCTGTTTATGCTGCGCAATATCCAAAATTAGGATTCATACCAGATTTTTCTATGTATACCGATTCTTCGTATAACTGGAACGTTTCTCCAGATTCAGCGGTAGCGAAGTACTATCATTTCCCAATGGATACGTTGGCAGATGGCACAACGAAGGTAAAAGAATGGGTTTTGGATTCTATGAATTATTACTGGGAAAAAGTAACTTTCGATCAATTGGTTAAGAATGCAGAAGGTAAATACGATGTTACCTACAAGCGTAACTACTCTTTGGATGCAGAGTTGCGCGTATATGACGTAGTAGGTACCTACAGTAAAACAATCTCTAAAGAAATTGTAATCAATTAATAGGTGAATTAACTTTATAACAAGATACGAATATGAAAAGTAATTTTTTGAAAATATTCATGATCGCTCTTCTGCCTATCTTTGCAGTATCGTGTATTGATAATAAAGTAGAGGTGGAGGACCTTCCACGCGATCCAGTTTCCTTTGAGTATTATATTGAGGGTGATTATCATTTGGATTATTATATTGATTCGGATATTACTTTCATCAGTACTTCTCCTACTGAGGGTGAAGCTGTTTGGGATTTTGGAGATGGCAAGAGTGCCGTTGGTGATACTGTAAGACACCCATTTGACGTAGCAGGTACATACAACGTGAAACTCACCATCAATGGTATTACTAAGAGCCAAGTATTGATGGTTTCGGATATTAAACCATTGGTTTCTATCAATCCTATTGAAGGTGGTGTTTGTGAGGTAAAAAATACACCAGTATCATTCTCTTTGGAAATTCCAAACCCAAAGAATCGTGAACTTACCTATAAGTGGATTTTCCCTGCACGTACCAAGAGTGTGGCTGGTGAGGCGTTAGAGATTTCTACCGATACACTTCCTGGTGAGGTTATCTTTGGTAACGTAGGTTCGCAAACAGTTCGTCTCCAAGTGACTATGGATGGTCGTTTGTTGGAGGAAGCTGTATTGAACGTACCTGTAGGTTACAACAAAGAAGTGCCAACTCTCTATTATGCAGTACAAGGTGGTCACTTGATGGCTTATAAGCTCATCAGCGACAAACCAGAGGATATGGATGTTCTTCCATTTGATCTTGGACTCGCTTCTGGTGAGCACCCATTTACATTGCTTTACAAAGAACCATCGCTCTATGTGTTGGATGCTGGTGCTGGTTGGTATTTCCAAAACGAGGAAGCACAAGCTAGTGGTGGTGATGGTAAGATTTCTGTTGTAGCTAAGGATGGTTCGAAGATTGAGACTATGATTTCCAATGCGGGTGGTCCTGCATTCCAAGACCCATTCTATGGTTGTATCGTTGACAACGATCTCTATTTCGCCGATCGTAACACAGGTATTATCAAAGTTCCTTTGAAAACACGTGATGCACTCTACAGCGCAAGCGAATTCCCTTACTACGTACAACACACCACATTGGGCTATTACAACAATGGTTGGAACTATGGTTGTATTGGTGGTTCTTTGGGTATGATTGGCGACACATGGTATTGGTGCAAGAATTACAACGGTTATGGTATCTTCCGTTTCAAAGACGCAGATATTCTGTTGAGTCCTACTTCTGGAGGTACTCCTGCTCCTGAAGCGGGTATTGCATTAGAAGGTTCTAGCTTCTTACCAAAATCATTTGTCTATGCAACCAAGAGCGAAAAGATTTGCTTTACACTCTTTGGTACAGGAAACGAGGGTTTCTATGTGTGTACACTTGATGAGTTGAATGCTATTACTAAGGCGAGTGAACTTGCACCATACAAAAAATTGTTCGGTACCTTGGAGTTCGTACCAAATAAGACTGGTAAACCAGCAGCTATTGAAGGTCATACATCAGAGTTTGCGGCTATTTGCCAAATTGCATATGATGAAATAAATGATTGTGCATACTTTGGCTATCGTAACACTCATAATGATGCTACTTGCGCTCCTACAGGTATTTACCGTTACAATTTTGCTACGGGTCAAATAGAGCAACTGCCTATTGGTGACAATGTGTATGGTATGGTAATTAATAACATTCCTTCTAAACTCTTCTAATGAAGTTATTGAATAAAATATCATTTTTGGTGGTTAGTTTGTGCTTGGTGCTTTCGCTCCAAGCACAGACTAGTTCTCAAACTCCGCCTAAACGTGAGTTTCGTGCAGCATGGTTAACTACCGTTTGGGCAATTGACTGGCCAAATCCATACAATGCTTCTACGGCTTCGCAACAGCAACAGCAACAGGCATCGCTTTTAGCGCTTGTGGATAAGTTGGCAGAGGCAAATATGAATGCCGTATTCTTCCAAGTGCGTGGTTTCTCGGATGCAATGTACAACTCCAAGTACGAACCTTGGAGCCAGTACTTGACTGGTACGCGTGGCAAGGCACCTAATTATGATCCGCTGCAACTTATTATTGAGTATGCGCACTTCAAGGGTATTGAGGTGCATGCTTGGCTCAACCCTTATCGCTATGCAAGTTCCGATGCTACCTTTGGCAAAAAACATGAGAAAGACTACTATCTTACTCATCCAGAGTGGCTTGTACAATGTGGTGATATCACCATTCTCAATCCATCTCTTCCAGAAGTGCGCGAACAAATATGTAAGGTAGTTGCCGATATCGTAGAGAACTACGATGTGGATGGTATCATCTTTGATGACTATTTCCACCAATCAGGCTACAAAGATGCGTATGACCAAGAGCAATATGATGCGACTGCCAATGGCATGTCGCGTGCGGATTGGCGTCGTGCGCAAAACAACCTTATGGTACGCATGGTCAATGACACCATCAAGGCCATCAAACCTTGGGTGACATTTGGAATCGGTCCCGCGGGTGTGGCTGGTAAAGCCAATACTTCGGCTCCTGTATATGGTGTAGAGCCTTGTCCTTCACCATCTGGCGACTGGCAATACAATGGTATCTATGCGGATCCACTTGCTTGGTACAACGAGCATACTATTGACTATATGGCGCCACAAATTTATTGGACAATAGATTCTTATACCAACTATGATCTGTTGGCGCGCTGGTGGTCGGATATGGCGGGGCATTTTGATCGTCATATGTATGTCAGCCATAGCCTTAGTGCTTTGCGTCCTGATGGGGTTTCGCTCTCTAGTGGTCAGTTTTATCCTTCAGAGATTGGTGCACAGACAGAGTTAAACCGTAAGTATGATCGTATGGGGGCTCCAGGAAGTTGCTGGTATGGATTGAGTACCGGTTTGGCTACTAAAGGCTTTATTCAGT
This sequence comes from Paludibacteraceae bacterium, assembly GCA_017556705.1. Taxonomy (GTDB): domain Bacteria; phylum Bacteroidota; class Bacteroidia; order Bacteroidales; family Paludibacteraceae; genus Colicola. Next base: position 31,793 of record JAFYMG010000011.1, on the reverse strand, counting down.
ATATTAGGGAGGAGGTCAATCCTCGTCCAGCTGTAGTACCACAAATGACATGGTACCGCACCGATGATTGCCTCTATGTGAGCAATATCCAGGACAAAGGCTCTTATCTCACATGGGATGCTCCTGCCGACAATCTTCGCTACGCTATCTATGCTATCCCAGAAAATCAGATAGGACAACATGGCACTGTAGGAACAAGCCAATATCTGTTAGGAACGTCTTACACCAATACCTTTGAATTAGAAGGTAAGGAGATTATTTCGGGTACACCTGTTACCTTTGCTGTATCAGTTATCGATCGTTTTGGCAACGAGTTTCCTGCACGTACAATGGACAATACCTCTTGGGGTAAGTCTGTTGCTGCGCAATTAGATTATCCTAGCCACAACGACAATGTACTCATCCCTTGCTACTTCTCATGGAATCCTGCTCCAGAGGCAGATTCGTATTTCTTCCAACTCTCTAAATCAGAAGATTTCTCTACTGTAGATTATGAGTGTGAGGTAGTGGATACAACCTTCTATGTGGGAAAGATCTATTGGTTGAAATCCAATGAAACGTATCATTGGCGCGTACGCACACGTAGTATAAATAAGGAGGATACCTATTCAGATATCCGTACTTTCTCGGGATCCATGTTTAGTGTCCTTTATCCTGCAGAGGGAGATACGGTGCAATCGCTTACACCAACTTTTGTATGTGATAGTGTCGCAACCGATAACGCTGAGTACACTTTTGAGGTGGCTACTGCGCAAGCATTTAAGGCCGAAGACATGGTCTTTACAGGTAAATCAACTACTCCTCGCATTACATTGCCTGATTCTACGCTGATGGCATCCAAGAACTACTACGTGCGTGCAACCGTTCGTTTTGACAAGGTGGTAGTAGAGTCTGACGTGGTGAAATTCCGTACTTTGGCATTGCCTGTTCCTATACCAGTAATTATCTCGCCTACTTCAGGCGAAACTATCAATGCTACTTCGGTAACCGTAAAATGGCAAAACCAACAGTCTTCGGGCTTCCAAGTGGAATTCTCCAAGTCTGCTTCTTTCCCAGGTCGTAGTACCAAGAAGTACCGCACAGATATTTACACCTACGAATATACCTATGAGAATATAGCAGAGGGTACATGGTATGTGCGTGTGGCAGCAATGAAAGAGGGTGGATTGACCGACTATTCCGAGGTGGTAGAGTTTACCGTGGATGTTGTGTCTGGTGTAGAAAATAACTACATCAATGACCAACCAATCAAGATTATTGAAGACGGTCGAGTTGTGATTTATCGCAATGGTAAACGTTATACGGTCCTTGGCAACACCACACAATAACCACACAATAACCACACAATAACCATACAATAACGATAGAATCTCTGATAGATTGCTGAGGAAAAGGGGGCACAAATAAGTCTAACAGCCGCGTAGCGGCGTTCTAACAACAAAGTGGTCCGACAGCCGAAGGCGATCTGACAGTGAAACGGTCTAGAAATAACAATTTTAATTTACTTAACGCAACCAAGGTCCACCGTGGACGTGTCCACAACGGATGAGGAAGCAATTTATTAACCAAAAAAAAACAAATTTATGAAAAGATTTTCAATCTTTTGCGCAGCTCTTTTTGCAGCTGCAACATCTTTTGCTACCGTAACTTATGAGTTGAACGGTGGTGTGACCAATGATGACAATTGGTTGAACAAAAGTGACATGTGGGAGGGCTTCAAAACTGATGCTGGTATCACTTTGGCTTCTCTCGATGAGTTGAAAGCTGCTGGTGATGCTTCTTTCACCACAATTTGTACTCCTCTTGCCACAGCTAATGCTCAGGCTATTCTTGACAATGCAAAATGGGACTGGTTTGAGGCTTACCTCATTACCGTTCAAAGTGCTGATGCTGGTGCTACTGTTTTGGCAGAGGGTACTGCTTCTGCTAACTGGCGCTATGCTATGGCTGCTTTCTTCTTGGAGAGCAAACGTACATCTTGGCCTGTTTCTGCAGACTTCTCTGCAGCTGGTCTTCCAGAGGCTTTCATCCCAACTTGGAAACACGCTTTCGCTAACCCAACTGAGCCTACAGCTGAGTTCGTTTTGAACGCTCCTTACAAAGAGGGTTACACCTTCGATGGTTGGTATGCTGCTGCTGATTTCTCTGGCGCTAAGGTTACCACTATCAACGCAGAGACTACTGGTACTCTCTATGCTAAGTGGATTGAGTATGTACCTACTATCGCTGAGGTAAAAGCTATGGCTGAGGGTACTGAGACCCAAGTTTCTGGTGTGGTTACTTTCATCAATGGCAAGAACGTTTACATCCAAGATGCTACTGGCGGTATGTTGCTTTACATGGCAGCTGAGCCTACTTTTACTGTTTCTCAAAAGGTAGTTGTTAAGGGTTCTACCAAGATCTATGGTGGTGCTCCTGAGGTAGCTAACTGCGTTGAGGTTTCTGCAGAGGCTGGTGAGATGCCTACTCCTATTGCATTTGAGAGCCTTACTCCACTTGTAACCGATTCTACTCTCAAATACTTCGGTCAACTCGTTAAGGTTCCTGGTGTTGTTATTACTGAGTACGATTCTTACAACAACCCAACTATCTCTGACGGTACAAACTCTGTTAAGTGCTACAAGATGGTTCTTGATCCTGTTGCTTATCCTATTGGTTCTAAGTGCACTATCACCGCTATTGCTGCTTACTACAATGGTTTCCAATTTGTAGGTGATGTAGCTGGTATCGAAATTGCTCTTGCAGGTGTGAAAGATAAATATGCTTATCCTACTCGCGCTGATAAATATAACCTCACCAACAAGTGGGTTATCTCTATCGTAGAGGAGAACTATGCAGCTAACAAACCAGGTGGTACTGGTTACGTTCGTGGTATGGCTGCTAAGGATGGTATCATGTACTTTATCAACCGTGAGACTGCATCTATCGTTCGCGTAAATGGCGCTACTGGTGATATGCTTGATCCTATCAAGATTACTGGTGAGCACCTCTTTGAAGTTGAGAATGAGGATGGTACATGGGCAAGCAACGTAACTCTTCCTTTCAACGATATCAAGTTTGATAGCGAGGGTAATTGTTTGATTGGTGCTTGTATCTCTGCTGCTACTAATTGCCAAGCATTCTTTGTTTATGAGGTTGATCTTGAGACTGGTGCAGCTACTGAGTTGATTGCTGAGAACCTTTGGGATAACCCAGATCTCGATGGTCACGCATTCCGTTTTGATGCATTTGGTGTAAATGGTGACATCCACGGAAACGCTTGTGTCATGGCTGCTGATGCTAACGGTACATTCAACGTATATCGTTGGTTGATCGAAGACGGTGAGGTTCAACCAGGTGAAGAGCTCTCTATGACTCTTGATCCAGAGGTTGATCAATGGTTGCAAACAACCGCTGCTGGTTGGGGTACTGCTCCTCAAATCTTCCCACAAGATGAGCTCGGTTCATTGTTCTATGTTGACGGTTTCAACACAACTCCTATGCTCTTCGACGAAGGCGGTATGTTGGTTGAGGACTTCATCAAGTGCCCTCACGGTACTGCATTGTGGAACAACCCAGGTGACACCACCAAGCTTGCTACTGGTTTGAATGGTATCCAAGAGTTCCAAGTTGGTGACGAGTACTTCTTTGTAATGATCGCTACTCACACTCCATCTACTCCTCCTTCAGCATTTGGTCTCTACAAGTTTGCTGATGAGGCTCGTAGCTTCGATGGTATTGAGCCATTGTGGTACTTCCCAGCTAATGGTTTCGGTAGTGCTTCTAACGGTTGCCGTACAGCTGTTCCTTCTGTTGAGGTTAATGGCAACAAGGCTACTATCTATCTCTACGCTAATGACAACGGTTATGGCGTTTACGAGTTCACAGTAGGCGATGGTGGTTCTGCTGTTGAGAACGTAGAAGCTGTTGAGGTTGGCGCTAAGAAGGTAGTTGAGAACGGTCAAGTTTACATCATCAAGAATGGTGTTAAATTCAACCTCCTCGGTGCAGAGGTTAAGTAATTCTTAACTATAAATAACCATAATTCAGGAGTGTGCTTCGGCACACTCCTTTTCTTATTCCCCACCTCATCGCCTCATCGCCTTCTCGCCTCATCGCCTCATCGCCTTCTCGCCTCATCGCCTCATCGCCTTCTCGCCTCTAACCTATAAACTTTCAACTTTAGCCTAAAAAAATTTGCACGTTTGCAAATTTTTTACTACCTTTGCAGGAAATTTAAAATTTGGAATACCATGAAGAAAATTCTACTCTCCATTTGCGCATTATGCGTTAGTTTATTGTCCTTTGCCAACATTACGTTGAACGGCACAGAGTACACCATTGACACCCTGTCTATGTACCCTGCTGGTCCTGGTACTACTTATTATGAGTTGCGTTTCCTTCGCGCTAGCGATGCCAAGGGTCGCATGGATGCTTTCCTGCTAGCGGTAGATACCCGCAATCCGTATGTGCATGTAGAGCAGGCATTAGGTACTGGTAAGATTATCGGTACAGAGCGTCCATCCAATATGGCAATACGTAGCACTACAGAGAATAAGATTTTCTTTGCTGGCTCTAATGGCGACTTTTTTGTTACACAAGGTGATGTAGGCCTGCCAGTCAGCACTACTATTGTGAACAAAGAGTATGCGCATACTCCAGTAGCTAACCGCACTGCACGTCGCTTGGGTGCGATTGATGCGGATGGTAGAGGTATCACTGCCGTACAGCACTCTATTTCTATGAAGCTCGTGTTGGCGGATACTACTTTGAATATCGCGCACGCTAACTATAATCGTCTTGAAAACGAATTGGTGCTCTATAACCACCACAATGGTGCTACTACTGCTACCAATGCTTATGGTACAGAGGTGCAAATCCAGTTGCTGGAGGGCGAAGAGTGGAATACTACTGGCGTGATGAAAGCCAAAGTAGTGAAGGTAGAGCAACTAGTAGGTTCGATGCCTTTGTCGGCTGAATATGCCGTTCTTTCTGGTCATGGCACGATGGCGGACGAGCTCAATAAACTCAAAGAGGGTGACGAATTGACCCTGGACTTTGAGATTAAGTTCGATGGCGAATTGGTAAATATTGCTCAAGCTATTGGTTCAGACAATTATAATCAAATATTGCACAATGGTGTAATAGTGCAAGATGGATTTTGGAACGAACTTCATCCACGTACAGGTTTCGGTACCTCCTACACACGAGATACTGTATATATGCTGGTAGTGGATGGTCGTGGCGTAAGTGCAGGTTGTAATACGAAGGTGCTAGGTGAGATGCTTCAGCACTACGGTGCATACAATGCAGTTAACTGGGATGGTGGCGGTAGCTCCTGCATCTATGTACGCTCATTGGGTGCAATGAACAATGGTTCGGACGGTTATGAGCGTGCATGCGGCAATGGTATGTTTGCTGTAGCCAATGTGCCAGAGGTCGACAACATCATCGCTTCCATTGCTCCTTACCAACCTATCTATGCTCTCCCACGTTATGGCGTGGCATTGCCTAAGTTCTTGGGTTACAATAAGTATGGCGTGTTGATAGATACCGATGTACAAGGCGTTACTTTGTCATGCGCACCTGAGTTGGGCGAGATTTTGGAGGACGGACGTTTCTTGGCTTCTGGTGATAAAGGTGGCACATTACACGCGCATCTTGGCGATATTGCTACCCAATTGGAGGTTCGCCTAATGACTTCTGCGCCTATCGCTATTCGCTTAGACTCAGTGCTTTGCGATGCTACTCACCCCTACGAGATAGAGGTGCAAGGTACCGTAGGCAATGCTATTATTGACCTCTTGCCAGCCGCATTGTCATGGACATCGCTGAAACCTGAGATTGCTACGGTGGACGATTCGGGTAATGTAATTGGTGTTGCCAATGGTTCTACTCTAGTAGTTGGTGAATTGGGCGATTTCCGTGATACAATCTTAGTGAATGTAGAGATTCCTACTGCTGGTGAGATGCTTTGGGATGACTTCCGTATTACCGATAATTGGACTCTCAAGAGCTCATCTGGTTTCAAACCGACTTGGTCTGTGCCAGAAGATGCTGCTGCTCCAGTCAACTTGCTCTTTACCTACAAGAGCACGCGTAGTCCATATGTGCAATTCGGACGCGAAGCTCCTATCTACTCACGCCCTGACACCATCCGTATTCCTATAACTACTGATGCTAAGTTTAGCAAGGTGTATGCTACCATACGCGCCAACAATGCGCTTCAAGGTGTGAATATCATTATCGAACCTAATGGTGTTGGCGAGTTTGTGCTGGATGTACCTGTAGAGCAATACTTTGGTACAGACGTAGCAGTCTATCCTTTGCACTTCGAATTGGTCAAGATGTTCCTTGATTCCAAGACCGAGGCAGGCGAACACTATGTGACATTGCCTGGTATCTTCCAAATATATGGTAATCAGACTGGTACCGGTATTGAAGATATTACTACTACAACTCAAACTATCAAGTTTATCGAAAATGGTCAGTTGTTTATCCGCCACAATGAAAACATCTATACTATCTTTGGCACAAAACGCTAAACAATATTGAACCACATTGAACAATTTTGAACAATAAAATAATACTTTTATGAAAAAACTTTTTACTTTTGTAGCGTTGGTCTGCGTGAGTATTTCACTTAGTGCAGATATTCGTGTGTTGAGTGACACACGTCTAGGCGACGGTTTCTTCCCTCGCTTTACAGATGCAGAGACAGTAGTTTATCTTTCGCATGGACGAGCAGATTATTTTGTTCCTGCAGAAGATGCTGCGCTCCGCGTAGATAATGAGAACTTGGATCTTAATCTCTATCGCAATGGCGAAAAGGTGGTTTTGAAGCCTCATGGTGATGTTAACTATATTTGGGTGTCATTGTCTCCAAATCAAGAGATGATTCTTTTTAATACCAAGTATGGTACCGCTATTTGCGATCTTAACGGCAACGAGATTATTAATCTGGGTCAAGATTTTGACGCACCAGTATGGTATGGCAATGATTATGTAGTAGGTATGGATGATAACCACGATGGTTATTTCAATATTGAGTCTTCTATTATGATCGCTTCTGTGGATGGTGCTATAGTAGAGCGCTTGACCGACCCAGAGGGTATGGGTATGTATCCTAATGCGGATGCTAAGTCAGGTCGTATTGTGTACAATACCGAAGATGGTGATATTCATTTGCTTCAACTCAATCTAACCGAAGAGCCTATTCGCAAAGCGTTACCTCGCCTTGTGCAACAAGTTGATGCTACTTTGCTTCACAATATGCAACGTCAAGCAAAGCGTGCAGCTTCTACTAATCCTGCTGATTATAAGATTTATATCAATCCTGGTCACGGTGGCTATGGATCAGATGACCGTTTGATGTATTTATATCCTATCTTTAAGGATGTAGGCAATAGTAATTTGAATGAGTCGGGTCAATATACTCGTGAACAAAGTTTCTGGGAAAGTGTTTCCAACTTGGATAAAGGTTTGCGCTTGGATACTATCTTGCGTGACCTTGGCTTCCAAACAAAGATGTCTCGTATTGCAAATACAGAGGATGATGACCGTAGTTTATCGGCTATTTCAGCAGAGGCTAGCAATTGGAATGCAGACTTTATGCTTTCTATTCACTCTAACGCGGGTAATCCATCTAACTATATTTTGCATTTGCACTCCGGTATTACCCCAGGTGACCCTTATGGTTTGAATGGCTATCCAGAGAAAGTGCCAGAATGGGTATGTAACGAGGCACGTGCTATCACCACCTTGATGGGTAAAAATCAATATTCTAATCAAGTGAGTTGCTGGTCACGTGAGCCAAATATTGCAGGTGATAAGACCTTTGCTCGCACCATCATGGGTTGGAGCAATGGTTACGGTGTGATGCGTAACTTGAAAGTACCTGGTACCATTTCAGAGGGTATGATGCATGACTATTTGCCTGAAACATATCGTCTTATGAATATTGACTACAAGCGTCAAGAGTCTTTCCAATTTGCAAAGACTTTTATTGACTACTTCTGCGGTGGTCAATTGAAAGATGGTGCTATTGGCGGTCGTATCCATGATGTATATCTCAAACAAGAGTTCCCTAACTACAAGGCTCGTAAGGGCACACGCGATGAGTATCGTCCTATCCTCCGTGGTCTGGTAGAACTTTGGCAAAATGACCAACTTTTGAAAACCTATGTTACCGATACTTTGTATAATGGTGTATACTATTTCTGGAATCTTCAACCTGGTACTTATACGGTGAAAGCTAAACCAGAGGGTTATTACCCACAAGAGCAAACGCTCGAAGTAAAGCAAAACGAGATATCTTACGGTATTTTTGCTATGTCTATGGCTCGTCAAACGCCTCCTGAGGTAATTGATTATAGTCCAAAAGTAGCTGAAGGTGAAGAGGTGCTGGTATCTACGGAGGTAACTATTACCTTTAACTGGGATATGGATATAGAGGCAACAGCAGCTGCGTTGGAGATTTCTCCTGCGGTAGAGGGAACAATTAGTTTTGAGGATGATAACCATACATTGCGCTTTAAACCAGCAAAACGCTTTGAGCCAGGTGTAGAGTACACCGTTACGTTGGGTACTGGTGCTTGCCATCCAGATGTTACTTATGAAAACCATCTTAAGGAACCATTCTCATTCAAATTTACTACTAGCAATCGTGGTTCGTTGAGCGTGGTGCAAACTTATCCAACTGATGGTGCGACTAATGTGCCACTTTCTCCATCATTCATAGCTGTGTTTGATGCAAGTGTTGTACAGTCATCTGTACGTAGCAATGTGGCAGTGCTTGATGCAGCGGGTAATAAACTGACTGTTAATACTCGTTCGTTTAAGTACGATGTAGCTCCAGAACCATATGGTTATGCGGCATTTGAGTTGACAAAGGCATTAGAACCAAACACGGATTATACTCTTGTGCTTTATCCTAATCTAAAGGACAAAGAGGGTATTATGCTTAATGAAACGATTTATGTAGCTTTCCGTACAGGTGAAGAGGTAGAACCTAGTTTGCCTTTGGTACACGATATGGAAACTAAGTTCTTTGAAGGTGATAAAGAAAACTCTACCGATGTGGTTGCTGTAAACACAATGGCTTATAAGAATAAGAAATATGCGGGTTCTGCTTCTAACCAATGCTCATATGAGTTTGCGGCTATGGGTGGAGAGGCGCGTTTCAAAGTAACTGATCCTACTTTGGTTGTTAGCAATAGTGAATCCAAGTTGGGTATGTATGTGTTCTCTGATTATTCGTTCAACACTTTACAAGTACATTTTGGTGTGGATGGTGACAATCAGTTTGTGAAAGTTTGTGATCTTGATTATGCAGGTTGGCGCTATTGTGAGGTAGATCTTGCAGCATTACCAGCAGGTGTAGATTACCAAATGATGGGTTTGCGTCTTGTAGGTGGTAGCAATTTGCTTTCAGGTGTAGGTACATTCTATATAGACAATATGTATGCTGAGTATGTGGAGTTAAATCCTGGTGCGGCAGTAGATAATGTGGTTGTTGAATCTACAGATAGCAAATTTATTGAAAATGGTTACCTCCACATTTTATTCAATGGTGTGAAGTACAATGCTGAGGGTAAAGTAATCAAATAATCAATACGAAAGTTTTAACTCTTTGGAGAGTGCTCATATGGGCACTCTCTTTTTTTTGTTATTGCATCTACCGTCATCATCCGGATGGTAACGAAGTGGTTTCGAAGCAGACAATCATTCTACCTTTTTTTATTTTGTTTAAAAAGGCTTCGAAAATAAACTTTCTACAAATTCTTTTGCGTATGTCTATTTTTTTTTGTAACTTTGCACGCTAATTTGTATAATTAACAAAAATATTAATTATTAATTGTTAACTATTAACTAAAAGATATGGGATTTATTGAAGTAATAACCAAATTGTTTGGCAACAAGTCGCAAAAAGATATGCGTGCTGTGATGCCATATGTAGAGAAGATAAAAGCGGTCTATGCAGAGATAGATGCTTTGAGTGATGATGAGTTGCGTGCGCGTAGTGCGGCATTGATGCAACGTTTGCAAGATGCTGTGGCTGCTGACAAGAGTCGTATCATTGAGCTTAAAGCAAGTATTGAGGCTCTTGATATAGACAAGCGTGAGAAAGTGTATAACGAGATAGATCACCTAGAGAAAGAGGTGCTTGATATCTATGACAAGACACTTAATGATATTTTGCCAGACGCTTTTGCCATCGTTAAGAGTACTGCTCGTCGTTTCGCTGAAAATGAAACTATAACGGTGACAGCTACCCAAATGGATCGCGATTTGGCTGCGGATACACGTTTTGATTTTGTGGATATCGATGGCGATAAAGCTATCTATCACAATTCGTGGACTGCAGGTGGCAATGAGGTAGTATGGGATATGGTGCACTATGACGTACAGCTCATTGGTGGTGTTGTTCTTCATGGTGCAGTGAAAAATGATAAGGAACAACGCGGATCAATCGCCGAGATGGCTACGGGTGAGGGTAAAACCCTCGTGGCTACTTTGCCAGTCTTCCTCAATGCTTTGACTCACGAAGGTGTGCACGTAGTGACTGTCAACGACTATCTTGCTAAACGTGACTCGGAGTGGATGGGCCCTCTTTATATGTTCCATGGATTGACTGTGGATTGTATTGATAAGCACAAACCTAATTCGGATGAGCGTCGTCGTGCATATGCGTGCGATGTCACTTTTGGTACCAACAATGAGTTCGGTTTTGACTACCTCCGTGATAATATGGCTACTAGCCCAATGGATCTAGTACAACGCGGCCATAACTATGCAATCGTGGATGAGGTGGACTCTGTATTGATTGATGATGCACGTACTCCATTGATTATCAGTGGTCCTGTGCCAAAAGGTGAGGATCAACTCTTTGATGAGTATAAGCACCGTGTAGAACTCCTTGTTCGCACACAAAATACACTGACAACCAAACTCCTTGCTGAGGCTAAAGCGAAGATGGGTAGTGCAGATGAGAAAGAGCGCGAGGCAGGCGAGTTGGCACTGTTCCGTGCGTTCAAAGGTATGCCTAAGAGCAAGGCGCTTATCAAATACCTTAGCGAACCTGGTGTGAAAGTGCGTTTGCAAAAGACGGAGGAGTTCTATATGCAAGAGAACGAAAAGAATATGCACATCGCCACCGACGAACTCTATTTCGTGATTGACGAAAAGCATAAGACCATCGAATTGACCGACAAGGGTATTGATACGCTTACTGGTAACACAGATGATCCTAAGTTCTTCGTACTTCCTGATGTAGGTAGCGAGGTAGCTGATATCGAGAAAATGGATATTCCTGCAGAGGAGAAACAACAAAAGAAGGATGAGGTACTCGCTAATTATAGCATTAAGTCTGAACGCGTACATACCGTACATCAATTGCTCAAGGCATATACCCTCTTTGAGAAGGATGTGGACTATATTATTGATGATAACCAAGTTAAGATTGTCGATGAGCAGACTGGTCGTGTGATGGATGGTCGCCGTTGGTCCGATGGTTTGCACCAAGCGGTAGAGGCCAAAGAGAATGTAAAGGTAGAAGCTGCTACACAAACATTTGCAACGATTACCCTCCAAAACTACTTCCGTATGTACCACAAACTCTCTGGTATGACGGGTACTGCAGAGACAGAAGCTGGCGAGTTCTATAATATCTACAAACTAGATGTTGTCGTTATCCCAACCAATCGCCCTATTGCTCGTGAAGATATGAATGATCGTATCTATCGGACTAAACGCGAGAAATACAATGCTGTTATTGATGAGATTGTAGAGTTGGTAGCGGCTGGCCGCCCAGTGCTTGTAGGTACTACTTCGGTGGAAATCAGTGAGTTGCTTAGCAAATTATTGACTCTTCGAAAGATCAAACACAATGTCCTCAATGCCAAGTTGCACCAACATGAGGCTATGGTGGTTGCTGAGGCGGGTCGTCCTGGCGTAGTGACTATTGCAACCAACATGGCAGGTCGTGGTACGGATATTAAGCTTACCAAAGAGGTGAAAGATGCAGGCGGTTTGGCAATTATCGGTACCGAGCGTCATGAGAGTCGCCGTGTGGATCGTCAGCTCCGTGGTCGTGCTGGTCGTCAAGGTGATCCAGGTAGCAGTGTGTTCTACGTCAGTATGGAGGATGACCTTATGCGTATGTTCGGCTCTGATCGTTTGGCAGGTTTGATGGATAAAATGGGATTCCAAGAGGGTGAAATGATAGAGCACAATATGATTTCTAACTCTATTGAGCGCGCTCAGAAGAAGGTGGAGGAGAATAACTTTGGTATCCGTAAACGCCTTATCGAATACGATGATGTGATGAACCAACAGCGTAATGTCATCTATGCAAAGCGTCACCACGCCCTTATGGGTGAACGTATAGGCGTGGATATCGCCAATATGATTTATGATACTGCTGATGCTCTTGTAGCCGAGGCGCGTCAGATGATGGACTATGAGGCACTCCAATTGGATGTGATGCAAGTCTTTGCAATGGAGCTTCCATTTGATGAAGAAACCTTCCGTTCTAGTCGTGAGAATACTTTGGCTGAGCAATTGGCCGAGGCTGCATTGGAGACCTTTAAACGCCGTATGGAAACCTTGCAAAAGGTGGCATATCCTGTAATTAAGAAGGTCTTTGAGGAGCGTGGTGCCATGTACGAGAATATCTTGATACCTATCACCGATGGCAAGAAGGTATATAATATAGCTGTTAATTTGAAGGCTGCATACGAGACTGAGTGCCGCGAGGTAATTCGCGAGTTTGAGAAGCGTATGGTACTCTATGTGATTGATGATGAATGGAAAGACCATCTCCGTCAGTTGGATGAATTGAAGCAATCTGTTCAGAATGCAAGTTATGAGCAAAAGGATCCATTATTGATTTATAAGTTAGAATCATTCAATATCTTCCGTCAGATGTTGGATGCATTCAATCGTCGTACTATCTCTATTCTCTTCCGTGGACAGATTCCAAACCGTGATCCAGAGGATGTACGTCAGGCACATGCACAACAACGTCAGGACTACTCTCGCTATCGCACACAAAAAGATGCGGTTAGCCGTGCTGCGGCAGCCAGTGGTCAAGCGGCTGCTGCGAGTCGTGATACGCGTGAGCAACAACGCCCAGAGCCTCTGCGTGTGGAGAAGAAACCTCGTCCTAATGACCCATGTCCATGTGGATCAGGCAAGAAATACAAACAATGTCACGGTAAGTTTGAAGCATAATTAAGAATTTTGAATTAAGAATTAGGAAACATGCTATCAGCTATCGTTTGGGACATAGATCCTATACTCATCCACTTTGGCGATGGTGGAATTCGTTGGTATGGTTTGCTATGGGCAATAGGTATCTATCTTGCATACCTCATTCAAGTTAAGCTCTACAAGAATGAGGGGTGCCCTACAGATTGGAGTGAAAAACTATTTATGTGGATGGTTATCGGCCTTATTATTGGTGCCAGAGTGGGGCATTGCTGGTTTTATGAATGGCATAATGTGACTTTGCCAGAGATGGCTGCTTATTGCAAGCATATGGATATTTCCACTGATCCAGTACAAATCTTTGGTTGGACCATCAATTATCGCAATCCGTATATTGAGCATCCTTTCCGTTTGCTCCGGATATGGGAAGGAGGGCTTTCAAGTCATGGCGGCGCTATTGGCCTCCTTACAGCGGCATGGCTGCTCAATAAGAAGGTCTTCTCCAAAGAGCCTAAATTCCATACTTCTTTGTTGTGGATTATGGATAGATTAGTGGTAGGTGTTTGTGTTACTGCTACTTTGATTCGTTTGGGTAATCTGATGAACTCTGAGATTTATGGTGAGCCAACAGACTTGCCTTGGGGATTTATTTTTGTGCGTGATGGACAAACGATCCCTTGTCATCCAACGCAGATATATGAGATGCTCTATTGCATTGTGGCATTTGTGGTGACATGGTTAATGTATTGGAAAGCAAAGGCATACAAGCGTGAAGGATTGCTCTTGGGGGTGTTCCTCGAGATTATCTTCTTTACGCGATTTATGCTTGAGTTTATCAAGAATGACCAAGAAGCATTTGAGGCAAATCATTTGCTCAATATGGGACAAATATTATCTTTGCCTTTTATCATTTGGGGGATATATTTGATTATTCGTGCGTATAAACGACCTGCTTTGCCTTAAGGTTACTTCTATAAATTCAACATTTAAGAAGATTGACCAAAGATAATTAAGAATTTTGAATTAAGAATTATGAGTTAACATTTTATATGCTTTTGGCTTTTTGTTGGTATCTTGCTTGTTTTCAGTCAGTTGCGTAGCTCGCTACGCGCCCTCCATCCGCCAAGCAATCTCCTCAACAAAAAACTCAAAATCATTATAAATCAATTTATAGAAGTGACCTGGAGTAGATACTATTATTCCATAGTATGTTTGCTAATCTGCATAGCACCAACAACTTTTGCGCAGACAATAGATGATGATGCTATGCTACTCGAAATTGTGGCTCAACAGAGCCGCGATTTGCGTATGCGTGATACGCTTATGCTAGGAGATTCTGCAATTATACTATGCGATACTGTTTGGAAATCCTATCCGCATCCATTGTGTATTCCGTTGATGTATGTGCCAGAGCAGATGCCATCGCTATCTGATACACTACTTGAATCTCCCTACTCAATCGCTAATATTCGTCGTAAAGCAAGGAGATACATCATGCATCATCACGCGGATTTGTATGTGTCAATTGGTGATACCAATCGATTGAAGATGGTTGAGATAGGTGATTTGGAGGTGCAACGTGCGATTGTTAAGGATGTTGATGAAGATAGATTGAACGCAGCTCGCGCAGTACGTGATATGCGTTCGCCATGGAGACGGCAGGCGAATGTGTCATTACAGATAACACAAAACTATGCTACCGAGAATTGGCATCAGGGTGGAGTTAATGCTTTTTCTATGTTATGGAATGCTAAAGCGTATGCGAATTATATAAGGGATAATATATCTTGGCAAAATAATGCAGAATGGCGTGTGGGTGTAAGTACAGTAAGTGGTGATACCATCCATAAAATGAATACTACGGATGATGTGTTTCAACTGTATAGCAAATTGGGATATCAAGTGCATAGAAAATGGTATGTGACGATGTATGCTGATTTTCGTACGAACTTGTTTCCAAGTTTTCAGAAGAATTCCAATAAAGTAAATACCACTTTTCTTACTCCTATTCGTTATACGATGGGTGTCGGTGTAGACTATAAACCAATGAAAGGTCTATCTATAAACTTGTCACCTGCAACTTACAAGTTGGTATATGCTAATATTGCAGTACCAGAACGTGTAGATGTTACGGAATTTGGTATCAACACTGGTACAAAGATGCTTAACGAAGTAGGTAGTTCGTTGCGGGTTGAATGGAAATGGAAACCTCTACGAGAAATAGAACTAGAGACCAATTTTTATTTCTTTACTAATTATAAGCAGATTGAAACGGAATTAGAAATAGATGCTAACTTTATCATCAATAGATATCTATCGGCAAAACTGCTTATACATCCTCGTTATGATGGTACCATTGAGAATGTCACAGATAGAAAAGAAAAAGTACAATTCAAAGAATTGATTAGTGTGGGATTTTCACACACGTTTAGGTAGTTGACAGTTAATAGTTGATAGTTGACAAATTAGATAATTATGGATAAACAATCAATACGTATCATTTATATGGGCACGCCCGATTTTGCAGTAGAGAGTTTGCGCGCCTTGGTCGAAGGAGGTTATAACGTGGTAGCTGTGGTAACTATGCCCGATAAGCCTGCTGGACGTGGCCATCAGTTGCAATATTCTGCTGTTAAACAATATGCCCTTTCTGTGGGGTTGCCATTACTTCAACCAGAACGTTTAAAAGATGAAATGTTCTTAGAGGAACTACGTTCTTATGGTGCTGATCTTCAGATTGTTGTGGCGTTTCGTATGCTGCCAGAAGTGGTATGGAATATGCCACGTTTGGGTACCTTTAATTTGCATGCTTCGCTGCTGCCACAATATCGTGGTGCCGCACCTATCAACTGGGCAGTGATGAATGGTGACACCGAAACAGGTGCTACTACTTTTATGCTCCAACATGAGATAGATACAGGTAATATCATTCTTCAAGAACGTATTGCGATTGCTGATGATGAGAATGTTGGCTCGGTGCATGATCGACTAATGACAATGGGAGCTAGTTTGGTTACACGCACAGTGGATGCTATTATTGAATGTGATGCTCATGGTACTCCGCTTCCAACTATTCCGCAAGATAATTCTATTGAATTGCGTCCTGCTCCGAAGATATTTAAGGATACCTGTGCGATTGATTTTTCACGAACTGCTGAGCAGATTTGTAATCATGTGCGTGGTTTGAGTCCATATCCAGCAGCGTGGATCAGTGAGATGCCAACGGCCCATCCATTAGCGGAATTGCTCAAAGGAGCTAAAGTATATAAGGTGGCCATAGCACAACATGCAGAGCAAAAGGGACATATCATTGTTGCTTGTGCAGATGGCTATGTGGATATTCTGGAACTTCAATTGCCAGGAAAGAAACGCATGAATGCTGCTGCTCTTCTCAATGGTATTCGTACCTCTAAACACTAAACTCTAAACACTAAACACAAATATGGTAATTGCAATTTTTGGAAATACCCTTCGTTCGGAAACTATTCGCGAAGTGAAACATATTGTTGAGTTTCTCCAACTCCGTGGTGTAGATATAGTTCTTTCACAAGAACTTCGTCATGAAGCGTTTAATCGAGAGTTTCCTTCTGTGGAGGATTATATGTTGCAGACAGGTGAAACGATAGATTTTGCCCTGTCTGTAGGTGGTGATGGTACGTTTTTGACTACTGCTTCTTTGGTTGGTCATCTAGATATACCTATTCTTGGTATTAACTGTGGTCACCTTGGTTATTTGGCAGAAGTACAGACTGACGATATTGATGCTGTGCTTGATCAGTTGATTACGAATAATTATACCATTGAGAAACGTCGTATGTTAGAGGTGTCATGTCAGTATGATAATAAAATTGTTTCTCCATACGCACTCAATGAGGTAGCTGTATTGAAATCAGGTTTGAGTAGTATGATCACGGTGGATGTGACACTCAATGGTGAGTTTCTTCATAATTACAAGGCAGACGGCTTGTTGATAGCAACTCCTACGGGATCAACGGCTTATAATCTTAGTGTGGGTGGCCCTTTGCTGGATCCTCATGTGCATGCGATTATTCTTACACCAGTAGCAACACATAGTTTGAATATTCGCCCATTGGTGGTACTGGATGATAGTAAGATAGATGTTAAGATTTCGAGTCGAAATGGAAATTTCTTACTCAGTGTGGATGGACGTAGCCAGGTGTTGAGTCAAGAGATACAACTGCATGTTGAACGTTCGCAGCGTACGATCAAATTGGTTCGTATTAATGGTCAAACTTTTATGCAGTCTCTTAAAGATAAATTAAATTGGGGAAAGTGATAGTTGACAATTAACAATTTACAGTTGACAAGTGATAGATTATAAAGCGATAATAGAAAAATACTGTTCTGGTAATACAGAATTGCAACAAATCCTCTTGACGCATTCTCGTCAGGTGGCAGATCGTGCTTTGGCTATTCTTGCAGCACATCCAGAATGGGTGGAATCGGGAGAGATTGATCCCGTTTTTGTAGAGGAAGCAGCTATGTTGCATGACATTGGTATAGTTTTTTGTGATGCTCCGCGTATTCATTGCTTGGGAACACATGCATATATTGAGCATGGTTATTTGGGTGCAGAACTCCTTCGTCAAGAGGGATTGCCAAAGCATGCTTCGGTAGCAGAACGCCATACGGGAACAGGTATTGATGTTGAGCAGATTATGCGTGAGCAATTGCCTATTCCTTTGCAAGATTATACACCTCGTACATTGGAGGAAAAGTTGATTTGTTACGCAGATAAATTCTATTCGAAAACAAAATTAGGAGAAGATAAACCTATGTCTAAAATACGTTTGCATATGTGGAAGTACGGTTCGGATGCAGTTCGTCGTTTTGATGAGATGCAATCGCTATTTGAGCCGAGTGATAATTAAGAAATATTAAAGTATTTGGATAGCCTAGTTCGTAGTGATCTAGGCTTTTTTTATGTTTTTCTATGTGTTTTTCTTGCATATGTCGCATTTTTTTTGTACCTTTGCAGCGATTATGACTCGATTAAGTGTAAATATAAATAAGGTAGCGACTCTGCGCAACGCACGTGGAGGTAATATGCCTGATGTAGAGAAGTTTGCGTTTGATTGCGAAAGCTTTGGTGCAGAGGGGATTACAGTGCATCCTCGTCCCGATGAGAGGCATATTCGTCGTTCAGATGTGTATGCACTCAAGTCGTTGGTTGTTACTGAATTTAATATAGAGGGAAATCCAGAACCTGCGTTTATGGATTTGGTATTGGATGTAAAACCTACTCAGGTGACGTTGGTTCCAGATGCTCATGATCAGCTTACGAGCAATCATGGTTGGGATACTAAGGCGCACTTGGCAAAGTTGACGGCTATTGTTCAGCGATTTAAGAATGCAGGTATTCGTGTTTCTGTATTCGTGGATGCAGATCCTGTGATGGTAGAATATGCCGCCAAGGCGGGTGCTGATCGCGTGGAATTGTATACGGGACCTTATGCTAACATGTATGAGGAGAATCCAGAAATGGCTATTGAGGCATATCGTGCTGCGGCAGAAAAGGCTCGTGATTTAGGACTTGGGTTAAATGCGGGTCATGATCTTAACCTTAAGAATCTCAGTGCTTTTGCAAAAGCATTTCCATGGCTAGATGAGGTGAGTATAGGACATGCGCTTATTGCAGATGCATTATATTTAGGAATAGAAGAAACTATAAAACAATACAAATATGCTCTTTCAAATTCAAAATCAAATTGATCCAATGTTAACGGCTGCGCAGCAAGCAGTGCCTGTCGCGGTGGCTGATACAGTTGCAGAAACAGTAACGGAGAACTCAATCCGCGTATTCGAGATGGCAAAATCTGGTGGATGGATAATGATTGTGCTGGCGGTCATGTTGGCATTTGCTATCTACTTGTTTATTGAGCGCTTGGTAGTTATAATCAAAGCTACTAAGGAAGATAAGACCTTTATGAATCGTATTCGTGATTATATCAAAGAAGGTAAGATTGATTCGGCGATTAAGCTTTGCCATAAAGAAGATACTCCTTCTGCGCATATGATTGAGAAGGGTATTACTCGTATAGGGCGTCCGATGCAAGATGTGCAGGTGGCCATTGAAAATGTTGGTAATCTGGAAGTTAGTAAGCTGGAGAAAGGCTTGGTGTTGATTGCTACTATTGCCGCAGGTGCCCCTATGTTGGGTTTCTTGGGAACGGTGTTGGGTATGATCCAAACATTCTTCAATATGGCGCAAAATGCAAGTGGTGTGATTGAGATAGCTGCTCTTTCTGATGGTATGTACCAAGCTATGGTGACTACTGTAGGTGGTTTGATTGTGGGTATTTTAGCCATGTTTGCTTACAACCTCTTGGTTTCTCGTATTGATCGCGTAGTTCGTCAGCTTGAGTCTCGTACAATGGAGTTTATGGATCTCCTTAATGAGCCTGCATAAATAGTTGACAATTAATATTAACAATTGATAATTTATGGCTTTAAAAAGACGAAATAGGGTGGAGGCGATGTTTGCAATGTCATCAATGACAGACCTTATCTTTCTGTTGTTGCTGTTCTTTGTAATGGCAAGTACTATGTCGTCGCCCAATGATATAAAAATTAATCTACCCACATCTCGTGCAAAAACTGCAACAAAGCAAGTGGTGGCGAAGGTTAGTATAGATAATCTGGGTAACTACTATGTAGCGCTCGGCAGACAAACTCCTGTGACTATTGCAGCAGAAGATTTGGAGGCGTATCTTACTACGATTCAGCAGCAAGATAGCGCCATGTATGTGGCATTGCATGCAGACCAAGATATACCATATCGCAACGTGGTTCATGTGTTGGATATTGCGAATCAACATAAGATGAAAATAGTAATCGCTACGAAGAGGTGAGCAAGACGTCACGATCACATATTATAGCTTTTCTTTGCACGTTGTTATCTATGTGCTTGATCTTCTTGTTGTTGTGGTTCCTTCGCGTAAAGGCTCCAGTATGGGAAGAAGATGAGGGTATAGTGCTCGCTTTTGGAGATGCAAGTGAAGGTGGAGGCATACAGGATGTTAGTTATACGGATGAGGTGACACAAATGGAACAAATCCCCGCACCTGCTTTGCCTACTCGTGCGTCTGACAATGAGTGGATAGTGCAAGAAGATGAGGAGTCGCTTGCATTATCAAAGCAGACTAGAGAAGAAACAAAGGATAAAGCAAATGAAGAAGTGCAGATACGCAATCGTAAAGCGGAGCAAGCTCGTGCAGATAGTATAGCTCGTGCGAAAGCTCTTGCAGAGCAGAAGGCTAAGGAGCAAGAGGCTATTGAAAAGGCAAATCAGATGGCAGCGTTGTTTGGTCAAGCAGGTACTTTGGAAGGTGCAAATGGAGATGTTGCGTCTGCCGGTAGCGGTATGGGTATGGGGGCTAATCCTGTTGGAAAAGAAGATGGCAAAGTCGTTGTCAATGACAAAGATTGGAATGCCTACGTTCCTGGTAGAAGTGTGAAGTACCTGCCAAAGCCATCGTCCGATTTTAAACAAGATGGTGATGTCGTTGTTAGAATATGGGTAGATCAGGCAGGAAATGTGACCAATGCACAGGCCATAGATGGTTCTATTTCAGATCTTACAACAAGGCGCTTGGCAGTTCAGGCTGCTATGAAAGCTAAATTTACAAAAGGAGATACACCTCAAATAGGTACAATCACTTATATATTCAATCTCAATTAAAAGAAAACAAGTATGAACTACATCTTCTTAGACAACGGTTTCGAGGAGATCGAAGCCATCACAACAATCGACTTATTAAGACGTGCCAATATCGCATTGACAACCGTGTCGGTAACAGGTGTTGAAATGGTCTTAGGTGCACACAATATTTCCGTAAAAGCAGATAAACTCTTTCAGGATGTGGACTTTATGGACGCTGAAATGCTTATTCTCCCAGGAGGAGCAACCAATTTGATAGAACGTAAACCATTATGCGAATTATTGCTCAAGCATAATGAGCAAGACCAACCTATTGCTGCTATTTGCGCAGCACCTGCAGTACTTGGACAATTGGGTATTTTGCAAGGAAAACAAGCTACTTGCTATCCAGGGTTTGAACATCATCTTGGCGAAAGTCATGTTGGAGGACTTGTGGTAGAATCCAAGAATGTTATCACGGCTAAAGGTCCTGGATTGAGTAGTGATTTTGCGTTTTGTATAATCGAAAGATTAGCTGGATCAGAAATGGCAGATCAGGTATATGATGCTGCACAATATTAATATTTAATAAAATAAATCAAATTACATGAAAAAATATCTACTTTCTATTTTCTCGCTTTGCCTCGCAACTATGGTCTTTGCGCAAGAGACGGAGCAAAAACCTTCTCCTTGGTCATGTACAGGTGTCGTAGGACTCAATGCAAGTGCTACTGGTCTTGTTAACTGGGCCGCAGGTGGTAACAACAACGTGAATGGTGTGGCTTTTGGTAAAGTGCGCCTCTTGTACAATGAGAATAATCTCTCTTGGGAAACTAACCTCAACCTTGAGTACGGACTTTCATATATTGATCAAAAGAATGATGCTTTCCAAAAATCAAGCGATGTGATAGATTTTTCTACTAAGTTCGGTTGGCAGTTCCATAAGGCTTGGTATCTTACTGCTGCGGCTGGTTTCAAGAGTCAGATGGCTTTTGGTCGTGCATACGACGGTACAGAAGCCGTGGATCCAATTATTTCTAAATTCCTTTCTCCTTCATACACAGATATTTCTGTCGGTATTGACTGGAAACCAAATTCCATTTTCTCGCTTTATCTTTCTCCTGTAGCGGGTAAGATTACTACTGCTGTTGTTGGTGATGCAATGAATGCAAAATATGCAGATATGTATGCGCTTGAGAATGGTGGCTTGCGCCAAGCTATGCAAGAGAAATATGCGACTTGGGTGTATAGCAAAGAGGCAAATGCTGATGGTACCTATGATAAGATTTACAAAAATGCAAAAGCAGAACTTGGTCTTAGTTTCAAGGGTGCGATCAACTATACCTATAAGGATTTGAAGATTATTACTACTCTTGGTCTCTTTACCCCATATGCTTGGGATAAGACAGAAATGTTCGATACTAATGGTGACTTCATTGGCTACCGTGACAACAACCGCCGTTTTGGTAACTTTGACGTAGATTGGGATACTGCTATCTCTTACCAATTCCTCAAGTGCCTCAATGTAACACTTTCTACATCACTCAAATACTACAATGGCGTGAAAATCGCTGACAAGGATGGTGTCCTGGCAGAGCGTGTACAGTTCAAGAGCATTCTTGGTTTGGGTGTAGGATATAGTTTCTAATCTATAACTGTTGGCGTGGACTCTCTTACTTCTCTAGAACAAAATCTTCATCTGCTCCTCTCTCAATACAATGAATTGCAGGAGCAAATGCGTTTGCTCAAAGAGGAGAATATTCGCCAACGTGAGGAGATCCTACAATCCCATGCCGACCTACAGCAACTCAAACAAGAGTACAATCGCCTGCAAGCAGCGCATGCGTTGATCACCGATGATGAACGCAACGAGGAAGAACGTCAAAAGGCAAAACAACGACTCACATCCATTATCTCGCAGATAGATAAGGTATTAGAGGTGCTTAAACAATGACCGAAGAACGCAAACAACATATTACTCTGCAGCTTGATGCGCATAATATATCGCTTAATGTGCCGATGAGTAAAGAGCATTTATATCGCAAGGCCGCAGAGAAAATCAACCAACGTTACAAATACTACCAACGCATTGCTCCTAATCGTTCGGCAGAGCAGATTTGGGTCTACGTGGCCTTGGATATGGCAGTTAATTTGTGCGCGGATGAGTATGCTAATCGTTTGCAACCGATTGATGAAAAAATACAAGAACTGAATCAAATAATTTTACAACATATTAAATAACAATTTTAAAGATTAATTCTATGAATATGATGATTATAGTAGTTGTAGCGGTACTAGCTTTAATTTTAGGCGCAGGTATCTGTTATATACTTTTCCGCTATCATGCATCTGGCATTCTCCGCAAGGCGGAAGAAGAGGCCGAAGTAATTAAGAAAAACAAAATCGTTGAAGCAAAGGAGAAATTCATTGCGCTCAAACTTGAGCATGAAAATCAAGTGCGTCAAGCAGAGCAAAAACTGCACCAGCAAGAGCAACGCCAACAACAACGTGAGCAACAACTCAACCAAAAGCAGGGTGACGTACAGCGTGCTCAAAACGAACTGAATACGCAACGACAAAACCTCGAAAATCAGCAAAAAGCGCTCGAGCACAAAACGCAAGAGATTGATCGTCTCCAGCAAAAAGCCGAGCAACAACTTGAGCAGATCTCTGGTCTTTCTGCTGAAGAGGCTAAGAAGCAACTTGTTGATGCTCTTAAAGATGAGGCCAAAACGGCTGCTATGGCATATATCAACGATACGATGGATGAGGCACGTCTTACTGCAAGTAAAGAAGCTAAGAAAATTATTATCCAATCCATCCAACGCATTGCTTCCGAAGCTACTGTCGAGAATGCCGTTTCGGTTTTTCATATTGATAATGACGAGGTTAAGGGACGTATCATCGGTCGTGAGGGGCGTAATATTCGTGCCCTTGAGGCTGCAACTGGCGTGGAGATCGTAGTGGATGATACTCCAGAGGCAATCACACTTTCTGCTTTTGATCCTATGCGTCGTGAGATTGCACGCTTGTCGCTCCACCAACTTGTGCAAGACGGACGTATCCACCCTGCACGTATCGAAGAAGTTGTTGCTAAGGTCACCAAGCAAGTCGAAGAGGAAATCATTGAGACAGGTAAACGTACCACCATTGATCTTGGTATCCATGGTTTGCATCCAGAACTTGTACGCCTAGTTGGTAAGATGAAATACCGTTCAAGTTACGGACAAAACCTCCTTATGCATGCTCGCGAAACAGCCAATTTGTGTGCGGCAATGGCTGCTGAATTGGGATTGAATGTCAAGAAAGCACGTCGCGCAGGATTGCTTCACGATATAGGTAAGGTAAGCGATGAAGATATGGAAATGCCACACGCACAGTTGGGTATGAAGCTTTGCGAGAAGTATGGCGAGAAACCTGATATCTGCAATGCGGTGGGTGCCCACCACGAAGAGATGGAGATGGAGACTATCCTTGCCCCTATCGTGCAAGCATGTGACGCTATCTCTGGTGCACGTCCTGGTGCTCGTCGCGAGATTGTAGAGGCATATGTGAAACGTCTCAACGATCTTGAGAATATCGCTATGTCTTATCCTGGTGTTACCAAGACCTACGCGCTTCAAGCAGGTCGCGAACTTCGCGTCATTGTGGGTGCGGACAAACTTAGCGACAAGGAGACAGAGCTCCTCTCATTCGATATCGCTAAGCGTATCCAAGATGAGATGACTTATCCTGGTCAAATCCGTATCACGGTCATCCGCGAAACCCGCGCAGTTAGCTACGCGAAATAATTACCTTGCCCGTCGGGCAAGTATATATACCCAAAAAGAGCCGAACAACGTTCGACTCTTTTTTTTATGTAATAATGTAATAATGTAATATTTTATTGGATATAGGACGCTGCGCTATTGGGTATTGGGCGCTTCGCTATTGGCTCCTTATCCATTATCCATTACCCAACAATACTCTCTATCCATGCGTCTAGCGACTCTTTCTCGCCCATTCCTATGCGGGCTTTGATGCGTTGGCGGCGGCTCCAGACGGTGCGTTGGGTGAGGCCAAGCAGTAGGCAGATGTCCGAGTTGTCCATGCCTAGGATGTAAAGGGCTATGACTTGGATGTCGGTGTTGGTCAGACGTGGGTACTGCTCTTGTAGGTCGGTTAGAATATGGCCATAGCAGTCTTTGAACTCTTCTAGGAAATGCTGCCATTGCGCTTCGGTGGAGAAGATATTGAGCTCGATAAATCCTTTGGCCCATTGCGGAATAGCTTCCTCTTTCTTGCTGCCTAGCAGCGCCTCTTGCATGCTCTTGCTGAGCTCGATACGCTGGTTCATCACGCGTTTGAGCGATTCGCGTCGGATGATGAGCTCTTTTTGCAGGTCGGCTATCTGTTGCTCGGAGCGGGTCTGCTCGACTAGGTATTTGGCTCTTTGACGCGATATATATAGGATAAGCACGATGCTGGCACTCAGGATGGCAATCAGCACGATAGCTAGGATGATATGCAATCGTTGCTTATCGAGCTGCAGTTGTAGGTTCTTGGCGTGCTCCACCTCGTTGTCGTAGTGTTGTGCTGCGACGAAGGCGCTGGCTCGGCTGGTGCTCTCGGTCTTGCTGAAATGCTCGTTGTAGAGCGTGTATAACGACTCGTAGGCCTCGCGGTTGCGTCCTTTCAGGTGTAGATACTGACTCTCCCACAGCGTGTATTGCTGCTCGCTCCATATCTGTGCCGTGGTGTCGGCTGCCAAGAGGTCTAGATAGATGCGAGCGGAGTCCGCTGCATGGTTGCGGATGTAGTATTTCACTAGGTCGTAGGCATAACGTTTCTGCCCCGCTTTATGGCAAAGGTATTGGCATATCTGTGCCAGTTCGGGGGTAGATGTCTGTTGGGTGCTGAGTTGGGCGTAGCGGATGTCGAGATAGAGGTTGGTGTCGCCGTACTGCTCCGCTGCGGCTAATGACTGGAGAAAGAAAGTGTCGCTAAGGGCAACGGGGCTGTTTCTGCCTATCTCGCGATAGACCGAGGCTAAGTATAGGGGCAGTCCTGCCTCCTCTAGGTGGGGTAGGGCTTTGTGGTAGTTGTCGAGGGCGATGTCGTATAGTTGCTCATCTTCGCTGATGCGTCCCATCTTGTAGTAGGTCATACCGCGTATGATGGCGGATGTGGCATGTGTTTCGGCTTTCTTGAGGTATTGCATAGCGCGGGTGTTCTCGCCTCGCCAGTTGAGGTAGGCGCCTTGGATGTAGTATGCTTCGCCGGCAGAAGGCTCGTCGCCGCAGTCTTCAAAGAACAGGGCTAGTGCATCGAGGTCGGTGTGCTGCGGCAGACGTAGCTCGCGCTTGAGCATCAGGTGGGCTTCGGTCAAACGATAGCGCTGCTCATCGTAGCGGCTGAGTGTTTGGATATCTATCTGACGCAATACAGATTGTGCCGAATCGGCATTCTGCCATACCTGCGCTATGGCCTCTTTCAGTTCCCCGCTCTCGATGATAGCTTCCTTTGAGCACGCGCAGCACATGATCAAGAGGAGAAATACTATAATTTTGTTCGTTTTCATATCTTTGTTTCTTTTGCGCTTCAATTGCCGAACGCGAGTGCAAATGTACAACATTTTTTTGACTCTTGCAAGCACTTTTTGATACCTGCATCAGTTTTTATTTTTGCAGAAATTATAAATCGCATATAATCAGCGACATACAAAACACCTGCATACTAGGCTGCATCAGTTTATTTTTTGGTTATATCAAAAAAAAGCAGTACCTTTGCAGCGGATTTCGAAACCCAAATCATCTTATGTTTAACGATTAAATTTGTTTGAAAAATGAAAAAGTTAATGTATGTATTTGCTATTGCTATTATGGCTGTTATCGCTCAATCGTGCGAGCCAGTACCTGATTTGGCTCAAAAAGGGGCGGTAACAGGTATTGTTACGGATGCAACTACTGGCGAGCCAATCGCAGGTTGTGAGGTATATCTCTCTCGTTACACTTCTGCTGAGCGCATAGCTCCTCGTGATTTTGAGCCTGTAGGACCCAGTATGGTGCTCACAGATAGCGTTGGCTATTATGAATTCGCGCATGTGCATTTTGGTAAGTATAATGTAGCTGCTAGAGCAGAAGGATATGAGCCATCAGATAATGTAGTAATTGTATTGACCGATGATAATGATGATGATTGGTTAGAAGTTGATTTCCAATTAGTCAAAGAAGAATAATTTCTTGCGCTATTGCGTATTTCCAAGAAAATCAGTACCTTTGCACCAGATTTTGAAAATATATGTTACTATGAGTAGAATATTCAAAAATATCTTCCGTTTTGCGCAAGTTTCGTTCATTGCATTACTTTGCGCTGGGTGTGATGTGGGGGACAATCCACAAGCTTCATCACCTATACCTTCAGATAAGCCACTGTATGTAGCGGGAGTTACCAGCGGACTGACCCATAAGGAGAAAGATAATGTGTTGAAAGATACCATCACTCCGCCCGATAATCCAATGAACGAGGTGCCAATCGTTCCTGGCACGCACGCGTTTCGTGGTGTGCTTGAACTGAAGGAGTTCGATGGTCGGTTGCATTGTGCAATACGCAGTGTGAATAATGACTACTTTCTAACGGACAATGGTGCGACTTATCTTATCCGATTGAATCATCCATTGCTCTCTGATTGTGCAGTAGGTGATACGATTGTGGTAACGGCTGAGCCAATGAAGTTGATTAGTAATTTCTCCTTAGCAACTTATTATGTCCAACCCAATAAATAGCGCAATGATGAAAAGACCTTATATATATATTGTACTCTTTGCCCTCTTGAATATCTCTCTTCCGCTTGCGGCAGAGAATACCAATAGCGATTTCGTTCATGGTCGCCATTCCTTGCGATTGGGTTGGGGCGATGCGTTTCTAGCGTCCAACTATAGTTTCGAACCGCTGTATGGCATGACGTTCGTACCTGTCTATCCGCAATCTGCTCAGCCAGCATTGGATGCTGTGGTAGGCATGCCAGCACCGGAAGCAGATAAGTACCTGCGTGATTATCGCTATGTGGAATTAGGGACAATGCGTAGTGCTGGTCACTTTTTCTTGGAGTATCAGTACCAGCTTACTCCACTCATTTCCGTGGGCATGGAAGTCGATTACATGAGTATGGTGTTGCGTACCCAGTGGTATAATGGATACAATGATCCTCTGAGCATACGCCCTTACGAATTCCTTCGTCATCTCACCCTGATGCCGTCTGTACGATTCACTTACTACTGCCAACGAGTTCTATCTTTGTACTCGGCATTAGGTGTGGGATATGCTTTTTATGGCGAAGCGTCTAACGGCATACGTGGTAACAACCATGGTATGGCATTGGATATCACCGCTTTGGGTATCAATATTGGAGGCAAATATTGGTTCTTCGAGGCTGAACTCGGTAGTTTCCAGTCGTGGGCTTTCAATGCTGCCACTAACGGTCTTTACGGCTCTCGCCTCATTTCCGTTGCCTTCGGCTGTCGTTTTTAACAACGTAATCAAGTAATCAGGTAATCAAGTAATCAGTAGCGGCTCTGCCGCGTCCTCTAAACAGTAGGCCGCAGGCCGTTCACTAAACATTTTAATGATATGAAAAAGATTTTTGGACTACTCATACTTTGTATGACTTTTGTACTCACTAGTTGCGAGCAACTAGAAAATCCTCAATCTCTTATTGGGCATTGGCGTGTGGTTGGCGACCATTGGACTGCCGATTTTGATGACGAGGGCGAACTTACTATTTCGTCGGTTAAATATGATTGCTTTCATCCGTATTATTATGAGGCAACCGCAGATTCTTTGTATATTTACGCAATTGCTTATACAGAAAGTGGTGGGGCACCTTCAGGCACACCATATGTGTGTCCGTATTTCTTTCGAGGAAATCATAATTTGGTCATAGATGGTTTTAATTATGCGTATGAAGGGAAGATTGGCCCTATTATTACTACTGACTTTGTAGAAAAGAAGCGTGTTGTATTAAGGCGGACCTCTTCTCTACGCTAATCCTATTTCGTTGGTGTAGAGATATACTTTTACCAAAAAATAGCCGTAGATTACGCACAATACACGCACTATTCACGCACTATTCACGGACAATACACGCACAATAACCGCACAATAACCGCACAATAACCGCACTATTCCCCGCTTTCAAAGCAGAAATTAATAAGAAACAACAAACCCCCAAATCAAACTAGTTGATATGAAAACGATGAACAAATTATGGATCAAATGGCTGAATGCTATTTTGGCCGGTGTTTTTGGTATTTCTACCACAGCATGCAAGGTGATGTATGGCGTACCTCACGCGGACTACGACGTGGCTGGCGTTGTACAAAATGATGAATGGCAAGGATTAGAAGGTGTACAGGTGATTATCAAGAGTTATAGCGACTTCGAACGAACGGATACTGTCTATACCAACGCAGAGGGTGAGTTTCATGACGATTATGCAACCCATAGTTCGTCTGGAGATTGCTTGGAATTGATTGTAAATGATCCGAAGGGCGAGTATCAGTCAGATACGGTGCACGTTTCCAATCGCCGCATGGAAGTGGTAGAGGATGATGAATGGTATGATGCCTTTGCAATTGACAATATCTACATTACTCTCAAGAAGAAGTAATCCATTATTTCTCCTGAAAAAATGCAACATACTTGCACAATTTAAAAAAATATACTAACTTTGTAGCCTCTTTAAAATAAATAAGGTATGAAACTCAAAGATCTTCGCCAAAAGTACAATGGCCTCTTGCAGAAGTTCATCCGCCTCTTTTCGCTCTCCAGTGTAGCTTTTGTCTTGACTGCTTGCTATGGTTGCCCATACGCAGAGTACGATGTAGAAGGATATGTCTACGACGAAAATGGCAATATGTTGGAAAATATGCAAGTGGTTGTTCGCACTTTTGACCAGGAGTGGGATTGCCCTGATACGGTCTATACCAATGCCGATGGGCATTATCATGCTATTCATAGTCTTACTTCTAATGGAGGTGATTGTATAGAGGTGATTGTGCATGATACTACAGGTGTATATGCCTCAGACTCAACGCATATATCATCTGGCAAGATGAAGGTAGAAGACCAAGATTCTTGGTCATCCTACTACTCAATGCGCCAAGATTTCAAACTTGAAAAGAAAGAATAGATCCCTTGCCGCTCGAGGAAGTTGATTCGAGCGGAATGTTGTTGAAAATGTAGTTGTTTATGTTGTTGTAAATAATTATTCTTTTTGTTTTGCTCACCAATGCAATACGCTGCATTCATTTGAGCAAAAACAAAAAATATTCATGATTTTTATATATTTTTGTAGGGCGTAGCCCGTATTTTTGTTAAATAAAAGAAATTGTCAATAATTGACGTCCAAATTGACGATAATTGTTTTAAAAATATTCCTATGAACCTCCGTAAACGCATCATATTCGAACTCGAGCGCCTGCGTCGCAAGAACCTCCAGCAGTTGCACCCGCTGCAACAACTCTTTTGGGAGTCCACGCTCCGTTGCAATGTGCATTGTTTGCATTGTGGTAGCGACTGCTCCAGTAGCGAAGTCACTCCCGACATGCCCGCAGAGGACTTCCTACGTGTATTGGATAAGTCCGTCACACCGCATGTTGATCCACATAAGGTGCTTATCATCATCTCGGGTGGCGAACCCCTTATGCGTACTGACCTTGCTGAGGTGGGCAAAGCACTCTACCAACGCGGCTACCCTTGGGGCATGGTTACCAATGGCCTTGCACTCACAGAAAAACGCTTTAAGGAACTTATGGCTGCGGGCTTGCGCTCTATGGCTATCAGTTTTGATGGCTTGGAACTTGACCACAATTGGCTCCGCCAACATCCCCTCGCTTTTGAGGGCGCTACCCGTGCTATCAAACTCGCTGCAGCTACACCATCTCTTACTTGGGATGTTGTCACTTGTGTCAACCAACGCACGATCAACCAGCTGGAGGAGATGCGTGAGCACCTCTGGTCTATTGGAGTACGCAACTGGCGACTCATCACCATTGACCCAATGGGGCGTGCTGCCGAGAATCCTGAACTACTGCTCACTCCCGACCAGCACCGCCAACTGCTAGAGTATATCCGCCAAAAACGCAAAGAAGGCTTGCATATATCTTATTCATGCGAGGGCTTTATGCCTGCGTATGAAATGGAGATACGCGACCATCTGTTCCATTGTGCGGCGGGAATCAGTATTGCTTCTATCTTGATTGATGGCAGTATCTCGGCTTGCACCAGTGTGCGTGGTAAGTATTACCAAGGAAATATCTACAAAGATGACTTTTGGGATGTGTGGGAGAATGGCTTTGAGCCATACCGCAATCGCCAATGGATGAAGCAGTTAGAGCCATGCAAAGATTGCAAGCTCTTCCGCTACTGCGAGGGTGGGGGCATGCACCTCCGCCGTGAAGATGGTGCCCTCATGCTCTGCCACTACAATAAAATTCACAGTTTCTAATTCTTCTCGCGCGCGCGTACCTATTATTAAATATATAGTAAGAAAATACCATTATAGCCTTATTTGTAAACTTAATATTGCAAACTATTCAAAAGGATAAAATAATGCCTTAAAAATTTGGTCAGTTCGTAAAAAAGCAGTACTTTTGCATCCGTTTTCGCGCCTGATGCAAGTGAGCGATTAGATTAAGCGAAATAAGTAATGAAATATGATGCTGAAAATCAGTAACTTACAAATAAAATGCAAAAAATGTTGAGAAAAGTTGCTTAAAAATTTGGTCAGTTCACAAAAAAGCAGTACCTTTGCAGCCGATTTCGCAATAAACGCAAGTGAGCGACTAATTACGGCGAAAAGTGCTAAAAAATGTAATGCTGAAAATCAGCCACTTACGAAGAAAGTGCAAAAAATATTGAAAAAAGTTGCTTAAAAATTTGGTCAGTCCAAAAAAAAGCAGTACCT
>JAFYMG010000010.1 GCA_017556705.1 Paludibacteraceae bacterium | reverse complement strand
AGACAGTTCGGTCTCTATCTATTGTGGGCGTAGGAAATTTGCGGAGGTCTGACACTAGTACGAGAGGACCGTGTTGGACGAACCTCCTGTGCATCGGTTGTTCCGCCAGGGGCACTGCCGAGTAGCAGCGTTCGGTGTAGATAAGCGCTGAAAGCATCTAAGCGCGAAGCTAGCTCCAAGATTAGATTTCCATTGAGGGTCGTTGTAGACTACGACGTTGATAGGCTGCAGGTGTACAAATGGTGACATAGAGCCGAGCAGTACTAATTGCCCGAGATCTTTTTCTAGAGAAGAGATTCTCAAACAAACAAAACTAAAAAACTACGCTTGAACTTAGGGTGTTTGCTCTAAGCTTCTACAGTCAATACGTTAACCCCTTAGGTTGTTTGGTTTAGTCGTAGGATATCTCTAAACACTAAACATTCAACACTCAACTATTATTTAGGTGGTTATAGCGCTGAGGTCCCACCCCTTCCCATTCCGAACAGGGTCGTTAAGCTCAGCAACGCCGATGGTACTGCGTTTGTGGGAGAGTAGGTAGCCGCCATTTTCAGAACCCTTCATCATTACGATGAGGGGTTCTTTGCATATATGGTGCTGCTACCTACTCTCCTTTTATACTATTGGGGTCCCCGCAAAACTGGTTTTGTGGGGAGAGCGGAGGCATCGAGTGCCCAATGTCGCAAGGCGACAGTCATGCACGAGATGACCGAACGCGACTGTAGCCGCCATTTTCAGAGCCCTTCATCATTGCGATGAGGGGCTCTTTGTTTATATGGCGATGCTACCTACTCTCCTTTTATACTATTGGGGTCCCCGCAAATTTTCAATTTGTGGGGAGAGCGGAGGCATCGAGTGCCCAATGTCGCAAGGCGACAGTCATGCACGAGATAGCCGAACGCGACAGGTAGCCGCCATTTTCAGAAGCCTTGAGAGAAATCTCAGGGCTTCTTTGCATATATCCGAGCCTTTAACCTCTAACCTTTCGCCTCTAACCTTTAACCTAAATTTGCATATGTCAGAAATTATTTGTGGGGAGAGCGGGTGGGCATCGAGTGCCCAATGTCGCAAGGCGACAGTCATGCACGAGATAGCCGAACGCGACAGGTAGCCGCCATTTTCGGAGAGTCTAAGTAACAACTTAGGCTCTCTTTGTATATATATGTGTGATATTTTTGGGAATTTCCTTGTATTTTTTGTGTAATTCAAAAAAATAGTGTAACTTTGCGGGAAAAATAGATAATACGGATAAGTAAATTAAAAATGTCCATGAAGAAAACGTTACTTTTATTCTTTGTTGCTTGTACAATGGTGGCACACGCCAGTACATACAACTATCTTGTGTTTACAAACACAGCAGGTGCGACTACCGCTTTCGGTGTACACAATCTCACATTGACTATCAACGAGACGGAGTTGCAAATAACCAATGCTGATGGGACTATTAATCTTATATTAACCTCCCTCCACTCGATGCAGTTTTCAACCGACGGGACTACTGCTTTAGAGAATGTGCTCAATGCTGACGCACCTCTGCAAGTGTTCACTATCTCGGGCACTTCGCTTGGTACATACGCTTCGCTCTTAGACGTAGCACAACACCTCGACGCAGGTACATATGTGATTTCTAACGGAACAATAACGCAAACTATCGTAGTAAAATGAAAAAGATATTCGCATTAACTATCACTATTTTGGCACTTAGCGGACTGCTATCAGCTCAAACGCTGAACGTACAAGTTGGGCAAGTGACCTATCAGTTTCTTGCTGAGCAAGCAGGTGTGATGACCTATGCAAATGGCACGGAATTGACAATAATGGATAAGACTTTCCTACTCACAGATGTAGCCTCCATGTATGTGAACGAAACTATTGTAAAAGATAATACTGTAATGGTGGCATACAATGGCACATCTGCTGCAGTTGTCGTAGCTGGTAATGTTGCTAAGTATCTAACAATCAGCGTAACGGGTGCGCATGTGAATATTGCTCAAAGCGACGATGTAGCGGAGGAGATAACTTATACGCTATCAGGCAATTCCGAGGACGGCGAGTTCTATCTATCGGGCTCGTACAAGTCAACTATCGAGTTGAACGGACTGACACTCACCAACACCAATCCTGTGACTTCGGGTGCGGCCATACATATCCAAAACGGCAAGCGTATCAAGGTGAAAGTGCTGGACGGCACGACCAATACCTTGGTGGATGCTGCCAATGGTTCGCAAAAAGGAGCATTCTACATCAAAGGTCATCCCGAGTTCAGCAAAAGCGGTGTGCTGAATGTGGTGGGCAATCTAAAGCACGCTATCAAGTCGGGCGAGTATATCGAACTGAAAGAAGCCACATTGAATGTCACTTCGGCGCAAGGCGATGGCATCAACTGCGCACAATACTTCTTGATGAAGAGCGGAGAGATCAACATCAACGGCGTGACTGATGATGGTATTCAATGCGACATTGACGATGCTGACACGGGTTCAACAGGAGAAACAACCGACCACGAGGACGAGGATAGCGGCAATATCTATATTGAGGGCGGTAGCATCGCTATGACTATCACGGGCAAAGCCGCTAAGGGCATTAAGTCTGAAGGCGATATAATCATCTCTGGCGGTACGATTGATGTGACTACCACGGGTCACGGTAAGTGGGACGATGAGGATCTCAAGACCAAAGCCGCAGCCTGCTTGAGCAGCGACGCGAAGGTTGTTATCTCTGGCGGCACATTGACGCTAACCAGCACAGGTTCAGGCGGTAAAGGTATCAACTGCGATGCTGAGTTTGAGTTGTCTGGTGGCGATGTGACGGTGGTAACTACGGGCGGTTTGTACTACAACAACGGCACAACCGAGAATACCAATTATACCGGCAATACCGACAATATCGACAGCGACTATCACTCTTCTTCAAAGGGCGTGAAAGCTGATGGCGCTATTACCATCACAGGCGGTAGAATCAGCGTTTCCACCGCAGGTCTCAACGCAGAAGGTATTGAGAGCAAGACCACGATTCTTATATCCAACGGCGAGGTGGTAGTCAACGCCTACGACGATGCAATCAATGTGGGTGGCGATGGCACGGATTTGATTATCGAGGGCGGATATGTGTATGCGCGCGCGATAAATAATGATGGTATAGACGGCAACGGCAATGTGTATGTGAAGGGCGGACTGGTTTATGCTATTGGTTCGAGAGAACCAGAAGTGGCGATTGATGCCAATACCGAGGAGAATAAGAAACTCTATGTGCAAGGCGGAACAGTGATCGCCGTGGGCGGTTTGGAGCGTGGCGCAAGCATCACAGGCGGCACATGCAAATACACCAGCTCTTGGACAGAGAACACCTGGCACGCCTTGTACAATGGCGGCGAATTGGTTGCTGCCTTCCAAACACCTACCAAAGCCACAGGCGGTAGTAATCCTGGTGGTGGCGGACCTGGTGGCAACCGTCCTCCTGGCGGTGGTGGCGGACCAAGTGGCGGGGGCAGTCAACAATTGGTGGTTTATACCTCATCTACTCCTGCTTTGGAATCGGGTGTAACGGTTAGTGGAGGCACTACATATTTTGGTGGAGTAGCCAATATTGGTGGCACAGTCAGCGGTGGTACGTCCGTCACCCTGAGCAATTATAGCAGCAGCGGAAGATAAGTTTGAAACAATTTATATATTTGCAAAAGTAAAGGTAAAAATGCGTTGGCGTTTTTTGATACTAAGTGCGGTATTGGTACTATCTTCTACTCTTAAGGCAGAGGAGAAGGATTCATTGTTCAATTGGTCGGCCAATGCTACCGTGACAAGTAATTATCTTTGGCGAGGATTGTATTGCGGTGGTCCTTCTTTGCAGGTGGATGCAACGGTAGGCTATGCTGGATTCTATGCCAATATGTGGTGGAATGTAGGGGCAACTGATTGGACTTTCTCTGCGTTTAATCCAGAACTGGATTTGATGATTGGTTTTAGCCGTTGGGGATTGAATATCAATTACCTCTATTGCTTCTATTTTGATCATTATCCAGATGGTACTCCCACACGCTTCTTCGATTTTAAGAACCATCCTCGCGGTGGAGGCGGAACGACGGGTGAATGGCGTGTGTCTTATCGTGTAAGTGACAGGATACCATTGAGTTGCTTGGTGGCGTTTCGCACATTTGGACGCGATGGATACATGCAAGATGGCGAGTTGAAACGCGCTTATTCGACCTATATTGAGCTGGGATATGATCTTGCTTTGGGTGAGAATTGGCAGTTAGATGCGCGATTGGGCATAACACCTGCTAAGAGTTTATATACAAGGTATAAGGGGGATTTTGCAGTGACATTGGTTGGACTTAAATTGCACAAGACTTGGGCCTTGGAGCATTGTGCTGTGAAAGGTTTTGCGCACGTGATGCTGCAACCATGGCAAGTTACAAAGGAAAATTTGATACGACCTCTGGGAGAGGCTGGAGATCAAAAATTGAATCTCGCTGTTGGATGCTCCGTAAGTATATAACCATAAATCAATTGCTAGAAGCAACCATATGAAAAACAATAATATTATGAAACGTTTATTATTCCCAACCATTATGTTGGCATTGTTATTCCAGTCTTGTGATAAGACTGCACAACTGACTTATGAACCCTTTACTGGAGAGTTACGCCATGCTTTTGGTATCTCTACCAACACGCGTACGACTACTCCTATTGTACTCACACGCATCACTCTTGATGGCAAAACGGGATATGGCGAAGCGGCACTTCCTCCTTATCTCAAAGAGACACAAGAATCAGTATGTAGCTTTCTCAAGTTGGCCGAACCTGTAATCAATAGTTGTACAGAGCCACTGAATGTAGATAGTATCATGCAAGTGGTCAATGACCTCGCGCCTGGTAATCATGCGGCGAAAGCGAGCATTGACATTGCTCTGCACGACCTGTATGGTAAACTACAAGACAAGCCTTTATGGCAATTGTGGGATATTGACCCTAATGCTACTCCCTGCACCAGTTATACGATTGGCTATGATGCTTGTGATTCGATCGTGTTGCTCAAGGTGCACGAAGCCGATTGGGCAAAGATTCTGAAAGTAAAACTCGGTCGTGAAGAGGCAGAGGATAAGCGTATGATCAACCTTATACGTAGCGTTAGCGATAAACCGATATATGTGGATGCCAATCAAGGTTGGCTAACCAAAGAGCACGCGCTGATGATGTGCCAATGGTTGGCTGAGCAGGGAGTTGTGTTGATTGAGCAACCAATGCCTAAACATATGGACGAGGAGCATGCATGGCTTTGCGAGCAGGTGGAACTGCCTATTATTGCTGATGAGGCTTGTCAGACCTACGCCGATGTGGCAAGGCTACAACCATACTACGATGGAATCAATATCAAACTGATGAAGTGTGGCGGAGTGGCAGAGGCGCGTAAGATGATTGCATTGGCACGTGAGTTAGGTATGCAGATCATGATAGGCTGTATGACAGAGACCCGAGCAGGTATCTCTGCAGCGACAGTGCTTAGTCCGCTGGTGGATTATGCTGATTTGGATGGCCATGTATTGCTGGGTAATGACCCATACGACGGTATCCAAATCGTTGATGGTAAACTGACTTTAGTGGATAAGCCTGGAACGGGAGTGAGTCCGCTGCATTAATGGATAAAGGATAATACCTAAAAAAAAGAGATGGTTTCCCATCTCTTTTTTTTATCCAATTTCCGATACCCGTTATCCGATACCCGTTATCCGATACCCGTTATCCGATACCCAATATCTGATACCCGATTAGAAGATATCCTCAATCTCCAGAGTAGGGATAGTAGATGTTTGCTCTGTAGCGATTGGTTGCTCAGCGTCGTTGAGGGTTTGATCTGGATTGTTAGGACTGCGATAGTCAGCAGGACGGTATAGCACTTGGATGTTCTCAGCAATAATCTCTGTTTTGCGGCGAATTTGTCCATCTTTTTCCCACGTGCGGGTTTGTAGTTTTCCCTCTACATAGAGTTTCATGCCTTTTCGGACGTATTTCTCTGCCCATTCAGCAAGATTTCGCCAAAGTACGATAGGATGCCATTCTGTACGATCAGGTACTTGTGTGCCGTTTTGCATGGTATATCCACGCTCTGTGGTTGCGAGATTGAAATTAGCGATAGCTGTACCGCGTTCCAAATAGCGAACTTCAGGGTCGCTACCTACATTGCCAACTAAAATAACTTTGTTAACTGATGACATACTGAAAAAAGTTCTAAAAGTTTTAAAAGTTTTAAAAGTTTTAAGGGTTTTGTATAAAAATCGCAGCAAAATTACAAAAAAGTTTTGGACAATCCAAAAAAAAATAGTACTTTTGCACAGAAATAACTAAAAAAACATGAAGTACACTTATTTTCGCTTAGTGTTAGCCGTATTGTTGTTCTTTGGCGGCTTGCAAATAGTTTTTGCAGAAACGAATGAGTTGATGGTTCGTTGTGTAGCTTTCTACAATTTGGAAAATGTATTTGATACTATTCATGATGAAGGAAAGAATGATTATGAGTATTTGCCAGATGGTGGTATGAAATGGACTTCATTGAAGTATAAGAACAAAATCCAAAATATGGCCTACGCCATTTCTCAGTTAGGGACCGACGAAGATCCTCGCGGTGCGGCAGTTGTAGGTGTGTCTGAGGTGGAGAATATCGGATGTTTGCATGATTTGTGTAAAGAGTTAAAGGACAAGCATAATCGCAATTATGTGCCAATTTTGTTAGAAGGTCCAGATCGTCGCGGTATTGACGTGGGATTGTTGTACAATCCAGATATGTTCAAACCTGTAGGTCAACCTAAAGGTTATGAGTTGAAGGCTCATTATGCAGATGGTGGCGTGGTGCGTAGTCGTTTGCAATTG
Organism: Paludibacteraceae bacterium; assembly: GCA_017556705.1. GTDB lineage: Bacteria > Bacteroidota > Bacteroidia > Bacteroidales > Paludibacteraceae > Colicola. Next base: position 273,713 of record JAFYMG010000010.1, on the reverse strand, counting down.
TGGGTTTCTGGATATATGTTGGATGACAATCGCAAGATCGTGATGGATAAGATTCATATCAGCGTCAACCACTGGCCAAGTCGTTCGGGTGGCGAGGAGAGTAGTCGCGCTACTCGTGATACCGCTGCGATGCTTGTGAAGCAGGTGGCAGATAGCATCTATATGAAGGAGCCAAGAGCTAAGATAATCGTGATGGGTGACTTGAATGATGATCCATTTAATAATAGTTGTGCGGTAATCATGGGTGCGAAGAAGACGCGCGAGGAAGTGGCAGAACAAGGATTCTTTAACACGATGTGGCAGAAGTTGGATCGCGGAATAGGTAGTTTGGCATATCAAGGTAGTTGGAACTTGTTTGACCAGATTATGATTTCTGAGCCCTTGATGAATGCTAAATTAGAAGACGGGAAATGGGTGTATTGGAAGTCGCAGATCTTTAATAAGCCATTCTTGACTGTTCAAGAGGGCAAAGATAAGGGTACTCCATTCCGTACGGTGAAGAGTGGCGTGTGGCAAAATGGCTATGCGGATCACTATCCAACGATGATTTATTTGATTAAGAAAAAATAGGACGCCTCTTTGAGGCTATTGGACGCCTTTCGGGCTATAGGTTATAGGTTAAAGGTTAGAATATATGGAACAAGGACATGTAAGAAAAATAGGTGTTGTGCGGATGCGTAATTATGGTCGCATAATTCAAGATATGGTGTTGCTAGCTGCCAATGAGCAAGATGTGGAAAAGCAACAGGCAATGACTATTTATATAGCTCAATGTATGCGTCAGAAAAATGCGCAATGGAACAAAGAGCAAGAATCAGGCATAGATCGTTTGAAGGAGGATATTTGTACGTTATCCAATGGGGTGTTGAGGTGTGATTTTCCGGAGTTTGAAGAAGTTCTGCAGAAATTATCGCAACGTCCTATGGCGACTCCAGATCGTCAGAATAGTCAAAAAAAGAAGAAAAAATAATATATTTTCACTAAACTTGCGCGGCATTTTCATTTGCCGCGCTTTTAGAATAATATGATGATTATGAAAAAGTTATTGGGATTGTTCAGTTTGATCTTGTTTGCGAATTGTTTATTCGCGCAACAGGCATATAATGTGCGTGCTCCTTTTGATCCAGCGACGGTGAAAGTGGAGGAGAAAAAGCGAGGTGAGGTGCTGAAGTTTACGATGAATGAATCGAAAATCTATCCTGGTACCGAGCGTGAGATCTTGGTGTATGTGCCTCATCAGTATAAGAGCAATAAGCCAGCATGCTTGTTGGTGTGTATGGATGGAATCTTGTATGATGCCACGACGGTGATGGACAACCTGATCGCTTCAGGCGAGATGCCAGTAACTATTGGTGTATTTGTCAATCCTGGTGTCGTGTACGATGAGGATAGAGAAGTAGTACGCTACAACCGTTGCAAGGAGTTTGACTCGACAGATGATACATTTGCCACCTTTCTTGAGAAAGAAGTCCTGCCCATGGTTGAGGGTATGAAGACGGAGAGTGGTAAGACAATCGTTTTGTCGAAAGACGCCAATGACCGCGCTATCACAGGGGCAAGTAGTGGTGGTATAGCAGCCTTTAGCGTAGCATGGAATCGTCCTGATTTGTTTAGTCGTGTATATACTACGGTGGGTACATTCGTAGCGATGCGAGGTGGACATGAGTATCCAGCTATTGTGCGCAAGACTGAGCCCAAACCACTGAGAATCTACATGCAAGATGGTTGGTATGATGTATGGAATCCAATTTTTGGGGAATGGTTTGAATATAATCTACTGATGGAGTCTGCATTTAATTTTGCGGGCTATGAGGTGTTCCATAAGTGGGATAGAGGTAATCATAGCATCAAGTACGGCACATTGGCTTTCCCTGATGCGATGCGTTGGTTATGGAAGGGCTACCCTGCGCGTGTACAAAAGGGTTGGTCAAACAACGGTATGCTGAAGGAGATTTTGATTGAAGGAGAGGATTGGCAAGAGTTGGTATTGCCTGTTGAACTAGACAGCAAGGACATATTTGCCACGGCAGATAGTTCGGTGGTGTTTGCTTTGCACTCACATATATATAAGGTGTCGGCAGATGGAAAATGTGAGCAAGTAGGTCAACTGAAGAGTGGTGAGAGATTAATGGGAGATAAGTTGACAGCACGCGGAAGTACATTGTATAAAAATGGTGTAAAAGTAGCAGATGGCTTGTCTGGATTGCAAGCGGTTCAAGAATTGGAGGGCGACAAATTCCTCGCTTTGTGTAATGACCGTGCGAAGTACCAGGATAATGTGTGGGTCATCAGTACAGGTGAGCGTACTGTGGCGATAGCACCTGATTATCGTTTTTGTGTAACAGCCGAGCAGAATACCCACCATTTGATTAGTACGATTATCAGCCAGCAGGGCGAAATGAAGCATAGCGAACCATTCTATTATCTGCACGATCTAAGCAATGGCGTGTCGCAACCCACAGGCAATTTGGCATTTGATACGAATGGCAATCTATACGTTGCTACACCAATGGGCGTGCAGGTAGCAGATCATAATGGTCGTGTACGTGCAATCTTGTCATTACCAGCAGGTAGAGTAACGTCGTTGGCATTTAGCGGTAAATACTTGTATGTAGTTTGTGGGAATAGGATGTTTGTCCGCAAAATGAATGTAGAGGGACATTTGCCTGTAAATGGCGCTATAAAATACAAGTCGCAGGGACAAGGGTAGGATGCACCTTTGTTTGAGAAATCGCTTCACTACTATTAAATATTTTGAGAAATGCGTATAGGAGTATTTTCAATATTGGTCATAGTGCTGTTGAATATAGCATCGTGTGGCAGATGGCACAAGGTGGATGCGGTCATTGCGATGGCGGATAGTATCGACCAGAATCATCATGTGATATATGATGATACGGTGACACTGCGCAATGTGATTCATACATTGAACAATCCCTTGGGTAGAACCTTCCAACGCAGCACGCTGGGCAAAGCGTTCTACTATATGGGGCGCAACCTGGAGGATGATTATAGCCAAGTGGCACGTGCTGCAGAGTGCTATGTGGCAGCCGACTGGCTAAAGATTGATGACCCTATCTACCGAGGAAGAGTCAATTCGTGCATAAGTGGTATCTGTTCTAATTACAATCAAGATACTTTATCTTTACTATTTTATGAGCGCGCTTTAGATGAATTTGAGAAGAGTGGTAATGAGTGGTATTATGCAAATGCTTTGCTAAATATGTGTTCCCTAAAAAGTGGAATACAAAATTTTGAGGAAGCAGATAGTTTATGGCAAATAGCGGCAACCTATTCATTCGATGACACTTATAATTGGTATTTAAATGATGTTAGGGTTGTTTATTTTTACTTCCAAAATGCTTCATATTCTCCTGATTCAATCATCCGTTATTTACGCAAAAATCCAATAACGAACTCTTATAGAGCCTCTAAACTATCAGGTGCATTTTATGATTTGGAGCAAATGGATTCCGCTGCATATTATGCGCAGAAAGTGATATGTGAATATAATGATGTGCCAGGTAATAATGTAAGTGCCTATTATGTTTTACATAAATATGCTATTCAACAAGGTGATATTTTAGCAGCTGATAGTATAGCCAGTTTGCGTATGGATGAACGTCGAAAATCAGAGGCAAAGAAAATAGATTCGTTAGATGGTATACAAGTGTTTGAGGAGTACTTAGCATATTGTGAGGTGTATCAATGGCGAGTGTTGTTATATTGTTTAGCAGGATTGTTGGCTTTTTCGGTAGTGGTAGTACTACTATGGTACTGGCAGAGAGCAAAAAAGGAAGTGCATGCGCAAGCAGAGGCAGTACAGCAAGCTGAAATGGAATACCATCAGACTTTGGAGGGGCAACGCAACCAACGCATGGAAGCACTAAAGCAGCATGTGGAGCATTTTCGCGTTCGCTATCCGAAACCGAATAAAGAGTGGAGCAACTATGAGAAAATGCGCACCGAACTGAATCAGTCATTACTCTGTCTGTTGGATAAGTTAGCAGAGAAAAAACTATCAGAAAAAGAGATCCGGTTGTGCGTTTATTGTTTGCTTTATCGTGATGTAAGTACAAAAATATTGGCAGAATATATGATTTATTCGGCAGTGGGTATTCGCACATTCAAACAACGTACTGCCCAAAAATTAGGCACTACTGCTGCCAATTTATACGATTTTTTGATAGATTTGGCTATCTCTGATTGAGTAAAATAACCCATTTTTGGCGTTTGTGAGCAGGCAAAACTTGCAAACGCTTGATAATTAGGTGGTTGCAAGTTTTGTTTTGTGCGCTATATTTTTTGTACACATTCCGAAAAGGCAGTACCTTTGCAGCAAAATTCAGTTGCAGCAAAAATGTATAACAATAAAAAATAATGCGTATGAAAACAATCGCTTCTTTCAGTAGCAAACTCCTTGCTCTCATCCTCGCCCTCATGGCAAGTGTGTCAACCTTCGCGTATGATTTTAGTGATGGTCTATTATGTTATAACATTCTCACGGAGAATACCATTGCTGTAACAAGACAAAGTGAACATATAATCATGCCTTGCTATGAGTACCTACCAGAAGATTTAGTTATTCCTAGCGAAGTAACTTTGCAAGGAAAAAGATATACGGTAGTTTCTATCGACCAATGGGCTTTCCATGGTTGTACCATGCTAAAGTCAGTAATTATTCCAACTACTGTTACTACTATCGGATTAAGTGCTTTTCATGACTGCGAAAATCTAGCAGATGTATATATTCCCAAAAGTGTAACAATTGTAGAGGGGTCTGCATTTGCTTATACAAAATGGTTTGACAATTTACCTGATGGTGAAATTTATATCAACAATACCTTATATAGGTATAAAGGCACCGCACCAGAAAATACAAAAATTGTAGTCAAAGATGGAACTACTCGTATAGCTGGATTTACATTTTGGAATCAATCGAATATTGTTTCTGTTGAATTACCTCAAACCTTGACGGTTATTGAACATAGCGCATTTGAGGAATGTACACAGCTAAATAGTGTAACAATACCTTATTATGTGACGTTCATCGGTGCCAATGCTTTTGCAGAGTGTACAAGTTTGACAGAGGTGATTTGTCTTGCACCCACTCCTCCGATAGCAGGAGTATATGCTAATCCTTCTGCTAAATCCGAGATATTCATGGATGTCGATGTCAGTAATGCAACCCTCTATGTGCGTGCAGAATCCGTAGAAGCGTATAAAACGGCAGACCAATGGAAAGAATTTGGTCAAATATTGCCTATTGAAGGTACAAGTGTGAATTATGTGGAACGGCCTTTTTTAGTGAGAGTCCAGAAAGTCCTCCAGAATGGTCAAGTTCTCATCCTTCGAGATGGAAAAACCTATAATGTAATGGGAATAGAGATAGGAGAATAATCCAGAAGGATATATCCGCTATTACGGACCGAACGAGCACTATCACTTCTATTACATCAAAGACCTTTTGGGTAATATCCGTGAGACGTATGTACACCCCGAAGCGGGATATAAAGAGTGTGTCCAACGCATGCAGTATTATCCATCTGGTTTGCCATGGGCAGAAGCAATGATTCCATCAGAGCAGCCATACAAATACAACGGCAAAGAGTTTGTGGAAATGCATGGCTTGGATGAGTACGACAACAAAGCGCGTTGGTACTATCCTGCAATCTGCCGTACAACTACTATGGATCCGTTGGCTGAGAAGTATTATTCAACCTCACCTTATGTGTGGTGTGGGAATAATCCGATAACATTCATAGATGCTAATGGGTGTTGGTATGATTTTTCTGGCATGACAAATGAGGAAAAAACAGCATTTGAGTCTAGTGTAGATATCTTGAAGGGGAATTCGATGTTTCAAAGATTATATACTGAATTAGAAGATTCGCCCGAAAAATATAGTATTATATTTGGAGAAACAGCATATATCGATGAGCATAACGTAGATGGACAATTTGTTCCATATAGAGATGGTGGAGGTTTGATAACATTTTTATCAGGAAAAGAAATTGATGGATCTGTAGCAGCCGAAGAATTTTTTCATGCTTATCAACAACACAACCGTAACTTATATACTGGCGGAGAATTTAATCGTGAATTTGAAGCTAAAACATTTGTTACGCTACTCATTGAACATATTTGTGTTGGATTTTTTGAGGGTATGTCTGATTTTCAGCAAAATATAACATCCGGAGTATATGGTTCAAATGATCATAATTCTCTAGTTCTATATAATGATACTTTTGAAAGAGATTATTTAAAGTTTGCAAATATATATGCAAATTATAATAAGACTAATAACATCGGAGATTATAATTATCAAAGAAATACTCTAATACCCCCGTTTAGTTTAAAAAGATTGTTTAATTTTTAATGGGTTCATCGTATATGAAAATGTTTTTATATTTATTGCACAATAAGAGTCTATGGATAGCCATATTGTTATTAGTTTCAAATTTAATATACTCAAATAATTTAGAAGGGAATGTTGACACAATATGTACAAAAGACAAATTATATACATATGATTTTGAACATATGACAACAAACCGTTATAAGTTAGCTTCTTGTTTAATCAATCAAATTCCAAGAGACACATTTAATATTTTTTTTCAAGATAGTAATAGATTTAGTGTTAATTTTTTGGTAGATTTATGTGGGTCTCCTATTGGGGTTAACCATTTAAAATTCATAAATAAAAATGATTCGGTAATATTCAGTAATAATGATTCTGTGATATTGAACAGTATTGAACAAAAACTATTGAATTGTGATTTAAAATTTCATGTAATCGTGGGAGATGGTCATATTTTAAGTCAAAATCAAAAAAAGGAGAGTATTCAACGCTTTCCCGATACCATGTGGGTTCATATTCTTGTCTCATTGCCTATAATGGACAGGGCAATTCTTCGAGATTTTGGAATAGAGATAGAAGATGAAGCAAAAAAAATGCAGTGTGCACCCTATGACATATATAAAACATATATTAATAAGTGGATAGATGATAATTATATGGAATTTTATGATGACAAATATCCGTGAGACGTATGTACACCCCGAAGCGGGATATAAAGAGTGTGTCCAACGCATGCAGTATTATCCATCTGGTTTGCCATGGGCAGAAGCAATGATTCCATCAGAGCAGCCATACAAATACAACGGCAAGGAATTTATAGAGATGCATGGCTTGGATGAGTACGACAGCAAAGCACGTTGGTATTATCCTGCTATCTGTCGTACAACTACCATAGACCCATTGGCAGAGAAGTATTATTCAACATCACCTTATGCATGGTGTGGGAATAATCCTGTGAGGTTTGTGGATCCTGATGGAAAGAAAATAGTTGTTGGAACATGGTATGGTAGAATGTTTGCGAAACTAGGTGTTCAAAATTTTGAAGCAAAAGTTATCAATCAACTTGCAATATTGAAAGGGCTAGATTTAGAAATAAATAATATGATTACTAGTTTAGAAGATTCTCCTACAAAGTTCTATATTGAATATTATACCAACAAGAACAATCACTATAGTCCTGTTGACAACACAGTTGGGTATGATCCGGATGATTATTTCCGCCGCAATGGAGAAAAAAGGCCGCCTGAAGCTGCATTAGCACATGAATTAGGTCACGCAGCAGATGATAAAGATGGCAAAATAGTAAAATATAATTCTCACATCGCAAACGGGGAGATAGGAACTCCTAAAGAACAAGCAATTGAACAAGAAAAACGGGATAGAAATGAAGTAAACTCAATTTATTATGAAAACATTGTTAGAGAAAAAGAAGGGTATCCACAACGTGGGTATAATTATTCTGCTGGTGATTAGTATGGTAATACTATGTTTCTCAATTCGTATATCAAGATTTAAGGACAAAGTAGAAGCGTTCCGTTATAAAGAGACAATATTATACTACAATATTACTAACGGAAAAGATACATGTCTCCAAGTTAGTTGTCTTGCTGGTGAATATTACGCCTGGAATATCAAAGTGCTTAATCAAGAAACATTTGACTACCTTTTTATAAAAAAAGTACTCAATAATGACATTGTTGAGGTATCTGAAAAATACTATAAAGAATATGAGCCATATCGTCTTAAACCAGTAGATATGATAAATGACATATATGATAATCATGGTTTAGATAGTTTGTTAAATTATTTGGATAATTACCCTATCAATCAACTGTATAGACATGACAATAAATCATTTTATTGGGCTGCATATATATTGTGGCAAAACAATATTCATGTATCTTTGGATACAGAGGTTTTTTATTGGTATATAGATTATGAGGGTAAGAAAAATTAATTAAACATATTTTATTATGAACTCAATAAAATCAATAACGCTTTTAATAGTTATTCTCTGTGTATCCATGCTTTACGCAGAAGAAAACACCTATATCAAACAGCAAGTAGCATACAAAGACCAAGGTGCCAGTGGCAAAGAACTGACTTGGGATTTTGGTATGCTGAGTCCAATCAACGAGGAGTACACCGTGGCGTATTCTATACCCGATAGCAACTATATGCACCAATGGTGCGCTACCGAGCATCGTACCCGCTACTACTACACCCTCACTGCCGACACTATCTGGCGCACGGGCTATGAGAACCCTACCACCATCGTGCAATACACCCAGCCCGAAGCAGTCTTACGCCTGCCATTGCGCTATGGCGACACCCTCTCTACTACCTTTGCAGCTAAAGGCGAGTACGGTCATCGCATACCGATGACCCTATCAGGTACGAACACCATTGAGGTGGATGCACAGGGCAAACTCATCCTGCCTGATAAGACATACGAGCAAGTGCTGCGCGTGCATAGTCAACGCCAATACGTGGAAAGTGGTTTGGATAGTACCGCAATGTTGGTAGATAAATACCAATGGTTTGCTGCTGAATCCTATATCCCTGTATTCGAGAGCGTCACCGCCTACGAGATGGTGGCAGACAGTCTGCAGTTGGCATTCCAAACTTCGTTCTACTACCATGTAGAAGATACTACTGCCTCCACACCTGATGAGTTAGCACCCGTAGTAGATGAAACCGCAGAAGATACAGCCCCAGTGCTATTAACGGACTTATCGTATCTGCCTAACCCCGTACAAACGGATTTGCAAGTGCGTTATACATTGGTACAAGATGCTACGATATATATGCACATGCACAATGCATTGGGCATGCCGATGTACTCCACATCCGCACGCACAGAATCCGCAGGCGAGCACCTGATTCAAATCAACATGAGCGGATGGATGCAAGGCGAATATACCCTGTATATCCATGCTGATGATCAAATAGTACGTCAAATAATTATTAAGATTTAGGAAAACAAGATGAAAGGGTTTAAAAATCAACATAATCTGTTTCTCTATCTGTCCTATGCCGTAGTGGTCTTGTCACTCTTAACAACATATATAGGTGAAAGTTTTCTATATCTAATGATAGGGGCATCTGTAATTGGTATCGGTATATATACTTGTAAAATAATAAAGAAGTTGCACGTAGGAATCTGTGATATACTTGGATTGGTGTTTCTACTTCTTTATACATTGTGTATATTGCTTATCCCATTCTTTGATATGCTGTTGTTTCTCTATAGCTGTTTATTAGTAATCTGCATGATGGTCTGCATGCATCGTTGCAAAGAAGAAGATGTCAAAGCTATTGCGATATTACATGTGATTTATATCTTCAGTTGCAACTTGGTAATGCCATGCATTGGGGTGTCGATCTAGTAGAGCAGACCTAATCCGCAAAAATCAAAACAAGACTGCCATTCGCCAGTCTTGTTTTGATTTCGGATATCGGTATTAGCGGGATTAATCCTCGTCCTTTTGTGTAGCTTCGTACTCTTTGATGAGCTTGTCTTGTACATCGCCAGGCACGAGTTCGTAGCTCTTGAACTTCATGGTAAAGGTAGCACGACCACCCGTGAGACTTGACAATGTAGTAGAGTAAGAACTCATCTCCTTCAAAGGAACCAATGCCTTGAGTGTGGTGAAGTTCTTCTCGGTCTCCATACCGAGCACCATACCACGGCGACCATTGATGTCAGACATCACATCACCCATGATCTCACTTGGAACGAATACCTCAACCTCGTAAACTGGCTCAAGCAACTTAGGATTAGCGTTCTTGAAGGCATCAGCAAAAGCATTACGACCTGCAAGACGGAAGGAGATTTCGTTAGAATCTACTGGGTGCATCTTACCATCGTAGATGATTACGCGTACGTCGCGAGCGTAAGAACCTGTCAAAGGACCTTGCTCAATACGATCCATCAAACCCTTGAGGATTGCAGGGATAAAGCGTGTATCAATAGCACCACCGACGATAGAGTTGATGAGCACGAGTTTGCCACCCCAATCCAATGGAATCTCTTGAGTATCCTTAACGTTGATGCGATACTCTTGGTTGCCAAACTTGTAAACTTCCTTAACTGGCTCGCCCTCTACGTAAGGCTCCACGATGAGGTGTACCTCACCAAATTGACCAGAACCACCTGATTGCTTTTTGTGACGGTAGTCAGCGCGAGCAGACTTGGTGATAGTCTCGCGGTAAGGGATCTTTGGCTCTTCGTATTGAACCATCATCTTATCGTTGTTCTCAAGACGCCATTTCAAAGTGCGGAGGTGGAACTCACCTTGACCAGAAACGATGACTTGCTTGAGCTCCTTGGATTGCTCTACTACCCAAGTAGCGTCCTCCTCGTGCATACGGGTAAGGAGCGCAGAGAGTTTCTCAGAATCTGCCTCGTTAACAGGCTTGATAGCACGACGATATTTAGGATCTGGGTAAGAGATAGCAGGATATTGGTTCTCGCAGTCTTTTGCATTGAGGGTATTACCTGTGCGAGTGTCTTTCAATTTTACAGTGGCAGCGATATCACCAGCAGCTACTTCATCAACAGGCACGCGGATGCTACCAGCCACAGAGTAGAGCTGAGAGATACGCTCTTTGGTGCCACGGTCAATATTCACAACGTCGTCACCAGTACGGAGAGTACCTTGCATCACTTTGAAGTAGTTGACATCACCAATGTGTGGCTCAACAGAAGTCTTGAAGATAAATGCAGAAGCTGGAGCCTTAGGATCTGGAGCTACCTCTTTCGCCTCAGTAGTGATAGGCTTAGGAGCATCACCAACAGAAGGTGTCATCTCACCCAAGAAGCCCATCAAACGGCGGATACCCATATCTTTCAAACCGCTAGTGCAGATAACTGGATACATGCTACCCTCTGCGAATACAGTTTGAAGACCTTGCATGAGTTCGTCGTCAGACAAGGTGCCTTGCTCGAAATACTTGTCCATGATTGTCTCGTCAGACTCAGCTGCCCACTCAAGGAGTTGTGCGCGGATTTCTTCCACAGTAGCTTTTTCGCTCTCAGGGATATCTTTTGCCTCTGGAGCACCACCTTCTGCCTTCCAAACAAGCATTTTGCCTTGGAGCACGTCAATGGCTGCGTTGAAGTCTTTACCTGCGTTGATAGGATATTGGAAGAGAGTACATTTGTTGCCAAATACCTCTTTGAGCTCGTTGAAAGTGCGCTCGAAGTCAGCATTCTCGTGATCGCACTTGTTGATAACGAATGCGATAGGTTTTTTAGCTTTTTCTGCACGGCGGAAGTTGTTTTGTGTACCAACTTCTACACCACCATTAGCGGTCAGGGTGATGATAGCAGTATCTGCTACGTGAAGCGCTGTGATAGCACCACCACAGAAGTCATCAGAACCTGGGCAGTCGATGATATTGAGTTTTTTGTTGTTGAACTCGATGTTGCAAACTGTGGAAAAAACGGAATAACCGTATTCCTTTTCTACTGGGAAATAGTCGCAGACGGTAGATTGTGTTTCAACAGTACCGCGACGCTTAATGACCCCGCACTCGAAGAGCATGGATTCCATGAGGGTAGTCTTACCCGAGCCACTGCCACCCATGAGGGCAATGTTCTTAATCTCGTTAGCTTGATAAACTTTAGCCATAGACGTGTTATAATTAGATTGTTAAGTATATGTTTTTATGGTTAATCGGCTTTTGTGAACAAAAACCGACGGCAAAGGTAAGAAAAATTTGCCAAACTTGCAAATTTTTTGTTTATAAGTTTATGAGTTTATTCGTTTATTGTGATTTTTTTCAATGCAGCATCCTCTTTTGCGGTCATTTGTACCTTTGTCTCGGGTGTTTTATCGGCTTGTCCTGTTAGATGAAGTAGTCCATGGATGATAACACGATGTAATTCGTGATTAAAAGATGCTCCCACTTCTTCGGCATTGGTTCGTATGGTGTCCAGCGAGATAAAGATATCTCCGTTTACGCGCGTGCGCGTGGTATAATCAAAGGTGATGACATCGGTGTAGTAGTCGTGTTGGAGAAATTCGCGATTAACTTCAAGTATCTTCGCATCATCACAGAAGATGTAGTTGAGGTCTCCCACCGAAAAACCGTATTGTGCGGCTACGGCACGAATCCAGCGCTCGACTTGTGGAATATTGAGCACTGGCATGTCTATATTGTCAGATGTAAAGTGAATCACGAGTAAAAAAGTATTGATTGTTTTAGAACTTTTATTGTTATCCGAAGAATATGCTAGCGACTATGAAAGCAGCAATCACTCCGATGAAGTCGCTAATCAGACAACATGCAACAGCATGGCGTGTATTCTTGATGCCAATACTTCCGAAATAAACGGCTAATACATAGAATGTCGTGTCGGTAGTTCCTTGTAGTATACAACAGAGGCGTCCGATAAGTGAGTCGGCTCCGTATGTACCCATTGCTTCGATCATCAAACCGCGTGCGCCACTGCCAGAGAGTGGTTTCATGATAGCTGTAGGTACCGCAGCAGAGAGGTCAGGGTTGATACCGACTAGTTCGAAGATGTGTGCAAGTCCTTGCTCTAATAACCCCATAGCTCCACTAGCACGAAACATTCCAACCGCCACAAGGATAGCGATGAGGTACGGTATGATGCCGATAGCCGTTTTGAAACCATCTTTCGCACCATCGATAAATGCCTCATACACATTGACTTTTTTGATAGATGCCTGTATGATAAACCAGCAAATTACGCAGAGCAACATGACCGCTGCGATGAGTGCGGAGACAGTGGTAAGTGTTTCTTCGGGAAGGCGTCTCGCCAATATGAGAAGGAGTACAATCAAAGCGGTGAGTGTGATGATCACACCTAAAACCACTCTGTCCCAAATCTTAATTTTTTGCGCTGCACAACATGCGAGTAGTCCACCAAGTGTAGAGAAATAGGTGGCTATCAAGAGGGGTAGAAATACGTCCGCAGGGTTGGTCGCTCCCATCTGTGCACGGTATGCCATGATGGTGGTTGGAATGATGGTCAGTCCACTAACTCCTAGCACTACGAACATAATCATGGCATTGGATGCTTTGGACTTATCGGAATTGAGTTCTTGCAGTTCGCTCATGGCTTTCAGTCCCACAGGAGTAGCAGCGTTGTCGAGCCCAAGCATGTTGGCTGCGAAATTCATGAACATTGTGCCATAGACAGGATGGCGCTTGGGAATATCAGGGAAGATTCGGCTGAAAAATGGTGCTACACCTCGTGAGAGAGTGTTGACAACGCCACCTTGTTGTCCGATATTGAGAATACCCATCCATAGAGCGAGTACACCTGTGAGCCCTAATGAAATTTCAAAACCGTTCTTTGCAGAAGCAAAGGTAGAATTAAGTATCTCGGTGAAGATATCGCTTTGCCCAAACGCAAAGAACTGCACGAAACCCATAATGATTGCGAGCAGAATAAGTGCTATCCAAATATAATTCAAAAGCATATCGAGCGCAAAGGTACAAAAAAAAAGCGAAACACGCAAATTTTTGCTTAGTATTTAGTATTTTGTGTTTAGAGAACTTCTTTAAAGCGTTATAATAACTAAAAATGGGGTGTTGAATGGTGATTTAGAGGGGAGGAAGGTGAGATTAAAGATTGATTGTATCTTTTAAAAAAAAGTAGGATGTATTGCATGGATGAAAAAAAAATAGTAACTTTGCAGCGGATTATGGATTTAAAGACAGTATTATACCGTGTGAAAGCATGGGTGAAGTTTCATTTAACCGCTTGGAATACAGGTGGCGAAGGGATTCATTCGCCTTATTTGTTTGAGTGGGTACGGATGGTAATGTCGGATAAGCATAGTTATTATGGTTGGGATGCGATTGAAGATTGCCGTGAGTCAATGTTGCGAGATGAGAGAGTGTTGGAGTTCGTGGATTATGGAAGTGCGATGAAATCACGCGATTTAGCGTTCAGAGATGTAAGGCGAGTGAGTGATATAGCGAAGGGTAGTTTGGCGAGGAGAAGGTATGCTCAGATGTTGTATCGACTGGTGAATTGGTTGGGGCATCATCACCGGAATCATAAAAATCGGGTATTGGAGATGGATGAAGGTTTGACAATTGTGGAGTTGGGTACAAGTTTGGGTATAACGACAGCGTATATGGCTGCGGTGGATAGTAGGAATAGGGTGGTGACTTATGAGGGATGTGAGGCGGTGGCATCCATAGCTATGGAGAATTGGAAGTTATTGAATATAAATAATATAACGTGTGTGGAGGGTGAGATTGATGTGGAGAGATTGCGTCGGGATTTAGACCAAGTGGATGTGGCATTTATGGATGCTAACCACACGTATGCGAGTACGCGCGAGTACTTTAATGTACTGGTTGAAAAAGTACACGAAAAAAGTGTGATAGTGGTAGATGATATTCATTATAGCGAGGAGATGGAGCGGGTCTGGAAAGAGATTTGTCGGGATGAACGTGTGACAAGTACAATGGATTTGTATCAGATGGGCTTGGTTTTTTTTGATAAACATTATTGGCATAGAAATTATACAATGCGGTTATGAAGATATATACAAAATCAGGAGATAAAGGTCGTACCTCTCTTGCGACGGGAAAGCGTGTCAGTAAATCGGATTTGCGTTTGGAGGCGTATGGAACAGCCGATGAATTGAATAGTTTCGTAGGTTGGTTGCGAAGCTTGATTGTGCAGTCGAAAGGTGACTGGATTGTTCGAGTGGACGAACAGTTGGGTTGGGTGCAAAACCGTTTGTTTGACCTTGGCGCAATTTTAGCAGGATCAGATATGCCATTAGCAGAAGCTGCTGTGAATCAGTTGGAAGTGTGGATCGATGAGATGCAGTTAGAGTTGCCGGAGTTGCGTGCTTTTATTTTACCAGGAGGTAGTGATGCAGTGTCGGTTTGTCATGTGTGTCGCACGGTGGTTCGTAGGTTGGAACGTAACATGGTAGTATGGCATGAAGAGACGGGTGAAACGGTGGCAGATGAGGTATGGCAGTTTGTGAATAGATTGAGCGATTATTGCTTTGTTTTGGCTCGATTTATGGCCAAAAATTTAGAAATTAGTGTTCCTGTTTGGGAAAAATAGCGAAAAAGGGCAGAAAAATTTGTGTAATTGAGATTTTTTTAGTACTTTTGCGCGATATTTTAGTAGAAAGCGCTTATAGCGTTTAGTTTGGTTATGTATTGGACTTTAGAATTAGCTTCAAAAATAGAGGATGCTCCATGGCCAGCAACAAAGGATGAGTTGTTGGATTACGCGTTGCGTATAGGTGCTCCTATGGAGGTTATTGAGAACCTTCAAGAGATAGAGGATGATGAGGAGATTTATGAATCTATAGAGGATTTGTGGCCTGATTATCCTACGAAAGAGGACTTCTTCTTTGATGAGGAGGAGTATTGATTCGCTAGATAGCAGGAGATGCGTGTGGTGAAACGTAGTATTGTACTGTTGGTGACATTATTGTGCGGCGTAGTTGGTATGCGTGCGCAATATGATGCGCAGATAGGTCAATATATGTGGATGCAGCCATCTTATAATCCTGCAGCGGTTGGTGAGGGTGATTTGATGCGTGTGTATGGTAGTCACCGTATGGATTTTACGGGTATCAAAGATGCTCCGATGACTACTGTGTTTTCGTTCTCTTCGCCATTTGTAATAGGAAAAACTAGCCATGGCGCAGGTGTGCGCTTTGTGAATGATAGATTTGGTTTGTTCTCAAATCAAAGTTTGTACTTGGAATATGCATACAAGTTCCGTTTGGGAAGTGGCATATTGAGTGTTGGTGCTGATTTAGGGTTCATGAACTTGAGTTTTGCGAATGATAGTGTGGACTTTGCGGAGGGCCAAGATGATTACCATCAGGGGAGTGATGATGCTGTGCCGAATACTGCAAGTGGTAATAATGAAAAAGGTGCGTCAGGTATGGGTTTTGATATGGGGGTGGGCGTGTACTACTCGGCTTCAAGTTGGTGGGCTGGTGTGAGTTATGGCCATTTGACTAATCCTACATTAGAATTGAGTGATCGTACGGATCATACCGTTTTTGGTACGATGTACGTGGCTGGTGGATATAACTGGCAGTTGAAAAATAGAGATTGGATGTTATTGCCGAGTGCAATGGTGATGACAGATTTTAGGGGCTGGGATGTGAATGTTACGATGTTGGCGCAGGTGCAGAAGCGTTATCGCTTTGGATTGGGATATCGCCTTGCGGGTAGTGTAAACATATTGTTTGGGGTTGATATAGTGAATGGTCTGCAGGTAGGATATACGTATGAATTGCCTGCAAATTCCTTGATACGAGAGAGTTATGGTTCGCATGAATTGTATTTGTCTTATGGTTTTAATATTTTGAAGCCTAAACATACGAATAAGTATAAGAGTGTTCGCTATTTATAAAACGAAAGTAAACTAAATTGATTATATGAAAATAACAAGATTTTTGCCAATTATTGTATTAGTGCTTGGTTTGTCAGCATGTAACAAACCTGCTGGTGAGTTGATTGGAGCTTCTGTAACTGGTCCTACAGGAGACGTAGAACCTTATGGAATGCGCTATGTTCGCAAGGGATCTTTCTTGATGGGCGCAAATGAGCAATCTGCTGTTTTTGCGCAGTCGGATGATAATGTGATGGTTTCGGTGAATGCATTTTGGATGGATGAAACAGAGATTACGAATAGTGAGTATCTTCAGTTTGTACATTGGGTGCGTGATTCGATAGCATACCGCCGCTTGATTAATGGCGATACAGAAAGTGAGTTTGCGAAAAAACCTAAAAAAGGCGAGTTGGATCCTAATATGGATACTGCCAAAATTCCAATCAATTGGTCGATGCCAATTCCATGGGAGAAGCGTTTTAGTTCTGATGAGTATGCAGATATTGCAGAGGCGCTGAATACTTTGTTTTATGACAATGGTCATGGAGATTTACGTACCACGGAGCTTTATTATCACTATAGTTGGAAAAATATTGCGGAAGCCGTTGCCCGTTCAAAGCGTTTTGATGTAAGTACGGGTCGCTTCCCAGCGGGTGCTATGGTGCGTATAGATACTTTCTGGGTGGAGAATGGTGGTATTTATTCTAAAACTATTGAGCGCGAATTGCGTGAGCCTAACGATTTGAATACCAATGCAATTATATGTGTATATCCTGATACATTGGTATGGGCCCGTGATTTTGAATATTCGTATAATGAGCCTTTGTTATATGGCTATTTCTCTTTGCCAGGTTATGCGGAATATCCAGTTGTTGGTGTGACTTGGGAGCAAGCACATGCTTTTTGTCATTGGCGTACTCAATTGTTACGTAATGAAGGTAAACAATTGGCTTTGGCGTATCGTTTACCAACAGAAGCGGAGTGGGAGTTTGCAGCTCGCGGTGGTATTCGTACCGCGATGTATCCATGGGGAAATCGATATGCGCGTGATGCTTCGGGGTGCTTCTTGGCTAACTTCAAGCCATATCGTGGTTCTTATTCGGATGATACAGGAACTACAACGATGGCAGTTGGTGGATTCGCACCAAATGATTTTGGTTTGTATGATATGGCAGGCAACGTGGCAGAATGGACGGCGTCTTCATATTCGAGCAAATCTAACACTTATGTGCATGACATGAACCCAGAATTCCCATATATTGCTCGTAAAGACGATCCAGACGTATTAAAACGTAAAGTGGTAAAGGGTGGTAGCTGGAAAGATATCAGTTATTATCTGCAATGTGGTGTTCGTTCGTATGAATATCAATATGAGTCTCGTTCTTATATTGGTTTCCGTTGTGTTCGCTCCGCGATCGGTGAACGTTAATGTAGAAGTAAAACTATACAAAATTATATAAGAAAATGTCAAAAGAGATGAAAGTAAATGGTGCAGCGCACAAGAATCAGTCTAAGTTCATGCAATGGTATGAGTCGTATACTGGTAAAAAGGTTGTAGGTTGCGTATACTCATTGGGTGCATCGATCGTAATTGTCGGTGCGTTGTTCAAAATTATGCACTTCCCTGGTGCGGGTCCTATGTTGATTGCTGGTATGAGTATTGAGGCTATTTTGTTTGCTATAGGTTGTTTGGATAAGCCTCATGCTGATTTTCATTGGGAGAATGTATTTCCTCAATTGGTGGGACATGGTGCTGATCCTGAGTTGATTAAGGAAATGGAGTCTCGTCCTCGTCCTACATTGCTAGGTGGTGCTGGTACAGGCGAATCAAGCACGGTTCCTGCTGTAGATGAGAAAGTAATGGAATCATTGAAATTGGGTATTGCAGGTTTGGCAAAGACTGCCTCTCAATTGAGTGAGTTAGGAACTTTGGCCACAGCAACGACTAATCTTACTAGCAAGTTGGATGCTGCGGGTGTGGCTGCGGAACAATTTGTTGCAGCAGGCAAGGTGATGACAGAGAAAAGTACTGCTTTGGGTGAAACATATGCACAAGTAACTACTGATATGCAGAAGGTAGTGACAGAAACTCAAGCATATGAGAGTCAAGTTAGTTCGATGGCTAGTCAATTGCTTAGCTTGAATGCAGTATATGAGATGCAGTTGAAGGCATTACAATCTCAAACTGAGAAGATAGCAGAAGCTAATGCTCAAGTGGACACTTTGGCTGCAGGTGTGAAATCAATGGTTGATACAACAAACGAAGCGTTGTCTAGCCATAAAGCATACGCAGCGGGAGCAAAACAATTGGCGGTTCAGGTAGCTGATTTAAACAAAGTGTATGGCAATATGTTGAATGCGTTGTCATAACGCGCGCGTAATACCTTATATATAATAAAATATTATGGGTGGAGCAAAGAATTGTCCGGAAACTCCGAGACAAAAAATGATTAGTATGATGTACTTGGTGTTGACTGCCATGTTGGCGCTCAACGTCAGTGCAGCCATATTGAATGGTTACGCTCAGGTAGATGATAGTTTGCATGCTACGATTGCAACCATGAATGAGGGTAACAAGGAGACATATGCACAATTTGCAGCAGCCTTGAAAGATAACCAAGTCAAAGTGCGTCCTTATTATGATAAGGCCATGGAAGTGCAAAAAGTATCTGATGAGTTTTATCAGTACGTGCAAAATTTTAAAGATGAGATGGTTATCCAATCAGAGGGTAAGAATGCGAAGGCTAATGCACGTGTGCGTGAACTGGGAAAGCAGGATGATACAAACGTACCTCAACGTTATGCTATCAACGAGGGGCATGCTTTAACGTTGAAAGAAAAGATTGATGCTTATCGTGAGTTTATGATAAACATTACAGGGGATAGTCCTGCTTTGGATAAGGAATTGAGAGAAACATTCGTGACTCCTAATGGTGTGAATGCGGAAGGTGATTCCATTTCATGGGAAGATGCTATGTTTAATGAGATGCCTATGTGCGCATGTATCACGGTGTTGACCAAACTGCAAAATGATATCCGTCACTGCGAGGGTCGTGCTATACGCTATTTGTTGACTGCTTCTGATGCTTCTGATGTGCGTGTGAATAAGTTTAATGCCTATGTAATTTCAGAGTCTGATTATGTCATTAAAGGCAATACGTATAGAGCGCAAATTATTTTGGCAGCTGTTGACTCAACTCGTACGCCACAATATTATGTGAATGGTCGTCAAATACAGAGTAATGGTATTTTTGAGATGATTGCTAATACGGTAGGTCAACAAAGAATATCGGGTGAGATTGCCTATATGGATAATCAGGGCTTGATGAAACGTGTTCCCTTTACGCGTGAGTTTACGGTTGGTGAACCAAGTGCTACGATTTCGAATACTGATTTGAACATTATGTATCGTGGTTATAACAACCCATTCTCTATTTCAGTTCCTGGTGTAAGTGCTGATCAATTAGAAGTAAAGTGTAAGCAGGCTTCTGTGAAAAAGCAAAATAATGTTTGGGTCATCAAACCAAATGCCAACTCGGCAGACGCATTAGCTATTGAGGTGTATGCAAACATGGGTGGGCGTAGTATGTTGATGGGTTCACATAAATATCGTGTCAAAAATTTGCCTCGTCCAGATGCTTATTTTGAGATTAATGGCGAAGTGACAGAAGATACTAAAATTTCTTTACGTCATTTGACTGACCCAAAGACTAAGATTGTGGCATCATACGGTCCTGATGGTTTGATTCAAGCGAAGTTTGATATTGTGGGTTTCCAAGTGAAATTACAAACGGGTGCGTCTCTTGCCGTTCGTGGAGATCGCTTTGATGCTAAGGTCTTGGCCGCAATAAAAAAACTAAAACAGGGTAATACAATCAATATTATGTATATTAAGGCCAAAGGCCCAGATGGTCAAGAAGTTCAACTTCGTGGTCTTCCAATTGAGTTAAATTAATAGCGATATATGAAAAAAATAAGTATTTTCGTACTGGCGTTGTTAAGTTGTTTTGCAACTTATGCGCAACATAATGTGAGGTCGTTTTTTGATGACATGGGTATTGTTAACCTTGAAACTCAAGAGTTGAAGGAGTCATCAGATACGTTGGTTTCTGTGTTCCATCGTGCTGATGATGTAGTGTGGTCACGTGTGGTGTATCGTATTATTGATATGCGTTTTAAGCAAAATTATCAATTATATACTCCTGTATCAGCAGAGGATCCGATGTATAGTTCGTTGTTCCGTACGATGCTTCGTGCTATAGAACAAGGTATGCCTGTGTATGAAAAATCTACCACTGTTGGTGATATACGACCTTATTTTATTAATGTATCACCAATGCCAAAAGATGTTATTCCTACTGTTTTAAATACAGATAGAACTGGTGAATTGGGAGATGGCAATATTGCAACGTCTGAATATATGTTGCTTAACTATAATGCCAAGACAGATAAGATGACGTTCAATGGTTATTCTTACAATGGCTTTGTTCGTAATCAATTGAAATTTATGATCCAAGAAATCATATTCTTTGATCGTCACTATTCTCGTTTGTTCTCTAAAGTATTGGCAATAGCACCCATGAATACAGATAATGCAAATATTTATGAGGGTATGCCTGTGATGGACGCATTGTATGGTCAAATCCTTTTTTGGGTAGTGTATGATGATTTCCGTCCTTATATGGCACAGCAATATGTAACTCCACGAGGAAATGATTCGAAACGTGTGACTTTTGATGATTTCTTTGCGTTGAAAAAATATTCATCATATGTTGTGGGTGTAAATAATGTGTATAGCAGGATGGTCCCTGAACTTGCCGATACCTACGAGGAAATACAAAGAGAACAAAGACGAATCGAAACAGAATTGCTAAATGTAGAGCAAGATTTGTGGGAATATTAATCGGTTTTGGGCGGGTGATTAACCTGCCCTTTCTGCTATATAATGAAACGCCGTAGTTTATTTAATATGCATTTTACTACCACGATATCGGTATCGTTGGTATTGTTCTTGGTTGGTTTAGAATGTGTAGTGCTGATGTCTGCTCGCGAACTAGTGAAGAGCCTACGTGAGAATGTAACGTTAACTATTGTGCTAGAAGATGATGCAACAACAGAAGAGGTTGCATTATTTCAGGAGTTGATGGATAAAGCACCTTACATTATAGATTGTCGGTATATTTCACGAGAAGATGCATTGCAAGAACATATTACAAATCTGGGTGAAGATCCGAGTAAGTTCTTGGGGTACAATCCGTTAACTGATGCTTTTGAACTTCATTTGAATGCTGCTTATACACAGGCAGATAGTATTGCTGCTATTGATGTAGAACTATCAACGTTGCCTTATATTAATCAGGTTCTATATCAAACAGATATTGTTGATGCATTGGATCGTAATCTCACTAAGGTTTCTTTTATTTTGTTGATTATAGCGGTGATTTTGCTGGTGATTGCGCTTGTTTTGATAGGAAATACTATCCAGTTGCAAATTTATTCTAAACGTTTCTTAATAAATACAATGCGACTTGTGGGTGCTACTCCTTGGATTATTAAATGGCCATTTATCCGTCGAAATATGTTGATGGGATTAGAAGCAGCATTGATTGCATGTGCGATGTTATCCTTGGTTTATTACTATACGGAGAACCGATTAGGTCTTGAGTTATTTCCTCTAACACAATCGAATGTCGCATTATTAGCAACCATCGTGATTGTATGTGGACTGTTAATTACGTTTTTCGCTTCTTTGGCGGCAACCAATCGTTATATTCGAATGAAAACTAATAAGTTGTATGAAGTTTAATCTCCCTGTTTTAAATGCGATACTGATTGCCATCAGTTTGGTGATCGTGATTGTAGGTTTTGCTCTTATGGTGGGCGAACCTAGTGGTACAATCGAGTTTAATCCAGATATATTTTCTTTCCGTCGTATCACCGTTGGTCCGATGATTGCATTGTTTGGATTTGTGATGATGATAGTGGCTATTCTCTATAAACCTCGCACGAAATGAGTTGGTGGGAAGCGTTAATCCTAGGATTAGTTCAAGGCTTGACTGAATTTTTACCTGTATCTTCATCAGGACATTTAGAAATTGGACAAGACTTGTTGGGGACAGCGAGCGAAGAGAACCTTACTTTTGCTATTGTAGTTCATACAGCTACAGTGCTTTCTACTTTGGCTATCTTGTGGAAGGAAGTCGCTCAGCTTTTCAAAGGTACTTTCACCACATTAAAATGGAATGAAGACAAGAACTATGTATCTATGATTCTTGTATCTATGATTCCTGTTTTCATTGTTGGCATGTTCTTCAAGGATCAAGTGGAAAGTTTCTTTGGTAGCGGCTTATTGCTTGTGGGAATATGCTTGTGTATAACAGCTATGTTGTTGTATTTCAGCGAGTGGCTGAGCAAACGTCGCGTAGGCATTGGGCATGAAGTAGGGTATAAAGATGCTATCATCATTGGTCTAGCGCAGGCTGTGGCTGTGTTGCCAGGTCTTAGTCGTAGCGGAACAACTATCGCAACAGGTTTGCTTTGTGGCGTAAAGAAAGAGAGCGTGACCAAGTTCTCGTTCCTTATGGTGTTGATACCTATTCTTGGCGAAGCCTTCTTAGAACTCTTAGATCTGCTAACGGGTGAGGTGGCTGCCGACGGTATCGGTGTTTTGCCATTGATAGTAGGCTTCGTGGCTGCGTTTGCATCTGGTTGCTTCGCTTGTCGTTTCATGATCAATATCGTTCGCCGTCAAAAACTGATATATTTTGCTATTTACTGCCTCTGTGCAGGTGTTTTTGCCATTGTATATGGACTTTGTTGAGGGAGAGATACTTGCATTTGATAAACCCTATCGCTGGACTAGTTTTGATGTGGTAGGTAAGGCGCGCTGGTTGTTGTGCCATAGGTTAGGCGTGAAGAAACTCAAGGTGGGGCATTCTGGTACGCTTGACCCACTTGCAACAGGCGTTGTGGTAGTATGTACTGGCAAGAAAACCAAACTGATTGACCAACTGCAGGCTCATCAAAAAGAATATGTGGCGACCCTGCAATTAGGTGCTACTACACCTAGTTTTGATCTCGAAAAGGAGATCGATGCAACGTATCCTACCGAGCACATCACGCGTGCGTTAATAGAAGAGGTAATCCCTACTTTTGAGGGAGAACAATGGCAAGTGCCACCTATGTTTTCTGCCGTCAAGGTAGATGGAAAACGTGCTTATAAATTGGCTCGTCAAGGTGAGGAAGTGGAACTAAAAGCCAAACTGCTTGTTATTGATGAGATTGAAATACAGGAGTTTAACTCCGAAACGATGCAACTTACTTTGCGTATCGTTTGCTCCAAAGGTACGTATATCCGAGCACTTGCTCGAGATATTGGACAACGACTCAATAGTGGTGCGCACCTGATTGCTCTACGCCGAACAAGGGTAGGGGATATTCGTGTAGAAGATTGCATAACATTCGAACAATTTACAAACTTGATAGATAATGAAATTAAGTAGTTTCAAATTTAGATTACCAGAGGAGCAGATTGCTCAGTTTCCAAGTCGTTTCCGTGATGACGCACGTTTGTTAGTGTTACATGCACAAACGGGCGAAGTTGAACATAAGACAATGAACGATTTGGCTTCTTATTTCGATGAAGGAGATATTGTAATTGCTAATGACACAAAGGTTTTTCCTGCTCGTCTATATGCTCAAAAAGAAAAAACACTTGCCAATATCGAAGTCTTCCTGTTGCGTGAATTGCAACATGAGAATCGCTATTGGGATGTGCTTGTAGATCCAGCTCGCAAGATCCGTATCGGTAACAAACTTTTCTTCGACGAGGATGCTACGATCGTTGCTGAGGTGATTGATAATACCACTTCACGTGGACGTACATTGCGATTCTTGACTGATTATGAGGGAGATGAGTTTGTTGAGCAACTCTATGCGATGGGTACTACTCCGCTACCTAAATATATCCGTCGCCCTATGGATGAGGAGACAATGATGCAATACGAAGAGATTTTTGGTGATTTGCCTGTGGATGAGATGGATGAGGAGCGTTACCAAACCGTCTTTGCCAAGCATATCGGTGCTGTTGCCGCACCTGCTGCGGGTATGCACTTCTCTAAGAACCTTCTCAAGCGTCTTGAGATCCGTGGTGTGGAAACTTTTACCCTTACCTCGCACATGGGATTGGGTAATTTCAAGTCTGTAGATGTGGAAGATCTCTCTAAGCACAAAGTTGAAAGTGAGCAGATTAGCATCTCTAACGAACTTGTGCTAGCAGTTGATAAAGCGCATGCTACCAACAAGCGTATCTGCGCTGTCGGTACCGAAGTGATGCGCGCCTTAGAGCATGTGGTAGGTACCAGCGGACAAATCAAAGCATATGATGGTTGGACCAACAAGTTCATCTATCCTCCATACGATTTCACAGTGGCAAACGCATTCTTCGTGAACTTCTACATGCCTCAATCTTCTCAATTGATGATGGTGGCTGCGTTTGGTGGACACGACAAGGTGATGAGTGCTTATAATCAAGCAGTTAAAGAGGGATATCGTTTTGGTGATTATGGCGATGCCATGCTCATCCTCAACGATTAATCTTCACACTATACCATACTACACTACGCTACACCACACTACACCATCCCATGACCGTACGTATTGATGAGAGTTGGCGACAAGTCTTGCAACCCGAATTCGACAAGCCTTATTTCGAGTTGCTCACAGATTTTGTGCGCCATGCTTATCGTACTACACAATGTTTCCCACCTGCGGGACAGATCTTCCGTGCGTTTGACCTTTGCCCATTTGACAAAGTGCGTGTGGTGATTATAGGTCAGGATCCGTATCATGATGTGAATCAGGCACATGGCTTGTGCTTTTCTGTACAAGATGGGGTCAAGATTCCCCCATCTTTGGATAATATATATAAGGAGTTGAATCGTGATTTAGGTAAGCCAATCCCAACAACTGGCAATTTGACCCATTGGGCAGAACAAGGTGTGCTGTTGTTAAACGCTACTTTGACAGTAGAGGCACACCGTGCAGGTAGCCACCAAGGAAAAGGCTGGGAGGAACTGACAGATGCTGCGATACAAGCGCTTAATAATCAGCGATCTAATATTGTATTTATGCTTTGGGGGAGTTATGCCCAACGCAAAGGGCAGTTCATCGATCGCCGTCGTCATCTTGTCCTCACTGCGGTTCACCCAAGTCCATTGAGCGCCTATCGCGGGTTCATTGGTTGTGGGCATTTCTCTCAGGCCAATGCTTATCTCCAGCAACACGGACAAACTCCTATTGCATGGTAAGAAACCTTTAGAACTTTTAAAACTCTTAAAACTTTTGCCCCCTTGAAAACATTATTGCTCATAGATGCCTACGCGATGATCTATCGTGCGTACTACGCTTTCATTCGCGCGCCTCGCATGAACTCGCGCGGAGAGAATACATCCGCTATCTTTGGCTTTGTGGTTACCTTTGAGGATTTGCTTAAACGCCTCAAACCCAGCCATATAGCCGTTGCATTTGATCCTGCTGGACCTACTTTCCGTCACGAAGCGTTTGAGCAATACAAGGCGCAACGCCAAGAGACACCTGAAGATATTCGTTGGGCGGTGCCTCGCATCAAGCAGATCCTTCAAGCGATGAATGTTCCTGTGTTGGAAGTGCCTGGATATGAGGCAGATGACGTGATTGGGACTATTTCGCACAAGGCAGAGAGAGAGGGATTCGAAGTTTATATGGCAACCCCTGACAAGGACTATGGTCAGCTTGTTACTAAACATATTTTCATGTATCGCCCTCGCCATACAGGTGGATTTGAGAAACTCGGACCACAAGAAGTTTGCGAGAAATACGGCCTACAAAATCAATCGCAAGTGATTGACTTGCTTGGTCTTATGGGAGATAGTAGCGATAATATCCCTGGTTGCAAAGGAGTGGGAGAGAAAACTGCTGTACAACTTCTCCAGCAGTTTGGCTCCATTGACAATCTCCTAGCCAATACCGACCAACTCAAGGGCGCACTGCAACGCAAGGTGCAGGAGCAAGTGGAGGAGATTCGTTTCTCACGTTTCTTGGCAACTATCAAAACCGATGTGCCTATCGAATTTGATGCGCAATCGCTTGTGTATCAGGAGCGTAATTGGGATTTGCTTGCGCCGCTTTATCGCGAATTGGAGTTCAACTCGCTCCTCAAACAAGCGCCCGCTTCTATTGCCAATAGTCCATCGCCAATAACCAAATCTGCCAAGAAGGCGAAACCTCAAGAAGCCACTCTTGATCTCTTTGCCGACCTATCTTCTACCATCGAAGCCGAAGCAGAAACTCAAAATTCAAAATTATTAATTCAAAATTCCCAAATAGAGGAGCGTTTAGCGACCTATTTGTTAAATCCCGAAGTCGCTTTCAATCCCGAGCAACCCGTCAACTGGGATGCCCTCAAGGCAGATACATCCCTCTGGAATCTCTACCAAGAGGTCGAGTTGCCTCTTTCTTCCATTCTCCGCGAGATGGAACAGGCAGGTGTGCGCATTGATGTTCCTATGCTCCGTCAGGCGGAAATGCAACTTAACGAAGAACTCCAAACCCTTGAACAACAGATATATACCGCTGCCGGTGTAACGTTCAATATCAATTCTCCAAAGCAGGTTGGCGAGGTACTTTTCGACCAACTCCACCTTGATTCTAAGGCGAAGAAGTCCAAGAATGGACAATACTCCACCTCCGAGGAGGTGCTGCTTGCCCTCAAACCCAAGCATCTTGTGGTGGGCATGATCCTTGCGTACCGCGAACTCAAGAAACTGATTTCTACTTATATTTCTGCCCTACCAACCTATATCAATCCCGAGACAGGTAAGATACATACCACTTATAATCAAACGGTTACGGCTACTGGTCGCCTTTCGTCTTCCAACCCTAACCTCCAGAATCTCCCTATCCGCTCTGAGCGCGGACAACTCATCCGTCAGGCGGTTATCCCGGACGAAGGTTGCCTTTTCCTCTCTGCCGATTATTCGCAGATTGAGCTTCGCCTCATGGCACATTTCTCGCAGGATCCTCATCTGGTTGAGGCTTTCCGTTCGGGACAAGATGTGCACGCGGCAACAGCAGCCAAGATCTTTAATGTGCCTATTGAGCAAGTCACCAAAGACCAACGCCGACAAGCCAAAACGGCTAATTTTGGCATTGTCTATGGCATTTCCGCCTTCGGCTTGGCACAGCAACTCGACTGTTCGCGCGCCGAAGCCAAAGCGCTTATTGATGGCTATTTCGCCGCTTTCCCAGGCGTAATTGACTATATCGAACGCCAAAAACAACTTGCTCGCGAGCAAGGTTATGCCGTTACGCTTTTCGGCCGTAAACGTTATCTCCCAGATATCTTGTCGCATAACGCCACTGTCCGCTCTTTTGCTGAACGCAATGCCGTTAATTCGCCTATTCAAGGCACAGCGGCGGACATCATCAAGATGGCAATGGTTACTATCCATCGTCGTCTAAAAGAAGAAGGACTAAAGGCGCAGATGATCATGCAGGTGCACGATGAGTTGAACTTCAATGTTCCTGTTTCTGAGGTAGATAGAGTTCGCGAGATTGTAGTCAGCGAGATGCAGAATGTTGTCCATCTTACTGTTCCACTCATTGCCGATTGTGGCGTCGGAGCTAACTGGCTACAAGCGCATTAATTTAATATACGATTCTACAAAATATACTTATGGGTAAACTCAATGCCGTTTTGGTGGGACTCATTACTCCTGCCCAAAACGAAGAACGAACAAAAGAATATCTGGATGAGTTGGCTTTCCTAGCCGACACCAACAATACCAACTGCGTCAAGCGTTTCGTACAACGCCTTGACTCACCCAATACGTCCACCTACGTAGGCGAAGGTAAACTGCAAGAGATCAATCAGTATGTGCAGCAATTCGCTGATACGGATGACTTTATCGATATGGTCATCTTCGATGATGAACTCTCGCCACGCCAGTTGCGCAATATCGAAAAGGCACTCAATGCCCACAACCAAAACGATATTCAGAACAACCACAAGCAGCCTGTGCGTGTGATTGATCGCACCATCCTCATCCTTGAGATCTTCCTCAATCGCGCCCAAACTTCCTACGCCAAGACGCAGGTGGAGATGGCGCACTTGCAGTATATGCTCCCTCGTTTGACCCGTATGTGGTCGCACTTGGACCGCCAACGAGGTGGTGGAACAACCAGCCGTGGTATGGGTGAAACGCAGATAGAGGCGGATAAACGAATCATCGGTCAGCGTATCGCCTTGCTCCGTGAGGAACTCAAGAAGATTGACCGCCAGATGGCTATCCAACGCCAGAATCGCGGCAAGATGGTGCGTGTGGCGCTCGTGGGTTATACTAACGTGGGCAAGTCCACCATCATGAACCTTATCAGTAAGTCTGAGGTCTTTGCAGAGAACAAACTCTTTGCCACCCTCGATACCACGGTTCGCAAGGTGACTATCGAGAATCTCCCATTCTTACTCTCTGATACGGTGGGATTTATCCGCAAACTCCCTCACCACTTGGTGGAGTCCTTCAAGTCCACTTTGGACGAGGTGCGCGAGGCTGATTTGCTCATCCACGTAGTGGATATATCTCACCCTAATTTCGAAGAGCAATACGAGGTGGTGGAGCAAACCATCAACGAACTGCTCACCAAACAGACCGAAGTGAAGGAAGCCGACCCTTGGTCAAAGAAGCAAAAATCCAACAAGAAAACGGAGAAGACGGTGGCGCAAATCCCTCGTATTGTGGTGTTTAACAAGATTGATGCTTTCACCTATACGCCGAAAGAGGAGGATGATCTCACGCCTATCAAGCGCGAGAACATCTCGTTGGAGGAGTTGCAACGCACATGGATGTCTAAGCTCCATGATGACTGCATCTTCATCTCTGCGCGTCAGAAAACGAATATCGACGAACTCAAGTCTTTGTTCTACGACCGCATCAAAGCTATTCATATTCAGCGCTATCCGTACAATGACTTCCTGTTCCAGCAATACGAATAAACGATTATGGCAATTCAGATCCAACACTTAAATAAGTTTATCGGCAAGCAACATGTGCTTCGTGATGTCAACCTCACTATTGGAGATGGAGAGGTTGTTGGACTTCTTGGCCCTAATGGCGCAGGCAAATCTACGCTTATGAAGATTATGGTGGGAGTTTGGGATGCTAGCAATGGAGAGGTGCAAGTGCCTGAATCCATCGGTTTTCTTCCTGAGCAAAACCCGCTCTACGAAGATATGTATGTGCGTGAATATCTGCGCTTTTTCGTAGAACTCCGCAAACCATCTTCCGTGCCTTTACACTCTACACCCTACACTCTACACCAACAAGTCGAAGACCTCATCAACCGCGTGGGACTAACTGCGGAAGCCAACAAACGAGTAGGGCAGCTGAGCAAGGGGTATCGCCAGCGTGTGGGTTTGGCACAAGCGATGATAGGTGATCCGGAGTTGCTGATTTTGGATGAGCCTACCACCGGTCTTGATCCAAACCAATTGGAGGATATCCGTGCCTTAATTCGCAACTTAGCTAATCCTATATCCAATAGCGACACCGTCGCGTCCAATATCCAATAT
This sequence comes from Paludibacteraceae bacterium, assembly GCA_017556705.1. Lineage (GTDB taxonomy): Bacteria > Bacteroidota > Bacteroidia > Bacteroidales > Paludibacteraceae > Colicola. Next base: position 243,380 of record JAFYMG010000010.1, on the reverse strand, counting down.
CCTAACGGTCGCACCGTTATTCTATCTACGCATATACTACAGGAAGTCAAGCAGATGTGTAGCCGTGTGATAGTCATTGATCACGGCGAGATAAAGGTGGATAAACCCATCAGCGAGATAGAAAACTTAGAAGAAACTTTCAAACAAGCAACCAAAAATGAGTGATTTCGATATACGCAACCAAATGACCGAGAAGGAGCAAGACAATGCTTTGCGTCCTTTGCGTTTTGATGATTTTGCTGGACAGTCCAAGATTGTCAGCAACCTCCGTATCTTCGTAGAAGCGGCTCGCATGCGCGGCGAGAGTCTTGACCATGTGCTCCTCTTTGGCCCTCCTGGATTGGGTAAGACAACCCTTAGTAATATCATTGCCAATGAGTTAGGTGTGGGCTTTAAGGTAACTTCTGGTCCTGTATTGGATAAGCCAGGCGACCTCGCTGGTCTTCTCACATCTCTTGAGGACAACGATGTGTTGTTTATCGACGAGATTCACCGTCTTTCGCCTATCGTGGAGGAGTACCTTTATTCTGCGATGGAGGACTATCGCATTGATATCATGATCGATAAAGGTCCTTCTGCTCGCACCATTCAGATCGACCTCAATAAGTTTACTCTTATTGGTGCAACTACTCGTAGTGGCCTATTAACCAGTCCATTGCGTGCGCGTTTTGGTATCAATTGTCACTTGGAATATTACGACTCTCATGTCCTTGCGGGTATTGTAGAGCGTAGTGCTCGTCTCCTTGGTATTCATATCGACAGCAAAGCTGCTGCGGAGATTTCTCGTCGCAGTCGTGGTACCCCTCGTATTGCTAATGCCTTGCTTCGCCGTGTGCGTGATTTTGCACAGGTAAAGGGTAATGGCGCGATTGATTTGGAGATTGCACGTTATGCCTTGGAGGCATTGAATATTGACACCTTTGGTTTGGATGAGATTGATAACAAGCTACTTAGCACCATCATTGATAAGTTTAAAGGCGGTCCTGTGGGTTTGAATACCATCGCAACTGCTATGGGCGAAGATGCAGGTACGATAGAGGATGTCTATGAGCCATACCTCATCAAAGAGGGCTTTATCAAACGTACTCCTCGTGGCCGTGAGGCAACGGAATTGGCGTACAAACATTTGGGTAAAACGCCACTCATCAATGGACAGATTACGTTAGAATTCTAACACCGATATCCGATAACCGATACCCGAAAAATGAAACACTACAAAGCAGTCTTTATTGACTGGGATGATACGATAGGGGATTTTATTGGTGCAGCGAAACTAGCGCTTCAAGAGATGTATGACAAATACCACCTCTGCGACTATTTTGCGTCGTTTGAGGAGTTCTTCTTGCTCTACAAACCCCATAATCTGGAACTCTGGGACAAATACGGCAAAGACCTTGTTACCAAAGAATACCTAAGTTTTGACCGCTTCTTCTTTCCTTTGATGCATGGCAGCAAATTTGTCTCTACAGCGCAGCGATCTACAGTGAGCAAGACGAGCGATCTACAACCGCAACGCGGTGATCTACAGCTAATTACTGCTCTTGCCGAGCAGTTAAGCGAAGACTTCCTCCATATGACAACTGCGCGTTTCTCGTTACTACCAGGAGCGGAGGAACTAGTGCGCTATTTGGCTGCGAAATATCCGTTGACAGTGGTGACCAATGGTTTTGTAGAAGTGCAATACGAGAAGTTTGACAAGAGCGGACTTCGTGACTGCTTTGCGCATATCGTATTGAGTGAGGAAGTCGGTTGCCAGAAACCTAATCCACGTATTTTCGAGGAGGCTTTGCGTATGAATGGCCTTTCAGCCGAAGATGTAGTAATGATAGGCGACTCATGGAACTCCGATATTCAAGGCGCCAACAACGCAGGCATTGACCAGATTTGGATTCGCAAGTCCAAAGATCCAATTCCAGTGGAGCAATCTGCTACGTATTATGTGAATACGTTGGATGAAATTATGGATATTCTTTAAAACTGCCACAATGGCAGTTTTTTGTGAATTGGCATAGGGATTGTAAATAAACTATTACGAAGTAATAAATTTAGACTATGATGAAGAATAAAAATAAAAAGAATGTAGAGCAACCTATTGAAAATCAACAGGAAAACCCAAATGTGCAAACTGAAAACGGTAAGTTGGAAGTAGAGAACGCTGAGACTGCGCAAACCGAAGAGGTGTCTGAGACTGAGCAATTGCAAGCCAAAGTGGCAGAACTAGAAGCGCGCGTGGCAGAGTTGGAAGATTTGAAACTCCGCCAAATGGCAGAGTTTGACAATTTCCGTCGTCGTACCAACAAAGAGAAACTCGAACTTATGACTACTGCTGGCGAGCGTATCTTCAAAGATATGTTGCCTCTCGTGGATGACTTTGAGCGCGCCAAAGTAGCGATGGAGAAAACCGATGATATCGAGGCAGTGCGTCAAGGTATTGAACTCATCTATAGCAAGTTCGTGGGTTTCTTGGCAGCCAATGATGTGAAAGCAATCGACACAACGGACGCTGACTTCAATACTGATTTGCATGAGGCAATCACTACTTTTGCAGCAGGAGAAGATAAGAAAGGCAAGGTAATCGACTGTACACAAACGGGTTATACACTTGGAGAGAAAGTAATTCGGTTTTCTAAAGTCGTTGTGGGAGAATAAATTAGACCGTCCTACGGACTGTTAGAAGTTAGACCGTGCAAAGCACTGTTAGAAGTTAGACTCTTGAATCTAACAACAACGTGGTCTAACAGCAAAGCGGTCAAACAACGGAGTGGTCTAACAATGAAATGATCAAATATAATTATGGCAGAAAAAAGAGACTATTACGAGGTGCTGGGCGTGGGTAAGACCGCAACAGCAGACGAGATAAAAAAGGCATACCGCAAAAAAGCGGTACAATACCACCCTGACAAGAACCCAGGTGACAAAGCAGCTGAGGAGAAGTTCAAAGAGGCTGCAGAGGCATACGAGGTGCTTTCTGACCCACAGAAACGCCAACGTTATGACCAATTTGGTCATGCTGGTATGGGTGGTGCAAGCGGCTTCGGTGGCGGCGGCATGAACATGGAAGATATCTTCTCGCAGTTTGGTGACCTTTTCTCTGAATGGGGCATGGGAGGCGGAGGATTCTCCAGTTTCTTCGGCGGCGGCAGCCGTAGTGGCGGTCAGCGTGTGCGTCGCGGTAGCGACTTGCGCGTGCGTGTGCGCGTCACCTTAGAAGAAATAGCCACAGGCGTGGACAAGAAGATCAAGGTGAAGAAACTCGTGAACTGCTCGCATTGTAACGGTTCGGGTAGTGCAGATGGTAATGTAGAGACATGTCCAAACTGTCATGGAACGGGTCGTGTGGTGAGTGCGCAACGTGGTATTTTTGGAATGATGCAAGTGCAGAGTGAATGTCCTAACTGCCACGGCGAGGGCAAGATCATTAAGAATAAATGTACACACTGCCATGGCGAGGGTGTGGTTCGCGAGGAGGAAATCATCGAGATTCATATCCCAGCGGGTGTGGCTGGCGGCATGCAAATCCCTGTGCAAGGCAAGGGTAATGCGGCGCCTCATGGCGGCGTGAACGGCGATTTGCTCGTGCTCATCGAGGAAGAGGAACACAAGGATTTCTTGCGTGACGGTAGCGACTTGGTGTATAACTTGCTGCTGGATATGCCTACAGCTATCTTGGGTGGACAGGTGCAGATTCCTACCTTGCAAGGCGAAGCTAAGATCACTATCAGTCCGGGTACGCAACCAGGTAAGGTGCTGAGAATGAGAGGAAAGGGTCTGCCAATGATTGACCAATATGCGCGTCAATACGGCACGGGCGATATGCTAATCAATGTGGGCGTGTATATCCCAGAAGCGCTCAACAAAGAGGAGAAGAAAATGATTGAGAAACTCAAGGAAAGCGAGAATGTGCGCCCTGGAGCAAGCGACAAGAAGAATTTCTTTAAGAATTTGTTTGGGTAGAATCAGGAGCAAGGAACCAAGAATCAAGACAGATATGAAACGTCTATTATTAATTGGTGTACTGCTAGGGTCTATAATTGCATCGTATGCGCTTGTGCCAGTAGATAAGCCCAACTTGCGTGATGATACAGGAATCGCTCCGATGTATTTTGGACCGAATGCATTTCCTGTCCCCGATATGTTGGATGGGCGTGTGCAAAACCATCTCCGCGTGGAAATAGCGGGAGATGGTTATTTTGGTTTTCAAGGGGATAAGACGGCGGATGCGTTCGCGCGCGTGTATGTTCCGTTGTTTACTGATCGCGTGAACTTGACTATATGGATGCCTGTGATGGAGTGGTATGAGATGACGCCCGAACGTCAGCGTGTATGCCGCTTGCAAGATTCGGTGGCGATCTCTGGACATGGAGCAGGCGATGCGTATTTCTCGACCGATATACAGATTTTGCGCGATAAGAAGTGGGCACCAGATATCGCTTTGCGTGCTGCATGCAAGAGTGCTAGTGGCGGGCAATATGAGTTGGCGCGCCATTATGATTGTCCAGGATATTTTATGGATTTGTCGTTGGGTAAGTCGTGGTACATAGGCGATGAGGCGATGAGGCAAAAAGGCGATAAGGCGAGAGGTTTGGAGTTGCGTGTGGCGGGCTCGGCGGGATTCTTGTGTTGGCAAACGGACAACGGCAGGCAAAATGATGCCGTGATGTATGGCTTGCAGATGTTGGTGCACTCACAGTATGTGTCGCTTCGTACCACATGGAGTGGGTATGTAGGTTGGGAGGATCTGGGCGACCGTCCGATGATTATCAAAGGGCGATTGGCGGGACATGCCAAGGGCTTTGAGCCCTATGTGGAGTACCAATATGGCATAAAGGATTATCCATTCCACATGTTGCGCGTGGGATTGGCGTATAACATAGATATACTGAAAAAGAAATAAGATGAAACACTATGTAGCGATATTCATGTTCGCGTTAGCAACACCGATACTGTTTGCGCAGAACCCAATACATACCGATATGTCTGGGGAGAGTGAGGTGCCCGCTGAGTTCTTTAGAGAGTGGTATCATCGCAGCGATTTGATATATTATTTGGAAGCATTTTCCGATCACACCATAGCCGAAACCACCACTTATGGTCAGTGGTGGATCCCAGAGCGTTTGGCAATTGCCATCGAAGGATTGCCTTCTACAGCAAACCGCTATTATATAGACGGCATGCGTACGGATGACCGTTTTCAGGCGGGTAGCTCGTTGTATGTGCCTAATATGCAGCAGTATAACTTGCAAATCAATACGCACACTTCGCAACTATACTTCTCGTTGGATTCGGCTCGTAGAGATTACGTGCAAGCAACCTATAATTTGGGTCAATTAGGCAATGGCGAACCAGCATGGGGAACATCTGCGATCTTTAATATCATGCACCGTTCTCCGATGGAGAGTGCAGATACCTACAAGCACATTACCGCTCGTAGGCATTTGACGGGGGCTGGTACTCTGGATGCTGCTTATACCATCAGAAATGCGCAGGGCAAGCAGTTGAGACAACACATCTATGCTGCCTATGGACAGCGAAATATTACGCGTGAAAACCATCAGGGATTGATATTGGATAATCCACTATATCAGGCTGATTATTACAAGGTTCAGGCGGATGGACAGCTGCCTGTTCCAACGAATAAGGTGGTTGACTATTTGGGTTATAGAGTGAATTTCTCGGGTAGAGAAGATGGTGGTAGCGAGTTGCTGTATAATTATGGCGAGGTATATGACCACAAGAATTACTCGGGAATGTTGTACGCCAAAGGCAAACATTTGACAACGGGATTGAACTGGTCAACCAATACGGTAGCGCATGAGAATCAGGAGTTTAGCAAGAATATCCTTGATCAAGATGGCGAGAGTTTTGATCCATGGGTAGCAGATGGCAATATGCACGAATTGAGTTGGGCGGTGAATTACAACCAACCTTTGACGGATTGGCTGAGTGTGCATGTGGATGCGTATAACTCAATGATTCACTTTGACCCTAAGAATCAGCACTTTACCAATACGGTGTATATGCAATCACCTATTGACGAGCATGCGAAGGACTTGTATCGCTATGAGTGGGAAAGCAATGCCTATACGGGAGGACTGCTGGAGAATACTTTTGGTTTGAAAGCGCATTACGATGTGAATGATCAACTGAGTTTGAATGTTCATTTGGATATTACATTGGATGCGATTTTGCTTCGCAACAAGAGCAAAGCCAACGGAAACATACAAGCAGGTGTCAATCTGGATGTACACCCATGCAAATGGTTTGAGATGGGTGTCTCGTTGTCGCATGAGCGTATGCCATATACCATAGATCAGTTGCGCTATTTCTCGGACGACTATATGAATGCCAATGTGTATTATGCAGGAACCAACGACTTGTATGCAACCACTGGCGGCAAGTATCATCACTACAAAAAGGGTTTGATGCAGACCTCGTATTTGGAGTTGGATATCCCTATTCACTTGCATTTTGGCAAGCATGAGATTGTGCTGCAACAAAGCTACAAAAAGTTCTTTAATGCTTGGCATACCAATTACTTAGGTGTTCCTGAGGACTATGGATACTACCAAAAGCACGAGGGATTGGATGTATTCTATCTGAATGGTGGCATACAAGAATATGAAGTGGGAGTGGCTCCTGCTTTCGGAAATAATTGGATAATGAATTCGCCATATTATTTCTCTCAATTGACACGATATACTTATACGGGCAAGAAAGTGCTTGTGAGTGTCAGTTGGCAATCTATGCAGGCGAGTGGCTATTGCGGATTGGGTAATGGATTTCAAACCAATAACTTAGGATCCTTGTCGGAAACTACGGCTAATCCAAATACATCCAATGTCATTACCAATCAATCAGGAAAATATCGCGGCGTTGGTAGGTTCAATTTGGATAAGGGATATGTTTGTCGCATTTATCTGGCATACAATATTTGCAAGTGGGTGCAAGCAGGTATGACCCTTAAATGGACTGACGGTAAGCCATTTACGGATTATAGCTACTTTACTCATGACCAACAAATAGCCATTCTTCCTGGTCATTCACGAGGAACTAACCCAACGGATGGTGATTTTGGTAAGCGCCACTGTGCAAAATACAATATTGACCTGCATGTGCAAGGTAAATGGACTGTGCGAGATATCCCGATGCGATTGAATATTGAGTGCTATAATATGTGGGATTTCTGCCACGACTTAGCGGAGATGTCTTTCATACAAGATATCACCTATGCGCATCGTGCTTCGATGATCATGGATATTCCCATTGGTCTATTGGCTACCTACACAATTGAATTGTAAGATATGAAGCAACGACTATTACTCTTTTTCAAATACTATCTCTTTTGGATAGTTTTGTTTCAGTTGCAGAAACTATTCTTTATTCTCGTTCAATACAAATTGATGGGTGATATCAGTTTGTCGGATTGCCTGCAAGTGATGGCGCATGCTTTTCCGTTGGATTTGAGTGTGGCATCGTATATCACCGCGGTGTTTGGATTGTTGTTGGTGGTTAGCAACTGGCTGAATGTCAGAGTGATACGATACATTAGTCATGTGTTTACAGCCGTCGTTCTTGCAATAGTCGTTTTTGTGCTGATTGGAGATAATAGTACCTTCTCATTCTGGGGATACCATTGGGATAAATCTATCTTCACCTTCCTGCAATCGCCTAAAGAGGTATTGGCTTGCGCCGTTTGGTGGCAATGGATTTTGGTTACGATTCTCTTTCTGCTTTGGTTTGTGGCATGCGGTTTTGTCTATCTGAAATGGCTCAAGTGGGACAAGGTTGAATTGGAGAGCCGTACCACTACTCGTTTGTGGCAAACAGGCGTGTGGCTTCTCATAACTGCATTCCTCTTTTTGCCCATGCGCGGGAGTGTGACTGTCAGTACGATGAATACGGGTCGTGTGTATTTTTCTAATAACCAGATGCTTAATCAGGCGGCCGTCAATCCATTATTTAACATTATCGAATCTTTGAGCGAAAATACATTCGACTTGAACAAATACACCTATATGTCGTCTGTCGAAGCGCAGCAATTGACTCAACAATTGTTGTCTGCTGACCGATGGACACATACGGAAGAGGTGTTTGCTACGCAACGTCCTAATATTGTGTTGGTTATACTGGAGAGTTTCTCCAGCAATGCGCTTGATGCGATGCCTAATCTCATGCGTTTGGCGCAGGAGGGAATTTATTTCTCCAATGCTTATTCTAGCAGCTATCGCACAGATCGTGGTATTGTTTCGCTAATGAGCGCATTTCCAGGACAGCCAACGAGTTCGCTCATGACAGTGCCTTCTAAATCACGCAATCTGCCACAGATAGGTAAGGCATTGAAGCAAGAGGGATATCTCTTGAATTTCTATTATGGTGGCGATGAAGATTTTACGAATATGCGTTCGTATCTGATTGATGGCGGATTTGAAAATAGAGTGGTGGATAAGGATTTCCCCCTTCAAGATCGTATGAGCAAATGGGGGGCTCATGATCATATTGTACTGGAGAGAGCTTCCCGTGAAATTCGACAACGTTACACGCAATATCCTGATAATCAGTACTTCGATGTCATCTTGACGCTTAGTAGTCACGAACCTTTTGATGTACCATTTACATCGGATTTCTCGCATGCTTATCTCAATTCTGTAGCATATACCGATAGTTGCCTTGGGGCTTTTGTTGATTCGCTCAAGCAACATCCGCTATGGGATAGTACGATCGTTATTCTCTCCCCTGATCATGGTTATCCGTACCCCAATGGTATTGCTAATTACAATCCGTTGCGGTATCGAATACCGATGGCAATTATTGGCGGAGCTGTGCAACAACCGATGCCGGTTCCTACACTTTGTTCGCAAATAGACTTGGTGCCTATAGTGTTACATGCTATGGGATTGGATGCTGAAGCATATCCTTTTTCCAAGAATATCTTAGATTCCACTCAAACGGAGTTCGCATTCTATGCCTTTAATGATGGATTTGCTTTGCTGACCCCGCAAGATACGATTATTGTAGATGCCAAATCCAACATGTTGCTACATGGAAATAATGAATTCTTAAACCAACAGGCACACGCATTCATGCAGTGTATCATGGAAGAGATTGACCAATTCTAAGCCAATCCATTTCATTTTGTCTAGGGAGTGAATTCTGTTACACTATTTCTTTTGTTTGTGTATCAGATTGTAGGCGGATGAGAACCATCCATACACACCATAGAGCGATACCATCAAACATCCCCCACATACAATCAGTGAGCATGTTGAATGCGTAAAGTGTTAGTAGCATTATTGCCGATTTACGTGCTCGTTTTTGTGTAAAATAGGGAATACTAATCCACGCTAGAATAAAGAATATCAAGCCTGGAATACCTATCTCCATCCATTCTGCAAGGTATTGATTATGCGCAGCATAACTAATTCTAGCGTAGTTCGAAAACCCTTTTTCTTTGTATTTTTGTTGTAGATAAGGAATACTTTGCCCAGCCCCTAAACCATACAGAGAGTAGTCTTTTGGACTATCTAATACAGTTCCCCATATATTGAGACGTACATTATGATCAGCTTTTGTTTCACGGATTGATAATAATTGCTCATAATCAAACTTTTGCATACGAGGATGTTGAGATAGAGCAAAGAGCCCAATACCGCCTGCTAGCAGTAAAAATGCTATACGATAACGAATACGACGTATGGGCAATTTATAAAGCATCCAAATAGCAAAAAGGGCAATACCAGAGATAATAGATGCACGTGAACTTGTTGCTAAAATAAGCATTACAATAATAAGTATAGCCAGACTGATTAGTATCCATCCCTTAACTTTTCCTAACCTATTAATAATATTCTTCCGCAGATATAGGAGTGCCATGATACCCATTAATTCGACGCTACAGAGGAAGAGACGATGTTTAATGTAAGATATGTTACTAGCAAAAAAATCGGCAGTCAAAGGCTGCAGTTGAAATTTTCCAAAATGATATTTAAAAAAATCGGCATTACCAACCCAAAATAGAGTAAAAGCATAAACACCCGCTGCGAGAACACAAGAGCCTGCTAATACTGCGCAGATATGTTTCCAGTTATAATTTTCGTTGACTCCCCATATACCTATCGGTACAAGAAATCCGAATGTCATATAACGTTCAAGTTGCCAAGTATATGCTCTCATGTTGTCTGCCCACAAACCAGAAGTAATTTTCCATAAATACCAAATACCAAACATGAGAAAAGGTATCGCTTTGTACCAATCTTTACGCGTCAGTTTTCTCAAAAAGCGTCCTTCTAATAGCCAAGTTACAAACCATGCTACACAGGTATACCGTAGAAATATTTGAGGGAAAGGTAATAAAGCAACAAACACCAAAAAAATGGTGTAGTTGAGTTGTCCCATAACAGATTGGTATTTTTGCAATAAATTATTCATACAAATGGGTTATTCCTTGTTTGACGTGTTTTTTCCATCGATGAGTGATAATATAATTGATGACAAACTCTTGGTCCAGACTCAATGCTTGAGCAAAGGATGTACCAAGTATTGAAAGTGCCTCCTTGTCAATATTTAATCGTTCAAACATTTTCAATCCTTTCTTTAGTGGCATCTTTTTGTAAAATTTAATACGATTGAGATCGATAATCTCAATCTGACTACCATCCTCATTGAACAAAATATTTCCTCCAGAATAATCTTGATGAAAAATACCACGTTGATATAATTCGGCGGTAAATTGTCCGATAGATTGGAGAATTTGCTCGCGATTAGGGAATATTTTGTTGTGAATCAAATCGTTGAATGTGTATTTGCACTCCGATTCCTGACAAACATACCAACTTTTGCGCAATATGCCACAATAACGAACTTCACGATAGGCAATAGGCTTTGGAGTGAGTCCATCTAAGTGATGAGCGTATTCGTAACTACGTTTCGCTTTGGAAGAACAAAACCAACCATAGAGAATACCTCTCCACACTGAAGGTGTAGCAAACTGTTTAGTAATGAAGCCGTTGTAACTACGTAATGTGTTACGCTTGTTGTAAATAATCTCTCCTTTTTCCCAGTCGGAATAGTTGCCTACTTGCTTTTCGCTGTGGAAGAAGTTGATGAATCGTGACCACGATCGGTGATAGTGAAGGGGACCACCGAGATGTTTTCTTATGTATTCAGGGTGCCGGCGGTTGATCGCATCCACAATAATCTTCTTGTGCCCTTTTGCAAGAACCCGTCGAGAACCCATCGAGATTCGGTAATAGAATAGAACTTCATTAAGTTGGTAGAATGTACCACCTAGTTCCATCATACTTAACCAAAAATCCCAATCTTCACGATAGATTTCCTCTTCACAATATCCACCACATCGTTCCCAATCCGCTTTACGATAGAGGGTCGTTGCTGGAATCATATTTTTGCGAGCAAGTAGTGAATGGCTGAATTTAGGTAATCTCCACTCTTTATCCACAGCCCCAAACATCCAACAGCGGCAGCCAACCATGCGAATATCCTTATCTTTCTCAATAACATTTATCGCTTTCTCAATGAAAGTTTCAGAGATTTTATCATCTGCATCTACAGGCAATATATACATACCTTTCGCTGCATTAATTGCGGTATTTCTGGCAGCGGATACACCGCGATTTTCCTGTGCAATGACCTGACATTCAGTATGTAGTTGGCAATAGGACTGGGCTATAACAAGACTTGCATCACGACTCCCATCATCCACCATCACTACTTCAATAGGTCGATAGGTGGATGCTAATATACTATCCAGCGTCTCTTCCAAATAAGGCGCTGCATTATATATGGGCACTATGACAGATACGAGTGGTTTCATATGCGATCTTTGTGTTGCGTGATTTTGCGCCAATAGTAACGCAAAGGGTGGGTGTATTTGAGTCGTTTCCAAGGTCGTGAAGCATGTGGAAAATGTAATACAGGGTTATCTAACATTAAAAGATTACGTAGACCAAGGCGGACAGACCAATGCGATATGGTCACATCGTACCAGTTTTTTGTTGGATCCAAGTCTTGGAAATCAGCTTTTTGTAATAATTCATTCGTTAATAATGTGCAGCAAAACGAGAATCGCTTCTTTGTTGTTATTGTTTGCTTGCTAAGGAAACGATAACGCAAACGGCGCAAGTAGTGGTATGGGAAATTATATTCGTTGTCCTCATCCACAGTTACTGCAGCCACCATGCCAATACCCTCTTGCACTTCTGCTGCCATGCGATTGAGTGTCTCTGACTGAATAATCACATCACTTTCAACAATGACCAGATGTTTCTTTAGAGCCAGAGCCTCTTGCTGTGCTAGTTGTAATACTAATCGATAATTAGGTGAAGGATGGTCGGTCAAATCAGAGATATGCACTACTTGGATTTGCATTTTTGATGCCATTTCGTCCAACCGTTTGGCATTATCTATCTGCGAGTTATCATCATATATACATAGTGTATGCCCACTAGCTACAATAGCATGTATGGCCTTTTCCGCAATCTCGAGTGAGTCTTTTACGGGCATGATGATATGTAATTTATTATTTACCATTGTGTGATAATTCCTTGTTTCCGTATAGTGACCATAGCACCAAACTGATTTCCAAATTGACTACCAAAATCTCCTGCGAGTGAAATGCCAAAATCCAATCCCCATGCTTCTTTTACATGTTTTGTTACTTCTAACAAAGTAGCAGTATTGCGAGAAAGGATTTTTTTAGAGGTATTATCATTACCAAAATTGCGTACGTACGAACAAAGTAAACGGTACTTAAAACTATAAATATTTCCTCGAAGCCCGATATGATGCAATCGTACACGACTATTTAAAGTATAAATAGTATTGTCTGTGTTGTATAATGGTGATGTGATAAATGGTGTACCCATGGAACGATAGAAATAGTTCCAACCATTACGAAAAACGAGGTTACGATAGTAAGCATCATTAGCTCCGTAGCATAAACCATCGCGGTCATGCCAAGGCCCCGACTGATCGGTTGTATTCATGTATTCATAAGTAAAACCCTCAATCCATGGCCATATTGTTTGTTGCATAGAAATACCCCATATACCATCAGGAAGATTTTGTCCCAACCCTATGAATGCAAAGTTATCGTCAAGAAAGTTTTGCCAGTAAACACTTACATTCCAATCTTTTCCCTTTGCAGTTAATGCTAGTTGTTGACTGCCCACATGGTTGCCTTGCACATTATATTGGTCATTTGTCATTGTACCCCCCGCTTGCGCCATAAGTACATTTAGAAATGATCTAAAATCACTACCAACATCGCCATAGATTGGAGAATATCCTCCCCATTCAGCGGCATGATGAAATTCATAACTTAAGTTTACTGGTAACTTCCCTCCAAAACGAAGACCTATGAATTTATGATGGAGTTTACAATTTTGTATATAGGCATTGTCCAGCATCCATGCATGGGTAATACCCCCCTTGAACTCTAGATACCCAAACAACCCAGGGAAAGGGGTATAATGGTCTATACCAATGGTGATGCGAGGTAACGATTGGCTGTTGCCTGAAAACACCATGCTACCACTAGATAGAAGCGGATCAATAGATTCGTAATTGATGGGTTTAACCCCTACTGTAATATCAATAAAATATAAACGAGTATGAACGTACAATTGATTGAAATAGCCAGTACAGCGTCTTTGATATGCAGCGAATGAGGTAGGGATGTCACTTTGTACGCGACCTGTTAGTTGTACTCCAAAATCGTAATCATACCATCTGCGGGATTGTGTGGCAGGTTTGTAAACACTAACTGATATATTACCACTATAAGGTGATGCTGATATATTGCCATTACGATTACTTTGCAACCAAAATGGTGCGTATTTTCCGGTTGAGACCACTCCTAATATGTCTGCTTCGTAATACAATGTATCACCTTTTAGAACCTCGTGTGTCAAACCTAATGGCCACCAACGCCAATTCTGCGCTTGTATTGGAATGGCTATTAAGCATACAAAAACAATATGTAGAAAAATTTTATTTCTCATAGATGCAATATAAATCACCGCATACTTGTATATTATCATTTTCACCTAATCCAACAAATACACGATTATTTACACTAAAGGCAACATGATTCATGCGCCCTCCATTAGGCAAGTTCCCTATATATTGCCAAGAATCTGTCTGTGGGTTGTATCTTTGAATATCATCTAATACTTTGCCATCTGTATTCATCCCTCCAAAGTGCATCCCTCCGATTACATATACAAAATTGTTGGTTGCTGCACATGCTGCTGTAGTACGTTTGTATCCAGGTACGTTCTTGCGTTTTATCCATTTACCTTCGGGGTGAAACTCTCCCCACCAATTAAGACTATATGCTCGAAAACCTGTGCCTGCAAAATGACGATTTTGGCAGGTTGTTCCTACACCTCCAAAACTACGCATTGGAAAAGTAAATGCTTTTCGATCTAAATTTACATCAATAAAGTTCCATGTGTCTTGGACTATATCATAACGATACATATCTCGTTCATATGTTCTACAAAAGCCATATCCTACATACAATTCATTCTCACCGACCATGCTAATTGCTCTTGTTGTTGTGTTAGCGGGATAATCGCTTAGTTGTTGCCATTCATTGATAGTAGGATCATATGACCACCAATCTGTTAAGTATCCTGTTGAATTGAGATAATCTCCATTAGCGCTGAATCCCAAACCAATATATACTACTCCATTGTGTACACATGCGGTTGCATTGACACGACCTTCAAGCGGAGTTGCACCAAGATAAATCCACGTATCATTCTTGGTATCATATTTCCATAGATCATTGAGATAATTGTTGTTCGCATCTCTACCCCCGAAAATATACGCATAATCTCCAACTACAAAACTAACGGCAGATGCTCGTGGTGATGGGATTGGCGTACAGGTGCTAATGCTGTATTGTTCATCAGGAGTTGACACATCACATGCAACTAGCAAAATCACGATAATACTTAATATCCAATATCTTGCAGACATTACTCTTCAACTCTCGTTTTCTTTTTCAACTCAAAATCTCTACCCAAATAATTCTTCCTCACTATTGGATTGGCTGCCAACTCTTCTGGAGTGCCATGAAAAAGAATTTTTCCTTCGAACAACAAATACGCACGATCTGTAATCATCAGTGTTTCGTCCACATTGTGGTCAGTAATAAGAATGCCAATGTTCTTATCTTTCAATCGCCAAACCACATCTTGAATCTCTTGCACCGCAATTGGATCTACGCCCGCAAATGGTTCATCTAGCATCACAAATTTTGGTTCAATCGCCAAACAACGTGCAATCTCCGTACGACGACGCTCGCCACCAGACAAACGGTCGCCCAAGTTTTTACGAACATGCCCCAAGTTAAACTCCTTAATGAGTTGTTCCAACTTCTCTTTTTGATATTCTTTGCTGAAATTGGTCATTTCCAATACGGACAAAATATTGTCCTCCACACTCATCTTACGGAATACGCTTGCCTCTTGTGGTAAATAGCCAATTCCCATTTTCGCACGTGCATACATCGGCATACTGGTAATATCCATGTCATTAAGAAATATCTTGCCATTATTGGCTGTTACCAAACCCGTAGTCATGTAGAAAGTAGTTGTCTTACCCGCACCATTAGGACCCAATAAACCTACAATCTCACCTTGCTCGAGATAGATACTCACATCATTCACCACAGTACGTTTGCCGTACTTCTTATACAAATGCTCTGTTCTTAGTTTATCCATATTCTTGCCTTTTGCCTCTAACCTTTAACCTCTAAACTAACAGGACAATGGTCTGAATGTACTACTTCATTTAATATCTTTGCAGCGCTTACGCGCTCTCTTAATGGCTCACTAACCCAGTGATAATCAATGCGCCAACCCACATTCCTTGCTCTAGATGCTGCGCGGAAACTCCACCAACTATACTTTTCTCCACTTTGGTCAAACATGCGGAATGTATCCACCATACCGCTCGCTTCCCATCTGTCCAACCACGCGCGCTCTTCGGGCAAAAAACCACTCACACCCACTTGTCGTTCTGGATGATTGATATCTATCGGTTTGTGTGCGATATTATAATCTCCACATACCACAATATTGGGTCTTTCTTTGCGCAACTCATTGATCCATAATAAGAAATCCTCCAAGAACTCCATCTTGTATTCATACTTTGGACCTTCTGCTTCGCCTGATGGAATATACACGCAAACGACTGTCACATCACCATAGTCAGCACGAATCACGCGCCCTTGACAATCATATTTATGATTTCCCATACCTATCACTACGCGGTCTGGCTCAATGCGCGTAAAGATAGCTACTCCTGAATAACCTTTTTTCTCTGCGGAGTGGATATAGCTGTGATAACCAAGCTCTTGCATGGTCATCACATCTATCTGTTCGGGTTGTGCTTTGCTTTCTTGAATGCAAAACACATCGGGTTGCTCCACCGCAAGCCAATCAAATAATCCTTTGTTGATGGCGCTGCGGATACCATTCAAGTTATACGAAATAATCTTCATTCTTAACGCACTATCTTATGATTTCCTGCCGATGTCACCACCACATACGTACCATGTGGCAGTTCTGCAACGTTAGTTGTTGTTTGTTTCTGACCTAATATATTATATATGGCAATCACCTCTTGGGGTGAATTAATATTTTCTACTGCAGTTTTTGGGTCTTCGACTCCACCTTTATATTTGAAACGAATCACACCGTCTTCTTCTGTGATTATCTCAATAGGGTGATCTGCTATTTTTGTGTATTCTGTTGCACCTTTAGGGAATAGGTCGCCTGGTTTACCGTCATAACCACTACTAGAACTGTCAGGCGTCTTTCCATCAGCTTCAATCAAATCAACACCCATACTGGTTGATTTGTTATTAACTTCGTTCTTCGCCCATTTATTGGAATTATATTGCACTTTTGTTAACATCATACCATGTCCTGGTATATGTTCATCCCAACCTGTTTGTTGACGATTTTCCAGTAAATAGAATGTGGTTGGATTCGGATTGTTACCTACCAAATTATGTTGATCTGTAGCTGAAATCAATAATGCTTCATTACTTGATTGTAATTCTCCCAATGTTACATTTTCTGGTTCTGTAATCAATCTTGGTTCGAGCCAGCCCATGAAAAAACGCTCGTATGCAGAATAGGTCGGAGGCGTATTGCCGTCGTTGTTGTATGGACCATAATCCAAAATGTCCCACTGTCCCAGTGTCTTATGCGTACCATTTCCGGTGGTTTCATACATATCGGGTAATCCTAATACGTGACTAAACTCATGGCAGAATGTACCAATACCTGTATGCTTTTTAGAATGATTATCTAACTCATTACCACAAGCATAGAGATCGATGATCTTATTGTCGAGTCGTACATATTCGTACATAGATACATAATATTGATGAGGCCAAATGGTACTTGCAGCACCGCCATCAGCTTCTCCATAACCCGCATATATCACATATACAAAATCCACATAGCCATCCCCATTATTGTCATATAGTGAGAAATCCACGCTATCATCTACCAATCTACACGCTTCTGCTACCATTTTTCCTGGATTTTTATCATTTCCATTGCGATCGTTGCCTCCATAATAGGAGACATTTTGGCTGACCGTCACAGGACCCACTACATCGAATTGTGGATTGTATTGTCCATTGGAGGAATCGTAGAAGTATTTTCGTGCTGAACCTTCAGAGGTTATCTTATAATTCCTCAAGTTATACTTATAAGAATACGAACGACTATAGTTCTCTCCTGTCAACATACTATCCATTTCAGCTTTGCTGGTGGTGAACTTTACATCTTGGAAGTTTACCAATATTACCAATCCACGCGGTGCAATATTCAATGGTGAAGCAGCTTGTGCCACGCGCTTTGGCGCTGCCATTCGCTTCGCCTCAATCTCCTCCGCACTCAATGCCTCTGTCACACGATAAAACCCGTCAATATCTACCTTCAGCCACTCACCATTCTCATTGGTCATCCAATGAAAATGTTCGTCACCGTGCTGATATATAGTCACTTCACTGCCATCGGGTTGTGTTTTTATTATCCCTCCTCTACGTGCAGGCACTGCCCATGCAGCAGTTGCCATTGTAAAAATAAATACTAAAATGCTTAATTTTTTCATATAATTTACTTCTCTAAATTCTAAACTATAGGCAGTTCACTGCCGTTTTCTAAACCCTAAACAGTAGCAGCTGTGCTGCGTCCACTAAACAGAGCGCTTTGCGCTCCTCACTTTTTTGCAAGTCGCTACAATCTTGCCATTTTTCTTTTTCTTAGCGTAGCAGATATATCCTTTTTTGTTTTCTTTTACCAATGTCTTGCCGTCCTCAAGCGTCATCCAATGTCGCCTTTCATCTCCATGTAGTCGCACATATACGGTATCACCGTTAGGCTGCACACGTTCAATAACTCCTTGATAAGCAGGTATTCGCGCTGGCTTGTTCTGCGCCATAACTACCAACCCACAGCCAACTGCCAATATAAATAATATTCGTTTCATATCAGTCTTGCTTCCTTGTTCCTTGCTCTTTGTTCTTAATCTTCTTAAACAACTCACTCGCAAACACAAAGTCATTCAACGCCTCATTATCCGCATTAAATATCTCGTGCCTACTTCCTTGCCATTCTTTTACACCATTGCGCAGGAACACAATATTATCGCCAATCTCCATGATTGAGTTCATATCGTGGCTGTTCACAATCGTGCAGATATTATATTCTCGTGTGATATCTTGTATCAGTTGATCAATCACCAAACTGGTCTTTGGATCCAATCCCGAGTTAGGCTCATCGCAGAACAGATACTTCGGATTCAGCGCAATCGCTCTCGCAATCGCCACACGTTTTTGCATACCGCCACTTATCTCGCTTGGCATCAGCCCAAATGCCCTCTTTGGCATGTTCACTCGCTCCAAGCAGAATCGCGCACGCGCCACTTTCTCTTCATCCGACATATCCGAGAACATTTCCAAAGGAAACATCACATTCTCCTGCACGGTCATACTATCAAACAACGCCGCACCTTGAAACAGCATGCCCACTTCTCTATGCAACATCCGCACTTCCTTCTCACTCATCCCCGCTAAATTCCTTTGCTCTAAACCCTTAGAATTGTTAGAACCTTTAGAACCCTTTTCACTATTATTTTCGCTTGCCCTGCAATCGAAAATAATCTCACCGCCATCTATCTGATGAAGTCCAATCATCGACTTCATCAGCACAGTTTTACCCGATCCCGACTGACCGATGATCATATTCACCTTGCCGTCCTCAAAGTCCGCAGAAATATGGTTCAGCACCACATTCCCGTCAAAACTCTTCACCACATCCTTTACCTGAATCATAACTTATCACTTATAACTCATAGTTCATAACTTAATTAAGCATAAGGTTCGTCAACACCACATCCATCAGCAGCACCACAATACTGCTATTCACCACCGCCTTCGTGCTCGCCTTACCCACTTCCAGCGCACCGCCTCTCGCGTAATAGCCGTAATACGACGCCATGCTGGCGATGATAAACGCAAACACCACCGTCTTGATAAACGAATACCACACATAAAACGGTATAAACGCATACTGAATACCCAGCAGATACTCCGACACAGGCAGCACACTTGTGATTGCACTAATACCATAACCGCCCAACAAACCCGTGAACATTGACAAGGTTACCAGCAACGGCATCATCACCATAAACGCCACTATCTTTGGCAATATCAGGTAGTTAGCCGAGTTTACACCCATAATCTCCATCGCATCAATCTGCTCCGTGATACGCATCGTACCAATCTCCGATGCCATGTTACTTCCCACCTTACCCGCGAGCAGCAGACACAAGATCGTACTCGAAAACTCCAGCAAGATACAGTCACGCGTCACCAAACCCGTCGAATACGCTGGCAACAGCGGATTCTCCGTATTCAACTTCGTCTGCAAGGTCATGATCGCACCCATAAACACGCTCACAATCAGCGTGATCAGTATCGACTCCAATCCTTGCTTACCCATTTCCTTGCTCATCTGACGCCAAAACATACGCCCCTTATCAGGCGCACGAAACACCTTGCCCATCAGCAAGGTATATTCCCCTATTCCATAAAAAAATCGCTCTATCATCCCACTCTTAAACCTTTAGAACTTTTAGAACCTTTAAAACTTTTCAACCCTCCGCGGCAACATCAATTGCCGCGCAGTACATACA
This sequence comes from Paludibacteraceae bacterium, assembly GCA_017556705.1. GTDB lineage: Bacteria > Bacteroidota > Bacteroidia > Bacteroidales > Paludibacteraceae > Colicola. The sequence goes on along the minus strand of JAFYMG010000010.1, from coordinate 223,136 downwards.
ACGATGGCAAGTTTCTGCCTAACTCATCATAGTCTAATCCGTATCCCAACACAAACTTAGTTGGAATGCTCATTCCTACATACTTGGGCTCTGCATCTGCATATTGCAACGCGTCTGGCTTGAACAAGAACGACGTAATCTCCACACTATTAGCACCTTGCTCTTTTAGATACTTCACAAAACCGTGCATCGTCAAACCCGTATCCACAATATCCTCAATCACAATCACATCGCGACCTTTTACATCCACATACAGCGGAGTGAGTAGTTTGACATCACCAGTTGTCTTGGTACCCTCATACGACTTCAAACGCACAAAAGTAATCTCTGCAGACAACTCGATCTGCTTAAACAAATCAGATGCGTACATAAACGCACCGTTCAGTACGCAGATCATCAGCGGCGCTTTGCCCGCATAATCCGCATTAATGCGTTCTGCTACTTTTGCTACACTCTGCGCAATCTCTTGCGACGTTACATACTCGTCGAAGACGCGACCATTTACTTCTACCGATTGCATGATATTCTAAATTGGATTATAGTAGTTTGTATATTAAGCCGCAAAGGTACAACTTTTTTCTTAAATACGCAAGTATTTAGCATATTTTTTGTAAGTATACCTCTTGCGCACCCCTTACGCACCCACACTAATCATCCTTATCAACGCCACCTTGCAGCCATCAATCTTTAGTTATTCTTTAGTGATTAAGCGACCAACAAGGGTATCTACCGATACCTTTACCCATGTTTTATGCAAAGAATAAGGCTGTTATTTCCTTTTAGACCTTTCGAGAACTTTTAGACCCCTTAAAACTTTTTTAACCAAAAATTTGCACGGTTCGCAAATTTTTCGTACCTTTGTAGCCGATAAATCATCCCAAATCGGTCATAAGATTTTGTAAATGTTATCAAGTGATTTTTGAGTAGGTTTTTCGGTTCCTTTGAAGGAGCGTAGCGAACTACGCAACTGAAAAGAGATGAAAAAGATGCAAAAAAGGATTGATAACATGCAAAAAGTCAATGTTTACAGCCGTATTTGGAATGAGTCACGGTCTTTTGACCGATTTGGGATTACGCCAACTTTAAAAATACAAACAATATGAAAAACGAAGAACTTGAAAAAGTACTAGCCATTGCCGAGCAATGGACTAAGGCGCCTTACGACGCTGAGACACAATCTGCTGTCAAAGCCATGATTGAGGCGGAAGACAAAACCGAACTCATCGATAGTTTCTATCGCACCCTCGAATTCGGTACAGGAGGTCTCCGCGGCCTTATGGGTCCTGGTACCAACCGCATGAACCAATACATCGTGGCACAAGCCACCCAAGGCTATGCCAACTACCTGCTCAAAGTACAACGCGAAGGCGGTTTCACTACCCTCAAGGGCGACACCGTCAGCGTCGTAGTAGGTCACGACTGCCGCAACAACGGCCGCCTCTTTGCAGAGACAGTCGCTGCGGTATTCGCTGCCAATGGCATCAAAGTATATCTCTTCGAGAGCCTCCGCCCAACACCAGAGGTTAGCTTTGCTATCCGTCACCTCTCTGCACAAGGTGGTGTGAACGTCACTGCAAGCCACAACCCTAAAGAGTACAACGGATACAAGGCTTATTGGGAGGACGGTAGCCAAGTGCTCCAACCACACGACCAAGGTATCATTGACGAGGTAAACAAGGTTACTCTTGCAGACGTGAAAATGACTGGCAATGAGCACCTTATCGAGATCATCGGTGGCGAGATGGACTATGATTACATGCAAGCGGTTAAGTCTGTGATGATTGACCAAGAGACCATTCTCCGTCAAAAAGACCTCAACATCGTTTATACCCCTCTCCACGGCGCAGGTCGTCAAATCATCCCTATGTGCCTCCGTTCTTGGGGCTTCGAGAATATCCACGTAGTACCTGAGCAAATGGTCATCGATGGCAATTTCCCTACTGTACAAAGTCCAAACCCAGAGAACGCAGAGGCAATGACTATGGGTATGAATCTTGGTACTGCACTCAACGCCGACCTCGTGATTGCTTCTGACCCAGACGCGGACCGTCTTGCTATTGTTTGCCGCAACGACAAGGGCGAGTGGACCATCATCAACGGTAACCAAACCTGCATGATGTACTGCTACTACATCATCAACAATATGAAGAAACTTGGCAAACTTCGCCCAGAGCATTACCTTGTTAAGACCATCGTTACCAGCGAGTTAATCCGCAAGATTGCAGATGCACAAGGTGTTACTCTCACCGACGAATATACTGGCTTCAAGTGGATTGCTAACCGTATCCGCGAGTGGGAAGGCACACGCAAATACATCGGTGGTGGTGAAGAGAGCTTCGGCTTCTTGCCATACGATGCAGTGCGCGATAAATGTTCTCCTTCGGCTATCTGCCTCATCTGCGAGATCGCTGCTTATGCAAAGGACAACGGCATGACCCTCTACGACTATCTCCTTAATATATATATGGAGTACGGCTTCCAACGCGAGACTACAATCAATGTGGTTCGTCCAGGTAAGTCTGGCGCAGAGGAGATTCAAGCGATGATGGTGAACTTCCGCCAAAACCCTCCTGTGGAGATTGCAGGCGAGAAGGTTGTGAAAACCAAAGACTTCAAGACCCTCGTACAACGCGAATTGGTGAATGGCGAATGGGTAGAAACGCCTATCGTGATGGCACTCAACGCGACAAGCAATGTGCTCCAATACTTCACCGAAGGTGGCTTGAAGATCTCTGTTCGCCCAAGTGGTACCGAGCCTAAGATCAAGTTCTACTTCGAGATCCCTGCTCAGATGCCAACTCCAGCCGACTACGACAAAGCCGTAGCCGAAGCAGAAGCCAAAGTTCCTGCTATCAAAGCCAGCATGGGTATTTGATAAGTAATAATAATTTTATTCGAGTGCCCCAACTTGGGGCACTCTTATTTATAAATATAAAATGCTTATGAAAAAGATTTTACTCGGTTTAATGATGCTGCTAACCACAGCAACAATGAGTGCGCAATTTGCATTGAAGCAAGAGCATCACTTTGATGGAAGACTGAGTTTCTGCAATAAATTATATGTTGTTGGTTTGGATGATATGTATTTTATTCGAGGAAATGATAGCTTGTTTCATATTTACGATTCAAATTATTCTTTAGTTCATACTTTCCAACAAGAACCGCAAATCATCGCTAAAAATGTCTTTAGTACAGACGGAAAGGTGTGTGTGGTGAATGTTACAAATGAGAATGACTGGTGGAATACGTATAGAATAGAGATACTCAAGGAAGATGGAGAATGCATTCAAAGGTGGGGATTCGAAAACCAATGTCCGATGGTAAGTCTTATAAAAATAGCGGATACATACAAGTTTGTTATAGAAGTGCCTCATGCAACTTACATCTACTCTTGCCCAGGAAATGGTGAAACTTCAACAAGTGTGGAGAATGTGCCTGCGAAAGTAAAACGCAATGCCTATCCCAATCCTGCAAATGACTTAGTGACATTGCCTTACGACGCGAATGGCGCAACATCCATGAAGATTTACGACATGCAAGGCAAGTTGGTAGAGCGTAAGTTTTTGGATAATAACAAACAAGAATTGCAACTCAATGTAAAAGACTACCCCAGCGGTATGTACTTCTTTGAAGTAAACGGCGAAAGCAATTCCTTTATTGTTGAGTAACCAATAACATATCCGTACAAAAAATCGTTCTCTTTTATCAAGGGAACGATTTTTTATTCAGAGCCTCTAAACTGTAGCTCGCTTGCGAGCGTCCTCTAAACTACTCTTCGTAATCCACAGCGCTACGCGCTGCTTTGCACTTGCCGATGTATTGCGCCACCTTCACATGCTCAGGGTGCGTAGCATACGCATCCAAATCCTCCCATGTCTTGAAAGTGCAAGTCAAGCAAATATCGTGGTCGGTGTTCTTGGCGTTAGGGATATTAATACCCACTGTCTCATCCACCAATACATCAATCTTCTCGCGCAATGCGAGCAATCCATCACGAATAATCAGGGCATTCTCCAATTTTGTCTTGCCCTCTGCCTCGTCTAACAGGCGAAAAAATACTACATGCTTAATCATAATTATTTTTTTTAGACCGCTGCGCTGTTAGACCGTTTTACTGTCAGACCGCTGCGCTGTTAGACCGCCTAATGGGCTGTTAGATTTCTCGGATCCAACTTCTAACAATGCAGCAAAGCGAAATGGTCTAACTTCTAACAGCCGCTAGCGGCGTTCTAATTTTACCAAATACTTACTCGCTTCTCAGGCGCCAAATACATTGGCGACTCCTCGGTCACATTCCATGCCTCATACCAGGCGCCGATATGTGGCAACGCGCCATTCACACGCCACATGCCTAGCGAGTGAGGATCACTCTTTGTGCGTTGCAATACCTCCTCAGGACGGATATTGCCTGCCCATACATTGGCATATGCCAAGAAGAAGCGTTGCTCTGGTGTAAACCCTGCCTCATCGCCTTTCGCCTCTAACCTTTCGCCTTTCGCCTCTTTCGCCTTCTGTGCATTCTTAAACGCCTGATATGCTACTTGCAAACCACCATGGTCCGCGATGTTTTCACCCAAAGTAAACTTACCATTAGCATACACGCCAGGGGCCACCTCGATAGCGTTGAAGTACTCTTCCATCACTTTCGTGCGCTCCTCAAAGCGGGCACGATCTTCCTCAGTCCACCAGTTGATCAGGTTGCCATCCTTGTCAAACTGACTACCTTGATCATCAAAGCCGTGGGTCATCTCATGACCAATCACCACGCCAATCGCACCATAGTTAAACGCATCATCCGCGTTCATATCAAAGAATGGGTATTGCAGAATACCTGCAGGGAAGCAAATCTCGTTGGTAGCTGGGTTGTAATATGCGTTCACCGTTTGTGGGGTCATAAACCATTTATCCTTGTCTACTGGCTTACCCAAGAACGACAATGAATAGTCTTGCTCAAACTTCGCAGCGCGTTGAATATTAGCGTAATAGGTCAAGCTTGGGTCGATCTCCAATGCGCTGTAATCGCGCCATTTATCTGGATAACCAATCTTCACGGTAAAGGTGTTCAATTTCTCCATGGCCTTTGCTTTCGTCTCGTCGGACATCCACTCCAAGGCTTGAATACGCTCACCAAGAGCCACTTGCAAGTTCTTCACCAAATCCAACATACGCGCCTTATTCTCCTCAGGGAAATACTTCTCTACATACATTACGCCCACAGCCTCGCCCAAGGTGCCGTTCACCATCGCTACTGCGCGTTTCCACAGTGGAGTAGGCTCTTGTCTTCCGCTCAAGATGCGACCGTAGAACTCAAAATTCTGCATGAAAATCTCCTCGGTCAAGAAGTCTGAACTGCCGTCAATCACTTGCCATGTGAACAAGGTCTTCATATCTTCTAACGACTCCTCAGCAAGCATCTTACCTGCCTCTTGCAAGTGGCGAATTTGACCTACTGACAAACTGTCTGGAGCAATGTTCAAACCGGCAAAATACACTTGCCAATCCACCTCAGGAACCAATTTTTGCAATTCCTCGACCGACATCTTATTATAATTAGCAATAGGATCGCGCAACTCTACATTACTAAACGCTGCCTTCGCCAAACGGGTCTCTAGTCGCAATACGGTAGCCGCTTTCTCGGCTGCATTGGCCTGACCATACAACTCAAACATCTTTTCCACGTGCTTCAAATACTCTGCACGGATATGCTTGGTGTGCTCGTCCTCGTCCACATAATAATCTTTCTGACTGAGCGCAAAGCCAGCTTGGTATTCGTTCAATATATTCATGCTGGAGTTCATCGCGTCGGCATCCACATACATAGCCCACAATCCGTAGTCCATAGCCTTGCCCAATACCTCTGACCATTGTGCCTTATCGGTCACATTATCAATCTCTTGCAATACGGGCAATACAGGTGCGATACCCTCCGCGTTGCGGCGTGCAGTATCCATAGACAAGTTATATACGTCGCCAATCTTTTGTGGAATACTACCCATCTTATGTTGCTTCGCGGCGATATCTGCAATCAGTCCGTTTACTTGCTCCAAGTTACTGAGTCCCAACTTATCAAACGAACCAAAACGGCTATACTCGTTTGGAAGTGGGTTGTTCTTCATCCATCCGCCACATGCATATTGGTAAAAATCATTTTGTGCTACGGCTGTTGTATCCAAGTTCTCAAGATGAATACCCGTAGTCTGTTGCTTTGTGCATGCTGTTAGTGCCATAAGCGATAATAAAAATACAATTTTTTTGTTCATATTATTGTTCTTTTGTTCTGTCTTGTCCTCAATCTCTTGCCTCTACACCTTACACTCTACACCATACACCTCGCGAAGCAATTCCTCTGCAAAAGTACTACCTTTTCTCGGAATATACAAATTATTTTGTATCTTTTTCGTTTTTTATTTGCACACTTGCTTTTTTTTTTGTACCTTTGCACCGTGGAAAGAATGGTTTAACCTGAAGGTCTAAGTTTAAGAGTTATGTTAGAAGCTTTTCGAAAAACGCATGATTACTTAGTAGAGCACGTAAAAGTGCCTGCACGTCGCGTCCTGATGGATGAGATTAATTGGAACGATCGACTCATCGCTATCAAAGGTGGTAGAGGTGTCGGTAAGACTGATTTCTTGCTTTATTGTGCCCAAGAGGAACGCCGATTGCACCCAGAGGAGAGTAAACATTCTCTCTATGTCAACTTCAACGACTTCTACTTCACCGAGCACTCGCTCGTGGAGCTGGCAGGTCAGTTTGTGGCTGCGGGAGGCAAGCGACTACTGGTAGATCAAGCTTTTAAGGATCCTAACTGGTCGCGTGAACTTAGTCAGTGTTATTACCGCTATCCTAACCTGCATATCGTGTTCATCGCTTCGTCGGTGATGCGACTCGTCGAGGACAACAAGGATATTGGCAGCATCGTTCGCCCATACAACTTGCGCGGCTTTAGCTTCCGCGAGTATCTCAATATCACACTTGGTCTTAACTTGCCAGTGTATTCGCTCGAGGATATCCTCCAACACCATGTTGAGATCGCGCAGCAGATATGCCAGATTATCAAGCCACTGCAGTATTTCGACGACTACTTGCACCATGGCTATTATCCGCACTTCTTGGATGCTCACGATTTCTCCGAGTCGCTGCTGAAGATGATGAATGTGGTCCTTGATGTGGATGTGTTGCTTATCAAGCAGATCGAGGTGAGCTCGTTGCCTAAGCTCCGCAAACTGCTTTACTTGATGCTCCAGCAAACGCCTTGCTCGCTCAATGTCAGCAGCCTAGCAGACGCCATCGACTGCTCACGCTCGACCACGATGAACTATATCAAGTACCTCAAGGATGCGCGTCTACTGAACATGCTTTACCCAGAAGGCAAGCAGTTCCCGCTCAAGCCAACCAAGGTATATATGCAGAACACCAACTTGTGCTACGCCACCTGCACCCGCGAACCAGACAAGCAGGCTATCGCCGAGACTTTCTTCTACGCGACCTTGCACGGCAATCACAAGATCAACGCCACCGACCGTAGTGCGATGTTCATCATCGATGGCAAGTACTACATGGACGCTCTGGCAACCACGCCAAGCAAAACCGGCATCCGCTACTGCGCCATTGGCGACCTCGAGGTAGGCCACCAGAAGAACATCCCATTGTGGCTCTTCGGCTTCCTGTATTGATCCCTGCGGGATGAGGAGTTATGCTGCGCATGAAACCCAGCTTTGCTGAAAAGTTAGCCCTGCGGACTGAGCCCCATTGCTTAAAGCAATGAATATTCACGAAGCAACCTTTCATGAGCGAAGCGAAATAACCATTCACGAAGTAAATATCAGCGGCTTGCCGCTAACGAACATAATTATTAAATTATTACTACAATGAAAGAAAAAAAGTATTTAACCCTTGATGGTAACGCTGCTGCGGCGCATATCGCGTATATGTTTACCGAAGTTGCTGCCATCTATCCTATCACTCCATCTTCTCCTATGGCGGAGAATGTGGATGAGTGGGCTGCAGCAGGTCGCAAGAACCTCTTCGGCGAGACAGTGTTGGTGCAAGAGATGCAATCTGAGGCAGGTGCTGCAGGTGCTGTGCACGGCGCACTCAACGCAGGTGCTCTCACCACTACCTTCACCGCCAGCCAAGGTCTGCTCCTCATGATCCCTAATATGTACAAGATCGCGGGTGAGTTGATTCCTTCTGTATTCCACGTTTCTGCGCGTACACTCGCTTCACATGCGCTTTGTATTTTCGGCGACCACCAAGACGTGATGTCTTGCCGTCAAACGGGCTTTGCTATGCTCGCTGAGGGCAGCGTACAAGAGGTGATGGACCTCGCTGGTGTAGCACACCTTGCTACCATCAAGAGCCGCGTGCCATTCCTCAACTTCTTCGACGGTTTCCGTACCTCTCACGAGTACCAAAAAGTAGAGGTGGTAGATATGGAAGACTTGCGTCCTCTCGTTGACATGAAGGCATTGCAAGAGTTCCGCGATCGCGCACTCTCTCCTATGCGTCCTGTTATGCGTGGTATGGCTGAGAACCCAGATGTGTTCTTCGCTCACCGCGAGAGCTGCAACCCTTACTACAACGAGGTAGCAGACATCGTTAGCGACTATATGGACGAGATCTCTAAGATCACCGGCCGTACCTACCGCCCATTCACCTACTATGGTGCGCCTGACGCTGAGAACATCATCATCTGTATGGGTTCTGCTTGCGAGGCTATCAAGGAGGTTATCGACTACGAGGCAGAGAAGGGCAACAAGCTCGGTATGATCAATGTTCACCTCTATCGTCCATTCTCACTCAAGTACCTCAAGGAGGCTCTTCCAGCTTCTGTGAAACGTATCTGCGTGCTTGACCGCACCAAAGAGCCAGGAGCTAACGGCGAGCCATTGTACCTCGATGTTAAGGATGCACTCCAAGAGCTCGGCATGGGCGATATCCTCGTAGTAGGTGGTCGCTATGGTCTCGGTTCTAACGATACTACTCCAGCACAAATCCTCGCTGTTTACGAGAACCTCGCATTGCCAATGCCTAAGAACCACTTCACAGTAGGTATCATCGACGATGTTACCTTCACTTCTCTCCCAGTAGGCGAGGAGGTTGCTATGGGTGGCAAGGGTATGTTCCAAGCTAAGTTCTATGGTCTCGGTGCTGACGGTACCGTAGGTGCTAACAAGAACTCTGTGAAGATCATCGGTGAGACAACCAACAAGTACTGCCAAGCATACTTCTCTTACGATTCTAAGAAGTCTGGTGGTTTCACTTGCTCACACCTCCGCTTTGGTGATGATCCTATCCGTTCTACCTACCTCGTTACTACTCCTAACTTCGTTGCTTGCCACGTACAAGCATACTTGCAAATGTACGATGTAACCCGCGGTCTTCAAAAGGGTGGTACTTTCCTTCTCAACACTATCTGGGAGGGCGAGGAGTTGGCTAAGAACTTGCCAAACAAAGTGAAGAAATACTTCGCTGATAACAATATCACAGTTTACTACATCAACGCTACCAAGATCGCTCGCGAGATCGGCCTTGGCAACCGTACCAACACCATCCTCCAATCAGCATTCTTCCGCATTACTGAGGTTATCCCAGTAGAGCAAGCTATCGAGGAGATGAAGCACTTCATCGTTAAGTCTTATGGTAATAAGGGTGAGGATGTGGTTAACAAGAACTACGCTGCAGTAGACCGTGGTGGTGAGTACCAAACTCTCGCTATTGATCCTGCATGGTCTAACCTCGGCGCTGATGAGGCTAAGAACTATGGCTGCGAGCCAGAGTTCATCACCAACGTCGTTCGTCCTATCAACGCACAAGACGGTGATCTCCTCCCTGTTTCTTCATTCAAGGGCGTAGAGGATGGTACATGGCCTGCTGGTACTGCTAAGTACGAGAAACGCGGTGTATCTGCTTTCGTTCCTGTATGGACAGCTGATAACTGTATCGAGTGTAACAAGTGTGCGTATGTATGTCCTCACGCTTGTATCCGCCCATTCGTTATGGACGAAGAGGAGGTGAAGGGTATCCAAGGTACCACACGCGAGATGAAGGCTCCTGCTGCTATGAAGGGTATGCACTTCCGTATGCAAGTAGGTGTGCTCGACTGTCTTGGTTGCGGCAACTGCGTGGATGTATGTCCTGGCCATCCTAAGACTGGTAAGGCCCTCGAGATGGTTCCACTAGAGGGACAAATGATCGAGGCTCAAAACTGGGCATACTGCACCGATAACGTGAAGTCTAAACAACATCTCGTAGATATCCAATCCAACGTGAAGAACAGCCAGTTCGCTACTCCATTGTTCGAGTTCTCTGGTGCTTGCTCTGGTTGTGGTGAGACTCCATACCTCAAGCTCATCTCTCAACTCTTTGGTGATCGCGAGATCGTAGCTAACGCTACTGGTTGTACTTCTATCTACTCTGGTTCTGTACCATCTACTCCTTATACTACCAACGAGAAGGGTCACGGTCCTGCATGGTCTAACTCTCTCTTCGAGGACTTCTGCGAGTACGGTCTCGGTATGCAAATCGCTCACCGCAAGATGCGCGAGCGTTTGGCTGCTCTTATGACTAAGGCACAAACTTGCGAGTGCTGCACCGACGAGATGAAGGCGCTCTTCACCGAGTGGCTTGAGAACCAAAACGATGCTGCTATCACTAACCGTCTCTACGAGCCTATCGTAGCGGCTTGCGAGGCTTGCTCTTGCGATACATGCAAAGATATCCTCACTTATAAGGATCATATCGTTAAACGCAGCCAATGGATCGTAGGTGGCGACGGTGCTTCTTACGATATCGGTTACGGCGGTCTTGACCACGTGATTGCTTCTGGCGAAGATGTAAATATCTTGGTTCTCGATACCGAGGTTTACTCTAACACCGGTGGTCAAGCATCTAAATCTACTCCTATCGGTGCTATCGCTAAGTTCGCTGCTGCGGGCAAACGCGTACGCAAGAAAGACTTGGGTATGATCGCTACCACTTATGGTTATGTATATGTAGCACAAATCGCTATGGGTGCTGACCAAGCTCAAACCCTCAAGGCTATCCGCGAGGCAGAGGCTTATCCTGGTCCATCTCTCGTGATTGCTTATGCTCCATGTATCAACCACGGTTTGAAGGCAGGTATGGGTAAATCTCAAGCTGAGGAGGCTAAGGCTGTTGAGTGCGGTTACTGGCACTTGTGGCGTTATAACCCAGCGCTCGAGGCTGAGGGTAAGAACCCATTCTCACTCGATAGCAAAGAGCCACAATGGGATAAGTTCCAAGACTACTTGAAAGGTGAGGTTCGCTTCGCATCAGTGATGAAGCAATACCCAACCGAGGCAGCCGAGCTCTTCGCTGCCGCTCAAGAGAACGCTCAATGGCGCTACCGCAGCTACCTGCGTATGTTGTCCACAAATTGGGACAACAAAGAGTAATTCGAGAATTACACTCAACAAGTGAATATGCAAAGAGAGCCGTCCTTTCAGGTCGGCTCTCTTCGTGTATACTTTCTCTCCTCTGTCAAGAAAGAGTCCCCATTCTCCAGTAAAAAGAAATGCGATATTTTGCTTCATTTCAAGGTCCGCTCACTTCGTTCGCGTTGGGGGAGAATTTCCAAGGGCCGCTTACGCGTGGGGAAGAAATTCCTGTGTTCGCTTCGCGTGTTTAAGCATGTTTCGTCTGCCCAAACCATACTGCGTCCTTCGTCCGCAACATCTGCCTTGCAGATGCTTTTCTTTGTTTATTGCTCCCGAATGATATTCGGGTACTTTTCCCAAAAAAAGTACTTTTATTAAGATTTCCCTCCCGTTGTACCTTCCCTATTTCCTTCAGGTAAAAGACCAAGGATGAACCAAAGAAGAACGAAGGAACGACCTATCTACTCCCTACCATCAAAAAGTGCTGTTTATTAAGATTTGCGCCTCCTGACTTTTTCCCTCGCTAAATATTCTTCTATTGTCCCGACTTGTAGTCGGGTATTCCTCGTTCATTACCTTCATAATCATCTACTTTTCTCCCTCCAAAATTTGCTTATCTGCCAAATTTTCACTACCTTTGCGCCATTATTCAATATCCACCCATAATGACACCCTCCCACTCCGATAATATCTGGCAATGGCAAGCACCTGGTACTGCATGGAAAGGTGTCGGCTTGTATCATATTACCCTCACTATTCCCTCTCGTGAACCGCTCTTAGGCACTCTCCTCATTCCCGATAACGACCCTACACAAGCCACTGTAGAATATACTGCTTTAGGTCGCATGTTGGTTAATGCTTTATGGGATATCCCCAATAGAATCCCTGAGATACAGATTTTGCATTATTGTTTAATGCCCGATCATATCCATGCTGTTTGGTATGTGCGTGAGAAGATGCCTCGTGGCATCAAAAGTGCGGTACAGGGCTTTTGGCAAGGTGTTAAGAAGATCGGGCGTGCATATTCCTTCATCATGTCTCATTCCCATCTTGAAGATTCTTCCATTACCCCGACTTGCAGTTGGGTATCATCCCCTGTTCAAGATTCTTCTATTACCCCGACTTATAGTCGGGAGAACTACCATGAACTTTTATCTCTTTTAAAATCCACCACAGATACGCTCTCTTCTCATATTGGCGAGGAGGCTTATAGGGCTTTATTCCCTATTTTTACAGAGATGCCGCATATCCGTCCTATGGGACAACGTAGGCAATTACCTGCTACTATTCAGTATATTACTAACAACCCCCAGCGTCTTGCCACAAAACGCCTCATGCCAGGCTTTTTCCGTGTGCAGGAGGGTATTGAGATTGCAGGCCGCTCGTATTGTGGAGTGGGCAATATCCGTTTGTTGCATAGCTCTTCTTTCGCTCCTGTCCACGTGCGCAGCATGTGGGTTAAGGATGCAGAGCAACACGGCAATACTCAGCCGCTTCTTGACTATATGAACGGCTGTATTCTCGCTGCTCGCCAAGGAGCGGTCATGGTCTCTCCTTTCATTTCTCCTAAAGAGAAAGCAGTGATGTCGGTACTCCTCGGTGAAAAATTGCCTTTTATTTTGCTCTATGACAATGGCTTTCGTGATTACTATAAACCCACTGATGCCCTTTTCGATGCTGTTGCCGAAGGTCGTGTCTTGATTCTTAGCCCATGGGAGCACGACCCGGACAAGCGCCACATCTCTCGTGAGGACTGTGTTGCTCTCAACGGCATGGCAGAAGAAATCTGCACCCTCTCCCATTCCTAATCCTCTTCCCGCCAAAGATTCTTCCATTCTCCCGACTTCTAGTCGGTTCTCTTTCCTCTTCGAAATATTCTTCCATTGCCCCGACTTGTAGTCGGGTATTCCATTTTCTCTTTATCCATTAGTTCCGAATCTCATTCGGGAACTTCGTCTACAGCAAAAATCACCCCAAAAGTGATTTTTATTTGCTCAATCCAAAATAATTCACTACCTTTGTACCGTAATACCAAATCTACCAAAGTAATGTCCAAAAGTCACCATGAAATATCACACCTATCATCTTGTATGTACCATATTCTATGTGTAGTAGGATTGGTATTCATTCTATCTTCTTGCCATTGGCGCGAAGCAAAAGAGGTCATTGCCACAGCAGATAGTTTGGATCAGGCGGAGCATGTGATATATGATGATACGGCTGCATTAGGCAAGGCGATACGCTGCTTAGATAATCCGTTTGGTAGAGTGTTGATGAGCAATACATTGGGCAAAGCATATTACTATATGGGGCGAAACTTAGAAGATTGTTATCAACAAATAGCAGGAGCAGCAGAATGTTACATAGAAGCAGACCGTTTGCAAATTGATGACCCGATATACCGAGGACGCGTAAATTCGTGCATAGGGTACATCTGCGCACAAAATAACAACGATAGTTTGGCACTTGTATTCTACGAGCGTGCGAGTGAAGATTTCAAGGAGAGTGGAAACGAATGGTATTATGCACATCACCTATTAAATGTTATTCCATGCTGTATTAATCTACATTTATTCACAAAAACAGATAGTCTTTTACAAATAGCTCAGCTCTATTCGTTGGATAGTACTTACCGAGCTCGTTATTATGAAACACATGGGCTATATTTCTACGAACAGCAACAATACGATTCTGCATTGGTGTATTTCAATCAAGGATTAAACTATTGGCAAAGTGAGGAAGATAAGTGCTTTAGTTATTTGAAAATCATGCAAGTTAGCCTTGATATAAATGATTTAGCACAAGCGATACCATATGCTCAATGTATTATCAAGCAATCTAACAACCCAAATTACATTTCCAATGCCTATTATTGTTTGATGCAAGATGCAAAACGCAAGAACAATGCCGAACTATTAAGTCAATATTCTCATGCGCGTACCGATGCTCTGAAACTACTACGCGTTAATACCAACAAATATGCAGAAGCCGCTCCTAAATTGATGGAGTATTTGCAAGACCCTCATCCTTGGCGTTGGGTGTGGATAACAATAACAGGCTTTATTGTGCTATCTTTATTTTTATTTGTAAGTATTTTACTATATCGTAAGCATACTATAGTGCACTTGAACAAGACCACTTCTCGTTTACAGAAAACTACTACTCTTTTGCACGAAGCAAACGAAAAGATTGAAAACTTATCTACGCGTGTAAAGAAGCAGGAGGACATGGAAAGTCTGTCCAAATCATCTTATTATTTTAACAAGAGTATCAACGCTGTGCGTACAGAATTTCCTGCTCCTAGTAATAAATGGAATGATTATAAGCGATTGAAAAAGGATATTGATCCATGGTTGCATAATTGGTTGCGTGCGTTAGATCAATTGCATTTGGCAGATAGAGAAAAAATATTGTGTATTTATACGCTTCTTTATCCGCATTTATCCACCGCCAAATTGGCAGACTATATGAACTATGATAAGGATGGCATTCGCGTTTTTAAGACACGGATGGTTCAAAAACTTGGCATTAAATCTTCCCAATTACCCTCATTTTTACGGAAACTCTTAATTAAGGGGTGAAATTCCTCGTAAAGCACTGTTAACAAATTCAATATACAACATATTGATTATCAATGCAATCCCCCCCCCCTATACTGTTAACAAATTTCTATTTTACTTGTACGCTTCATAGTATTGTTGTAATTTTGCAGAAAATTTTAATCAACAAAATTATACACTATCATGAAGAAAGTCATTGTTATTGCATTGTTTATACTAGGTATATTCAATGCACCTGTATTTGGAATGAGTCAAGAAATCATCTTGAGCGAACTTTATTCCATTGTACCATTAGATGATGCAAAAGATGAAGGAGGTTGCGTTAGACCTAATCCAACTCGTTTTCATGCTTCAATCGATGGTAACCATTTATCCGTAGGAGCGGATACAGGTGCGCCTGCGTATGTGGAAGTCATTAACCAAGAAACAGGCGAAGTGGTAGTAGAAGAGGAGTTCTTGAATGAAACAGAGGCCACCATTACTCAAGCAGGTTCGTATGTTGTACAAATCTACTCTGCTAACACCGTCGTAACTGGTGAGTTTGAAGTTGAATAAATAAAAACATTATTAACCCTAAAAAACTTTACAATCATGAAAAAGATTCTTTTCGTTATGTTAAGCACATTGATTTGTGCGTCTTTATTTGCAGTTGACAACTCTTCTGCAATTGTCTATTCAGAAGATGGTTTAAGTGCAGAGTTGAAAATAACGTCTGCCTACTTTGATGGAGAAGAACATTCTTTTACCTTCGCGTTTCCTGCGAACCAAACAATCAAAGTTACTCGTATCAATAGTGTATATTTTAAAGAATCAAACGATATGGTAATGTCGCTTTATAAGGATGATGTAGAAGATATTATTAAAGCCAACGAGAAATTTAATCTTGGTGTATTTGTTGATACTATTGTAAATGCGAATCGCTTTACATTCGTAATAGATAACATTCCTGCTGATTATTCATATCAGCCCAAAGACCCTGCTATTACTATTCGCTTTGCGGTAATAGATGAGCACCCTTCTACAGAATCTATTTTATTGAATGGTGATGTGGAGATAGTTTCAGGCGCGTTGACCACATCTGGTTATCAAGATTTCATGGGCACAAAAGTAACAGCTATCTTGGGTGATGATTATAATGAATACACCTGCTTTGGTTCCGCTCGTGGTGGTATGATTCGTGGTAGTAATGAGGGTTATTTGATTTTGAGTGGAAACCCTAACGGTTACGGCAATCGTAATGTGTATATTAACCGTTATACATCAAATGGCGATGTGATTATGACCGCAGGTTCTGGTCAAGTAGGTATCGGCGTGGATGATCCTGAATACAAATTGGATGTGGCAGGTACAGTTCATGCGAATAGTATTATTGCTGATGGTAATATTCGTGCAAGTGAGATTATCGTAAGTACGACTGGTGCAGATTTTGTTTTTGCTGATGATTATCAATTGCGCCCATTGAGTGAGGTAAAAGCATTTATTACAAAGAATAAACATCTGCCAGAAATCAAATCAGCTCAAGAGATGCAAGAGAATGGTGTGGGCATTAATGAGTTGCAAACACAACTTTTGCAGAAGATTGAGGAACTGACGCTCTATATTCTCCAACAGGAAGAGAGAATTAAGGCGTTGGAAGCTGAATTGAATAAGTGAGATTAGGGAGGCACTAATATGAAAGGGAAATTATATTTATTGAGTGCACTATTATTGCTGTACTCACCTATTTTCGCACAGCAAGTTTCTCTTGAAACAGCTCAGCGTGTAGCTAACATATTTCTGCAAAATAATGTGCCCGCTGCTATGCGTAGTGCTTCTACTACAAATACAACGACCAGTAGTGCTTCTGTAATTAAGCCAATAGGTAAGGTCGCTCAATCTCCTGTGATGTATGCAGTTTCCCAAGATAGTGTATGGGTGTTAGTCTCTGCTGATGAGCGTGTTACTCCAATCCTGGCATATTCTGATGCAAATGCAGGAATGTTTCCAGAGGAAGAAGATATGCCTGATGGAATGATTGCTTTGTTAGAATGGTATGAACAACAGATACAATATCTAAGAGATAGTACGAATATAACTACTATTCACGAAGGATGGCAGACATATCAGGCGACATCGAATACCACAGAAGATGAGATTATAGTATCTCCATTGTTATACAGAGATAATAAAGAAAATATTTGGAATCAAAGTGGTCTTAATGGAGGTGGAGCAACGGCTGATAAATGTTATAATAAATTTTGTCCGCCGTATCATGATGGGCGAGAAACTGTTGTAGGTTGTGTTGCTGTGGCAATGGGACAATTGATGTGGTATTGGGAATGGCCTGAGATTGCAGTAGTAGAAGATGATTATGAAAATACATTAATACGAGAGTACAATTGGGATTATATGCCAGCAGAATTGAGGGCTACTACTCCTGTAGAACATGTAGATATGGTCGCTAATTTGCTTCATGATGCAGGTGTGTCTGTTAATATGAGTTACGGTCCATCAGAAGAAAACGGATCCAGTGCGGTTCCTAATCTCATTCCAAATGCGTTAAGAGGAACTTTTAGTTATAATTCTAATGAATTGATATATCGAAACAATTATGCTTCCTCATGGTTAAGTAAATTAAAAGAAGATCTTAATAAAGGTTATCCTATACTATATGGAGGAAGAAGTTCTAGAGGCGGTCACAGATTTATTGTTGATGGATATAATGCCAATGATGCGTTTCATATAAATTATGGTTGGGGAGGCTTTCAAAATGGATTTTATATTTTAGAGACTATCGTGAATAAGCCATTTGAATTTTACAGTTCACAAAGTGCGGTATTGAATATTTATCCTAATTATCCAAATTGTGCTCCACGCGAAGTTTCTCAAAATGAGATATTAGACTCAAAATTCGTTATACAAAATGGCGGAGGATTAACAATAGGAGGGGACATCGTAGTTGAAAGCAATCAAGAAGGCGTAATTTATTCGGGAGAATATGTGAAACTAACAAATGGTTTCCACGCAAAAGCAGGTTGCAATCTTCGTATTGCGATTAAAGATGTACTGTGTGACGAATCTCAGTCTGCATCTTTAGTGCAAAAGAAATCAGCAACTAAAAACATAGCGGGAGATTGGTGCAACCAATGGAATGTCCTTTCATATAGTTATTTAGGAGCATACAATCCTTTAGCAGGTGCAGTCACTTATAAATACGCATTAGGAAAAGACATTCTTATCAATGATAAAACATACATTGAATTAATGCGTTATTCAACTAACGATGTAACAGACATAGGTACTTATATTTGTGCGCTACGTTTTGCAGAGAATAAGAAAGTTTATATTTATTACGATAATACCGAATATTTGTTATATGATTTCGATATACAGGTTGGAGATACGCTGGAGCTTTTTGCAGGAATCCAATATTATACACATAAAAAAACATACACACATATAGTAACGAATATAGATACGCTAGATAACGGTAAAACACAAATAACATTGGATGTTATACTCCCTATAGAACAAGAAGGTAGTATCATATATGAAGAAAAATTTTCAAAAAAATGGATAGAAGGTATTGGTTCGGTTAATGGGATCGTGCACAATAATGCGACCATATTAGAGGGGGGTGGCATAAGTATTTTACTTTGCGCCTACCATAACGATGAATGTCGTTATACAACCGATGATTTAAATTATACATCTTTAGGTTGTGTTTATAACGAAGGCGATGTTATTAATGCTGTGGAAAGTGTATCCGTATCTGCACCATCTGTTCAAAAGATAATCAAGGACGGTCAATTACTTATTCTTCGCGACGGCAAGATGTATAATATCATGGGAGTGGAAGTAGGAGAATAATCCTATTTATAATCGTACATATCCTCACTCAGTTCCGTGTGGACGGGGTGAGGTATGTACATATTTTGCAGCGTTTTTGTATAACCTTATAAACATGAAGCATATGAAAAAACTTCTATCCCTTTTCGTGGCGATATTTGCTACTACTGCCCTTTGGGCATTTGATTTTGTGGGTGATAATTTTTTGTGCTACAACATTACCAGCAGTTCAGAACCATACACCGTACAGGTGACATGTCAAGTCAGTTTCTCTAGTGAGAACTACTATGGTATAAGCTCTTTTACTATCCCTACTACTGTGGAACATAATGGTATTACTTATGCAGTGACAAGCATTGACTATCGAGCCTTTCTCAATTGCTTTGCGCTCAAATCAATCACTATACCAGAAGGTATAACAAATATCGGGAATATTGCTTTTGAAAACTGTACAGCCCTTACCTCCATTACTATTCCCAATAGCGTAACGAATATTGGTGACTTCGCTTTTGGAAATGCTACCTCCCTTACCTCTATCACCATAGGTAGTGGTGTCACAAGCATTGGTAGTCGTGCTTTCGATGAAACTGAAAGCATATCTAAATTTGTTTGTTTAAGTCCACATCTTACATATATCAAGGACTTTTCGCTATCTAATTGTAGCAACTTAGACACAGTGATTGCCTATGCTCCTTTCTTAAATATATCAGAAGAATCATTGGCAAATGCATCTAAAAGCCTCCAATATGTGAGCGTTTTAGGAGGCGAACTAACGGACAATGCTTTCGGTTGTTTCCGTCGCAGTAATAAGACACTCAAAGTGCTTGATCTTACTAATGCCACCAATACTACTCTTTCAGATGAGATGTTGAGGAACTGTCATAATATAGAGGAACTATACTTACCATCTAATCTTACGCATATACCTTATATGGGTGTAGCAGAATGTGTAAAATTACCCTCTATCACAATTCCTGCCTCTGTAGTAGAGATTGAGGGGCGTGCGTTTGAGAATTGCCGTATGCTTTCATCGGTTGATTTTGCGGAGGATGGTGCTCTCACTATGATAGGCGATTGGGCATTTTACAACTGCCATGAGTTAACGAATATCACTATACCAGAAGGCGTTACCGAGATTGGTCATGCAGCGTTCTATGGCTGCACTTACCTCACGGAGATTACTTTGCCAAGTAGCGTGCAAGAGGTTGCTGACAATGGTTTTGCTCTCTGTGGTAAGCTACAAAAAATGCATGTAAAAGCTTTGGTGCCTCCGACAATCCATGCAAAGACCTTTGAGGATGTAGATCGCTCAATTCCTGTATATGTGCCTGATGATGCAGTAGGAATGTACAAAAACGACATCTATTGGCGCGAATTTAGTATCCTAGGCGAAAGTAAAGCCTCAACGGCAGTAGACAATATCCCATCGCCTATATCCAATAGCCAAAAGATTATCCGCAACGGTCACCTCCTAATCCTTCGCAATGGAAAGACCTACAATGTCATGGGAGTAGAAGTGGGAGAATAGTACAGAATTAGTGATTGTTTTTTGATAGAAGTTTATTATATTTATGGATAGAACTATTTTAAATGATATACAAGCCGCATTGTTACAACCAACCACAAAAACTGGAATTGATTTAATTATAGAATTAATCCAGAAAATTCAGGATATTACATGTTGTGGCATTTGTTCTCTATGGAGTATTAATAGTAATGATTATAACGAAAATCGATTTAAATCAACATCTTTAATATATAGACAAGTAAGTAATAGTATTTGTTATGATTTTATAGATAAAGAAGATTTTGTTCATGATATGGGCCGATGCTTTATCAATGATGTTGTAAAGTCAATAATTTCAAATAAATATAATTATTATGAATGTGATGTTTCTGGATGTTGCAATCATAGATCTAAAAAATGCATTGATAACTTGCATTTATGTTACTTTGTTGGTATTCCAATTTATGACCACGATAATACTTCAGAAATAAGTGCGATTCTAAAATTGTCATATCAAATAAAGCCTAATATAGATTGCTGGGATGATATTTCCGTAATTATAGGTTCTTTTCTATCTCTATCATTATATAGAAATCATCTCCTAAAAGAACAGAGCCTCATAAAGTTATTAATGGATAATTATAGAAATAATTGCAAAACTGGGAAAAACATTAAGGCTTTGTTAAATCCTATAATAAAGAATATTTTACCTTTATTCTGTAAGTGTCAAGGAGTTTCATTTTTCATTTGGGATTCTTATCAAAATAGATTTAATCTATTAGAAACAACAGGAATAAAGGGCATAACAGATATCCAAGACGTATTTTATCAGTTGGGAGAAGGTCTTACTGGACTTGCTGGAATGCGTAAGCGAACATTGATATACAATAGTCTAGAAGAAGAAAGAGTAAATAGTGATCACAAAGAGAAATGGATTGAGGAAACCTTAGATAAAGGAGAAACTATGATGATTGTTCCTATTTTATGTCCATCGGGTGATAGTACTATAGGATTACTAAGATTTGTTAACAAGGTTAATTTTGCTAATGAAAAATTTATTGATTACTTTAATGATAAAGATGTCGATTTAATAAGTTTTGCATCAAACTATATCGCCTTATTAATAGACTATATGTTAAGGGAAACTTCTCAAAATGACTTTATAACTAAATTGTCTCATGAGTTTTATACTCCTGCTCTCTCTATACACAAAACAGCTGACCAGATAAAACGTTATAAAGATGATGAAGAATTTATGAAGACTAGATTCCAATCATATATCCAAGATATTATATATTATGCAGAATTTCAACAATGGCAGGCAACAACGAACTTATATTTATCAAAGAATCGACTAGATTTACCATTTGATAAAAGGTATCGCTTAACTGAGGTACTACTTAAAAATATTATAACAAAAAGTAAAAGTATTGCAATTCCTATTGCTAGAAAGGTAAAAGTCAAATTTGATAATATTGTTATAGATGATAATATACCACACATATATATACATGTAGATGAGACCGCATTTGTAACCATTTTTTATAATTTATTAACCAATGCGATTAAATACAATGATCCTAATACTCCATTTTATGTAAATATATCTGCATATGAAACAGAGGAAAATATTGTTGTAACAATTGTAGATTATGGTATTGGTATTAATATTATGGATGCCAATAAGATATTTCAAGTCGGATATCGTGGTGAGAATGTAACATCATACAACACTAATGGATTTGGTGTCGGACTTCCTGTTGTTAAACAAATTGTTGAAGATTTTAATGGCACAATTAAAATTTTAAATTATCACGCTCCAACTAAGTTCGAAATTAAATTTCCTAAAAGTATTATAAGTAAATAATTAGATTATGAATAAAAGAATATTGTGGATTGATGACGATGTTAACAATTCTGAACTTCAAACTGAAAAATTTGAATTAGAAAAGAATGATTTCATTGTGGTCGGAAAAGAAACTCCAGACGCTGGTTTTGAGGTTTTGAAAACAGACACTAATTTTAGATGTATAATAGTTGATATATCTATGCCTAGAGGTAAAAATATCTCTTTTGAGGAAGCGCGAGGAGGTATGAGAACAGGATTAATTATTCTTAGAAGACTTTTAGCAGACACACGGTTGAATAATATAAAAAAAATTGTCTATACAGTAATTGATGACGGTGAAATCATAAAAGAATGTGAAAATAAAAATGTCCTATATATAAAAAAAGGATGTCTTTCTAGTGAATTCTTGGAATGTATAAAAACTCAATTAGTAGAAGATGAAAAATAGCATATCCATTTTTTTATTTTTACTATTATTTGTTTTAGTTGTTATAGCTCTTTGTTTTGCTATGGCAGATATAAGTCTTAATAATCTGAAATTTTCTATTGACCATTTATATAGTTTGATTGGTCTCATCATTTCAGTATTAGGACTATTGGTGACATCATATTTTGTCATATTAGCAGTAAATGCATATTCTCATGTAAAGGAGATCGAAAAATCCTTAAAAAAAACCAAGGATATAGAACTGAAAGTATTGTCTACAGATAAAACCATTACTTCTACTATAAAAAAAATTAAGAGCCTTACCAATGAATCCATCATGTCATTACGTTATGGCATTGCTTTGCAATTCGATTCAACGAAAACGGATGTAAAAGAAAAATATAGAACTTTAAAATTACGCCAAGCAAGATTGTCTTACCAGTTCCCGGAATATTTAAAAGATAATGAAAAAGAATCAGCCTTCTTGTTATTAGGCGATTTTGGAGATAAGTCAGACATCGAACCATTAGAACAATATATAAAAACGACTAAAGATTCTGATGAACTAAAAGAGATTGCGAAGTTAGTTATATCATGCCTTAAGAAGAAATAGAGATAGGAACAAACAATCTAACCATCTATGTTACAAGACGTAACAAATGTTAGATTTCAAATTTACACAATGGTGCAAATTGCACATTGTGTAAATTTGAAAGTAGTAATAATATCTAATCATCTCTATTCCATTGGAAACAATGCATTTTTGAATGTTCAAACCTAATCTCCATTACTATCCCTGACAATGCAACAACTATCGGGAATTTAGCATTTACTAGTTGTGGTCGTTTGACAACACTACTCTATAACAAGCATATTTTTGCTTATATGCCAGAAATATATTCTGGAGCGCATCTCATTCCTAATGGTATAAAAATCATAGCTGGTGGTGCTTTCTTGCGATGTGGCAGTTTGAGTTCTATTATAATTCCAAACATAAGAACAGATATTAAATACGCTGCTTTCAATAATCGTACAACTTTAGAATCCATACAAATTCCTAATAGCGTTAAATATGTGGAAGAATTAGTCTTTGCAGGTTGTAATAGTTTAATAACTCCACTTTACAATAAGACTATTTTTTTCTATATACCAAAATCCTATTCAGGGACATCTACCCTTACAGCGGGTATAAAAGAAATCGCCAGTGCCGCTTTCCTTCAATGCGATAAATTAACTTGTGTTGTACTCCCTAATAGTATATTCCAAATCTGATACTGTGATTATCTTTGAAGATGTTTTATACTATGGTATCCGTAGCGATGCGAAAGGTTCCCGAAAAATGTATCAAAATATTTTGCAACTTGCTGAAAATAAAAAAGAACAAGAGCGCAAGCACATTGCAAGATTATTGAGCAACTACAACTACATAGATTCAATAACTAACGAGCGTATTTTGATTCTACAAAAGTTGTGCAAAAACAAAAAATCCAAAAAATGATAAAAGGGTATAATGCATCTATACCATTAGACACAGAAGCAAGTGATAGCATTAGCATAAAAGTAAATCAAATGTGTCAATATTTGGAAACCGTAATGCGCAATTATATGCACCAGTGGTGCGCAACCGAGCATCGTACACGCTACTACTATACCCTCACAGCCGACACCATCTGGCGCACGGGGTATGAAAACCCAACCACCTTCGTGCAATACACCCAGCCCGAAGCGGTTTTGCGCCTGCCATTGCGCTATGGTGATACCCTCACTACTACCTTTGCAGCCAAAGGCGAGTACGGGCATCGCATACCAATGACCCTATCAGGTTCGAACACCATTGAGGTGGATGCACAGGGCAAACTCATCCTGCCTGATAAGACTTACGAGCAAGTGCTGCGCGTGCATAGCCTACGCCAACACATCGAGAGTGGCGTGGATAGCACAGCGATGGTGGTGGATAAATACCAATGGTTTGCTGCGGAATCATATATCCCCGTCTTCGAGAGCGTAACCGCCTACGAGATGGTGGATGATACCATGCAGCTGGCATTTCAGACATCGTTCTACTACCAAGTGGAGGACACCACCGACTCCAACCCGAAGGAGTTAGCACCCATAGTAGATGAAACCGCAGAGAAAACTGCCCCTGTGCTATTAACAGACTTGTCGTATCTGCCTAACCCTGTACAAACGGATTTGCAAGTACGTTATACTTTGGTACAAGATGCTACAGTTTATATGTACATGCACAATGCATTGGGAATGCCTATGTACTCCACATCCGCACGCACAGAATCCTCAGGCGAACACCTTGTGCAGATCAACATGGGCGGTTGGATGCAAGGCGAATATACCTTGTATATCCATGCAGATGACCAGTTGGTACAACAGATCATCATTAAAATATAACGTGCAAATAGTAATGGACGAATAGGTATATTTTTACATTACCGATAATATCAAAGCGGGTGTGTCTGCATTTTGACACACCCGCTTTTAGATAATTTACCATTATTCATATCACACACCACATATACTACTTATCAATATCTATTGTGGTTATTTCATGTAAGTCCACACGCATGCATTGGGCAGAATTCTCATCAAATAATACATAATTGCGTCCTCCTGTATGCAATGAGCTTTCAAAAGTAATTCCATCTGCGTTTACGATGTGTCTACAATATTCACATATTAGTTGTGTGGGGACATACTCTAATTCAGAATCGTACCGGCGAAGTGGTTTGGACAAATCTGCACTTATCGCGTCTATAATCTTTTTCTTTATAATAGTTTCAGCCAAAGACACCTCTCCATCATTGTATGCTAAGAACAAATTAACATCATAGATAAAATCCACTAATTTTAGTTCTCTCGTTGTTTTAAATGTACCAACGCTCAATCGATCTAAATATAATGCACGAACCTCGAAATATGTAGTCTTGGCGGTGTCGCTAAGGTATAAATAAGGTATTCCTATGGGATTGGCACGTCCTGCTGTCGCTAATTCTTTAGGGGGGCATCCCATTTTTTTGCATTTGATTTTATTTTGTCCTGCAGGAGTTATGCGAGAGCGATATAATTTATGTCCGATTGGCAAACTTTTACCAGGCGTAAGATAATTATATTGAGTGAATACGTCCATATTGGTAAAAAAACGACAATCTTCTTTTATACTTTTTTTTAATCTATCCCATACAGCAACACGTTCCTGTATGTTCAAATTATAGTCCACATAAGTATTTATAGAAAAACTATAAGCGTATGTAGATATAATATCATTTAATAAGATATTAGCAATATCTCGATCCTTAAATATTCTCCAATCATCTTGAATGAAATCTACAATAGTCTTCTCAGATTTAGTAGATGGCTCAAACAAAGAAAGTAATTCATCAAAAAAAGGATGGAATTCTAAAAAATCTATCAATCTCCCATGATTACCACAGACCTCGCACCTACCCTCGGTATTGGCATTAGATGCTACTTCGGACTGTAACTCTTCGTCAAGAAAACAATCTTTACATATCAGCATATACAATACATTATAATGACAGGATCAGCTGTAGATGATTTTTTACTGATAACTTTTTTAGATATCCAAGTCCTGGATATCCTTCTGAATCATTAGCCTTTTCTATTAATTCTCTTACTGCTTCAGTTTGCATTTTTCCTTCATAGAATGGAGCTATCTTTCGTGCTGCTTCTCGGAATTTACCTCGTATATCATTATTCGTTTCATTGCTGTCGGAAACAAAATGATGAACATATAACTGCTCCTCATTCTTTTGGTATGAAAGATGAATTGCCAAAGCATATGGCAACATACCTCCTTCTACATATTCAGAGGGCAGTGTTGTATAGTCTGAATATCCATCAAAATTGCCTTCTTCTTTGTAGAAAAAGGGTTCTTCAGAAAAGAGTTCATCTACTTCAAGCGCATAATCAGCATTGCGAATTTTGGATTTGAAGCAATCATCAAGCCGAATAATTTTTCTTCCTGTTTCTTTGAGTTTACTTTTTAATCTTCTTGATACAGTAGATCCGAATGAATTAACTACATAAGAAACTGAGGGATTGTTGATAATATCCCATGCCATTTCATCTTCAATATCCATGCATGAACGAAAAACTATCATCACATTTGTCAAGTGATATTCTGAAATCAAAGATATGATTTTTTCTGCTCCGCGTTGTGAATAAAGAAATGCTGGAATCCAAGCATCCATATGACTCATTAATGTGTCATTGTTATACCACGTGTCAAAGAGAACTGTGGCGTGTTTAAAGTCACCATCTTTAGGATTTAATATTAAGGCAAACTTCAAACCATTTTCTATCATCTCATCTATTGCGAGATTCAATGCACTTGGTTGCTGTTTTACGGGCTCTAAAATAGGTGTAATCGATTCTTGTTCAGGGTATTCTTCAGAGAACTCTCTTACAGCCTTTAACTCATACTGTTTTGCGCGAAGATATGGATAATACATAATCTATGATTGATAAATGTTAGTATTCAATGATTGTAATAATTTATCAGCTTTTTCTTTTGATAAGTTTAAGCTTAACATCATTTGCCTAATTGGCATCGGATATTTTTTGAGTAAAGCAGTGTTATTTTTGCGTTTTTTTATCTCGCATAGAAAATGTTGTTTGACTAATTGTGTATTTGCTTGCGAAATAATATTACGACAAAATTTAAATAGGTCATACCCAGCGACTCCATCCAAAGAAAAACCTAATGATGATGCGATGCTTTTGTATTCATCAATTCTCAAACACGACATTAATGCATCCGTATCAAAATGTTGATTTTGTATAGCAGGCCTTAATTCTTCCAACTGAAATTTACCTCCAATTCTCTCCATTGTTATAATGCCTATCAGTGGATCAACAATATCATAGTACTCGTTTACTTTACTTTTAGGAATCACAATAAAGCATTTATCAAAGAGACCCTTGTAATCTTCCATTTGCTTGTCTAATCGACGTGGAGTATCATACTCTGTTTTTATTTCGAACACCTTACTCTCTCCATTAAACATTGCAATGTCAGCTATTGACTTTCTTACTCGAAACTCGCTAAAATATATTGTATTTTTAACGCCATAGTTATTTAAAAGAAGTTTTATTAATTCATTCTTGTAAATATATTCGCATCTGTAATGCTTGGATATCAAGAAATAAGCTGTTTTTATTATATCAAAATACGTAGAAGATTGCGGCATTTCATATTTGGAACATAACCAATTGAAATGAGAATAATCATTGTACTTTAATATATCAGTAAATGCACGACGAGAAAAGATTGAAGAGTAATCTCTTAATCTAATCATATTCGCATTGACATTAGAACTAGCCATTTTTTCGTAGTGATGTATTTAGTATATTATTAAATAATCACGCTGCAAAGATACAACTTTTTTTTGACATGTACAAATATTTCCTACTTAAGAATCTTATTTTCACTATCTCAAACTACATATTGGCACAATTTTTGCTCATTTTATACAAAAATGTGGACAATTTATAGAAAAATGACAAAAAAATGCATTTTTCCTGAAAGTTATTTGGTCAGCTCGAAAAAATGTTGTAACTTTGCATCGTAAACTCATGTCGGGGATTACTTGGGATTGATTCGTTAGTGAGTTTGCAGACATATTTAAGGCGTTTATTTGCGCTCAATTCTGATGTTATGAAATTTTGCATTTTTTCAAAATCAGTTTCAGAATGTGCAAATAATAGATGCTCTACTGGATATAAGATTACCTTCTTGACCTATTGCGGTTATAGGCGCGTTGTGGCGTATGATTTGAAATGACTCCACGGAAGGTATTTTATCCATATTAGGCTTTTGTGTGCATGTTATATTAAGATAACTATTCAAGTGATACAAAATCCTTTGGGTGTAGAACATCGTTAGTTCTGCTTTTTTTATTTATTTAACTAATATAAAATGAGGAACATTGCAATCAAGAAATAACAACGATTAAAATGCTAACGTTTATAAAATAAAAACTTATTGGCTTATGTGTATGGAGTACTCGGAAAAAGAGATGAGGGAGTCCTATTATTCCATCGTTAAAATTTGTACATTATGGTAAATACAAACATTATTGAACAAAATCAATTCCACAGAGTGTGGGTTCCCCTTATGTTAACGCTCTTGTGGTTGGCGGGACTAGTACTTGCATTTGAAGGCACCGCATTCACAATCTTTCCTGCAGACTTCTCAAGCAAAGTACCTTCAGTTTGGTTGGACATTTTTTCAATATTTGTATTAATGGCGTTCTCTGTTGTGGTGCTAATCACTGATCTTATACGTACATATCCTCAACAAGCATTTACGGATAAACGTATACATTGTTTATACGTTTTATTCCTTGTAATCTTCATTTTTGCAACCATATGTATGGTAATTCTTAGTGTAGAACCTACTTCTTCGATAATGATAGGCATGGTTATCCTGTTTGGTGCTGCCTTGCAATTTCTGTACGCATATGTTCCCAACAATTTAGATAAGTATTTAGTTTTATATAATCCTCCTATAGAGTCCTCTGGTAAGCCGCTAACCGAAGTCCCCTTGACTTAAAAGGGTGCCTAATTTCAGTTTTAACTTTAATTTTAATTTCAATGACAATATTACTCATAATATCATTAATCTCATTTGCAATAATTTTTGTCGCACAGTTCATTGATTTGAAGAGATTTAAACTAGCAAGAAAGAATCCTATTCGCTTTACTGTTGCATGTGCAGGCTCGCCGAATTGGGGGAATAGAGAAAGTAGAGATGTTATATTCTTAGATAAAAATTCATTGCAAACAGTTGATGGACAACGAATAGATATCTCGCAATATGATAGTTTTATAGTTAGTGGTAATTCAATGTTACTATCTGGAATTAAAGATGGAGACTTGCTATTAACTAAGCCCATTACTTTACAATCTGCAAATATTAGTTTTCCTAGGATATTAGTGTTGGAACGCGATAAAGCTGCACGAGAAGATGCTATAAGAAAGAATGATTATGCTTTGTATAAAGTTCGCCGAACATGGTGTGTATGTAAGGCTAGTGACGATCTTGAAAATAAACTGGACGACATTATGAATTCTGAATCATTTAAAACATTATCTCGCTCATTTCCTGGAAATTTTCTTGATAAAAATGAAATGAAGCAGGATTTTGGAAAAAGATTAGCTACATTCAAATGTCATTATGGAGATTGTGAAAATGAAAATAGTGAGAACAATGTGATTTTGATTTCAACAACACTTCATACACGGATGGATTCGGGGTATTATAATAAAGTAACTTTTTCAATCCATCCACTAAGATTGGTAAAAGGAGAGGTAAAGCATAGGTTTCACTTACAAAAAAAGTAATGTATTGTGTAAGTCTACCAAAACACAATAAAAAGAGCGCGAAAGCGTTCTTTTTTGTAACATGATATAGAATAATTTTATATCTTGATTAATCTTAGAAAAGTGATTAGCAGAATACTTCCTAGCAGCACCTTAATACGGTGCTGTTTTTTTTATATACCTATCCCTCAACCAAAAACCAATCATAACTTTCAAAAGTAAACCTAAAACAGTATTATTGGCGTATTGTGTGGCTCATCAAGATTTGCCACAAAATTAATTCAAGTTTAACCAATTAATACCTGTTTTTGTTATGGCAACACCTACAAACGCCCAACTCGGCAAACTCCTTGCCTCTTATCTTTCTACAAGTAACGATGCGCTTGCTATCACTTTCCGTAAACATTATTCGCTAACTACTTCTCCTACACCACCTCGCAAACCCAAAGCGAAACGCACTACACCTCGTGTAACCACATCCTCCTTCACCTATCGTTGGCTCAATACTACGCCCCAACGCATCACAACCCTCTATCAGTATCTACTCCGTGCCAAATGGATAGCAGCGGACACCAATCCCGATGATTTCCTTGCTATCTTCTCAGGGGGAACTACCAACTGCAAGATTCGTTGGATTAGTAAGAAAACACATCTTGTATACCTCTTCCGCCTCCTGACAGATCGCCAATATATCTCCACGCCGAAAGGTATCGGCAGATGGATGATTGTCGGCAACCACTTCGTTGATACGCGTCACCGTCCTTTTGCTTTCCTCAACAGCCAGCGAATACCAATAAAAGCACAACCTGCTATCGAACAATTAGCCGAACTTCTAAATATAGCAAATCACTAAATGACTGCACAAATGTATGCGTAGCAAAAAAAAGTTCAAAAAAAGTCACTCCTATCGTAATTGCCAGATTATCAAGTGTTCACAATTAGAGGAGTGTGCATATTTTGGCTTTCAATCCCAAAATGTATGCACAAAATCCTTGCTGCGCATACATTTTTTACAGCATTATTATAGAAACGCGTCCCACAGAAAGGACACCACCGAAGAGCGCGGCAGGAAGTTGATTGCTGCGCAATGTTGTTTAAGTTGTTGTTAAATATCTAAACATTGTATTATCATGAAACCCAAACATTTCGTTCTCATCTCCATTCCCTGCCAAAGCACAGAGGAACTACAGAAAGCCAAAGAGGCAGTCCTCTTTCATTTGGAAACTCTCAATCCCGAGTTCTCTGCCGAGGGCACCACCCTCACAGTCAAAGTCGTCCCTCTTGACCCTCAACTCTTCCTTCCCGACGAGGCATGCGACATCATTCGTCAAACCCTCGCCCAATCGCTCACCTTCAATCATTGCTGGACATGCACACTTCAAACTATTAACTAACCTTATTTATTAATTTTTTAAACTACAAGCTTATGTCTAAAATTAAATTAGAGGCCCCATTCCGCCAATTCCGTGGCAAAATCTGCAAACACTCCGACATCATCTTCAAACAGATGTATGGCGAGACCTTCACCTCGCAAATCTGTAACCCTTACACAGGCGAACCATCAGCAGCACAACAAGCGCAACAAACCAAGATGGCTACAGCCTCTGCCAATGTTAAGGCGCTCACTCCTGAACAACGAGCAGCATACAAAGAGGAGTTCAAAAAGCAGACCAAATACAAGTCTCTCCACGGCTACATGATGGCACAAGAACTCGCCAAACTCTAATCCCTATCTCAACATTCTTAATTCTTAATTCAAAATTTAACTATGGCTATTGTAACCTACGAAGACCCTATCCATCACCTTTCGGGCAAAATCTCCAAAAAGTACCGCACTTGCTACAACTACCGCAAGCGTTCCGACCGCAAGTACACCTCCGTACATGGCGACCGCACCACTCCCGTTTCTGCATCAGAACGAGCATGGCGTGACCTATTCACCCAAATATGCGCAGCCACTCGCGACCGTATGATGGATCCTAATTATTTGCCATCAGACCAAGTCGGCTTCATCCGCCAAACCAAATACAAGACATTCTATCAATATGTCTGGAACCTCATGCGTGATGAAATCGAAGGCAAGTAATAATGTATAATGTTTTGTTTTTTCGCTCACCAATGCAGCCTGCATTCTTATGAGCGAAAAACAAAACATATCATTGATTTTTGAATATTTTTATAGCAAGCATAGCGCTGCGTATTTTTGTTATAAAAAATAATCCCAGAATTGTCACTAATTGTCGATTTAATTGTCGCAAATTGTTGTAAAAATATTCCGAGTTAAATATTTGGTAATTTTGGTTTAATTTTCTATAATTTTTGTTTCTAAACACCCGATACTCTATGAAACTATCTGACACTCAAAAACAACGCCTTGTCAAGGCAATCAAGTACCTCGCATTAGCTATTGCAACATCTATTGCGATGGCTCTGGGACTTACCTCGTGTAATGTAACCCGCACAATCACTACCGAAAGCCGTTCTCTTACTCGTGGTGATACAGCAATCATCATCCAAGTCAAGACCATTGAGTCCTACAACGCCAAAAAGAATTAGTTGCAGTTTCTTTGACAAGGAATTTCTCCCCAATTTTCAAAGGGCATCATTTAGGATGATGTCGTAGAGCTATGAATGAATCTCAGAAACCAATAAAATGAGGATGTGTCAGCATTTTGACACATCCTCACGGTAACGGTTTGATATCCCTTCAGCAATGATTATCCCAGCAACTGCGCAGCGTGGTTCTTAGTATCCACTTTCTCGATGAGTTGGATCAAGGTGCCTTGTTCGTCAAAGACGAAAGTCTTGCGCAAGGTACCCACACAAGTCTTACCGCACATCTTCTTCTCGCCCCATGCGCCAAATGCTTGCAACATCTCTGTAGATGGGTCAGAGAGCAAAGGGAAGGGCAATTCGTATTTGGCAATGAAATTCTGGTGCGACTTTTGGCTATCTTTGCTCACTCCATATACCTGATATCCCTCTGCCAAGAAGCGTTGGTAGTTGTCGCGCAAACTGCATGCTTCTGCCGTACAACCAGGCGTGCTATCCTTGGGATAGAAGTAAAGAACGGTTTTCTTACCAACCAACTGTTCGTTGGTCACAATGTTTCCATTTTGATCCGCCACGCTAAACGCAGGCATTTTATCTCCGATTTGTAACATAGTTTTAATTATTTATAGGGTTTATAACTCAAAATTTATTGTTTATATATCTCTGTACAATAATCATGCCACTAGTACCGATAAAAAAACGCGGATTATTGATCCGCGTTTTTGATTGGTATATGGCTATTGCTATTACAGCAATTCCACGGAGCGGTTGACGAACTTCGCCAATGCTTCGCCCTTCAATTGGCCTGCAGCCAAGAGGGCAATGTCGATGAGTTGGTGGAGTTTGTCCGAAGATGTGGCATAGGCAGCATATTGCTCCTTGAGCTGCTGCTTGATGGCAGCCAACTCTTTAGTCACATTGGTTACCGCATCCTTCTCCTCTTGGGTGAGATCTGCATCCTTCTTGCCCTTTTGTGCTTCTTGTAGGATAGCCTCCTCGGCTTTCTTTGAAGCCAATTGCTCAAGGAGTGGAGTAGCGCCTTCAGCGCAAGCGGCTGTAATCTCCTCCAATAGAGTTTTCACCTTGTCGTTGGCGGTATTGATGACCAAGTTGTATTGGTCAGGCATATTACCATAGAACGACATGCCTTGTTGATGCGCGGACATCTCCTTCATGCGGCGCATAAACTCGTTTTGGGTCAAGAATACAGGCAAGGCATCCGCAGAAACGGCTTCCAAACTTACTTCATAGCGGGTTTTATCGGTTTTAGGCAACTGAGATTCAAAACTATAGCGCAGGGCGTCCTCCTCTGCAGGCGATAAGGCGATAAGGCTATCAGGCGATTGGTCTTCTTTTTTGATGAGGTTTTCGATCACATCGGAATCGACGCGCACGAAACGAACAGCCAATTTGCTGTCGTCTGTACCCTCAAAACTCTTTTGCTCGAATTGTGACATGGCATGTACATCCAGTTCGCCATCCATGAGCAGCACATCATAGCCCTTCTCCTTAGCACGTTGGATATACGCATAACTAGCATTCGCATCTTGTGCATACAGGATGATTAGATCACCGTTCTTATCGGTCTGAGCCTCTTTGACATGCTCTTTGTACTCCTCGAATGTGAAGTACTTGCTATCGAGGTTCTTCAAGAGAGCGAAGCCCACAGCACGGTCGTAGAACTTCTCATCGGAGAGCATACCATATTGGATAAAGAGCTTGATGTCGTCCCACTTTTTCTCGAAGTCCTCGCGGTCGCTGCGGAAAATCTCTGCCAATTTGTCAGCCACCTTCTTGGTGATGTGGCTAGAGATCTTCTTCACGTTGTTGTCGCTCTGGAGATACGAACGGCTCACATTCAATGGAATATCTGGTGAGTCGATTACACCATGGAGAAGGGTCAAATATTGTGGTACGATATTCTCTACCTCATCGGTAACGAACACCTGATTGCAATAAAGTTGGATCTTATTGCGCTGAATATCAATATTGTTTTTGATGCGAGGGAAATAGAGGATACCCGTCAAATTGAATGGATAATCCACATTCAGGTGGATATGGAAGAGTGGCTCATCCATCTGATGAGGATAGAGCTGGTGATAGAATTTCGTGTAGTCCTCTTCGGTCAAGTCAGCTGGCTTGCGTGTCCATGCAGGATTGATATCATTGATGATATTCTCCTCGCCAGTCTCCACTTGTTTGCCGTCCTTCCACTCTTTTTTCATGCCAAACGCAATCTCAACAGGGAGGAACTTGCAGTACTTAGTCAGCAAGCCCTCTACAGTAGCATCTTCCAGATACTGAGCATATTCCTCGTTGATATGCAACACGATATCGGTTCCGCGCTCAGCTTTGATAGTTTCCTCCATGGTGTACTCAGGACTGCCATCGCAAGACCAGTGTACGGCTGCGGCGTCTTCCTTGTAACTGAGGGAGAAGATCTCTACTTTGTCAGCCACCATAAAGGCAGAGTAGAAACCAAGACCAAAGTGTCCGATGATAGCTGCTGCATTGTCTTTGTACTTGTTGACAAACTCCTCTGCGCCAGAGAAGGCGATTTGGTTGATATATTTATCCACTTCCTCAGCGGTCATGCCAATACCATGGTCTTGGACGGTGAGGGTCTTCTTATTCTTATTAATAATAACGCGTACGCGCGTATCACCCAGTTCGCCTTTGGCTTCACCAACAGAGGCTAGTGTGCGGAGCTTTTGGGTGGCATCTACTGCGTTGCTGACTAACTCACGAAGGAAAATTTCGTGGTCGGAATAGAGAAATTTCTTGATGATGGGGAAAATGTTTTGCGATGTTACCCCGATATTGCCTGTTGTCATATTATTTGAGTTTATTAGTTTATTAGTTTATCAGTTGATGGTTGAGAGTTTAGAGTTGAGTGCAGTTGTAGTAAGTTGAAAAGTTTATTTATTGCCTCTAACCTCTCGCTTTGAACCTATGTACAAAATGAGTGCCAAAACAAAATGTACTGCCAAAATGGCATATTTGTGTCTTTTTGTAAGTTAGAAGTGGTGATTTCGACATTTTGCAATGAAAAATAGTAAAAAACGAGCAAAATATGCTAAAAAACATGTTTTTGTTCACTTTTTTGTCAAAATATTTGGTCGATTAAAAAAAAAGTAGTAATTTTGTGCGCTTTTTCGTATCTATATTGGAATGCTGTAAATGGATGTGAAAAGGTGATCGGAGTTAACATATTGAGAATATAACTATAAAATAATTGATAATGAAACGTATTTACTGTTTGCTGATGACCCTAATTTTGGCGGTTGGTGCAATGGCACAAACCAAAGTTACGGGTACGGTGTATGAAGAGGCAGGTGTTGGTGCGATTGGTGCTAACGTTGTGGCTGAAGGAACTACAGTTGGTACAGTGACTGACTTTGATGGTTTCTTTGAGTTGACAGTTCCTGCTGGAGTAAAAAATCTGATTATCTCCTACATGGGTTACAAGACGATGACGGTTCCTGTAAAACCAAACATTAACGTTACCCTTGAGAGCGATGCACAACAAATTGAAGAGGTGGTCGTGACTGGTATGGTAAAGCAAGACAAGCGCTTGTTTACTGGTGCTGCTACCAAGCTGGAAGCTGACGAAACAATGCTTTCTGGTGTGGCAGATGTGAGCCGCAGTTTGGAAGGTCGTGCAGCTGGTGTGAGTGTGCAAAACGTAAGTGGTACTTTCGGTACTGCTCCTAAGATTCGTGTACGTGGTGCTACTTCTATCTATGGCGCCAGCAAGCCTTTGTGGGTTGTGGACGGTGTTATTTTGGAAGACGCTGTAGAGATGGATGCTGACGACCTCTCCTCTGGTGATGCTACCACTTTGATTGCTAGTGCAATTTCTGGTATCAACGCTGAAGATATTGAGAGCTTCCAAATCTTGAAGGACGGTTCTGCCACCTCTATATATGGCGCGCGCGCGATGGCGGGTGTGATCGTTGTAACCACCAAGAAAGGTAAGGCTGGCCAATCAAAATTGAACTATACTGGTGAAGTTACCTATCGTATGGTGCCTTCATACGATGACTATAATATCTGTAACTCGCAAGAGCAAATGGGTATCTATCAGGAGTTTGAGCGCAAAGGGTGGTTGGAATACTCATCTTTGTATGCAGCTAAGAACTCTGGTGTGTACGGTCGTATGTATGCATTGATTGATGCGGCTAAGGGTGGTGGCACAGGTTTGGCTAATACCCCAGAGGCTAA
The DNA here is from genome assembly GCA_017556705.1 of Paludibacteraceae bacterium. Lineage (GTDB taxonomy): Bacteria > Bacteroidota > Bacteroidia > Bacteroidales > Paludibacteraceae > Colicola. Next base: position 186,430 of record JAFYMG010000010.1, on the reverse strand, counting down.
GAATGCATATTTGCGTGCAGCTGAGTTCCGCAATACCGATTGGTTTGCAGAGTTATTCAATCAGACAGTGATGCACAACCACTCTGTATCTTTCTCTACTGGTACTGAGCGTGCGCGTGTTTATGCATCTTTGTCTGCTATGCAAGATCCAGGTTGGTACAAAGCCAGTGAGGTGAGCCGTTTTACAGGTATGATGAACGCAAGTTATGATGTATTGCCTTCTACTAGCAAACAAAAACTGACTGTGGGTATTGCTACTATGGGTAGTTATCGTAAACAACAAGCTCCAGGTACTATCTCTGCAAGTACTGACCCTATCAATGGTACTGTGAGTCGTGAGTTTGATATCAACCCATTCTCCTATGCGATGAATACTTCGCGTGCGATGGATCCTGAAGAGACTTATCGCCGTAACTACTGCGACTTCAATATCAACGACGAGTTGGCTAACAACTACATTGATATCAAGGTAACTGATTTGAAGTTCCAAGGTGATATCAACTGGAAGCCTGTTCGTGGTTTGGAGATTGCAGCATTGGCAGCTATTCGCTACTATTCAAGTCGTCAAGAGCACAATATCATGGACGAGAGCAACCAAGCTCGTGCATATCGTGCTGGTATTGATCCTGAGGATGCTACTATTCGCGACTCCAACCCATATCTCTATTCGGATCCAGACAATCCATTGGCATTGCCTGAGACTGTATTGCCAAAGGGTGGTATCTATGACTTGACCGAATACTCATTGACTTCTATGGACCTCCGCGGTACCGTTACTTACAATGCTGACTTGGGTAAGACAGGAGATCATATTCTCAATCTGTTTGCAGGTTCTGAGTTGAACTCTACTGATCGTCAAGCAATATGGTTCCGTGGCTGGGGTTATCAATACAACAATGGTGGTATTCCATATGTTGATTATCGCCTCTTTAAACAAGCCCAAGAAGAAGGTACTGATTACTATTCTAATAGCTTCCAGTTTATTCGTAACCTCGCCTTCTTTGGAATGGCAACTTATTCATACAAAGGTCGTTATACCATTAACGGAACACTTCGCTACGAAGGATCTAACATGTTAGGTAAGAGCCGTCATGCACGCTGGTTGCCTACTTGGAACGTATCTGCTTCATGGAATGCTCATGAGGAGAACTGGTGGGCTCCTACATTTGGCAAGGCTTGGACCTATGCAAGTTTGAAGGGTAGCTACTCATTGACCGCTGACCGTGGTCCTGCAAGCAACTCGTTGGCAGTATTCAACTCATTCACCCCATGGCGTCCAAGTACATCTGCCAATGAGTCTGGTATTACCCTCGAGGCGTTGGAGAACTCAGAGTTGACCTACGAGAAGAAGCACGAGCTCAATATCGGTGTAGCTCTCGGCTTCGTGGACAACCGTGTGAACGTAGAGTTCGACTGGTATCGCCGTAACAACTTTGACTTGATTGGTTATACCCAAACTATGGGTGTGGGTGGTGTGACAACCAAGTTGGCGAACGATGCTACTATGGAGTCAACAGGTTGTGAGTTCACTATCTCTACTGTAAATGTTAAGACCAAAGACTTCAAGTGGACTACAGACTGGATTTTCGGTTGGGCTGAGAATAAGATTACTAAATTGGATTCTCGTTCAGCAGTTTACTCACTCGTAAATGGTGTTGGTCGTACCGTGGATCGTCCAATTGGTGCGCTCTACAGTATTCCATTCGCAGGTTTGACAGAAGAAGGTCTTCCTACTTTCTTCATTGATGCTGAGCATACGCAAATAGCAGGTCCTGGAAATTACGATGCGATCTATTTCCAAGAATACGAAAATATTGATTACTTAAAATATGAGGGAACTATCGATCCTAAGATTACTGGTTCATTTGGTAATACATTCTCTTGGAAAGGCTTGAAACTCAACGTGTTCTTCACCTACAGCTTCGGCAACGTTCTCCGTTTGGATGATCTTTGCCCAGTATATAGCAGTGATTATAGCGACCTTACTGCCAGCATGAAGGAGATGAAGAACCGCTGGATGGTACCTGGAGATGAGCAAGTAACAACTATTCCATCAATTCCTACCGTTCGTCAAATGCGTGAGATCAATGCACTCAACAATGCATATTCTGCATACAACTACTCTACTGAGCGTGTAGCGAAGGGTGATTTTATCCGTTTGAAAGAATTGTCTTTGGCATACGATTTGCCTAAGAAATATTTTGAGGGACAAAAAGCGGTATCTAGTTTTGGTGTAAAAGTCAGTGCAACCAACGTTTGGTTGGCATATGCTGACAAGAAGTTGAATGGCCGTGATCCAGAGTATTACAACTCAGGTGGTGTGTCTTCTCCTGTTCCACGCCAATTCACATTGACCGTAAAATTAGGATTCTAATCAAAACCTGAAACTTAATTATTAGAAAGGAATATGAAAATGAAAAAGAATATATTTATTATTGCTTTGTTAGCACTAGCTACAACGGCTTGTAATTTCTTGGATAAAGAGCCAGATTTGCGTGCTACAATTGACACGAAGGATAAAGTTCGTCTCCTTTTGGTGAGTGCTTATACAGGCGCTAATAGTGCTCCTATTTGTGAGTACTCATCTGATCAGGTGATTGACAACAACGTACCAGATCCTAAGACGGGTCAAGCCAATGCGGTTAATCCATTGGACGAAATGTACAATGAGATTTTTGCGTGGAAACCAGTTAAAACTAGTGGCTCTCAAGACTCACCTAAATATCTTTGGGACAATCATTATATCGCTATTGCTACTGCAAACCAAGCACTCCAAGCAATTGCTAAACTTGAGGCTGAAGGTATCAATATGAATGCAGAGAAAGGCGAAGCGCTCCTTAGCCGTGCTTACCACCACTTCTTGCTTGCGGGCGTATTCTGCCAAGCATGGAAAAATGAGGAGGATAGCAAAAAGGATCTCGGTCTTACCTATATGATGCAACCAGAAACCAAGGTGGCTCCAGTGTACTCGCGCGGTCCAGAATTGGAGGTCGGTTTAGACCTCAATGGCGATACAGCTTGGATTGGTGGTTCGTTGTATCACACTTTTATGAATATCCAAAAAGATCTTGAAGCTGGTTTGAAACTCGTTTCAGATGAGTACTACAGCGTACCTCGCTATCACTTCAATGTGAAGGCTGCTCATGCTTTCGCTGCACGTTTCTACTTGTATAAACGTGAGTGGGCAAAGGTGGTAGAGCATGCAGATCATGTATTGACTACTACCGATGAGACCGTTTTGTCAATGCTCTTTGATGCACAAACTAACCGTGACCAAAGCAATATAGAATTGGCATTCAAGCATTATATAGATGTGAATGCTCCTTCCAACCTATTGCTCATCGCTACTTATTCATCTTCTGCTTATGCGCACTTCCCAAGTTATGGTCGTTACCAGTATAATGGTGATGCACAAAACTTTACCTCTTATGGCGCTGGTCCTTGTTGGACTAGTCAGTTCCCAGGTTATAGTACTTGGTCTGCAGATCAGAAATTGGGTGGTTTCTGTGCAAAGGACTATTACGATTTTGAGTATGTGGACAAAGTAGCTGGTTATGGTTACATTCGTATGGTATCTCGCGCATTTACTACCAACGAAACGCTGCTCTGCCGTGCCGAGGCTAAGGTTTATCTCAACGATTTAGCAGGTGCTACTAATGACTTCCGTCTCTGGTGCCAAGGCTATAACGTGGGCGGTCGTATGCAAATGCTAGCAGATAGTACCGTAGATTTGACTCAAGAGAAGATTACGAAGTTCTATGGCGAAAAGGCTGGTACTAAGTTTGCTCCTGAACTGCACAACCAAGATATGGATCCAGCATGGGTAATTACAGCAGAGCAAATGCCATTCGTACATTGTGCTATCCACTTCCGCCGTATTGAAGGTCTTCACGATGGTATTCGTTGGCATGATATCAAGCGCTATGGTATTGAGATTGAACACGTGCAAGGCAAAGATGCTCCTCGCAAACTCGTTTGGAACGACGATCGTCGCGCTATCCAATTGCCACAAGAGGTTATCGTAGCAGGTATGACCGCTAACCCACGCGAGGTATTGGGCGATAATATTGATGGCAGCCAAGCGCTAGCGCCAAGTATAAATCCAAATGAGGTGTATACACCTTCTACCCCAACATACTCTAGTGCATATTCACAGCCAACGGGTAGTTTAAGTATAGTAAATGATTAATAACTAAAAAATATACTAGTTATGAAAACAATACATAAGATATTTGCTTTAGCAATGTTGGTAGTGGCTTTCGTCGCTTGTGATCGTGACCAATTGACGGGTGAGTCTATTTTCATTGATCCTGTGATTGACACTACCACCTATACCTATCAATTTGATAAGTGGTTGGATAAATACTATACAGAGCCATACAACGTAGAGTTCCGCTACAAATTGGATGACAACGCTACAGACCCTAACTACAACGTTGTTCCTGTTAGTATCGGTATGGCAGATACGATGGCTCACTTGGCTCTCTACTTGTGGTATGATGTGTATGATTCTGTAGTGGGTCCTGAGTTCTTGCCAGAGTATGGACCTAAGATGATTCAGCTCATTGGTTCCTCAATGCATGACCCTGTACAAGGCACGGAGAAATTAGGTTATGCAGAAGGTGGTATTAAGATTACTATTTTGAAGGTAAACGAAATGCAGCTCAATAACATTGACAACCTCAATGAGTATATCTTCAAGACGATGCACCATGAGTTTGCACACATTTTGCACCAACAAAAGAACTACCCTACTGAGTTTGCACAAATCACTCCAGCGAACTACGACCCTATCAAGTGGCAGGAGCGTACTTATAAAGAAGCTTGGCAACTCGGTTGCGTAAGTAACTACGGCAGTAGCGAAGCACGTGAAGACTTTGTAGAGGTAATCGCTAACTATATCGTGAAGCCAGATGCTTGGTGGGATAATATGATGAAGGAAGCAGGAAAAGAAGGTGCTGCTATTATCCAACAAAAATGGGAGATTTGTAACACATGGCTCGCAGAGAAGTGGGAGATTGACCTTGATGAACTTCGCAATGAGGTACAAAAGCGTCAGCAAAATCTGGATTGGAATATGATTATGAACCTTGAGTTCTTGAATGGTAAATAAGTTTCTCACAACGCATAAATTAAGAAAAAGATATGAAAGCAAAATATTTAGTATTGATTGGATTGTTTGCAGCTACAATGGTTGCATGCAGTCGCGACGAAGAAAGCTTATTTGATAAGCCAGCTGCTGTTCGTGCACAAGAAGCTATTGATAACGCATGTGACGTACTAACAGCTGCGGAGAATGGTTGGGAAATGGCATATTTCCCTAATCTTGAGACATATGTTGCTAATTCTAAAACAAGTTCTAAAGGCTATAACATGGTCTTGAAATTCAACAAGAACGGCAACGTAAGTGTTACCGCAAAGAACAACACCACTACTAGTAACAAGATTATGACCGATACCGCTAGTACATGGGCTGTGAAGAGCGACTATGGACCAATCTTGACCTTTGACACCTACAATGATGTTTTCCACGCATTCTCTGATCCTGGTAATGATGGTGCAGGTATGTTGGGTGACTATGAGTTCCTGATTTTGAAGGCTACTCCAGAATTGGTACTTTTGAAGGGTAAAAAGCATAGTGCGTACAGCGTAATGCGCCCAATGAAGACTACCGATTTGGCTGCTTATTATGCTGCTTGTGAGAAGATGCAAAAAATGTTGTTTGGTAACAACAATATCGTAACGCTGAACCATGACAATCAGAAGATGTACCTCTACAACGGTTCAGAGGGTCAGTTCCTGAGTGCGGCATATGGCTCACCACTTGTGGCTGAGACAACAACTTATCACCCAGTATGTACAACAGCAGATGGTGTCATCGTATCTGTTGGTTTTGGAGAGGATGTACATGACCATATTTTCTTGTATGATAGTATTAAGGGAGAGCTCAAGAGTGAGGCAGGTGCTGTGATGAATGCAGGCAATTTGAATACACTATTTGGTGCTTACTTTACGGATAATGCATTGGGTTGGGCTGTAGATCCAGCTAGTATAGCAGCTGTTCCTACATTCTTGGACCAAGTGAATACGATTGCTAATGATACTAAGAAACAGTCGAATATCAAATTGATTGGTTATGGATTTAAGCAATCTTTGAATATGTACGAAGGTGGTAATTTTGTGACTGTTCAATTTGCTTATAAGAAAAACGGTAAAGGTAAAGAACAAACAGTAAAGGCGTCTTGGACTGTTAATTTGACTATTGATGAAAATGGTATCGTGGTATCAGATATTGTTCCTTTTGACGACAATACTAATCGTTGGATTATGAGTGCTCCAGCTATTCAAGAGATTGCTGACGCATTGATAGGTTCATTCTGCGCACAACCATCAGAGGCAAATCTATTCAATGCAGCAATGGGTATGTATTTGGAGGGAGAAAAGACCTTAATGGTTTCTGGTTCCACTAAGGTACAGATGTAAGTATATACTTATTTATATTGTAACGAAATATAATAATAAAATGAGTTAAAACTCAATATGTTAAACAATTAAATTTTTAAAGGTATGAAAAAGATTACTCTTTTAATCGCGTTGGCAGTAGCTACGATGGCTACCGCTCAAACATTGGTGCAAAATGAAAAAGCAATGGAAGTTAAAAAGGCTACTTTCTCTGCTATTGAAGTAGAAGGAGATGTGACTATGGTTCCTTTCTCTGCTGAAACTTATGCACAAAAAGCTGTAACAGAAGGTGAGTATGCCGCTGCGGACTACTATTATGTGGAAGGTATGCTTCATCTAGGTTACTCTCCTGAGTTTATGGGTGTTGGAGGTAATATCATGCTACCTTACCAAGATAGTATGGTATGGAATAGTTATTATGGTCCAACTGACTGGTATCAATCAGCAGACAACTCACTTCTTGCGGAGAAAAGCGAGACTTACACAGCGTATGCATGGCAGGATTATGGTATTTTGGGAGGATATTATTTACCATATACAACAGACCATACTTTTAATCTGAATGGTACAGACTATTTGATTAAAGGTTATACCTATTCAGAAGCAGCAGGAATAGGTGGTGCGGCTTATTATGTGGGCTATACTCCTATTTCTGTTCAAGGCTATAATATGCCATTGACTCTTTGCGGTATGGAAACATCTACCTTGTATGAAGAATCTGGTAGTGATTTTTATCAAGTAGGAACTAAAAACACTCGTGGTTTGTATCTCCATGGAACAGGTTTGTATTATGATGTTGACAAAACTCAACGTATAGACACTATGGGTCAAGTGGTACGCAATGTATCAACTTTGAAAATTGACGAAGTTTATATTCCTGTTTATAACCAAAGCGGCAAAGAGATTGCAGCTATGTTCCCAGAAGGTGCTTCTGTAAAAATCGAGATATTCAATGCAGACCTTACAACAGGTGTGATTGATTTGAGTGAGCCAGTTGCTTCTACTGTTGTTACAGCAGCAGATGTTGTAGAGGTACAGCCTGGTATGGGTACAATCGTTGCTAAGTTCTATGAAGAGGATATTCTTGGTGGTTTAACAGAGGCCCCAGTGTATGTAGAAGGTGACTTCTATCTCCAAATTACAAACTACAATGAGACTGGTTGCGAGTTCGGTATTTTCTCAGACTACTGGACCCCAACTGCATCAACTTACTATACAAAGGATGGTCAAATATTTAGTATGAATATAAATAATGGTAGTCATAACATGGCTATTGGTTATTTCGGTTATTGGCCAGCTCTTGTTCCTGACGCACTAACTGATGAAGTAACTGCACCTGTAGAGGGTGGTGTAGCTTACTATGGTGAGGATGTTGAGAATACATATGTGATTTTGATAACCAATGTTACGGATGAAGATGCATATTTCTTTGATGCTCCAGAATGGGTTTCTTTTGAGCCTCAGCTTGTGAATTTATCACAAACTGGCACTCTTCCTGGACTTGTATTCCAAGTTACAGCAGAAGCATTGACAGAAGGTACAGGTCGTCAAGGTGTTATTACAGTAGAAGCTGATGGCGCTGTATATGAATTGGTTGTTAACCAAGGTGAAGTTAAGACTGGCGTTGAGAACGTAGTTGCTCCTGCTTTCAATGGTAAGACCTTCAACCTCCTCGGTGTTGAGGTAGATGAGAACTACAAGGGTATCGTTATCAAGAACGGTAAGAAGTTCATCCAATAATTTCCCCTTACGAACATCCTAAATCGTAAGATAAAAGGATAAAACAATAAAACGCGACTCCATCCGAGTCGCGTTTTTGTTTGCTATAGTGTAAGCTTTCCGCCAATCAACCTCTGAGGAAGTATTAGGAATAGTGCGTCTATTGTCCGTCTATTGTGCGTGAATAGTGCGGTGCTGAAGGGGAGTTTTGTGTATTTAGTCGTACAACAGCGTGTAGGTCTTTTCGGGGGCAAAGACTTCATTGGCCACTTCTTGGAGTTGGGCAGGTGTGATTTCTTTCACTTTGGCAAATGTTTCTTGCCATGCGGGGGCATGGTGGTAATAGAGCATTTGCTTCGCCATGGCAAGGGCATTGTTCTCTTGATTCTCTGCGGAAATTGCCATCTGTCCTTCTAATTGGCGTAGGGCACGTTGCAATTGTGCGCTGGTGAGGGTTAGGTCTCGCAGTTGCTTGAGCTCTTTGTGGCAGAGTTCGAGGCACTGGTCTCGGTGCTGTGGCTCGCAGGCGAGGTAGATATTCCAGTAGCCTGTGTCGCTGAGCGGTACTGCTTGGGAGTCGATGTTATAGACCAATCCGTATTTCTCGCGCAGGCTTAAGTATAATCGGCTCGACATGCTGCTTCCGCCCAAGATATTGTTGAGCAAGTACATGGTTAGTTGTTTGGGATGACCGATAGGATAACTGCGCGAGCCCAACATGATGTGCGTTTGGTGGGTGTGGCGGCGGTAGGTGCGGGACGCCCCAGAGGGGCTATAGGACGGGCATAGCCCTACAGGACGCTCGCTAGGCGAACTACAGGACGCCGCTGGAGCGGCTATTGGACGCCCACTTTGTGTGCTATAGGCTATTGGATATTGGACGCCCTGCGGGCTATGGGACGCTTCGCTATGGGTTATTGGCGATGAGGCGATAGGGCGATAAGGCGAAGAGGCGAGGAGTTCTTTTTCGGCGGCGGAGATGACCTGTTGGGTGGTGATGTTGCCGAGGACAAAAAGTACCATGCGCTCGGGGCGATAGTGCGTTTTCATCCAGTTGAGGGCAATGTCGGGCGACTTGGAGATGCGGCGGAGGGTTTTCTTCGTGCCTAAGATGGGCATAGCTAAGGAAGTGCCCTCAAAAACCATGTTCTCGAAGTCGTCGTAGATAAGTTCGCTAGGCGAATCGTTGTAACTCTCTATCTCGTCAAGGATGACGGTGACTTCTTTATCCGTTTCCTTTTTGTTGAAGGTGGGGTGCAACACCATATCTGCCAGCAGATGTAGGGTGGTGCGGAAATGATTGCGCAAGGTGGCAGCATAGAAGGTGGTCTCCTCTTTGGTGGTATAAGCGTTGATCTCGCCACCGATTCCCTCAATATGATTGATGATCTGACGGGCGGTGTAGTGCTCGGTGCCTTTGAAGACACAGTGCTCGATGTAGTGCGCCATACCATTCTCGTTGGGCAGTTCATGGCGAGTGCCTGCGCCGATCATTATGCCGACGTAAACGACGGGAGAAGTGGTCTTGCGGTGGACAATCTGCACGCCGTTGGGGAGGTTATGATAAAAAGTATCGTTCATATTTTATAATTGAAGCTCCTTTGCGCTGCGCGCAAGAAATCTTAATAAATCTTTAACTTAGCCTCTGATTTTATTGCTACCGCTCCTCGTATCGAAATTATCGATACTCGTGCGCTGAATCTTAAGTAAATATATCGTATAAATATTGTTTTATAGCTAAAATGATTTTTTTTTGTTGTAAAATTTGTGTATGTGTAATATTTTTACTAATTTTGTACCCGATTTCTGCGGCATTGGCGGAATTGGTAGACGCGCTAGACTTAGGATCTAGTTTCGAGAGGAGTGAAGGTTCGAGTCCTTTATGCCGCACATCGGGTTGAAAGACCCGATTTTTTGTATTAAACCCAAATCTAATGACCGATTTGGGTTAAAAGTACAAGGTATAACAAATATTAGTTATTTAATTGTAAAGTATTAATTATTATTTATGCGTAAGTCGTTTATTTTTATTGTTTTGGTGGTAATATCTACCATTATGGTAGGTTGCTTGGGATATGATGAGCCACAATATAATCCTGCGATCTCCTCATCTTCTTTCTTTGTAAACCCAGTGTTTGAGGGTGATTCTCTGGTTGGGGCTCAAGATACATTGGGTATATCCTATGATGCGGATGATGATACCTATGATTTAGATACTATTTTTATTGGTGATACAGTGGTATTTGCAACAACTTTTTATACGTATAATAGCAATTTACTTACGGTTGAATTGAAGTGGGAGAAGGATTTTATGAATCTTTGGTATCCTCTTACTAATGATATCACTAAGGCATTAAGAGATACATCTAATATAGAGGACGGTAAGTTGTACTTTGAGTCTGGTTACAACCGCGTGTCATTCCCTATTTACTTTACTCCTAAAGTGCAAGGCGGTTTGAATCTCAAACTGGCAGTGGAAAGTGATTCTGAGTTCCCTATTTCATCTGTATCGCTCTATATTCCAGCTAAAGAGCGTGTAGTTGCGGATAGTACTATTGTTGAGTAATTATCGACTTGCAGGATTAGCCTCTCTCAGAAGCTTTTGCTTCTTGCCAGAGTGCTTCCATCTCATCTAGGGTCATCTCTTTGAGGGATAGACCCTTTTCTTTTGCCTGTTGCTCAATATAGTTGAAGCGTTTGATAAACTTAGCGTTGGTTTTCTCGAGCGCGTTGTCTGGGCGAACGTTGTATAAACGAGCCGCATTGACGATGGCAAAGAAGAGGTCTCCCATCTCTTCGGTGGCCTTCTGTTCGTCCATATTCTCCACTTCTGCCTCAAACTCGGTAATTTCTTCCTTCACTTTTGCCCATACATCTTCGCGTTTCTCCCAATCGAAGCCTACGTTAGCTACTTTGTCTTGTATGCGATATGCTTTGACTAGGGCAGGAAGGGCCTCTGGTATGCCGGCGAGCACGGTTTTGTTGCCACCTTTCTCTTTGAGTTTGACTTGCTCCCACATCTCGCAAACTTCCTTTGCGTTGTTGGCTGCATATTCGCCATACACATGTGGGTGGCGGAAGATAAGTTTGTCGGCAATCTTGTTGCAGACATCGGCGATATCAAAAGCACCTTGTTCGCTACCGATCTTGGCATAGAAGACTACGTGGAGTAGTACGTCGCCCAGCTCTTTGGATATCTCGTTCATATCGTTTTGGAGTAGGGCGGTAGCGAGTTCGTAGGTCTCTTCGATGGTGTTTTGACGTAGGGATTCGAAGGTTTGTTTCTTGTCCCATGGGCATTTCTCACGCAGCTCGTCCATCACCGTCAGCAAACGGTCAAACGCTTTCAATTGTTCTTCTCTTGTACTCATAAGATTATCTTCGTAGCGCGGCAGGGAGTTGATTGCCGCGCAAGTTGTTGGATTTTATGTTGTTGATGTTGTTGATTTAATTTCTCTCGTTGTCATACGCCATCATCATAATTCCCTTTTCGTTCATCTCAGCATATGTAAATTGTTGCCAGCAGTCGCCAAGGATCATGATTCGGCTATTGCGGCTGAGCATTAGATCTAATTCGATATGGCGATGACCGAAAATATATAGATCATGGTGATTGCCCAATTGCTCTTGCTCTTTGGCAAAGAGCACCAATTCCTCTTTATCCTCGCCCTTGTACGGACATGGGTGTTCCAACTCCTTCAGGCGGCTGTTTTTTGCCCACTCGTATCCAAAATTATTTGCCCATGCAGGTGGTAATAATCGAAATAGGAATTGCAAAACGGGGTTGTGAAATACCTTGCGAAGGAAGATAAAACTGCGAATCTTCTTTTGCACTTTCTTGGGCAGTTGCTCGATATAGTTGCTAGTAACCAGTCCATCGCCGTGAGCCAGAAAAAGGCGTTTGCCGTTGAGCACTATGCTTTCGGGTTTTCGATGAACGATTACTCCTGCCTCTTTCTCCAGCCAACCAAAAGTCCAAATGTCGTGATTACCGATAAAGAAATGTATGTCAATGCCCTTGTCAGTGAGCGCTCTGAGCGTTTGCAAGAAAGGACGGTATTGCTCTTTGCTGCTGTCGCGCCAGAAGTATTCGCACCAAAAATCGAATATGTCTCCGAGCAAGTAGATGGCTGTAGCATCCTTCGCCATCTCTTGAAGCATGGCGATAAGGGTCTGCTGGTGGGCTTGAGGATTATCAATAGCCCTTGAGCCAAGATGTGCGTCGGAGAGGAAGTAAATCATTCGTTTAGTGTTTAGCGGACGCGCCTATGGCGCTACTGTTTAGTGGTTAGAGGAAGCCGAGTTCGAGTTTGGCTTCTTCGGACATCATGTCTTTGGTCCATTCGGGTTCAAAGACAATATTGACATTGACTTCGTTAATGCCGTCCACTGATCCGACTTTTTGCTTGACATCTTCAACGAGGAAGTCAGCCGCAGGGCAGTTGGGTGCGGTGAGGGTCATGTCGATGTTGCAGATGCCATCACCTGGTAGGTCAATCTTATATATTAAGCCTAGTTCGTATATGTTAACAGGGATCTCAGGGTCGTAAACCGTTTTAATCATACGGAGTACCTGTTCTTCAAGTTCTAAAAATTCGTTCATTTGTTCAATAGTCGTAATTGAGTGCAAAGGTACATAAAATTTGCGATATGTGCAAATATTTGTTTGGAGTTTTGTGTTATGGAGGATAAAAATTAGTGGCTTATTAGAAAGATATAACTAATTTATAACTAATTTATCACTAATATATCACTAATAAACGGTTAATAATTGACAAAGAATACCTGCGAAAATAAGAAAAAAATCAAGGAGTATGTTTTCTTGTGGGTAGGAAGAACGATGTATCGCTAGCAACCCACAAAGAACAGTAGGTGTCCACAAATATATAGATCTCTATACTTGATGTAAATGATTAGTATACATGATTAAGCAAAATACGTGAAAAATGCCCCACTTTTCACCACTTTTTGAATAAAGTCTGTAAGTTGCAGATAATCAGTGGTATGGGTTGTTGATAATTATTTTGATAATATGTTGAAAATAGTGTTGAAAAATTTTTTGTGGGGAAATGTGGGGAATATGAAATATTTTTTGTAACTTTGCAGCGGAATTCAGAAAAAGACCGCCTAAAGGCTGTCGGAAGTCGGACCACTACGTTGTTAGACCGCTTCGCTGTTAGAAGTTAAAACAAAGAATAACATGAACACATTTATTGGAAATATCGAGGCACGTTTGGACGGAAAGGGTCGCGTGTTTGTTCCAGCGAGTTATCGCAAGATACTAGCTGAGATGGGTTCTGCGCATATCGTGATGCGTAGGGATACGGATAATGAGTGTGTGATCTTCTATCCTGAGCACGTATGGCACGCGAAGGTGAGTCAGTTGCGTGAGGCATTGGATGAATGGGATCCAGAAGATCAAATGATCTTGATGCAGTTTATGTCGGAGGCTGAAGTGCTGGAAATGGATAGTCAAGGCCGTGTATTGCTGCAAAAGAAGAACCTTGATATGATTGGTGCTCAAAAAGCACCCCAAAAATCGACAGATTTTTCGGGGACCCCGCAAGATATTTTATTTGTAGGTATGTTGGATCGCTTTGCGATATGGAATCCAACTGTGTTCAACGAGAAGCAAATGCCACAAAAAGACTTGGCGGACCGCATCAGAATACGCATGAAATCCCAGCCTAAACTATAAATTAAACCTAACCAACTATGAATGAGATTTATCACATTCCCGCAATGCTGAGAGAGACAATCCAAGGGTTGAATATTCAACCCGATGGATTGTATGTGGACGTGACCTTTGGTGGTGGCGGACACTCAAGGGCGATATTGGAGGCGATGAGGCGAGAAGGCGAAGAGGCAAAAGGCATGCTCTATTCTTTTGATCAAGATTTGGATGCGTTTCATAACGCGATGCGTTCGGACCGCTTCGCTGTTGGAGGTCAGACCGCTTTGCTGTCGGATCACTCGCGTGGCTCGTTGTCGGACAATTGGCAGTTTGTGCATAGTAATTTCCGTTATTTGAGAAACTTTATGGACTATTATGGTGTGGAACAGATTGACGGATTGCTAGGAGATTTGGGTGTGTCGTTTCATCACTTTGATTGTCCAGAGCGAGGATTTAGTTTCCGTTTTTCTGCACCGTTGGACATGCGTATGAACCAAACAGGTGGCAAGACTGCAGCGGATATATTGAATACATATAGCGAAGAAGACCTCGCGCGCGTATTATACATATATGGTGAGATGAACAATTCGCGTCAGATAGCGAAGAAGATAGTGAAGGCGAGGGGACAGAAAGCGATAGAGCGGACGGAGGAGTTGGTGGGTATAGTTATGGGACGTCCTGTCGGACTATTGGACGCTGCTTCGCAGCTATTGGATAATGGATATAGGGAGTTGGATATACCTGCAGGAGCAAAGAAGGAATTGGCAAAATTGTTTCAAGCGCTTAGGATCGAGGTGAATGATGAGATGGGGGCGCTGAGAGAGATGTTGTTGGCAGCCAAGGACTTGCTGAAACCAGGAGGACGAATCGCGATATTGACCTATCACTCGTTGGAAGATAGAATAGTGAAGAACTTCTTGCGTTCGGGTAACTTGGAAGGCAAGATTGAAAAAGATTTTTACGGCAATATACTTAGTCCGTTTAAGTTGATAGAGAAGGGCTTAACCGCTAGCGCTGAAGAGGTGGAGCGTAACCCAAGAGCACGAAGTGCGAAATTGCGTGTAGCAGAGAAAATATGAAATAAACTAAACTAGAAAAAGCTATGAAATATTCGTTGAAAGATATCTTGAGCGGCAATGTGCTGAGTCAAGATTGGTTTAAGAGTAAGTACAAACTGATTGTAATGATTAGTGTACTGATTTTTTTGTATATCTATAGTGGTTATCAATCGCAACGTCAGCAACGTGCGTTGAACGATTTGCAAAAAGAGTTGTTAGATGTGCAAATGACACGAATGACGGTGAATTCTGAGTTGATGGACAAGAGTCGTCAGTCGTCTATCTCGGCTTTGCTGCAAGCAAAGGGTAGTGAAGTGAAGGAAAATAAAACTCCAGCTATTCGAATACAATGAGCGAGAATTTGAAAAATACCGTTTTGCGTTTTGCTATTGTCTTTATGGTGATAGCATTGCTATTTGGTGTGGTGTTTGTTCGCATCATTGTGTTGCAAACAGCTCAGCGTGGCAAGTGGGAGGGTGTGGTGAATCGTGAAGATAACTATAAGTCGATCAAGGCGATACGTGGTAGTATATATGATTGCGAAGGTCGATTGTTGGCAAGTAGTGTGCCTCAATATCGTATCTTTATGGATACTCGTGTGGAGGCATTGCATATGGATAAAGGTGAGCTGTTTTGGGATCACGTGGATAGTATTGCTGCAGGTTTGAGTCGAATTGTAGGTGATCAGACCCAAGAGGAGTATCGCAATCGTATGGTGGAGGCTTATCGGAAAGGCAAAATTGTTCGATTGACCCAAGAGCGCATTTCGTATACTCAACTCAAAGAGATAAAGCAATTACCCTTGGTGCGTCGTGGATTGTATAAAAGTGGTTTGTATGCGGAGGATTTGAATTTGCGTGTGAAGCCCTTTAGCAGTTTGGGAAGTAGAGCGATAGGTAATATCTATGCTGCCAGTGGTGAGGCGAAGTCTGGTTTGGAAATGCGTTTTGATAGTTACTTGCGTGGTGAGGATGGTATGAGTGTGCGCCAGAAGATTGCGGGTGGTTGGCAAAATGTGCCGATTCGTGAGGCGGTGAATGGCTGTGATATTTACACCACTTTTGATGCCAATCTAATGGATATTTGTGAAACTGCTCTTCGTGAGAGATTGGAATTGAGAAATGCAGAATGGGGATGCGTAGTTCTGATGGATGTACAGACGGGCGAGATTAAGGCGATGAGTAATTTGGATCGTGCAAAAGATGGTTCTGGGTACTATGAAATGGCCAATCACGCTGTTGTGCGTATGGAACCGGGTTCGACCTTTAAGACGATTTCTCTGATGGCAGCTTTGGATGATGGCAAGGTGAAGATGAAAGATACGATTCGTGTGGAGAAAGATGGCTGGTGGTATCATGGCGCTAAACATACGGATGCACACCCAAGTGATACGGTATATACGATACGTCAAGCAATGGCAGTAAGTAGTAATATTGCCTTGGCGAAGATTGTAACTGATGGATATAATGGCAGCGCGAAGAAATTTGTGAAGAAACTGCAGAATATGGGCCTGTGCGATAGTGTTGATTTTACTATTCCTGGTGCTAATCAAGCGTTGATCAATGTACCTAAGGATACGGTGACAATCTCGAAGATGGCGTATGGTTATTCGGTGGAATTGAGCCCGCTACAGATATTAATGTTCTACAATGGTATTGCCAATGGTGGAAAAATGATTAGTCCGTTGTTTGTCAGTGAGATACGAGAAAATGGCAAGGTGATTGAAACCTTTGAGAGTAGTGTGGTGAAGAGTAGTATGTGCGATGGATCTACATTGGAAGGTATTCGAGGATGTTTGCACGATGTGGTTTGGGATAACGAATTGGGCACAGCTTCGGTGAATCCTTGGGGTACTCGTAAGGCGCAAAGCGATTTGGTAATAATTGCGGGTAAAACGGGAACGGCACAGGTGTTGGAGAGTGGGTATCACAATACTAGACACCGTATGTCGTTTGTTGGTTATTTTCCAGAGGAGAATCCACAATATTCGTGTATTTGTGTGATTCATGCCCCTCAATGGCCATATGATTCGGGATTGGATTGTGGTGGAGTGGTAAGACAAGTAGCCGAAAAAACAATGGCTTATGCGGGCGAGTATGTGTATAAGAAAAAAGAAAAGATATTGGTAGTCAACAAATAAACAATTAGTAAAAATGAAAGTTCGTGAGCTGATCAAGAGTATAGATGTGTTGCGAGTAGTAGGTGGAACTGATGTGGAAGTGATTGATATTCAGTTTGATTCTCGTCGTGTAGGAGCTGGTTGTTTGTTTGTTGCCCAAGTGGGGACTGCTGCTGATGGGCATGCGTATATTGAGCAGTGTGTGGGGAAAGGTGCTGTGGCAGTGGTGCTGGAGAAGGAGGAATATATTCGTGAGGATGGTGTGTGCTATATCTTGGTGAAGAATAGCGATGAGGCATTGGGTAAGATGGCGCACTATTGGTATGGTGAGCCCAGCAAGAAACTGAAATTAGTGGGCGTGACGGGCACTAATGGCAAGACTACGACAGCTACGTTGCTCTATAAACTCTTTAAGTCGCTGGGCTACAAGGCAGGTTTGCTTTCTACTGTTGTGAACTACGTGAATGATGAGGCTGTGGCAGCTACCCATACAACACCCAATGCATTGGAACTGAATGCCTTATTGGCTAAGATGGTGGAGAGCGGATGTACGTATGCGTTTATGGAAGTGAGCAGTCACGCTATTGCCCAAGAACGTGTGGCAGGTTTGGAATATGCGGGGGCGTTGTTCACGAATTTGACACGTGACCACTTGGATTATCACAAGACGTTTGATAACTACCGCGATACGAAGAAGATATTGTTCGATCGATTGGGCAAAGAGGCATTTGCGATTACTAATATGGATGATCGCAATGGTTTGGTGATGACACAGAATTGTCGTGGTCGTGTATTGACCTATTCCACTCACAGCATGGCGGATTTTCGTGGGAAGATATTGGAAGAGGGGTTTGATGGTATGCTATTGCGCGTGCAGAGCATGTTGGGTGCAGTGAATACGGAGGTGTTTGTGCCATTGGTAGGTCGCTTCAACGTTAGTAACTTGTTGCTTATCTACGGTGCAGCTGTGGCTTTGGGTGAAGATGCGATGGAGGTGCTGCGAATATTGAGTGGTTTGCAACCTGTAAATGGTCGTTTTGAGACTATTCATTCGCCTAAAGGTTGGACCGCGGTGATTGATTATGCACATACGCCAGATGCGGTGGAGAATGTGTTGAAGACCATAAATGAGATAGTGGCTTCGAACGCGGGTAAGCAGTCATCCCCCGCACAGGTAATAACTGTGGTAGGCTGTGGAGGCAATCGCGATAAGGGCAAACGTCCAATCATGGCAAAGAGTGCATATCAACTTAGTACTCAATTGATTTTGACATCGGATAATCCTCGTGATGAGGAGCCATATGCTATTCTGCAAGATATGGCAGCTGGACTTACCGAAGAAGAGTTGCGCCGTGTGTTGATTATTGAAGATCGTGCGTCTGCTATTAAAACGGCCTGTACTTTGGCGCGTCAAGGTGATGTGATTTTGGTGGCTGGAAAAGGGCATGAAGATTATCAGATTATCAAGGGTGTAAAACACCATTTTGATGACCATGAAGTGGTAAAAGAGTGTTTGTAGTTTAGAGGACGCCAGCTTGGCTGGCTACAGTTTAGAGTTTAAAGGCTAGAATTATGTTATACGAGTTGTTTAGTTTTTTAGGCAATGTGCCAGGTGCACGATTGATGAGTTATATCTCGTTTCGTGCTATTGTAGCAGGTGTGATGGGTCTGTGCATTAGTATTTGGGTAGGCAAATGGTTTATTGATTTGTTGCGCCGTAAGAATATCTCTGAGACTCAGCGTGATGAGAAGATAGACCCATTTAATGTGGCTAAGAAAGGCGTACCAACGATGGGAGGTGTGGTGATTATTGCTGCCATGTTGATTCCATGTCTGTTGATGGGTAAACTGAGCAACGTGTACCTAATTCTTATGCTCATTACTACTCTTATTTTGGGTGCTTTGGGCTTCGCCGATGACTATATTAAGACTTTTCGAGGTAACAAAGATGGCTTGAATGGTTGGATTAAGATTGCAGGTCAAATCACTCTGGGCTTGATCGTAGGACTTACACTGCGTTATAGTCCAGACGCCGTGATGAATGAGCGTGTTACATCGCATATTGAAAATAATATTACTGTTTTTGAAAAGTCGCCAGAGGTGAAGTCCACGCGTACTACCATTCCGTTTGTGAAGGAGCATAATTTTAACTATGCAGATATGTTCTCGTTTATGGGAGAGACGACTAAATACAAGGCGGGATGGATCTTCTTTGTTATTCTCACTATTCTTGTGGTGTCCGCGGTGAGCAACGGAGCTAATCTCAACGATGGTATGGATGGTATGTGTGCGGGCAACTCAGCGATAATAGGAATCGCGTTGATTGTACTGGCTTATGTCAGCGGCAACGTGGTGTTTGCGGACTATTTTGATGTGATGTATATACCTGGTAGTGAGGAGCTTGTGGTATTTATGGCTGCGTTTGTGGGTGCGCTGATAGGTTTCTTGTGGTGGAATGGTTTTCCTGCACAGGTATTTATGGGCGACACGGGTAGTCTGACTATTGGTGGCATCATTGGCGTGTGCGCTGTGATTATTCACAAGGAGTTGTTGTTGCCTATCTTGTGTGGTATTTTCCTTATGGAGAGTGTGAGCGTAATTCTTCAAACACAGATATATAAGTTTGCAAAGAAGAAGGGTATGCGTTTGCGCGTGTGGAAGCGTACGCCATTGCATGATCACTACCGTACATCTATGGATCAGGTGTTGCGTAATGATCCAACTTGCAAGGTCCTATTCAAGGGCAAAGGATCGTTGTTGCACGAGAACAAGATAGTGCTTCGTTTTTGTATTGTAACATTGATCTTGGCTGCATTTGCTATATTAACATTAAAGATACGATAACCTAACTTATGAAGAAAATTGTTGTTTTAGGCGCAGGCGAATCTGGTACAGGAGCGGCCATACTGGCGAAGAGCAGAGGTATAGATGTCTTCGTGAGCGATATGGGAGAAATTGCTCCTATGTATCAGGCCCTGCTTGATCAGCATCACATTGCGTGGGAGTCTGGCAAACACACTCCTGAGCTAATCCTTGATGCCGATGAAGTAATTAAGTCGCCAGGTATTCCATTGACAGCTCCTTTGGTGAGGCAACTCATCAAGCAAGGCACTCCTATCCTCTCGGAGATTGAGTTTGCTGCGCGTTACACCCATGCGAAAATGATTTGTATTACAGGTTCCAACGGCAAGACTACCACTACTTCGCTGATTTTCGACATGCTCCGTCGCGCGGGATTGGATGTGGGATTGGCTGGTAATATTGGTAACTCGTTGGCGTTGCAAGTGGCACAAGAGGATCATGCGTATTATGTGATTGAACTTTCGTCGTTTCAACTTGACAACTGTTATGATTTCCGTGCTGACATTGCCATTTTGCTTAATATCACGCCCGATCACTTGGATCGCTATGACTATCAGTTTCAGAACTATGTTGATGCCAAGTTCCGCATTACGCGTAACCAAACTAGCAAGGATGCCTTTATTTATTGGAGTGAAGATCCTGTTATTAACCGCGAGATTGCACGTATTCGGCCTCAGGCCACCCTTTATCCATTTGGTAGCAATGAGCAGAATGTTGCATATACCGATGGCAGTCATCTTGTAGTGGCGACCCGACCAGAGGTAGCACCTCTGCGTGTATCGCTTGATGAACTTAGTCTCAAGGGTAAGCATAATCAACTCAACTCAATGGCTGCGGGTTTGGCAGCACAAATCTTGAATATTCACAATGATGTGATTCGCGAGAGTCTGCAGCAGTTTACTGGTGTAGATCATCGCCTGCAATATGTGGCAACAGTGAAAGGCGTGCGTTATGTGAATGATTCTAAGGCAACTAACGTCAACTCCTGTTGGTACGCGTTGGATAGTATGACTACGCCTACTGTACTCATTCTTGGTGGAACAGATAAAGGAAATGATTATAGCGAGATTGACCAGTTAGTTCTTGAGAAATGTCATACACTTATCTTTATGGGCAAGGATAATGGTAAGCTTATTCAGCACTTTGAACCAATGGGTGTGAAATATATCTCTACCAATCGTTTGCAAGATGCGGTTCAGGCTGCTTATCAATCTGCTAATGAAGGAGATACTGTGTTGCTTTCGCCTTGTTGTGCAAGTTTTGACTTATTTAAGAACTATGAGGATCGTGGCGAGCAATTTGCAAAAGCAGTACGCTCTCTTTAAACATTAAACACTAAACAAAATTATGACAATCAACGACTACAAAAATAAAATTCGCCAACAACTCTCATACGTAGATAAAGTATATTGGGTGTTGTTTGCAGTATTGATC
Source organism: Paludibacteraceae bacterium (assembly GCA_017556705.1). Taxonomy (GTDB): domain Bacteria; phylum Bacteroidota; class Bacteroidia; order Bacteroidales; family Paludibacteraceae; genus Colicola. Next base: position 165,102 of record JAFYMG010000010.1, on the reverse strand, counting down.
ATTGTTGCCATTTTGGCATTGTTTTCTGCCAGCAGTACTCTCGCATTTGAAAAAGATAGTTCCACACTCGGTCCTATCATGGAGCAGATGCTGTTTATCGTAGCGGGTGTGGGATTGGCATTTATATTGCAGTTCTTTCCTAGTAAACTTATACGTATTGTTAGCTATGCAGGCTTGGGTATATCGATTGTTTTCTTGTTGTTGACATTCACTAGTATGGGCGTGGAGGTTAATGGCGCGAAACGTTGGTTAAGGATCTTTGGTATTGTTTTTCAGCCTTCTGAGCTTGCTAAACTGACGTTGCTATTGGTTGTGGGAGACTTGCTTAGCCGAATTAAAACAGCGCAAGATCAAAAGAAATACTTCTTTATTGTCCTAGCCTTGACTGTGTTGGTTTGTAGTTTGATCCTTGTGGGTAACCTGTCCACGGCGTTGTTGTTGGGGGGAATAGTTTTTCTACTTTTTTTCTTAGCGCGTGTACATATTAAATATTGGGGCACAACATTATTGATTGCTGTGGTGATGCTTGTAGCTGGTTATTTCTTCATTGAAAAAGTCTATATCGAACCTAATCGCAAGGTAGAAGGTGTGATGAAACGTGCTACTACTTGGGTAGGGCGTATAGATGATATGATTGCAGAGTGGAAGACTCCAAATGAGGAGTTTAAGCTCACGGATGACAACTATCAACGCACTATTTCTAAAGTGGCCATTGCACGTGGTGGTGTATCGCCTGTGGGGGTGTTGCCAGGCAATAGTCAAGAACGTGATTTCCTACCACAGGCCTTTGCTGATTATATTTTTGCGATTATTGTAGAGGAATCGGGTATCGTGGGTGCTGTCTTTTTGATGTTGTTATACCTGGCTATTCTTTTTCGATCGTGCTTGAGTAGTAGCAAGTATGCTGACTATGCAGCTATGTTGATGGTCATGGGATTGGCATTGATGATTACATGCCAAGCTTTAGTGAGTATGATGGTGGCAGTAGGTATAGGACCTGTTACGGGACAACCACTTCCGATGATTAGCCGCGGAGGTACTAGTGTGCTGATAACTAGTTTGTATTTTGGCATTATCATGTGTGTGGCTCGCGAACAAAACGAACTACATGATCGCCAACAATCGGCTACGGCTGCTAGTGAGGAGGATGTTCCCGAAATCTATATCGAATAATTAATTATACCATAGGATTACCATGGGAATCCGCAACCTGTGTGTAATATTTGATAATGATACATTTAATTAACATTCATAGAATATAAGACCATGAAATTTCTTATCTCAGGAGGCGGGACTGGAGGACATATTTTTCCAGCCGTAAGCATTGCGAACGCCCTGCGCGAAGTTGATCCTAAGTGCGAAATCCTATTCGTTGGTGCGCTCGGACGAATGGAAATGGAACGCGTACCACAAGCGGGCTATGAGATTATAGGTCTGCCTGTTAAGGGTTTTGATCGTAGTCGTCCATGGAAGAATATCCGCGTGGTAATTGATCTGATTCGTTCGATGTGTCAAGCCCGTAAGATTGTGCGTGATTTTCGCCCTGATGTGGGAGTTGGTGTGGGTGGCTATGCTAGCGGTGCTGCGATGAAGGTAGCTGCCAAAATGGGGGTACCTATTTTGCTTCAAGAGCAGAACGGATTTGCAGGTGTGACAAACAAACTTCTTAAAGATGATGCGAAAAAGATTTGTGTGGCGTATGAGGGTATGGAGCGCTTCTTCCCTAAGGATAAGATCATTCTCACGGGTAATCCAGTACGTCAAAATCTGGCATCTGGAACTAAAGAGGATGCACTTTGCTATTTTAATGAGGAGTTTGGTGTGAAGTTTACTGCAGATCAAAAGACGTTGCTTATTATTGGTGGTAGTTTGGGTGCGGGGACTATTAATCAAAGTATTATTGCTCATCTCAAGGAACTAGTAGAGAGTGGCATTCAAGTCATCTGGCAAACAGGCAAAAATTATTTTGCGGATTGTAAAAAGTCTCTAGAGGTACTGCCTCATGACAATATTATCTGTATTGACTTTGTTAGCCAAATGCCTCTGGCATATGCTTTGGCAGACTTGGTGATATCTCGTGCGGGTGCCTCCTCTATCTCCGAACTATGTTTATTGGGCAAGCCTTCTATTTTGGTTCCTTCGCCTAATGTGGCAGAAGATCACCAAACTCATAATGCGATGGCATTGGTGAAGAAGGATGCTGCGGTATTGGTGAAGGATGTAGATGCGAAAGAATCGTTGATTGCTACTGCATTGCCACTTATTCAAGATGATATACGGCTAGAATCATTGCGCAAGAATATCCTTACTCTTGCATTGCCAGATAGTGCTCGTATTATCGCAGCAGAAGTGATGAAATTAGCCAAGCGATAATCACTCTATTGGTGTAGCGGGAATACGAACTGTGGTGTTGTTATGGAACAGACGAAGATCTTGTTCCAAGCTGTCGTTGGGTAATGTAAACGATAGTTTTCCGTTTAGATAATCGGGTGTTGGGATGCAATAGTAGTTGTGGCGTTCCCCCTGTAGTTTACCCTTATGTACATAGATTGGTACGTAGTTAACTTTTACTATTTTTTTTGTTTGGCGGTCAATATCTACTGTGGTGATGATACCACCATTAGAGTCTTCCCAACGTTGATTACTAATGAGATTGCCTAATGAATACATTATGGGTACGCGTCTTCCATCGGCAGCAGTGAGTACCTCATAATCTTGCACTACATGTGGGTGTCCTCCGATAATGAGATCTATACCCAAATCGGCAATCCATTGTCCTACGCCTCCTTGGTATGCGTTGTGCTTAAGTTGGTATTCTGTCCCCCAATGGATATACATAATTCGGAGGTCTATTGTGGTGTCTTTTAGACTCTTAGCTAAATCTATTTCAAGTTGTTCGGTTTCGATATAATTCACACAAGTTGGCCATGTTGGCGTGAGTTGATTAGTTCCGTAGGTAGCATTGAAGAGTGCAATCTTCATATCATCAATATGAAGTATTAGTGGGTATTTTTCGCTGCGTTGTGCGGTGTCAAGATAAGCTCCTAAATAAGGATAAGGCGATAGTTTATCGATAGTACGTTTCATACCTGACTTGTCGCCATCTAGAATATGGTTATTGGCTATTGCAAATATTTGAAAACCAGCATCTACTAGTTCGTTGAAGAACGCGTCAGGTGTGCGAAATTTAGGATATCCGCTATAAGGTTTGCCTGAAAGTGTGGTCTCAAAATTTACGATATTAATATCTGCCGTTGCTAAATGAGGACGCAAGTAGCGGAAATTGGGCTCGTAGTCATAGTGTCGCGCATTTCCATTCCACGCCCATTTATATTGAGTGGAGTGCTGCATAGCATCTCCAGCGAACAGCAGGCGCACGAATGACTGTGTAGAATCCTTCAAGGAAAAATAATGTTCTCCTTGCGCTAATGTGCCCAAAGAGATAAGCAAAGATATTGTTACGAAAATAGGCCGAAGTGTCTTCATACTAATAGGGTGGTGTGTATAGTTGCTACTTTGTCATAATTCAATATGTTGCGCTCGAATATTCTCTGATAAGAATAGAGATGCCGACTCTGTAAATTTATCGGCCGACTCAGTTGTTAGATATGTACAATTACCACCTAATTCCTGTTTGAACTCTGGATGTCGATATAGATAATCTAGTAAACTATTTGCGACGATCTCTCCTTGCGATATGATAGAGATATTTGGTTGTTTTTTTAATAATATTTCTTCAATCTTAGGGAGAAGTAGAGGGTAATGGGTACAACCGAGAATGATGGTGTCGATATTAGGGTCGCGTACAAGAAGCTCGTTTAAGTACTTTTCTACAAAATAGTTAGCGCCATCATTAAGATGTTCTCCTGCTTCGATCAAAGGAACCCACATAGGACATGCTTGTTGTGTGATGATTAGTTCTGGATCCTGCTTGAGTAGTTCTATTACATAACTATCAGAAGCGACGGTTCCTGGAGTGGCGAGCACACCTATGTGTTTCGTATGTGTGCGCGAGGGAGTCATTTCCACAGTGGGGCGAATAACCCCCAAAACGCGCAATTTATTAGGGTTGATATTGCGTTGTTGAATGGTGCGAAGAGCTTTTGCACTAGCAGTATTACATGCCAAAATAATGAGGTTACATCCCTGTTGATGAAGATAGTTGACGGCTTGAAGAGTATATTCGTAAATGACGTCAAATGAACGTGTTCCATATGGTGCACGAGCATTGTCTCCTAAGTAAAGGTAATTGTACTCAGGGAGAGTTTGGCGAATCTTATTGAGAATGGTTAATCCGCCGTAACCACTATCAAAAATACCTATCATATATACGTTTTACGTACGTCTAGTTTGCAATTTTGAGCGCAAAGATATGAAAAATATACAAAATGTGCAAATTTATTTGCATAATTCATTGTTTTTTTGTATCTTTGCAGCCGAATAGGAGTGTTTTGTAAATACTCCTGTGTAATCTTGAATCAAATAAAATAATAGCGATATGAAATTTAATGTATCTAGCAAGGAATTGTTTGCGCAATTGCAAGCAGCCAGCCGTGTGATTGCGGCAAAAAATAGTTTACAAATTTTAGAGTGCGTGTTGTTTGACTTGAAGGGTGATCAACTTACTTTGACTGCTTCAGATGGAGAGACTACGTTGCGTACTTCAATGGCAGTAGATAGTGCACAAGGTGAGGGCAAAGTGGCTGTAGCGGCCAAAATTTTGTTGGAGACCTTGAAGGAGTTTTCTGAGCAACCACTGACATTCCATATTGATGATCAAAACTTTGGCCTGAATATCACAAGTGCAAATGGTACATATAGTTTTGTAGGTGCAAATGGTAACGAGTATCCAGAAATGCCAATGGAGGCAGGTGAAAATAGTTTTGATATTGCGGCTGATGTGTTGTTGGATGCGGTGAATAAGACCATTTTCTGCACAGCTGATGATGAGTTGCGTCCTGTAATGAATGGTATTTATTTCGATTTGAACGAGGAGAAAATTACTTTGGTTGCCACGGATGCTCATCGTTTGGTTCGTTATGCGAATACTAGCGTTACAAGTGCTCAACCTGTGAATTTTATCTTGCCAAAGAAGCCTGCGCAGTTGTTGCGTCAAGTGTTGAAGGGCTCGGATAATGTGGCGGTTAGCTTCGGTGCAAAGAATGCTACATTTGCCTTTGGTCAAACGGTGGTTGTCTGCCGTCAAATTGAGGGCCGTTTCCCTAATTATAATGCAGTTATTCCGCAAAATAACCAAAATAAGGTAATTGTTGATCGACAGACTATTGTGAATGCTTGTAAGCGTGTAGCAGTATTTGCAAATACGGGTACTAGTTTGATCAAGTTGGCATTGAGTGAGAACCAAATCAAGATTTCTGCTCAGGATATTGACTTCTCTACTTCAGCAGAGGAGACGATTGCATGTGATTATGCAGGTATGCCAATGGCTATTGGCTTTAAAGCACCATTCTTGATTGAGATTTTGTCGTCAATTATTTCTCAGGATGTGGTATTAGCATTGGCTGATCCTGCTCGTGCTGGTTTGATTTTGCCTTCTGAGAATGAAGAGAATCAAGATTTGTTGATTCTGTTGATGCCAATGCTCCTAAATGACTAATTTAGAGGTTTTCGAATGAAATTGCATTTAACTCGCCCATTGGTTTTCTTTGATTTGGAAACCACGGGTTTGAATATAGCTCAAGATAGAATAGTAGAGCTGAGTTACTATAAGGTCTTTCCTAACGGTTGTGCCGAGGGGAAGACCTTCCGCGTTAAACCAACTCAGATGATGTTGGGACAGGAGATTCAAATGCATATATCAGATGAGGCAACTGCAGTGCATGGCATTCATGATGAGGATTTGGTGGATTGTCCAACATTCAAGGAGATTGCTCCAGAGCTAGCAAAAGTACTAGAAGGTTCGGATTTGGCGGGTTACAATTCTAATCACTTTGACTTGCCTTTGTTGGCGGAGGAGATGTTGCGAGTAGGGGTGAATATTGATTTGAAGCGTATGCGTATGGTGGATGTATTTACTATTTTTCAACGCCAAGAGCCACGTAACTTGGTGGCCGCGTATAAGTTTTACTGTGGAAAAGATTTGACTGCAGCGCACTCAGCTGATGCAGATACGATGGCGACATACGAGGTGTTGAAAGCGCAATTGGAGAAATATGAACTACCTGAAACTGTGGAAGAATTGTCAGATTATACCTCTGGTACTATGAGATTTGCAGATTTTGCAGGACGTGTAGCATATGATGCTGAGGGTAAGGAAATATTCAACTTTGGTAAATACAAGGGGCTGCGTGTGGCAGATGTCTTCCGTCGTGATCCAGGCTATCATGGTTGGATTCAGCAAGGAGATTTTCCTCAGTATACAAAAGCTGTTTTTATGCGTGTGTACTTAAGTTTGAGGGGCTAAAAGTTGAATAATATTGAACAACTTGAATACAACTGAGTTGATTTGAACAACGAATTGACCATATTAGGATGTGGCAGTGCGATGCCAACGTTTCAAAATTCGCCCACTGGGCAGATTGTGGAACTATGTGATAAATCATTTCTTGTGGATTGTGGTGAAGGTACTCAATTAAAAATGAGACAATTGGGTATAAGAACTGCGCGACTGTATACGGTGTTGATTTCTCACTTGCACGGTGATCATTGCTTTGGCTTGATAGGATTGATATCCACGTTGGGTATGATGGGGCGTACGCAGCCTCTGCATATCTATGCCCATGCTGACCTGGAGAAATTGCTTCGCCCTTTGTTGGATTATCATTGTCAGGATTTGCCATATGAGGTTGATTTCCATGCAATTAACCCTCGGAAGCGAGAGACGATTTTCGAGGATCGTACATTGACAATAGAAACAATACCTCTAAAGCACAAGGTGCCAACATGTGGTTTCTTGTTTACAGAGCATCACCGTGATAAGGCGCCTCGTAAACGATATGCATATTGCTCGGACACTGCGTATCGTGAAAAAATTGTAGAGCAGATAGCGGGGGTGGATGTGTTGTTTCATGAGGCTACATACACAGAAAAGGATGCGGATAAGTGTAAAAAACATACCCATTCTACCGCGAAACAAGCAGCAGAGATTGCAAAGTTGGCGGGTGTGGGGAAATTAGTAATAGGGCATTTTAGCGCTCGCGAAGATGATCATACTGTGTTTTTAAACGAGGCCAAAGAGGTGTTTGAGAATACAGTGTTGGCAGTTGAAAAAGAAACGATAGAGATATAATTTGTTTGGGTTTTAGAACGTGGCAAAGGCTTCAACGAAATATGTGTGCTCTAATTGTGGTGCTCAGTCTCCTCAGATGATTGGTCGTTGTCCTATTTGTGGTGAGTGGGGAACATATGAGGAGGAGGTGAACGTGATGGTCTCTACTAAGAAAGGTGGAGCCAGTTTGCGTCGTGGGGCGCAGGCTCAACGTTTGCATGAAGTGGAGGCGAAAGAGGAGATGCGATTAGACATGCAATCTTCAGAGTTTAATCGCGTGTTGGGTGGAGGATTGGTCCCTGGCAGTTTGGTGCTTTTGGGTGGAGAACCTGGTATAGGAAAGTCTACTTTGGCACTGCAAGTATTGATGAAGATGGGGAACCGAAAAACGCTGTATGCAAGTGGAGAGGAGAGCGCTAAGCAGCTGAAGCTCAGAGCTGAACGATTATCAGGTGATGCGGAGAATTTATATATTTTGGCGGAAACTTCGTTGGAGCGGATTTTAGATTGCGTGACGGATATTCAGCCAGAGATAGTGGTGGTGGATAGTATTCAAACGATAGGTACAGAGTCAATAGAGGCGAGTATTGGTAGTTTGAGTCAGGTGAAAGAGTGTGCAGCGCGAATATTGCAATACGCAAAAGAGAAGAATGTGCCTTTTGTTATTGTTGGACATATCAATAAAGAAGGATTGCTGGCAGGCCCCAAAGTGCTAGAACATGTAGTAGATACGGTGTTGCAGTTTGAGGGTGATCAACATTATGTGTATCGCATTTTACGTGCACAAAAGAATCGTTTTGGTAGTACGAGCGAGTTAGGTATTTTTGAAATGCAGCAAGATGGCTTGCGCGAAGTGCTGAACCCGAGCGAGTTGCTATTGTCGGGTAATAGGGATGGATTATCGGGTGTGGCTATTGCCGCTGCGGTGGAAGGTGTACGTCCATTATTGATTGAGGTCCAGGCACTTGTAGCGAGTGCAGCGTATGGTACTCCACAACGTAGTAGTACTGGTTTTGATGGGAAACGTTTGAATATGTTGTTGGCCGTTTTGGAGAAAAGAGTAGGGTTTAAGTTGCTGCAAAAGGATGTGTTTGTGAATATTGCAGGCGGTATAAAGGTGAATGATCCTGCGATAGATCTGCCAGTTCTGGCGGCGGTGTTGTCATCGAATATGGATATTGCTTTGGATTCAAAGATTTGTATGACTGGCGAGGTTGGCCTAGCGGGCGAAATACGACCGGTGAATAGAATAGATCAACGTATTCGTGAAGCAGAGAAATTAGGTTTCGAACAAATTATTATTCCTGCGGGACAGAAATATAATACGCATGGGTTAAAGATAGACGTGGTGGAGGTAAGTCGAGTGGCGGATGCTTTTAGACGATTGATGAAGCAATGATTGCATTATTCCAACAAATGATTATATGAGAAAAGGCGCATTGATGCGTCTTTTTTGTTAGACTTCGGCATGACGATAAAATTAGTAGTAACCAATTTGAGATAGGGGAGGGCAAAAGTTGTAGATTTTTTTTGATAAATTATGTGCTATCATTTGCATATGTAAAAAAAAAGTTGTAACTTTGCCGCGATTTTGTGTAAATTAATATCTGGAGATAAATTATTATGAATAAAACCAAAGTTTTAACGACATTATTGATGCTGGTCTTAATACCAGCAGTTGCGTTTGCAGATTTTCGTGACCATATTGATCGTTTGGAATTTGGCCCTTCTGCGGGTGTGGGATTTTATGTGGGTCAGAAGGCTCCTGCTGCGACAACGCATCCAGATTTGTTGCGTGTTCAATCGTATGATGCAATCGCATTTGGAGAACGCGGTACTTTAAGATGGCCGGGTATTGAAACATTTGGTTTTAGTGTAGGCTACCGTATTGATACTCGATGGCATGTTACATTAAAGGCAGTGCGTCAGCGTGTATGTTTTGCTGAGTATGATTCTATTATATCGACCAGCAACGTACCAGAAGAGGTGCGTAGCGTGTATTATAACTCAATGTGGCATGTAGATGCCATGGCAGAATTTAACTTGTTGAATTACGGAAATATTATGACGCCTGAGCAAGCAATATATAATGTGGTTCCGTATGTTGGTATGGGTGTGGGCGTGACTATATTTAATAAAAATGCAACGTTGCGTGCAATCAATAGGAATAATAATTCTTTTCTGTATTCTAAGATGAACACGTGTTTCCCGCAAGTAGGAAAGATGTATAAGGGTACTACTGATGGTGAGAAACTTAAGGATAAGAATGAGCTTGCAGTTGGCTTGTATATTCCAGTTGCATTTGGTGTGAAGTGGCGTATCAATGATAATGTCCAATTGAAAGGCTCTTTCCAATATCAGTTGTATTTTTCTAACAAAGGTAAGGGTGGTTTGAATAGTAATCTTGAGGGTGCTACAGCAGCTCCATACTTGACGGCTCGTGAGGGTAGTGTAGATGTGCCACGATGCGAAAATGTGAAGAATCGTCCTGCATTTGATCAGTTAGATAAGCATATTGTGGGATATAATCATGATTGCCTGTTCTCTATCAGCGCGATTATTAACTTAGACAAGTGGAAAGAGGACCGATTGATTATGTATTAATCTTCATTGTTCTTGTTCGTGTACCGAAGTAACTTTCCTAATATAAGATTCGTTGTTTTAGTAGTGTGGATCACTCTGCTGCCTGTTTGTGCGTTTGCGGAAGAGAATCACCATCGATTTTATTTCATGGAAGTGGGAGTGCAGGGTGGTGCTTCGTATTATGTAGGAGAGTTGGCATCTCATGTGTTTATGTCCGTAGGAGAAACTTATGGCGCGCAGTTACGTTATAAAATTGATCCTCGTTGGGCGATACAATTAAAAGGTCAGCGTCAACGTGTGATAAATAAAGAGTACAATGTTGATAATTCGATGTGGCATGTGGATGTTGTGGGTGAATACAATTTTTTTCAATTAGGATTGGATGAGTATAATATCCACATGAGATCTTTAACTCCATATATGTTTTTGGGAGTTGGTGCAACGGTTTATGAGGATTCTCTAATTATGAAGGATTTCTTCAAATGTGTTGCTGTATATTTGCCAGTTGGAATAGGCCTTAAGTGGAAAATTGCTGAAAGATGGCAACTGCAGTTGGCGTGGCAACATAATGTTTATTTGTGGAATGGCGATGGGCTGGAAGGGAGTGAAGCCTTTGATAACTTACATGAGATGAATGGTATCAATATCATGAATAATGATGTGACATCTACTTTAACAGTAGGTGTGGTGTTTGAGTTTGGGCATAAAGAAAGGACTTGTCTGCTGTGTGACGATATGACTAATGATTATGGGATATAAGGAGCAAATTCAATTGGATAGAATACCACGCCATGTAGCTATCATCATGGATGGAAATGGTCGATGGGCGAAACGCCAAGGATTGGCGCGTATGTTCGGTCACCGTCGGGGGGTTGAGACTGTGCACAATATTACAGAAGTTGCAGCAGAATTGGGTGTCTCGTATTTGACTTTATATGCCTTCTCTACTGAAAATTGGAATCGTCCTAAAGAAGAGGTGGATGCGTTGATGGCTTTGTTGGTGGATACGATAGTTAAGGAGACACCTACTTTGATGAAGAATAATATTCGTCTTCAAGCAATAGGAGATTTGGCTCGATTACCCAAGGTGACATATGATAAGTTTTTATCGTGTATTGAGCAAACAAGCGGCAACACTGGATTGGTTTTGGTAATAGCGCTCAGTTATAGTGCTCGTTGGGAAATTATCCGCTCAACACAAATGATAGCAGAGGCGGTAAAGGAAGGAAAAATGTTGGTTGAGGATATCAATGAAGAAGTTGTATCTTCGTATCTAACCACTTCGGATATTCCTGATCCTGATTTGTTGATTCGTACGAGTGGCGAATTACGCATAAGTAACTTTTTGCTCTGGCAATTAGCATACGCAGAATTATATTTCACGGATTGCTTGTGGCCAGAGTTTACGAACGAGGAGTTTTATCATGCGATTGTTGATTATCAACATCGTGAACGTAGATTTGGAAAGACTAGTGAACAGATTCGTTAATATAATATTGGGATTGTTGTTGGCGTTACCTATGCTTGCACAATCAGATAGTTTGGCGGTCGTGTCTACAGACACAATCGCCGAGGTTGTGACACCTGCACCTGTGATAGAATACACGATGCAACGTAAAACGTATGAGATTGCAGATATCAAAGTGACTGGTGCGGATAGTTATGAAGATTTTGTGTTGATCGGTTTCTCAGGTTTAGCTGTTGGTGATAAGATTGAGATACCAGGTGATCAAATTACCAAGTCACTCAAGCGTTTCTGGAAACAAGGTCTATTTTCAGATGTCAAGTTCAAGGCTACGAAAATCGAAGGTGATAAGATTTGGATTGAAATAGCGCTTCAACAACGTCCACGTGTGTCGGATATTGTTTACAACGGACTACGAAAAACAGAACAAGAGGATGTGGAAGTGAAAGTTGGTATCAAAAAAGGTGGACAAATGACCCCTGATTTGGCTGATAGAGCTAAAAAAGTAGTTTCGAAGTATTTGCAGGAAAAAGGATATTATAGTACTGATGTTCAGGTACTTCAGTTTAATGATACGGATCATCCTGGATATGTAAAAGTGGCTGTCAATGTCAATAAACATGAGAAAACACGTGTGGGACATATCTATGTAACGGGTAATGAGGCATTGTCGCATAATCAGATTAATCGTGCGATGAAAAAAACGAATGATAACCATATTCTCAATTTGTTCCAAACGAAAAAGTTTGTTGCTTCTGAGTTTGAAAATGATAAAAAATTGATTTTGGAGAAGTATAACGAAATTGGTTATCGTGATGCTATTATTGTCGCAGATAGTGTCGTGAAATCTCCAGAAGATTCCACACGGGTAGATGTTTATTTGACAATTGATGAGGGTAGTAAGTATTATTTCCGCGATATTACTTGGGTTGGAAATACGGTGTATCCGTATGAGTATTTGGATGCTGTCTTAGGTATTAAGAAAGGCGATACCTATAACCTCAAGGAATTAAACAAGCGTCTCAACGAAGATGATGATGCGGTGTCTAAACTCTATACCGATCAAGGTTATTTGTTCTTTAATATTGATCCTGTGGAGGTGCATATTGACAATGACTCAATTGACTTTGAGATGCGTATGTATGAGGGCAAGCCTGCTACCATTAATGCGATTAATATAGTAGGTAACACGCGCGTGTACGAGCACGTAGTGCGTCGCGAATTGTACACCAAGCCAGGGCAGTTGTATAGCCAGTCTGATATCATGCGTTCGCTCCGTGAGTTAGCACAGATGGGACACTTTGATCAAGAGAAACTTGTCCCAGATATCCAACCTAATGTGGAGGATGGAACTGTGGACATCACATATCAACTTGAGACTAAATCCAGCGACCAAATCGAATTCTCGCTCGGTTGGGGTGCTACAGGTTTGGTCGGCTCGTTGGGCTTGAAGTTTACGAACTTTGCTATCCAAAACCTCTTTAATCCAGAGAGTTATCGCATTGTGCCACAGGGTGAAGGACAAACCTTTAGTATTAATGCCCGTACCAATGGTGTGTATTATACTTCAGCTTCTATTAGTTTCCTTGAACCTTGGTTGGGAGGAAAACGTCCTAATTCATTGAGTGCTAATATTTTCTTTGCTTCGCAAACTGGATATTCAGATCGCTATTATCAAGCTTACGAGAACCTGTACAACAATTACTATTACAACTACAATTATTATGGTCAATCTGATTACTACCAACAATTGCAGGAATCAGAGGCAGACCCTGATAAGTATCTTCGCACTTTGGGTGTAAGTGTTGGATATGGTAAACGTCTTAGCTGGCCAGATGACTATTTCTCTTTCTATGGTGAGTTGAGTTACCAACTCTACATGCTGAAGGATTGGCCCTACATGATCCTTACAGATGGCAATAGTCACAATTTGGCACTCAATCTGCAACTCTCTCGCTCAAGTATTGATAACCCAATTTATACCCGCCGCGGTTCGCAATTCACTCTTGGGCTGAAGATTACACCGCCATATTCACTTATCAAGGGAACAACAGATGCGCAGTATGCGCAAATGACCACCAGCGAGAAGTACAACCTCTTGGAGTATCACAAGTGGCGTTTCTCGGGTAAGGTATTTACTCCATTGACGTCAGATGCTAAATTGGTGTTGATGACGCGTGCTGAGTTTGGATATTTGGGTCATTATAACAAGAATGCGAAGTCGCCTTTCGAGACGTTCTACATGGGTGGTGATGGTATGTCGAGCTATTCCAGCTACTCTACAGAGTACATCTCTATGCGTGGTTATCAATCAGGTTCGCTTACTCCATACGATCCTGCTGTGGGACGTAACATGGGATACGTGTACAACAAGTTTACGATGGAATTGCGCTACCCAATCTCGTTGGAGCAAAATGCTACAATCTGGGCGCTTGCCTTCGTAGAAGCAGGTAACTGTTTTGCAGATATCAAGGATTACAACCCATTTAATCTCAAGCGTTCAGCGGGTGTTGGTGTACGTCTGTTCCTGCCTATGTTTGGACTTATGGGTATTGACTGGGGATGGGGATTCGACCCAATCAATGGCTCGAAACAATATGGTGGATCGCAGTTCCATTTTGTACTTGGACAAGAATTATAATGATTATGAAACGATATATTTTAATAGCAATTATGGTGCTTTGTGGATGGTTCGCTGCCAATCCACTTGCAGCGCAAAAGTTCTCTGTTGCATATGTTGATATGCAATATATATTGAAGAATCTTGCTCAATATGAGACTGCTAATGAGCAACTTAACATGATTTCTAAACGCTGGCAAAAGGATATTGATGCTGCTCAACAAGAAGCTAAGGTGTTAGCGTCTAACTATCAAACTGAGCAAATATTCCTTTCGCAAGATATGAAGCAAAAACGTGAGGAGGAAATCCTTGCTGCAGAGCAAGAGGTGCTTGAACTCAAACGCAAGTACTTTGGTCAAGAGGGCGAATGGTATAAAAAGCGTGAGGCACTGCTCAAACCTATTCAAGATGAGATCTACAATGCCATTCAGGATATTGCAAATGAAAAGCGATACGATGTGGTGAAAGATCGCTCGGCAGACCCAAGTCTCATCTATATGTCTAGTAAGTTGGATATTTCAGACCAAGTGCTGGAGAAACTAGGAGCAAAGTGATTGGTGACACCATACAATAACCATACAATAACCACACAATAACCACACAATTCGTGTACCTGATTGTTCCTGCAGAGGATAGAAATAATAACATTAAATAAAGATACAAAAAATGAAAAAAATGATTTTAATGCTTGCTGTAGTACTTCCTATCTTGGCAAGCGCACAAAAGATTGGACACGTTAATTCTCAAGAGATTATGGCGTTGATGCCAGAGACCAAATTGATGGGTGAGAAATTGGATTCTGTACAAGGTGTGTATGAGACACAGCTAGCAAACATGCAAGAGGAATTCAATAAGAAAGTAACTGAGTTCCAACAACAACAAGCTACTATGAGTGCTAGCATTCTTGAGTATCGTCAACAAGAGTTGGCACAAATGGAGCAACGTATGCAAGTCTTCTATCAAACTATTCAACAAGATTTGCAAGCAAAGCAAATGGAATACCTCCAACCTATTCGCGAGAAATTGTTAGCTGCTATCAATAAAGTGGCTGCAGCTCAAGCATGTACTTATGTGATGGATCAAACTGGTATGCTTTACATCGCACCAGATGCAACCAATTTGACTTCTGCAGTGAAGGCTGAATTGGGTATAAAATAATCCCGAATATTTTGGCTGACGGATATTTGGAATCTCACTATGCTGAATACGAACGTCGTAAAGCAGCATGGTTGAAGAAAAAGAAAAAAAATATGCCTCGTCCCTTGGTTGAAAAACCAGAGGACGAAGCGTTGTAAATACAACTCTACATAATTCTACATAACTATGGTACAAAAAATGCAAAATACTCTCCGCGACTCAGCATTTGCGCGTTGGACAGTCCTCTTCTTGGTAGCATCGATGATGTTCTTTGCTTACATGTTTGTGGACATCCTTTCTCCTTTAGCATCTGTCTTGAATGACACTCTTGGTTGGGATCAAGGCGTCTTCGGCACCTACGCATCTGCGGAATATATCCTTTGTGTCTTCGGTTTCCTCATTTTCGCGGGAATCATTTTGGATAAGATGGGCGTTCGCTTTACTGGCTTGCTGTCTGCGGGCTTGATGGTGTTGGGTGCGTCTATCAAGTATATTGGTATCTCCGACTGGTTTGATGCCAACAGTATCGTATGGCTCAACTCTTGGTGGACTGCTATGCCAGGTTCGGCTAAGATGGCTGCGTTCGGCTTCATGATCTTCGGTTGTGGCTGCGAGATGGCAGGTACTACCGTTAGTAAGATCCTCGCTAAGTGGTTCAAAGGCAAGGAGATGGCGCTCGCTATGGGTCTTGAGATGGCTATCGCTCGTATTGGTGTGTTCGCTGCTATGGCGTTCTCACCTGCAATCAGCCAACACTTCGCTGTCAACGGTAATCCTTCTGTAGTGGCATCTTTGCTCTTCGCAGCTCTGTTGCTCGTGGTTGGCTTGCTCAACTTCTTCGTGTTCACGATCATGGACACCAAGTTCGACAAGCAACTCGTGGCTATTGGCGAGAGTACTGATATGTCTGACCCAGAGGAGGAGTTCCATGTGTCTGACCTTGGTAAGATCTTCTCCAGCAAGATGTTCTGGATCATCGCCCTCTTGTGCGTGTTGTATTATTCGGCTATCTTCCCATTCCAACGCTTTGCGACTAACTTCCTCGAGGAGACTTTGATGATTAGCAACGCAGAGGCATCTGGTTTGTTCAAGTGGTTCCCTATCTTGGCGATGGTCTTGACCCCATTCCTCGGTATGTTTATCGACTATAAGGGTAAAGGTGCTTCGATGATGATGATTGGCGCAGTTATCATGGTGGTATGCCATAGTATCTTCGCATTTGTATTGCCAGCTTTCCCAAACAAGACCTTGGCTCTCTGCACTATTTTGGTGTTGGGTGTTAGTTTCTCTTTGGTGCCAGCATCTATGTGGCCATCTGTTCCAAAGATTATTGATGAGAAAATTCTCGGCTCTGCATATTGCTTGATTTTCTGGGTACAAAATATTGGCTTGTGCTTGGTGCCAATGTTGATTGGTACGCTCCGCGTTTCTACCAACGGCTATGTCGTTCCAATGATTGTCTTCGCTTCATTTGGCGTCTTGGCATTCTTGCTCAGCCTTGCTTTGAAGGTCGAAGATAAGAAGAAAGGATATGGATTGGAACTTCCTAATAAGAAATAATTCCTCACTTTCAGTGAGTACAGATACACGCAATCTGCCAGCAGGTTGCGTGTTCTTTGCATTGCATGGCGAGCGTTTTGATGGCAATAAGTTTGCCAAACAAGCCCTCGAAAGCGGTGCTTCATTGGCTGTAATTGATAACCCTGAATACGCTTTGCCCGATGGTACATTATTGGTTCCCAATACTTTACTCGCTCTGCAAGACTTGGCACGCGCTTGGCGTCGCGAGTTGGGTTTACCAATCATTGGCATCACTGGCACCAATGGAAAGACAACCACCAAAGAGCTTTTAGCTACCGTTCTTTCCACCCAATACAACCTCCACTATACCCAAGGCAATCTCAATAATCAGATAGGTGTGCCTCTCACCTTATTACAAATCACGCGCGCACACGAACTCGCTATTGTAGAGATGGGAGCATCGCACCCTGGGGATATTAAGGAACTAGTGGATATTGCTGAGCCCAACTACGGACTTATTACCAATGTGGGGCGTGCCCACTTAGAGGGCTTTGGCTCGTTTGAAGGCGTACAACGCACCAAACGCGAACTCTACGATTACCTCGTAGCTCATCAAGGCACCATCTTCCGCAATGCTGACAATCCTTATCTTGCCTCTATGCACGATAGTGCATTGTCTTCCCTGCCTATATCCAATAGCCCACAAAGTGGGCGTCCAATAGCTGCTGATGCGGCGTCCAATAGCCGCCTAGTCGCTTACGCGACTGGCACCATGCCAAGTGGCACACATCTTGTTGGGGAATACAATGCGGAGAATGTGTCAGCGGCTATCTGTGTGGGTGAGTATTTTGGCGTTTCACGTGAACAAGCATTGGAGGCAATTCGCCAATATGTGCCAACTAACAATCGTTCTCAGGCTATGCAAACGGCTAACAACCAACTGATTGTGGATGCATACAATGCCAATCCAACATCTATGCAGGCTGCAATAAACGCTTTTAAGGGCGATACATATATCCTAGGCGCTATGCGTGAGTTGGGCGAGTATTCCCACTTGGAGCACCAGAATATCGTGAATATGTTGGCAGAGCGCAAAGCGGATACGGTATTCTTGGTAGGCGAGGAATATCTGCAAACCACTTCGCCATACCCTGTGTTTGAGAATGTGGAATTGCTGCATAAGCACTTCGAGGAGCAACCACCATTGAAGGGAAAAAGTATCCTTCTGAAGGGCTCTCGTAGCACCCAAATGGAAAAACTTTTAGACGTATTATAATATTATGGCTGAAAAAAATAAAAAAGACTCTAAGCATGTTGTGCTTGTTGTTTTGATTGTCGCGCTTGTGGTATTGCTCGGCGTGTCCGCATTTCTAGCGTGGCAATACCAACAGAAAAAGACAGAAGTAAAAGAGATTGTCGAAATGATGGAGTTTGAAAAAGAGCAATTGGCAGATGAATACGAAGATTTTGCTGTGCAATTTGATGGCTATCAAACAACTGAAATTCATAACGACTCTTTGGTAGCACTGCTTACACAAGAGCAACAACGTGTACAAGACCTCTTGGAAGAATTGCGTATCACCAAAGCTACGAATGCTCGCCGTATTGCCGAACTAAAAAAAGAGTTGGCGACTGTGCGTGAAGTGATGGTGAGTTATGTGCAACAGATTGACTCACTAGATCGTGCGAACAAGCAATTAGTTCAAGAGAATAAGGAAGTTAAACAACAATACCAGGTTGTAGTTCGCGAAGCGAAACAACTGGAGAAAGAGCGTACACAATTAGCGGAAGTGGTTTCGCGTGCTTCGATGTTGGAGATTAGTCGTTTTGAAATGATTCCGCTGAATAAGCGTGATCGTAAAACGACTATCTATAACCAAATCTTGAAACTGCAATTTGATTATACGATTGGTCGCAATGTTACCAGTAAACCAGGTATGAAGATGCTTTATCTGCGTATTACTCGCCCTGATGGTGAAGTGATGCAGAAGAATATCAACGATGTATTTAAGTTTGAGAATAAGGAGATTGCATATTCTGTGTCCAAGGAGTTTGAGTACGCGGGTGAAGAGATTTCGGGCTCACTATATTGGTTGGTAGAGGAGATTCTTCAGACCGGAATCTACAATGCGGATTTCTTCGTAGATGGTGAACTAATTGGCTCTTTCCCATTTGAAATCAAGAAATAAACTGTAAAATAGCAAAAAATGGCACTTTTTTGCACAAATGTTTGTGTATGTGCAAAAAAAGCAGTACTTTTGCAGCCGCTTTTGAAAAAAGCAGATAGATGTGACATCGTTTGGATCATAGCATCATGCGAGGTCATTATTGTTTAACTAATTAAATATCAATTACAAATGTATTTGACATCAGAGAAAAAAGCAGAACTCTTTGCTAAGTATGGCAATGACGCTAAGAACACTGGTTCTGCAGAGAGCCAAATCGCTCTTTTCACTTTCCGTATTAACCACTTGACAGAGCACTTGAAGAAGAACCACAAGGACTTCGGTACAGAGCGCGCTTTGACAATGTTGGTAGGTAAGCGTCGTCGTTTGCTCGATTACTTGAAGGCAAAAGACATCGAGCGTTATCGTGCTATCATCAAAGAGTTGGGTATCCGTAAGTAATCCCATCGCTTTAACAACAAAAGCCGCTGAATTTCAGCGGCTTTTATTTTTTATCTTTTCACGAATAGTCTATCTATCGGGAAACTCTCCGTATTCTTCAAATGTGTAATTCAAGAAATCGTTGATGGGCTTAGCAGCGCGGGAGATCTCGGTGGCTAGATCCAAGAAATCGGGTGCGCAAACTTGTTCATCCGTCAGCGGGGTGGAGAAGGTAAAACACTTGCGCTTTAGCCAATCAGCATGCACAAAGTCCGCAGGGAATCCCTGTGGCACTTTTTTGAGCATATAATCGGTGTTGAAATCTTGGAAGTATTTATTGGTCAGTGGGTTGGCAAATATATCTTCTACTTCATCATAGTTGGCAAACACCTCTTTGCGTAGTGCCAAAAGCAGGTCTTTGTTGGGGCACCAGATGCCTCCGCCAAACATACATTGCTCAGGTTGTAGATGGATGTAGTAGCCTCCTCGGTCGCTTTTGCGACCACCTTTGACTGCGGGAAAAACGCCAAACCACTCTTTGAATGGGCGTTTGTCGTGCGAAAATCGTACATCGCGATAGATGCGCCAAATGCAGTCTTTGGGTTGTAGTCCTGCTAACTCAGGGTCAATCTCCACTAGCCGTTCGAGCCATTGAGCAGTGAATTGCTCAAAATGTTTATGGCAACGGATATACCAATCTTTATGTTCGTTAAACCATTCGCGGTTGTTATTGCAGGCTAATTCTGCTAAAAAATCCAGTATCTCTTTCATATATCATTTATTTTTCGTACCTTTGCAGCCGATTCCTGTTTTTAACGGGGTCCCCGAAAAATTTAATTTTTTGGGAGAGGAGGGATGGCGGCGAGCCAAATGCGCAGAGCGCGTTTCTTTCTCGCAAACCAATTCCGACGAGGTCTCATAGTTCAATGGATAGAATAAGGTCCTCCTAAGACTTAGATTCGGGTTCGATTCCCGATGAGACTACAAAAATCTGTGCAAAGATAGTGCATTTTTCTCACATGGCAAAACAAAAAGCAAAATTTTATGTGGTTTGGCAAGGGCGCGAGGCGGGCATATACGACTCGTGGGCTGCATGCGAGGCGCAAGTGAAAGGCGTCGCGGCCAAATACAAAGGTTTTGCCACCCGCGAAGAAGCTGAGAAAGCGTTCGCAGGCACTCCCGAAGATTATATCACTACGTCCCATAGTTCGCATTGCGAGCATCCTATAGGCACGCAGTGCCGTCCTTTAACCTATAGCGAAGCGTCCTCTTCTCCCATCCTCCCTGCCTTGGCGGTAGATGCAGCCTGCTCGGGTAATCCTGGATTGATGGAGTTCCGTGGTGTGATAGCCGATACAGGCACGCAGGTGTTTCATCGTGGTCCCTATGTGGATGGCACGAATAATATCGGCGAGTTTTTGGCATTGGTGCTGGGTTTGGCGTATTTGAAGAAAGAGAAATTGGATTGGGCATTGTACTCGGATAGCAAGACGGCTATCTCATGGGTAAGGCAGAAGCAATGTAAAACCAAACTGGAGTGGAGCGTGAAGAATCAAGACCTGTTGTTGGCTGTTCGTGCGGCAGAGAAATGGCTGCATGAAAATGCATGGTCAACACCAATCTACAAGTGGGATACAGAGCATTGGGGAGAGATCCCAGCCGATTTTGGGCGAAAATAACCCATAAATAGGCGAATTTTGTAAAACAAAAATAACAAATAGTAAAAAAATTTGCACGTTTCACAAATTTTCTGTAATTTTGCACCGATTTTGAGGAATAGGGTCTTAAAACCCTGAAACTTTGAAACTTTGAAACAAAATTAATATTATTTTTTTTAAACTTTTACAACAATGACAAAAGTAGGTATTAACGGTTTTGGCCGTATCGGACGTTTCGTTTTCCGTGCTGCTATGACACGCAATGACATTGAGATCGTAGGTATCAACGACCTCTGCCCAGTAGATTATTTGGCTTACATGCTTAAGTACGACACCATGCACGGTCAGTTCGAAGGAACTGTTGAGGCTGATGTTGAGAACAGCAAGCTCATCGTTAACGGTAAAGTTATCCGCGTAACTGCAGAGCGCAACCCAGCTGACTTGAAGTGGGATGAGGTAGGTGCAGAGTACGTAGTTGAATCTACTGGTTTGTTCCTCTCTAAAGATAAAGCTCAAGCTCACATCGAGGCTGGTGCTAAATATGTTGTTATGTCTGCTCCTTCTAAGGACGACACTCCAATGTTCGTTTGCGGTGTAAACGAGAAGACTTACGTTAAGGGTACACAATTCGTTTCTAACGCTTCTTGTACTACCAACTGCTTGGCTCCTATCGCTAAGGTGCTGAACGACAAATGGGGTATCACCGATGGTTTGATGACTACTGTTCACTCTACCACCGCTACTCAAAAGACTGTTGACGGTCCATCTGTTAAGGACTGGCGTGGTGGCCGTGCAGCTGCTGGCAACATCATCCCTTCTTCTACTGGTGCTGCTAAGGCTGTAGGTAAAGTTATTCCTGAGTTGAACGGCAAATTGACCGGTATGGCTATGCGCGTTCCTACTTTGGACGTTTCTGTAGTTGACTTGACTGTTAACTTGGCTAAGCCTGCTACTTACGCTGAGATCTGCGCAGCTATGAAAGAGGCTTCTGAGAACGAGTTGAAGGGTGTACTTGGTTACACAGAGGATGCAGTTGTTTCTGCTGACTTCTTGGGTGACACTCGCACTTCTATCTTCGATGCTAAGGCTGGTATCGCTTTGACTGACACCTTCGTTAAGGTTGTTAGCTGGTACGACAATGAGATCGGTTACTCTAACAAGGTTCTCGACCTCATCGCTCACATGGCTAAGGTTAACGCTTAATCCTTATATAATATAAGGTATATAGAGGCGCTCGAAAGAGTGCCTCTATTTTTTTCTACATACATTTATCATTCTTTTCTTCGAACCTTTACCAAATCCGATATCACTCCGTTACCACTTGCTATTTTTGTCCTATCTTGCATAGTCGATTCTAAATGGCAGTGTAACTTTTTTTGCAAATATTTGCTTGTTCCAAAAAAAAATTGTAACTTTGCAGCGCAGAATAAAAATCTGAGAAGAAATGAGAAATATACATGATGAGAATCGTGGTTATCGAATCCTTCTCCCGCTGGTGAACTGGATGTTCCGGCATTCGTACCGCCATTTGAAGTACGTAGGCGAGGAGAATATTCCACAAGATGGAGCTATCATCTTTGCTCCCAATCACACTAATGCGCTACAAGATGCGCTTGCAGTGTTATCTATCAATTCCGAAAGAAAAGTATTTGTGGCACGTGCGGATATCTTCCGTAAGCCATTATTTGCCAAGATCTTGGGGTTCTTGAAGATTATGCCTATCCGCCGTATGCGCGATGGAGCAAGTGAGGTGCTCAAGAACGATGAGACGGTGGAGCGTGCTATTGATACGCTTGGCGAGGGCGTACCATTCTGCATCTTGCCGGAGGGTACTCACCGCACCAAGCACTCGCTCTTGCCACTGGGCAAGGGAATTTTCCGCATTACCCTGCGTGCCAACGAGAAGTTTGGTAAGGAAAAACCAATCTATATCGTGCCTGTGGGCTTGGAGTATAGTGATTGGTTCCACCTTTGGGATACACTGATTATCAATATTGGCAAACCAATCAATATGACCGAGTTTATTGCTCAACATGCTGATTTAGAGCAACCTAAACTCATCCTTGCTATGCGTGAGGAATTGACCAACCGCATGCGTGAGCAGATCATGTGGGTGCCAGACGATGAGAACTATGAAAAGAACTGGGAAGAACTTCGCAAAAATCCTCCTAGGAAATTCAACTGGTTCCCCAAACATCGTATGCCTAAGTGGTTGCTACTCTTGATGCTGATAGTATTGTCGCCATTGTTTGTGCTTTCGGGTATCATTACTTTGCCTCTTTGGGTGGCGTGGTTGATTATCCGTTGGGCAATCAAAGATCCTGCATTCCATAACTCAGTGCAGTTTGTTTGGCAGCTGATTATCATACCATTGACTGGATTTATCGCATTGCCTTTCTGGGCATTTTTTCAAGAATATCTCTACCTTGCTCGTAAATTTCAAAAGCCAGAGGAGACGAAATAGTGATGTGGTGGATTTGTGGGGAGGAAGTGTTGAACTAATTTTTTAAAATTATGACAAAGGTTTACATTATTCTAGCATGTTATGTGCTATTCCCAATCTTGATCATTGAGGGGTTTAAGCGGTGGACGATTGTTCAAAAGATTGGTACTGTGGTACTTGCGTACGCAGTGGGTATTATTGCATCGCTCTGCGGTGTGTTTGAGTTTGCAACGCCAGAGATTGCTACTAGCTTTAGCAAAATGCAATCTATGATGATGAATGTGGCGGTGCCATTGGCGATTCCATTGATGCTTTTCAACTGCGACTTCAAACTATGGACAAAGGCTCTCCCTAAAACTGCTTGGGCATTGGTGGGTGGTCTTGTTGCTATTTTGGTGTCTGTCGTTTCAGGCTATTTCATTTTCCGCAATCATGTGCCAGATGCTGCTAATGTATCGGGTATGATGACGGGTATCTACACCGGCGGCACTATGAACTTTACTGCCCTTGGCAATGCGTTGCAAGTGGATAAGACAGTTATCTCTATCGTGCTTGCCTTTGAGATGGTGATCACCACTCCTTATATCTTCTTCTTGTTGGGTGGCGGTTATAAAATATTCCGTAAATTGTTGCCTTATAAGGATATAACTCACAAAGGTCGCACCGATGAAGAAGCTGTAGAGACCAATGATGTAGAGAATTATCGAGGCATGTTCGAGAAGAAAAACTTCTGGGGCATGATGAAAGGATTGGGATTGAGTGTTATCTTCCTTGCTGTAGGTGCAGGATTGGCAATATTGATAACTACAATCCAAGATGCAATACATCTACTTAATTGCGTTACATGTTGCCCATATTGCAATGGTGTTCTACCTGAGGATGCGAGTTGGTTTGCTGTGTTCCAAGAGGCATTCAAGATGAGACCTATTGGTGCAAGACTTAATGAACTAATCATCATTCTGACTATCACCACTTTGGCGATTATCGCCTCTTTCTTCAAGAAAGTGCGCGAATTGCCTAAAACTTTTGAGTTAGGCATGTTCTTTATTTTGATTTTCAGCGTGATCGTAGCATCAATGTTTGATATCAATAGTGTTCGTGGCGAGTCATTGTATATCGGTGGATTTGTAGGATGGATCATGTTGATGTCTGTGACATTGCATTTGATCTTCTGCCGCATTGCCAAAGTGAGTGGCGACTTGTTCTGCGTTAGTCAGGTGGGTTTGCTATGCTCTCCTCCTTTTGTTCCACCAGTAGCAGGTGCGATGAAGAATAAGAAAGTCCTAATCTCCGGTATTGTGATCGGTTTGATTGGATATGCAGTGGGTACATACTTGGGTACATTGATTGCTGTAGTATTAGGACAGTTATAAACTATAAGTGATGAGTTATGAAAAAGTATATTTTATTGATATTCACTGCGCTGTTGACACTAACAGCTTCCGCTACTAAGAAAGAGAAGGTGCAACAAGTGGACTCGCTAGGGCGCAAAGTGAAAACAGGTTGGACGTTTGGTGCATTGCCTTCTGTAGCATTTGACGCCGACCTTGGCTTTCAAGGTGGTGCGCTCGCCAATATCTACTACTATGGTGATGGTTCGCAATATCCAGAATATATTCACTCACTCTATGCAGAGGCGGCATATACCACCAAGAACTATGGTATCTTCCGCGTGAACTACGATAGTAAGTATTTGATTCCTAGCCACCGATTGACGTTGGATGCTACTTATCAACCAGACGCGATGTGTGACTTCTACGGCTTTAATGGTTATCAATCGGTCTATAACCAGGATTTCCATAAGTGGAAAAAAGACCCTGCAAAGATGGGTGTGTTGGAGGACTACCAATCGCGCGCGTTTTATAAATATAAACGCGACCTCTTCCGTTTTGCTGCGGATATTGAGGGTACCATATGGAAGAATATCAAGTGGAATGCAGGTCTTGGTGTGCTTGGCTACATGATTGATGAGTGCGATATTGACATGCTCAATGGCAAGAAGAATACGTTTGATCCTGCTACCGAGCACCATGCACAAAAGGCACTTGATCCGAATGTGGAAGGTCTTTACGAGAAATATGTGAAATGGGGTATCTTTGATCCCAACGAAGTGAACGGTGGTTGGCACCCTTATCTGCGTGCAGGTTTGACCTACGACAGCCGCGACCAACGCACTTGCCCTACCAAGGGTATCTATGCGGACGCTTTCTTTACCTATACCGCTGCTTTCAACGCTAAGTACGGACAACAAGCCGCTGCGGGATACAACCACTTGCAATTCAATTTCAATTTCCGCCACTATGTGCCGGTCTATCGCGACCGCGTGACCTTCGCGTATCGTATTGGTACACAGAATAATATCGCAGGTCATTCGCCATTCTATATGAACACCTACCTCAACACCCTCTTCATCCAACGCGTGATGTACGAAGGATTGGGTGGTGCCAACTCCTTGCGTGGTATCATGCGCAACCGCATCTTGGCAAATGGCTTTGCCTACGCCAATGTAGAGTTCCGCTGCAAAGTGGCTAAGTTCGATATCGGTCGCCAACATTTCTATATCGGTTTGGCTCCTTTCTTTGATTTGGGTGTAATCACTCAACCATACGAGTTGGATGAAGAAGCTATCGATGCCGCATACAATGCCGATGCTGACCCTCTCAAATTGTCTTTAGACAAGTATTTTGCGATGAAGGATGGCAAGTTTGATACCTCAAAAGTGTATATGCCTCACATGGCTGCTGGTGTAGGTTTGAAGGTAGCAATGAACGAGAATTTTGTGCTGTCTGTAGATTGGGCAATGGCTTTGGACAAGCAGGACAATGCCAAGTGGGCGAACTTTTACATAAAGATGGGATATTTGTTTTAGTTTAGTGTTTAGTGGACGCGCTTACAGCGCTACTGTTTAGAATTTAGTGATTAGAGCAAAGATACTTATCATATTAACCTTTTTCGCGACTATAGCATTTGCGAAAAACGACTCCACTGCAATCTTTCAAGGTTGCAGCGGTGGTATGATGGGGCATGTGGGCTATCTGTTTGGGCAACCCACTGGTGCGACCCTTCCTACTGGCGAGCAAATCGGCATGCAAGGCATGACCTATGGCTTGGGCGGCTCAATGCGGGTGAACCTGATGAAGCACTTGCGTATTGGTTGTGAGGGATTTAGCTCCACAGTCAAGAGCGGTGTAACTGACCAACGCGACTTCTTGCAAAAAGGCAGTTATATCCGCACAGGGTGGGGTGGCTTTATAGCTGATGCTTGCTGGCGATTGGAGAAGGTTTGGCCCTATATTGGTGGTTCGGTAGGTGGTGGAGCCATGCGCACTTTGTCTGTTGTGGAGGGGAGTCAAGATGATTGGACACCCGAACAGATTGCTATTTTGCACAAGCAGGGATTTGGTTATGTGAATCCGTATGTGGGTATGGATTATTGCATCACGAAACGTATACATGCTACGTTCCGTTTGGATTGGATGTTGGCATTTGCTGATAAGCAATTAGTCCTTCCTACAGGTCCAAGATTGTACGTAGGAATCATGTTCTGCCATTGATGCAGTACTTATATAGAAAAAGCCACTCTTCAGATGAAGGGTGGCTTTGTTTTATGTGTAGGTAGCTGTTATTTCTTAAAAGCGTTCCAGCCTTGGGCTTGGAGTGAGAGTTCTTCGCCGTTGCGTCCGATGAGATTGGTACCAAGTTCGGGCTTAGTGATATGACCAATCAGATAGACATCCTCTAGAGGAATAAGTTTCTCGTAATCATCTAAATTACAAGTAAATAGCAACTCGTAGTCTTCTCCTCCATTGAGAGCGCAGGTCACGATATTGAGGTTCATCTCCTCTGCCAATGCAGCAGCTTGATAGTCAATAGGCAGTTTGTCTTCGTAGATAGAACACCCGACATTGGACTGGGTACAGATGTGCATCAGTTCGCTACTGAGACCATCAGATATATCCATCATGGCGGTCGGTTTGATGCCTGCTTTGTGAAGTTGTTCTATTACATCGCGGCGTGCCTCTGGTTTGAGTTGACGTTCGAGCAAGTATTCACGTCCTTCAAAAGCAGGTGTGGCATTCTCGTTGGCTTGCATGACGATTCGCTCACGCTCAAGGAGTTGCAATCCCATGTATGCAGTGCCGAGGTTGCCCGTTACGCAGATAAGATCGTTGACTTTGGCACCATCGCGATAGACAATGTCGGAGTCATACGCAGTGCCGAGGCAGGTGATTGAGATGGTGAGTCCTGTCATGGAAGCTGATGTGTCGCCACCTACAAGATCTACATTATACTTCTCGCACGCGAGGCGTATGCCCGCATAGAGCTCTTCAAGGTCCTCTACGGAAAAACGTTTGCTAATTCCCAGAGAAACAGTGATTTGTGTAGGAGTAGCATTCATGGCGTAGATGTCGGAAAAGTTGACAACTGCCGCCTTGTACCCCAGGTGCTTAAGAGGAGCATACTCGAGGTTGAAATGGATGCCTTCCAATAAGAGATCGGTGGTGATAAGGGTACGTTGTGCACCAAAATTCATCACAGCTGCGTCGTCTCCCACGCTTTTTTGTGTGGAAGGTTGGCGGGTTGAGAAGTCTTTTGTTAAGTGCTTGATGAGCCCGAACTCACCGAGTGTAGAAATTTCTGTCTTAGCCATATGATGCTTGTATTTCACTATTTTATGGGACAAAGGTACAACTTTTTTGTGAGATACGCAAATTTTTGTTTAGAGTATAGGGTTTAGTGTTTGGAGAATGTTGGTAAAAGTGTTGTTTTGAAAAAAATATGTTCGTTTGTTTGTGTATGTGCGTATTTTTTAGTAACTTTGCGCGCTTTTTATATAGCACCGTATTATGATAGAATATATTAAAGGAAATTTGGTGGATTTAACTCCTACTTATGCAGTGATTGAGGCTGCGGGAGTGGGATATGCAATCAATATCGCGTTGCCAAGCTATTCGGCGTTGGTAGGTAAGGAAAATACAGATACAAAATTGTTTGTAACGGAGATTATCCGCGAGGATACACATGATTTGTATGGCTTCTTTACTCGTGGAGAAAGGGAGTTGTTCTTACTGTTGATGACAGTGAGTGGCATTGGTGCAAACACTGCTCGTATGATCATGTCGGCTTATACTGCGAGCGAGATTCGTCAGATTATCGCAACGGGCAACGCGCGCGCGTTATCGCAAGTGAAGGGGTTGGGGCCTAAGACAGCACAACGTATCATTGTGGATTTAAAAGATAGGGTGCTGAAGGTAGATCTTGGCTCAGAAACGAACCAAGATAGTTTAGAGGACGCCGCAAGCGGCTACTGTTTAGAGGTTAGAGGCGTGGATAGTGAGATTAAGCAGGAGGCGGTGAGTGCGTTGACAATGTTGGGTTTTGCTGCTGCTGCGAGTGGAAAAGTGGTGGATAAGATTTTGAAAGCAGAGCCAAATGCGAGTGTAGAACAAGTGATTAAACAAGCATTGAAGATGCTGTAATGAGAGTTTAATGTTAAGTGTTTAGAGAACAGTGAAGAGACTATTGATCATATTATTGAATATGTTGCCTGTGCTGGTTATGGCGCAGGGGCGAGATAGCATCACTTCGTGGCAGGAGAATGATAGCGTGAAGATGGCTCCTTTGCAAGTGCAGCCTGTGGGTGTGGATAATTATGAGGCATTGATAAGTCCTCGCAGTAGTTTGGATTTGCCGAATCCTGAAAACGTGACGACTACGGTGGAGTATGATGCTGTTGTGGGTTGCTATGTGGTGCATACTCGTATTGGTGATGTGGATATTGCTACGCCATACATGATGACGATGGATGAATATCGTGCATATAGTGAGCGCGAGACGATGGGAAAATATTGGCAGAGTAAAATCAGTGAAGTGGAACACGATAATGAGAGTAAGTTCGATATCACGGATATGAAATTTAATATTGGCCCTGCAGATAAGGTGTTTGGTCCTGGTGGCGTAAGGCTAAAGATGCAAGGTTCGGCTGAGTTGTTGTTTGGATTTAAGCACCAATATGTGGACAATCCTTCGTTGACTGAGCGTTCGAGAAATAATAATATATTTGATTTTGATGAAAAGATTCAGGTGAACATCAATGGTAAGGTTGGTGACAAAATGAATCTGAATTTAGGATATAACACTGAAGCATCGTTCAGTTTCGATCAAATGAATTTGAAATTGAACTACAAGGGGCAGGAAGATGATATTATTCAGTCAATTGAGGCGGGTAATGTGTCGATGAATTTGAATAGCAGCTTGATAAGTGGAAGTAGTGCGCTGTTTGGTGTGAAGACGGATTTGAAGTTTGGCAAATTGAAAGTGCAAGCATTGCTTTCGCAACAAAACTCAGAGAGTCAGTCCGTTTCGAGTAAGGGTGGCGCACAAATGACCAGTTTCGAGGTGCCAATTGATAGTTATGATGAGAATCGCCACTTCTTCTTGGGTTATTATTTCCGCGACCATTATGAGCAAGCGATGCAGGCATTGCCTTATATTGCCAGTGGTGTGACAATCAATCGAATAGAGGTGTGGATTACCAACAAACGTGGTAACTATGATCAATCACGTAATATTGTGGCGCTGGCGGATTTAGGTGAGTATGAAGATCAACATATTCAGAATTCAGCATGGTCGTCAGTGGGTGCGCAAATTCCATATAATAAAGCAAATACGTTGTATGAAACGTTGGTGCAAAATCCAAATGTGCGTGATATTCAACAAGTTAGTTCTGTGATGCAGTCGTTGCCAAATATGGAGTTGGGGGAAGATTATGAGAAGGTGGAGTCGGCTCGATTGCTGAATAGTGGTGAGTATACGTTGAATGCAGCGTTGGGATATATTTCGCTGAAGACCTCGTTGAATCAAGACGAGGTGCTGGCTGTAGCGTATGAATATACCTATGGCGGTCAGGTGTATCAAGTGGGTGAGTTTTCGACCGATGGTGGTGAGGCATTGAAATCTCCTAATGCATTGATGCTGAAGTTGTTGAAAAGCACCAACAACTCTCCAAATATCAAAGGTAGGGGTACATGGGATTTGATGATGAAGAATATTTATTCATTGGGTGCCAGTCAAATGTCGAGTGATAAGTTTGAATTATATATCCAATATCGCAATGATTCAGTAGGTACCGAGATGCAATACTTGATGGAGGGTGCAGTAAAAGGTAAACAGTTGCTTCGTGTGATGAATCTGGATCGATTGGATTCTCGCAATAATGCATCTCCTGATGGTAAGTTTGACTATGTGGAGGGATATACAGCTTCGTCATCGACGGGTCGTATCATCTTCCCTGTGCTTGAACCTTTTGGTTCGCACTTGGCGCAAGCGATTGGAGATGCGAAGATAGCGGAGAAATATGTATTCCAAGAGTTGTATGATTCTACGCTGGTGATGGCGCAAGAGATGTCGGAAAAGAATAAATTTATGCTGACGGGTAAGTATCAAGGTTCAGCAGGTAATGAGATTCGACTGAATGCGATGAATATTCCTCGTGGAAGTGTGGTAGTGACAGCAGGCGGTGCTACATTGATTGAAAATGTAGATTATACAGTGGATTATACGATGGGTGTCGTGACGATATTGAACCAATCAATTATCAATTCGGGTACGAATGTAGATGTGAAGTTGGAGAATCAATCGTTGTTCTCGATGCAGCGCAAGTCGTTGTTTGGTGCGCATTTGGAGTATGAGTTTAACAAAGATTTCACCGTAGGTGGTACGATTATGCACTTGCGTGAGAAACCATTGACAACGAAAGTGAATACAGGTAGCGAGCCGTTGGCTAATACGATTTGGGGCGTAAATACGAGTTGGAAGACGGAGTTGCAGTGGTTGACATTGTTGGTGGATAAGGTGCCATGGATTAATGCGACAGCTCCTTCTACTTTCCAAGTGAATGCAGAATTTGCACATTTGATACCTGGTCATACGAGGGATGTGGGTTCTGCAGGTACGGCATATATTGATGATTTTGAGGCGACGAAGACGAATATTGATATTCATTATCCGACCTATTGGAAGTTAGCATCAACTCCAACGGGAGCGGGATATGATGAAGCCGTAATGGGTAATAATGTAGATTATAACAAGAATCGTGCGTTGTTAGCATGGTACACAGTAGATCCTATTTTTGGTCATCCTCAAAGTAATACTCCTAAACATATCAAGGACGATTTGAATGCGATGTCGGATCACCGTACGCGTATTGTGTATGAGCAGGAGGTGTATCCAAACAAAGAGGTATTGCCTAACGCTGATACGAAATTGGCAGTATTGAATTTGAGTTTTTATCCATCAGAACGCGGCCCGTATAATATTTCTGCCTCTGAGATAGGTGCGGATGGTAAGCTGACCAATCCGAAAGAGCGTTGGGGTGGTATCATGCGTAAGTTGGATAATACCGATTTTGAGAAAGCGAATATAGAGTATATCGAATTTTGGTTGATGGATCCATTCCTGACTAACCCAGATGCTGCTTTTGAAGGTGGTGATCTGTATATTGATTTGGGTGATGTGAGTGAGGATATCTTGCGCGATGGAAAGAAGAGTTTTGAGCATGGATTGCCATTGAATGGGGATGAGAATATGGTGGATTATACCACTTGGGGACGGATGCCAAAGACCACTAGTACAGTAGTGGCGTTTGCTAATGAAGCTGGTGCACGTGAGAAGCAGGATGTGGGATTGAATGGTTTGAGTTCGGCAGAAGAATTGTTGTTTGAATATGAAGGCCAGAAACCTTATGCTGATTATGTAGCTGCATTGAGAGGAAAAGTGGATCCCGCGGTACTAGCATTATGGGAGGGAGATCAACTTTCTCCGTTGAATAACCCTTCAGGTGATAAATATCACTATTATCGTGGAGATGACTATGATGCAGAGCAGACTCCTATATTGGTGCGTTACAAACGCTATAATGGCACAGAAGGTAACTCTCCAGAGATGAAAGAGAATGCTTATTACGGTACAGCTTCTACGCTTCAGCCAGATATAGAAGATATCAATCAAGATAACACATTGAATGATAGTGAACGCTTCTATCGCTACCGCGTGTCGTTGCGAAAGGAAGATATGCAGCGTGTTGGCCAGCAGCATATTGCAAGTATCATGGAAACGAATGTAAACTTGAAGAATGGTCAAACAGCGAAGGTGAAGTGGTATCAGTTTAAGATTCCTTTGCGTGGTGATACGGCCATGATGAAGAAGGTAGGTAATATTCGCAATTTCAAGTCGATTCGTTTTGCACGTATTTATATGACCAATTTCTCGCAAGAGACACACTTGCGATTGGCTTCGTTGGATTTGGTACGTGGAGAATGGCGCAGTTATACAAAAGGTTTGTATCAAGATCTTGCTAATAATCAATATAATATTGCCAACCCATATTCAACGAGTGGCGAGATGGATGTAGAGGCTGTGAATATAGAGGAGAACTCTAATCGGACCCCAGTCAACTATGTATTGCCTCCAGGTATTTCTCGTCAGACAGATCCAGGACAGGCACAGTTGATCTCTCAGAATGAGCAATCTATGGTATTCCGTTTGCGAGAAATCGAACCAAAGGATGCTCGTGCAGTTTATAAGAACGTGGTGTATGATATGCGTCAATACAAGCGCCTGCAGATGTTTGTGCACGCGGAGTGTTTGCCACAATTTGATCCGATTGAGGATAAAGATATCACTTGTTTTATCCGTTTAGGTTCGGATTTGAAGAATAACTATTATGAGTATGAGATTCCGTTGGATTTGACTCCAGAGGGTATATATAGCAACGAAAATCCAGCTGATCGTCTGAAAGTTTGGTTAGAACAAAACACTTTTGATTTTGAGTTGCAAGCATTGACTGATGCTAAATTGGCACGTAATAGGGCAAAGCGTGCAGGCAATAATGGAGTGGGTAACACGATTCCGTACGAGGTTTATGATCCAGAGGATTTGGATAACAAAATCACTGTGATGGGTAACCCGACATTGGAGGATATACAGGCTATCATGATAGGTGTTCGTAATAAAACGAATAAGCGCGTGAGTGGTGAGGTATGGGTCAATGAGTTGCGTTTGAGCCAATTTAATGAACAAGGCGGTGTGGCAGCAATGGGTAATGCAGCATTGAGTATTAGTG
Organism: Paludibacteraceae bacterium; assembly: GCA_017556705.1. GTDB lineage: Bacteria > Bacteroidota > Bacteroidia > Bacteroidales > Paludibacteraceae > Colicola. Next base: position 131,718 of record JAFYMG010000010.1, on the reverse strand, counting down.
ATATAGCTCAGGTGAATGTTGCAGGACGTGTGGAAACGGCGGGATATGGTTCGATAGAATCCAATGTGCTGAGTCGCAATATGGAAGATGCATACCAAATATCTGTGAGTGCAGCGTTAGAGGCAGGTCGTCTCTTCCCAGAGAAAGCAAAATTGCAAATACCATTGTATGTTTCATATTCTAACGAGACGACATCTCCAGACTATGATCCGTTGGATACAGACGTGAAGTTATCTGAGACCTTGGAACTCTACGAAACGAAGGAAGAAAAAGACTCCATTCGTGTGATGGCCAATACCGTACACGAATCAACTAGTTTCTCGGTATCTAATATGAAGGTAGATATTCATTCGAAGAAACAAAATATGTTCTATGATCCAGCGAACTTCTCTATATCAGCAAGTTATAACGAGCAAAAACAACATAGTCCAGAGACGGAAACTGATTTGTCGAAGGATTATAAGGGATCATTTAATTATTCGTATAGTTTCAATCCAAAGCCATGGGAGCCATTTAAGAATGTAGAAAAAGTGAAGAAGATCAAGTTCTTAAGTGAAATGAATTTCTATTATCTTCCTCAATCTTGGGCTTTTAACACAACTATGCATCGTACGTTTACCCATATGAAGATGCGTGATTTCAATATGGCTGAGTTGGGTGCTCCAGTTGGAAATGAAATGGATTTGACTTTCTCAAAGGATTTTACATGGGATCGTAATTTTGACTTTAAGTATGATTTAACGAAGAATATTAAGTTCTCGTTCCAAACTGCGATGAATTCAACAGTAGATGAGGGATACTATACGCCAGAGATTATACGGATTATCAATGAGAATAATTACTATTATGAATTCACACATGATCCTTATTCTGCTTGGAAAGATTCGATCCAACGTAGTATGGCTACTTGGGGCAATCCTTATACTTATCAACAAGTGTTCTCGGCATCATGGAATGTACCATTCAATCGCATTCCATATCTTGAAGCGTTGACTGCAAATGCTTCTTACAATGCTACTTACAATTGGAATCGCACTATGCAATCAACAAATAATGATGTGAATTTAGGTAATGTGATAAGTGGTACTCGTGCATGGCAAGTGGATGGAGGAATCAACTTTGAGACACTCTATGGCAAGTCCAAATATTGGAAGCAACTGAATCAACGTTATACCCAGCGTGTCAGTATGCGTCGTCGTGCCGTATTCAAACCAAAGACCTATACAGAAGTTATTTCTTTGGAGGCTGGTGAGAAAAAAGAGATCACTCACCGCTTAGGTAGTGAGTCGATTAAACTGACTGCGGTGAATAAGGATGGTAAGGCGGTGAAGTTGAAATGGAATGCTGTATCTAATACCAAAGCATCCGTAGAATCAGCAGTTGCTCTAGAAAATGTATCTATCACGATAACAACGGAAGATAAGAACAAGCGTACTCCTGGACAAGTGGCGGTAGATATGATGGCATATTTTGGTACGATGTTCCGCAAAGTACAGGTGACTTATCGCAATACGAATTCCATGACCTTGCCAGGGTTTGCGCCACAAGCTGGATTCATGGGTCAGCAACGCTTTGACAATATTTATGCTCCTGGTTTTGATTTTGCTTTTGGTGGATTCACAGATGATTTTGTACAAAAGGCAAAAGAAAGTGGTTGGTTGTCTGGCGATACATCTGTGGTACAACCTGCGTCTCGTTCAAAGACTGAAGACTTTGATGCAAAATTGACGTTGGAACCATTCCCTGGATTTAAGATTCAGTTGAATGGTAAACGATATGAGGCTCAATCAACCTCAATTATATATTCCTACGATCAGTTGCAGGAGAATATGACAGGTTCGTTTAATATCACGCAAGTGGCGCTTGCTACCGCTTTTCAACGTGTAGGAGGTGCCGAAGAAAACTTTGCATCACAGATCTTTGATCAATTCTTAAGTAATCGAAATGTTATGCAGCAACGTGTTGCACATCAATATGTAGGAGTTCGTTATCCGAATTCGGGCTTTATCCCTGCGGAGTTGCGGGGTGAACCATACGATGCAAAGAACGGAGCTGTTGCTAATAATACTGCAGACGTACTTGTGCCTGCATTCTTGGCTGCATATACGGGACGAGATGTCAACTCTGTGGGAATGAATCCGTTCATGAATTTGCTCCATATTTTACCAAACTGGTCTGTGACTTTTGATGGTCTGGGACGTTTGCCTTGGATGCGAGATAACTTTAAGTCCATCAACCTTACACATGCATACACATGTAAGTATGCAATAGGCAATTATTCTAGTTACTCCACATGGGTACCTGCTGGTGATTTGAGCAACAAACAGGTTGGTTTTGTCCGTGATGTAACTACGGATATGCCGATTCCATCTTCAGCATATGATATATCTTCTGTAACACTGACAGAGAACTTCTCGCCTCTGATAGGATTGAATATGACGATGAAGAACTCGCTGTCCGCTAAGTTTGAATATCGTAAACAACGCAATATTTCATTGAATGTCAATTCTGTACAAATTACAGAGGGTCATACGGATGAGTTTGTGATAGGTGCTGGTTATACAATCAAAGATCTCAGTTTCATTGCAAAGAACCGAAATGGAGGCCAGAAGAAAGTTAGCAATGATCTTAAGATCAATATGGATGTCAGCTATAAGGATATTAAGACCTTACTCCGTAAAGTGGAGGAAGATTTGACCCAAGCTAGTTCAGGTAATAAGGTATTGGGTATTAAGATAAGTGCAGATTATGTTCTTTCGCAGAAGATTAATTTGCAATTCTTCTACGACCATCAAGGTACTACGCCATTGATATCTTCTTCTTATCCAATCAAATCGGATAATGTGGGTGTCAATATCAAGTTGATGCTAACACGTGATAATAAATAAATCTATCGTGTTTCGAGTAGGAATCATAGGTCCTGAATCTACGGGAAAAAGTACTCTGGCAAATTATTTAGCACACCGCTACAACGGTGTGCTAGTTTCAGAGTATGCGAGAGAATATATGGAACGTTTGGCTCCTTCTTATGAATATACCTATGGTGATGTTGTTGCTATAGCCAGGCATCAAGTTGAGCAGTTAGAACATCTTTCTGGTGATCTTCAGATTTTTGATACAGAATTGATTATCACCAAGGTGTGGTTTATGCATAAATATGGAGAATGTCCAGATTTTGTAGAGCAAGCATTGCATAAATATCCAATGGATGTATATCTGCTTTGTTATCCAGATATGCCGTGGGAACCAGATCCTGTGCGTGAGAATCCTAATATTCGTGAATATCTATTTGATTGGTACGAGCGCGAAATACAGGCACTAGGTATTCCTTATTACATTATTCGTCATTAGCATAAAAAAGACGCTCAACTTGTGTTGAACGTCTTCTTCGTGATCCGTGCAGGATTCAAACCTGCAACCCCCACATCCGTAGTGTGGTACTCTATTCAGTTGAGCTAACGGACCATTGCCTCTCAAAAGCGGGTGCAAAGGTACTGCTTTTTTTTGATATGACCAAATTTTTTGATAAAAAAATGCATTTTATACATTAAATATTGTGTATGTGGGAATAAAACAGTAACTTTGCAGAAATTTTATATAGAAATTATGAAGAAATCGTTGTTATTTGTATTTACAGTAGTATTGTTATCATTTGCGCTTTCTGCAGTTGCTATTCCTCCGTATCCTGGACTTGGTCTTACAGAGCCAGTACGTCCTCGTATCCCCATGGAGGCGAATACACGACGAAATACTGTAGCAGAGCGTGCTCCTGAAATTAATCTAGCTCCCAATGTGTTGTTGATTCTAGTGGAGTTTGCTGATCAAAAGTTTGCAGAAAATAATACATATCAGGCTTTCGACTCTTTGGCCAATGGCGATAATTATACCTACAATGGCGCAACAGGCTCATGTAAGCAATATTTCACAGATCAATCCAATGGCAAATACATTCCTAATTTTGATGTAGTAGGTCCAGTCAAACTTCCACAAACGATGGCATACTATGGTACCGACACCTATACGGATAACGGAGATGATCGTTATGTATTTGATTTTGTGTTGGACGCATGTCTTGGTGCAGATCAGATGGGAGTAGATTTTACAAGATATGACAATAATAATGATGGTTTTGTGGACTTTGTTTATATTATCTATGCTGGAGTTGGTCAAGCCGATGGTGGACCAGAAACCACGATTTGGCCTCATGCCTGGGATTTAAAGGCAACACTTTATTATGGTAACCACAATCAGAATACATATTATGCCAACTCGGCAACTGACTATTATCTGCCGCAAATCGATGGCAAAACATTAAATAACTATGCGTGCTCCAATGAATTGAAATATTCTACCAACGCTCGTACTGGTATTGGAACCATTTGTCACGAGTTTAGTCATGTTTTAGGTTTGCCTGACTATTATTTGACAACCACTTCGCCTATGGTAAATCAGCGAGAAACCCCTGGCGCATGGTCATTGATGGGTTATGGTAATTATCTCAATGGAGGCAATACTCCGCCGAATTACTCGGTGTATGATAAATATTATTTAGGCTGGTTGGAGCCTGAGGCGCTGGCAAAAACGCAAACTTTGGAGATTCCTGCCGATGGCGCAACTACATATATGTTGGCTCGTAACGAAAAGCATGTGCTAGAAGGTGCATATCGTACTGATACTGTGTACTATATAGAGAATCGTCAACAAGAGGGATGGGATGCATATCTTCCTGGTCATGGCATGTTGATATGGCGTGTGATATTCAATGAAGAGGATTGGTATCAAAACTGTCCAAATGACTATGTGGCTCGTTATCGCTTGATTTCTGCAAAGAAAGTGTCGTCGCCTTATACGACTACGCAACCTAAGCCAGAGGTGCCATTCCCAGGATCGGGTAATATTACCAAATATGCTCCATTCTCTCACAATGGCTTGGAGAATATTCAAGAAATTAATGGGGTGATTACCTGCGACTTTACTACCACAACAGTTTCTGCTGATGTTGAAAATGTGGTAGTTCCTTTGACAGGGCAGTGGTATAGTATTCTTGGTCAGCCGATTGATCCACATACCTACAAAGGTATTGCAATTCATAACAATAAAAAATATCTGCTCAGGTGAGCAGATATTTTTTTATCTATTTTGTGATTATCAGTGACTTATTGACATAATGTTGGCGAATACACCTGCTGCAGTTACGCCTGCACCTGCACCATATCCGCGAATCATCATTGGATAATCGTGGTAGCGCTCGGTGGTGATCAGGATGATATTGTTTGATCCTTCCAACTGGTAGAATGGATGTGTGGCATCCACGGTTTCGAGACTTACGCAGGTCTTTCCCTCTTCCATTTTTGCCACGAAACGCCAACGTAATCCTGCTGATTCTAATTTTTTACGGCGGTTTTCGAAGTCTGTATCTAATTCTGGTAATTGCTTCCAGAAGTCGTCTACTGTACCTTGGAAATACTTATCTGGTACAAATAGATGCTTTTCTACATCCTCTTGCTCTACTTGGTAACCAGCTTCACGTGCTAGGATAACGAGTTTGCGAATTACATCTTTGCCGCTTAAGTCAATACGAGGATCAGGTTCGCTATAGCCTTGCTCTTTCGCGCGACGAATTGTTTCGGAGAAAGGTATGTCGGCTGCTATCTCATTGAAAATGAAGTTCAATGTGCCGCTCAATACGGCTTCAATACGCAAGATTTTATCACCCGAATTGCGCAAGTCGTTGATTGTGCCAATGATTGGCAAACCTGCACCAACGTTGGTTTCAAACAGGAATTTTACACCTCTATCTAAAGCAGTTTGTTTGAGTTGCATGTAATGTGTATATTCCGATGAGGCTGCAATCTTGTTGGCAGTTACTACAGAGATATTATTCTCTAATAACGATAGGTAAATGCTAGCTACATCGGCACTTGCAGTACAATCGACAAACACACTATTGTAGAGGGTGGATAGTTGCAACGCTGCCTGCTTAATACTGAAACCGCTAGAACTTTTTTCTGTTTGTTTGAGTTGCTCGCGGTAATTGCTAAGGTCTAACCCTTCTGCATTGAAGATGGCAGTTCGGCTATTGGCAATACCCACCACATTCAGTTGCAAGTGTTGTTGGGTGAGTAGGGTGGTGTATTGTTGTTGAATCTGTTCGAGCAATTGTGCACCTACTGTTCCTACTCCGCAAACAAACACATTCAGTACTTTGTTTTCGCTGAGGAAGAATGAATCATGCAACACATTCATGGTCTTGCTTAATTGTTGTGCGGGTACTACAAATGAGATATTTGTTTCGGTAGCACCTTGTGCAAAGGCGATTACACTAATACCATTTCTACCTAGTGTGCCGAACAATTTTCCTGCGATACCAGGCATATTGTGCATCTTTTCTCCCACGATACTCACAGCTGCCAATCCCTGTTGTACCAACATAGGATACATTGATCCCACTTTGATCTCTTCTGCAAATTCGCGGGTCAGAACTTCTACGGCTTTGTCGCAATCTTTCTCTTGTACACCCAAGGTGGTTGAGTTTTCGGATGAGGTCTGACTTACTAAGAATACCGATATTCCGCCAGCTGCTAATGCGCTGAAAATACGTTGGTTAACACCAATCACACCTACCATTGAAAGACCAGAAACGGTAATTAATGCCACATCGCGGATACTACTCAAACCGCGCACATAGCGTTTGCTCTCTTCTGGTTTGGCTTGGATGATAGTACCATTGCTGTCTGGACAAAACGTATTGAGAATACGAATAGGAATATTCTTCGCGCACGCGGGATATATAGTAGGTGGGTACACTACTTTTGCTCCGAAGTGGCATAACTCGGATGCTTCCACATAACTTAAGCTCTTGATAGTATATGCGTTAGGAATCAATCTAGGATCAGCTGTCATGAAGCCATTGACATCGGTCCATATCTCCAGTACCTCTGCACCTAAGGTAGCCGCTAAGATTGAAGCGGTGTAATCGCTACCTCCACGCCCCAAGTTGGTGATTTCGTCGGTTTGACTATCACGCGAGATAAAACCTGGACAAACGGCCAGATGTGGTCGTGGAGAAAAGGCCTGATGTATTAGTTTTTCGGTGAGTTCGGTGTCAAGCAATACTTGCCCTTGCTTGCGGTCGGTGCGGATAAATTGCAATGAATCTTTGCGCACCGCACCTGGCAATGCTGCGGTTACTATACGGCTACTGAGCTGCTCGCCATAGCTTACAATCACGGCTTCTGATTTTGCACTTAGATCTTTCACCAAATGTACACCAAATAAAATCGAACGCAACTCTTCGAGTATTCCCTCCAACTCATGACAGAGCATCTGTCGCATAGTTGTGTTGTCTATCAGTGAGTTTGCCATATCCAAATGGCGCTGGCTAATCTGTTGATAGACTTCCATATACGTCTCATCTGCTTGCAAGGCCAACTGTGCTGCTTTCAGCAACTGGTCTGTAATTCCGCCCAAGGCGCTCACAACTACCACACAATCTTCGGTCTGCTGACCAATGATGTGCTGAATCTGACGAATACTTTCTACCGAACCGACGGAGGTTCCTCCAAACTTAAGTACTTTCATTGATGTATGTAAATTCTTTGAATTTCAAATTAACTGACAAAGGTACTACAAAAATCTTGAATAAGCAAGTGAAACGACATTTTTGCTTTTTTTTTATCAATTTTGTTCCACTAAATGCCCTTTTAATCAAAAAAAACATTTTTTTTTGAACAAAATGTTGCAGATTTCATAAAAATGTTGTACCTTTGCCGTTGAATGATATGGTTCCCTGGAAAAACGTCAAGAAACACAATTAAATATGTGCGGAAAATGCCGAAAATCCGTTAAAGAGTAGGCACAATTAACTAAAATCTAATTATTATGGAAGTTAGAAAACAATTGCCAACCAGTCGTAGTTGGTGGAAGTTCATTCTTTTGAGCCCTATTACTTTGGGTATTTATCCATTGGTTGTAATGTTTAAGATTGCTGATGAGATCAATGCAGTGGCAGGTCCACACGATGGTTTAAAAACTATGGATTATGTTTGGGTTCTCGTTTTGTCACCATTTACTCTTGGTATCTTGCCATTCGTATGGTTCCACAAATTGGCTAATCGTATGGGTGCAGAGTTGCATAGACGCGGTATCGCTTATGACTTCAGCGCATCTACATTCTGGTTGTGGTCTGTTGTTGGCGCATTGATTGGTGTTGGTCCTATCGTTTTCATCGCTAAATTCTTGAAAGCGATGAACCTCCTCAACGCTGATTACAACGAGAAAGGTTAATTAATACACAAAAATAAAAAAAATCACTTCCTCATCAGTTGATGGGGAAGTGTTTTTTTATAATGCATCTTTCAGTTTATGCTTAATATAGTGTTCATCTGTGAAGTGATTGCGTAGATGCGATGTCATTTCGGCGCGCGCAAAGAATTTTTGATATTCACGCTTGATATCTTCCCCTAAGTTTGGATCATGCGGGGTGTAATGACAAATGGTTTCGGGCGTGTCCTTTGGTTTGAATGCCTTGAAACGAAAGAGGTCCTGCATGGTGAGCTTAAACTCTGTTTCGCCATTCTCGCGGCGACCGCGGTATTTATTTACACCCACTGCCTTTTTTAATGAAGACATTGGATTCAAAACAGGATTGATCACAATCTTCTTCCCTGCAAAGTCGGCACACAACACATAGAACCCTCCTAATGAACTGCCAATCAGGTATTTGACGTCTGGGGTGGCTGCGATGAAATCGTTGATTTTCTTGACGGATTCGTCCACAAGGTGGTTGACCTCAAGTGGACACCATTCGAGGTCTGGGTAGTATTTTCGGAAATTGGTGATGGTGTCGGAGTGGATGGACCCCGCAAAACCGTGGATGTAAACTGCTTTCATAATAAATCGCTTCTCTGTTGGAAGTGGGACTGCTATCAGGCTCCTGCGATATGAGTGTTGTGGGATTTTGCGAGTTATTGGGGATTAGATTGCTTTTGCAATTTACGGAATATGGCTGCGCGGATGAAACAATCGAAGCGGAAATATATTTTAGGCTTATGGGTTCGTGGATCAATAGGTGCATCGGCTTCACCATGGGAGAATTGAGCTTCGAAACGTTGTTTCCATTGAGCAAGTAACTCTGGATTTTTTTTGATTTCTTGCACTTGTTGGCAGGCCGCAGTCCAATTGTCAATGCGTTGTTTTTCAGCACCTTTTGGAGGGGTTTTCTTCCAATCACGAGGATTTTTTACAATGTAAGCTTCTTGCGATAGTTGCCCAATAACATGTCCGTTCGCATCGAAAATGCGTTTGCGACGAAAGATGGTTTTGTCTCGGTTTTGGAGTTTTCCCTTGATGGTTTCTACGGGGGCGATAAAGGTGATTTCTGCCATAAAATATGTTAATTTTGGATTAATAATTTTGAGTTTTAAAATGGTTTGCGAATAGATTAAAATAACTAATTTATCACTAATATATCACTAATATATAGTTAATATACAGTTAATAATCTACGAGGAGTTGCAAAGGTACTGCTTTTGAATGAGATATACAAATTTTTGGGAAGAAAAATTGAAAAATATTGTGTATGTAAATAAAAAATACTAACTTTGCAGGCGGAAAGGATAAAACCGCCAATAATCCGCACCGAAGTGTCGGTGCAAAGAAAAATTAATAAAAACTTTAAAACCGCTGCCAACGGATTGAAAGTGGCATACTATCATGAGAAAAAACATTATTTTATTGCTTGCAGTGACGGTTTTGACTGCATCATGTAGTTTATCTAGAACAGTATCTTCAGCAAAAACAGTACTCCCTAAAACAGATTTAGTTTTAGCAGATTTGGATATTCAAACCAACAAAGTGACTGGTGAGTATCGATATGATATTCAGAAAGATCTTCAAAAAACAGTTGATAAAGAAGATCTAATAAACAATGCTATTTACAGTGCTCTCCTACCAATGAAAGCTGATGTTTTAGTTGCTGCTCAATATCAAATAGAGTCATTAAATCGTGGTAATAGAGTTTATTATACAGTTACAGTAAGTGGCTATCCTGCTTATTATCGTAATTTCCGTCAATCCTCAATTAAAGATGTTGAACTTACAGAAATAAATGGAGTTGTTTATGTGATTCCTAAAAATAGTAATGGGGATCCCATCGGCTATCAAGTAATTGTTCCGAATGACGATTATAGTAATCTTGTTGACATGAACTTTATGTCATTAGATAAAGTTGTTTTGAATATGAATGCTCAAGGTATAGGTGGTGTTGTGGAAAAATCCACTGATTTATCAAAGAAGAAACATAATGGACTATCAACATTTGATATGTTAAAGATGTTAAATAAGCCCCATGATCACAAGAAAGCAAAAAAGGGAAATAAAATACTGTGAAATTGAAATTGTGAAAAATAATAGAGCACTCCAAATCGGAGTGCTCTATTATTATATATAAGGTGTAACCTTACATCACGATATTGACAATCTTGCCTGGAACGACGATCACTTTCTTTGGAGCGGCGCCGTTCAATTGTTTGGCGGTCAGCTCGTGAGCCATAACAATCTTCTCAACCTCCTCGCGTGGAGTGTCCTTTGCCACCTCAATCGTAAAGCGCACCTTACCATTGAACTGAACAGGGTACTTTTGAGTAGCTTCTACCAAGTATGCTTCGTTGCAGGCTGGCCACTCAGCGTGGCAAACAGAAGTTGTTTCACCACAGAGATGCCATGCTTCTTCGGCAATATGTGGAGCGTATGGAGCGAGCAAGATAGCGAAGGTTTTGAGAATCTCGACCTTATTGCACTTGAGGGCTTGCAACTCGTTTTGCGCAATCATGAAGGCTGGGATAGAAGTGTTGAACGAGAAGTTCTCAATATCCCATGTGATCTTCTTGATGAGCTTATGCAAGCTGCGCAACTCCTCTGCTGTTGGTTCGTCGTTAGAGAGGGTCTCGAACATGTTCCACCACTTACGCAAGAAACGGTGTACGCCATCGATACCGTTGGTATCCCAAGGTTTGGACATCTCCAAAGGACCGAGGAACATCTCATACAAGCGCAAAGTATCCGCACCGTACTTAGCCACCACATCGTCTGGGTTCACCACATTGAACATAGACTTAGACATCTTCTCTACCGCCCAACCGCAAATGTATTGCTTGTCGGTAGGAGTACCCATGTAAGGGTTGTCAATGTCGGTAGTACCATCCGAATAGATGAACTCCGCATTCTTGAACTCTGGCATCCAGTTACGGAAGGCATCGATGTCAAGGACATCGTTCTTGACGATATTCACGTTCACATGGATAGGTTGAACTTTATCTTTGTACTCTGGGTTGTCGATGAGGTTGTAGCTGATGAAGAGGTTGCCCGTTGCGCCTTCGCCAATATAGCGATAAACGAAGTTAGAGCGACCTTGGATCATACCTTGGTTGATGAGTTTGCGGAATGGTTCGTCCTCGCAGATATAACCGAGATCGAAGAGGAACTTGTTCCAGAAACGGCTATAAATCAAGTGACCTGTAGCGTGCTCGGTACCACCGATATAGAGGTTGACTTGACGCCAATAATCGTTGGCCTCTTTGCCTACAAGCGCAGCGTCGTTGTGGTTGTCCATATAGCGGAGGTAGTACGCAGACGAACCTGCAAAACCTGGCATAGTGCAAAGCTCGAGTGGGAAGACTGATACATTATCAATCAGCGATTTGCTCACTACTTGGTTATTCTTCTCGTCCCACGCCCAGAGGTCGGCATTGCCGAGAGGTGGCTCGCCTGTGGTAGTAGGTTTGAAGTCAGACACCTCAGGCAAGAGGAGTGGCAAACACTCTTCTGGGAGCATGTATGGCATACCGTCCTTGTAATATACAGGGAAAGGTTCGCCCCAGTAGCGTTGGCGGCTGAAGACCGCATCGCGAAGGCGGTAGTTCACTTTCACGCGACCAAGACCGGTATTGGTAATATGCTCTTTCATCGCTTGGATAGCGTCTTTCACTTGCATGCCGTTGAGGAAGCAGGAATTGATCATCACGCCCTCTTTAGCATCAAAGCTTTGCTCGCTGACATCTGCCCCCTCAATGAGTGGGATGATAGGCAAGTTGAAGTGCTTAGCGAACGCATAGTCACGGCTATCGTGTGCAGGCACCGCCATGATAGCGCCTGTGCCGTAACCGCTCAATACATAGTCACTTATATAGATAGGTATCTCAGCTTTTGTGAGCGGGTTGATGGCATACGAACCAGTGAAGACACCCGTCACACGGCGGTCAGCAATACGCTCGCGCTCGGTACGGTTCTTCACCATTCGCAGGTACGCCTCTACCTCTGCTTTCTGCTCCTCGGTAGTCACGCGAGCTACGTATTCACTCTCTGGTGCCAGTACCATGAAGGTCACACCATAAACGGTATCTGCTCGAGTGGTAAAGATAGTGAATGGTTCGTCTTGACCCTTGATAGCAAAGCGCATCTCTGCACCTTCGCTGCGACCGATCCAGTTGCGTTGGGTCTCTTTGAGGGAGTCGGTCCAATCAACCGTATCAAGACCTTGGAGCAGGCGTGGCGCATAGGCACTCACGCGGAGGTTCCATTGGCGCATGACGCGTTGCTCTACAGGGTAGCCACCACGAACAGAGAGGCCTTCGCTCACCTCATCGTTGGCAAGCACACAACCGAGTTGTGGGCACCAGTTTACCTTAGTATCAGCGAGATAGGCGATACGATAGTTCATAAGGCGCTCTTGTTGCTCTGTCTCAGAGAGGGTTGCCCAAGTAGGGTCGGTTTGCTCGAACTTCTCAATCAGTTTGCTGATAGGCTGTGCCTTTTGCAAAGAGGTATCGAAGTAGGAGTTGAACATTTGGATAAATGCCCATTGTGTCCACTTGTAGAAGTCAGGGTTGCAAGTCTTCACCTCGCGATCCCAATCGTAGTTGAAACCAATCTTTTGGAGTTGCTCAATATAGTGAGCGATATTCTCCATGGTGGTTTTCTCTGGGTGTTGACCTGTCTGGATAGCGTATTGCTCCGCAGGCAAACCGTAGGAGTCAAAGCCCATTGGGTGGAGGACATTGAAGCCCTGTAGGCGTTTGTAACGGCTGTAAATGTCGCTGGCGATATAACCGAGAGGGTGACCTACGTGCAACCCTGCGCCCGATGGGTAAGGGAACATATCAAGCACATAGAATGGCTTTTTGTCGCTTTGGTTACTTACGCGGTAAGTACCTGCTTTCGCCCATTCGGCTTGCCATTTCTTTTCTATTTCGGAAAAATTATAGTCCATAATTTTAATGTTTAGTGAACGCGCCCATGGCGCTACTGTTTAGTGTTTAGAGGAGCGCTTTTACTTGGTTATACACATTCTCTGCGGTGAAGCCGAGTTTCTCGTCGAGTACTTTGTATGGAGCGGAGAAGCCGAAGGAGTTGAGTCCCCAAACGGTACCGTGCTCACCTACAAGACCTTCGAGGTTGCATGGCAGACCGGCGGTCAAACCAAAGCGAGCTACGCCTTGTGGGAGAACCTCAGTTTGGTAAGCCTTGTCTTGTTGACGGAAGATAGCCTCAGAAGGTACGCTTACGATTTGAAGGCGAATGCCCTCGGCGCGGAGGAGTTCGGCACCTGCCATCAATGTAGAAACCTCACTACCAGAAGCGATCATCACCACTTGTGGGTTCTCGTCCTTGCTTACGATATACGCACCTTTCTTCACGCCTGTCTCTGAGGTGTTAGGCACAGAAGCTACATCTTGGCGTGAGAGGATAAGCGCAGTAGGGGTATAGATATTCTCCATCGCCATCTTCCATGCAGCAGTAGTCTCCTCTGCGTCAGCAGGACGGAGTACCATCACGCTTGGACGGCCAGAGTGGTTGTGGAGTTTCTCCATGAGGCGGATTTGTGCCTCTTGCTCTACTGGCTCGTGGGTTGGGCCATCTTCACCTACGCGGAAAGCGTCGTGGCTCCAAACGAACATCATCTGAATCTCCATCAACGCAGCCATACGGATAGCAGGCTTCATGTAGTCAGAGAAGACGAAGAAAGTACCGCAGGCAGGAATGATACCGCCGTGGAGTGCCATACCGATGCAGACGCAAGCCATGGTGAGCTCGCTTACACCTGATTGGAGGAAACGACCAGTGAAGTCATCAGCTGTGATGACATGGGTATGTTTGAGGAAACCGTCGGTCTTATCTGAGTTGCAAAGGTCAGCGGAGGATACAATCATGTTGCCGACATGCTCAGAAAGGAAAGAGAGAGCAGATGCCGAAGCGGTACGGGTAGCGACATTATCTTTTTGTTGGAGCAAACTCCAATCAAGACAAGGAGTTTCTCCGCTCATGAAGGTCTCGTACTCGTTGGCAGCCAATGGATTAGCCTCTTTCCACTCATGATAAGCTGCATAGCGTTGGTTGGTAATCTCGCGAAGTTCCTCAGCGCGTTTGTCGAAGAGTGCTTGTACGTCAGGGAAGATTTGGAATGGGTTCTCTGGGTCGCCACCAAGGTTCTTGACAGTAGCCTCAAAGCTTGCGCCAGACTTGCTGAGTGGTTGACCGTGGGTAGAAGTTTTGCCCTCCCAACTTGCGCCTTCTGCATTCACGCAACCCTTACCCATAGAGGTATGACCAATGATGAGCGATGGACGATTCTTCTCATTTTGTGCGTTGATGATAGCTTGGCGGATAGCGTCAGGATCGTGACCGTCGATGTCTTGCACATACCAACCCCATGCCTCGTACTTCATGGCTACATTCTCAGAAGACACCTCGTTGCAAGAAGTGGAGAGCTGAATCTCGTTGGAGTCGTAATACATAATGAGGTTATCTAGCTTGAGGTGACCTGCCATACGACCAGCACCTTGGCTAATCTCCTCTTGGATACCACCGTCGGAGATGAAAGCATATATGGTTGGGTTGTGGATCTCGCCATAACGAGCATTGAACCACTTAGCAGCAATAGCTGCACCGACTGCGAACGTGTGACCTTGACCAAGAGGACCAGAGGTATTCTCGATGCCGCGCTCTACGTTACGCTCTGGGTGACCTGGAGTCACACTGCCCCATTGACGGAGTTGCTTGAGTTCGTCCATGGTGAAGTGACCTGTCATGCAGAGTTGTGCATAGAGCATTGGTGACATGTGACCAGGGTCAAGGAAGAAGCGGTCGCGCGCCTCCCAACATGGGTTCTCTGGATCGTGGATGAGAAACTCAGAGTAAAGCACTTGTACGAAGTCTGCTCCACTCATTGAGCCACCTGGGTGTCCACTCTTGGCCTTCTCGACCATTGCTGCGGCAAGGATACGAATGTTGTCTGCCGCTTTTGTCATTAGTTGTTTTGAGTTCATGATTGTATCGTTAGTTTATTATAAGCGTTGTTAAAATTTATAAGCGAGGTAGTAGTTGAATCCCCATTGGAAATCTTTTCGGAAACCCAAACCGGGAATATAGTATGGCATCACTTCTCCCTCCTTGGCATTGCGGGTGAATAGAAGTTTCATACGAATATACCATCCCATCTGAAAACCCTTGTACACTTGCACCTGACAACCCGCCACAATCTCGCCCCAACAGTCAAAACGTTGCTGGTCGTAGAAGTTCAGTCGTTGTTCTCCCCAATACTCACTGTGCAACTTGACATTCGTAAGGTCGTAGTTTTGGTACGCACCACCAAAGCGCAAACCAACCAGCATATTATTCTCCGATGCACCTTTCTTTACCACCGCCAAATCCATACCCAAGCGACCAAAGCCACCTTGCCCTTTGTGCATTCCACCATCTGCACCACGCTCCGCCATGGCATATCCTGCTTCAAGGGTAGGGTAGAAGCGTTTCGCAAGGCGCACATTAATGGCTGCTTCATAGCTTTGTATCTTTCCTGCCGAACGTGCCAACTCGAGAACGGAGTTGCCAATATCCAACTTCACGCTCAAACCCTGGTATACAGCTGTGTCTGCATACTCGCGTGCGCTCGCGCATAATGCGAGACAACAGAGGGTTACTATGAGCAATAGTCTATTCATGCAGGTAAATACAAAGATTGTCTTGTGCAACAGTTTCTACACTCGCGTTGATGATACTTACGCTGTCCACACGTGGATCACTTGACCATGCTGCGGTAATGGTGTGATATACTGCACAACCACAAGCCATGCTGATAAACTGCTGACGAGGGGTGTGCTGAATATAGAGTGTATCTATTTGATTGTGATAGAGCATCAGGTAGGCTGTCAGACTGGTGTCAGGTCGCAACTCTAGTCCCATGACTTTGACACCCTTGCCTTGCATACCGATGTCGCTACCGATGCCAACCACGGTTACGCTATCCCATTGGGCATAGTATGCGGTGTCGCCTGCCGAAGTGATTGAATCTGCCGACAAGGTGATTTGTACTGCTGAGTCCAACTCTTGGTGGCAAGTAGTTTCGGGCTCACAGGCTGCAAGTCCTATAATCAAACAAATTAATATATACCACTTCGTCTGCATTAGATTAATTTCTTTGCTTCGTCTTTGAGAGCTTGTAATGCAATTTCATTTGGTGTGTCACCGTTGGTGCGATAGGCTGTAATGAGCGTTTTCGCGTAGTCCAACGCACTACTTCCAACTGGCATTTGTTGGGCAATGCTATTCACGAAGGCTACTGTCTGTTGCTTGGCGTTGTCAATCATACTCCACACCTCGTTACTAACATAAATCTGCTGGCTGAGATTATGGTCAAACTCTTGACGGATAGTCTGTATGAGATGTGCTTGCACCTGCAGAGGAGTCATCTCTACCAAATTGAGATCAATGAGCATATGCTCGGGTGTTGTGCGCTCAAGTAGTAAACTCAAACGCTCGTATGCGCGCATGCGAAGGGGAGAAATTTCTTTTTGTGAAATTTGCTTGAGTTCCCAAAGACGTTTTTCTGTCTCACTTTTGTAGAACTTGTGCATGACAATCCATGTCGCTAAAAGGACACAAAGGGCAGGAATACAGTATTTTAAAATCTCTATCATAATCACCCAAATTAATTTGGGTGCAAAGTTACAAAAAAAATCGCACATATGCAAGGGTTTGCCTTACAAAATGTGCGATTTGATTTTATGACGTTATTTTTCTTACTTTATCAAGTCACAACCCATGTATGGTTGGAGCGCTGCTGGGATGCGGATACCCTCAGGTGTTTGGTTGTTCTCTAGGAGAGCAGCTACGATGCGAGGGAGAGCAAGAGCAGAACCGTTAAGTGTGTGAGCTAAAGCGACTTTCTTGTCTTCAGCACGGCGATAACGGCAGTGCAAACGGTTGGCTTGATAGGTGTCGAAGTTAGATGTTGAAGACACTTCCAACCAGCGGTGTTGTGCTTCAGAATATACTTCAAAGTCATAGCAGAGTGCAGCGGTGAAAGACATGTCTCCGCCGCTCAAGCGAAGAATACGGTATGGGAGTTCGAGTTTTTGCAGAAGACCTTCTACGTGCTCGAGCATCTCTTTGTGGCTAGCGTCTGAATGTTCAGGGGTGTCGATACGTACGATCTCAACTTTGCTGAATTCGTGCAAACGATTAAGTCCACGTACGTCCTTGCCATATGATCCTGCCTCGCGACGGAAGCATTGGGTGTAGGCGCAGTTCTTGATTGGCAGTTGTGCCTCTTCTAGAATCACGTCGCGGTAGATATTGGTAACTGGTACCTCTGCTGTAGGGATAAGGTAGAGATCATCCAACTGGCAATGGTACATTTGTCCCTCTTTATCAGGGAGTTGACCTGTGCCGTAGCCACTAGCTTGATTGACCACTGTAGGAGGCATGATCTCGGTGTATCCTGCTTTGTTTGCCTCTGCTAAGAAGAAGTTGATTAACGCGCGTTGCAGGCGTGCGCCTAAACCTATATATACAGGGAAACCTGCACCTGAGATTTTAACGCCAAGGTCAAAGTCTATGAGGTTGTATTTCTTCGCCAATTCCCAGTGTGGGAGTTTGTCGTTGTTTGCAAGTTGTTCGTCGGTAGTAGTATCCCAATCACGGATGGCGATAGTGCCGTTTTGAGCGAGTGCGTCCATCATTGGTTGGTTAGCCCAATTGCCGATTTTTACCACGAGGTTGTCTTCTGCACTTCCGCCCTCTGGTACAAGGTCGTATGGCACGTTAGGGATAGTGAGAAGAAGGGAGGTTAATGCCTCTTCTGCTTTTGCCATTTCTTGCTCGTAGCCAGGGATGGCTTGTTTGAGTGTACTAGTTTGCGCTTTGGCGGCCTCTGCCTCCTCTTTTTTGCCTTGTGCCATGAGCGCGCCAATAGACTTAGAGATTTTGTTCATCTCCGCAGAAGCAGCATCCTTCTTTTGTTGTGCAACTTTGCGCTCGGTGTCTAGAGCGATAACTTGCTCAATGGTCTCTGCAGTATTTGTAAAATGCTTCTTTTCTAAGCCAGCAATAACGGCTGCCTTGTTGTCGTATATTTGTTTGAGTGTAAGCATACGAATTCTGAGTTATGAATTTTGAATTATGAATTCATAAAAACAAATTTCTCCTGCCAACTGCCGAAGCAATCGGAAGGAGAAATTAGGGTTAGTTTTCTCTTGCCGATTACGCCTCTGCAATCGGTTGGATGGAAACGTATGATTTGTTGTTACGCTTCTTTTGGAAGCATACGATACCATCTGTAAGAGCGAAAAGAGTGTGGTCAGAACCCATACCGATGTTCTCGCCTGGGTTGTGTACAGTACCACGTTGACGTACGATGATGTTACCAGCTTTAGCGAATTGACCACCAAAGATTTTTACACCAAGTCGTTTGCTTTCTGATTCACGGCCGTTCTTCGAACTACCGACACCTTTCTTATGTGCCATATCTCTTAAACTTTGCTTTTAAAAAGGTTAAACAATTAAGCCAACACGATCTCTTTAACAACGAGATTGGTCAAATCTTGACGATGGCCGTTCAATTTACGATAGCCTTTGCGGCGTTTTTTGTGGAAAACGAGAACTTTCTCGCCGCGGCACTCGTTGTCGAGTACTTCGCAAACCACTTTAGCACCCTCTACAACTGGGGTACCTACTTTAACTTCACCGTTGTTGTCAACGAGAAGCACTTTGTCGAATGTCAACTCAGCACCTTTCTCTGTGGTAGCGATGCGGTTAACAAAGAGCTTTTTGCCAGCCTCAACCTTGTATTGGAGGCCTTGCATTTCTACAATTGCGTACATTTGTTAAATGTTTTTTAATGATTTACATCGGTCAGGCGAGATGCGGAGTCCTCGACGTTGGCATACCCCAAATAGGTATCATCCGTCCCCTCAGCAGCGCTACTTTGGAGCCCAAAAGCCGAAAAAGCGTGCAAAGGTACTACTTTTTTTTTGATTGACCAAATGTTTTGTGATTTTTTTTATAAAAAGGCAGTTTGATTATTAGGATTGTTTATTATTCTCGTCCTAAAGTTATCCTAAAGATATACTAGTTACTAATTAAATTAACTAAAAACTGATAAAAGAGAATAAAAATGATGGGAGATTTGGTTATGTTAAAAAAAAGTAGTACCTTTGCGGGCTTTTGATTAGGAAAATATTTAAAATCGCGATATATTATGTTAAGAAAAAGTAGTTTCTTTGTGCTATTTGCATTGGTAGCGTTGATGTGTTCGTGTATTTCGAATAAGCAACTGATTGCTTTTCGGACAGTAACGCCAGAAAGTGCGGAAGAGATTAACAAAACAATGAAACCTCAACCAGAGCCTCGTGTGAAGATAAACGATGCGCTGATTATCACTGTAACTGCGTTGGACCCAGAGGCAGTATCACCTTATAATTTGCCGACTGTTTCTTATGAGTCTCCAGCAAGTTCTACGGTTCCTTCGACACAGTCGTTTCAATATTATACAGTTGATGAAGAGGGATACATAGATTTTCCTGTATTGGGTAAATTGTATGTAGTTGGTTTGAGACAATCTGAGGTGATAGGTTTGATAGAAGACAAGTTGCAAGGTCAAGTGGTAGATCCTATAGTGACGATGCGTTTTTTGAATGCTCGTGTAACAGTATTAGGAGAGGTGAAACGGCCAGGAACTTATCCTTTGAATAATGGCCGCATGACATTGTTGGAAGCTCTTGGCTTATCGGGCGACTTGACACAGTATGCTAATCGATCCAATGTGTTGATTACTCGTGAGAATAATGGAAAGGTAGAGTTTGCTCGTTTGGATCTTCGTTCCGATGATATCTTTACGTCACCTTATTTTTATTTGCAACAGAATGATGTGGTGTATGTAGAACCTAACCAAGCTCGTACAACTAGCAATCAGTCAATTGGCTTGTGGTTGAGTATGGTAGGAACAGTAGCAAGTGCGGCAACTGTTGTTGTTTCTGTACTCTCCGTAGGTAGTGATAAAGAAAGTGAGTAATAAAATTATGTAATTCGTAAACGCAAAAGTACAAGTATGGCACTAGAAAATAAAGAGGTAGATTTTCGCGCATGGTTAACGCGTATATTGAAGAATTGGTATTGGTTTGTGTTGAGTTGTGTGATTATTGGCTCAATCGGCACGTGGCGTTATTTTTCAACGACAAAAAAGTATCTAGTTGATGCAGAGATTACACTAAGTGAGAAAGATGCAAAGTCAATGCTTCCCCAAGCAGAATTGATGAATGTATTGGGCTTTGGTGGTGGTGCTGCCGTTGAGGATGAGATGCAAATCATGACATCTCGCGATTTAATGCTTCAGGTAATAGACAAGTTGGATTTGCTAACTGAATATCGCAAGAAAGATGGTTTGAAATGGAAGGGGCAGTATCCAGGTCGTGATTTGTCGGTAGTTTATCCTTCTGCCTTTTTAGATACTACTCAAAGAACTACAAAAATCTCAATAAAAGTTCGTAAGAACGATTATTTGGTACGTGTCAAATATGGCCGTTTTATGAGAAGTCGACACAAGGTAAAAGATTTGACGGAACCTTTTGAAACTTGTGCGACAACGTTACGTTTTGATATTCACAAAACTGATGCTGTAGAGGTGGGTGATTGTTATTATATCAAAACGACTCCTCGCTTACCATTAGTAAATCTCTATCGCGAAATATATCAAGTGGCAAAAGTCAAGAAGGAGTCGAATGTGATAGTACTTTCTACTATGACTGATATGCCTAGTCGTAGCAGAGATTTTATTCGTGAGTTGATAGCATTATATAATTCAGAATCTGTGAGGGATAAGACTATCATGGCGCAAAATACATCAGCATTCCTTGATGAGCGCTTAGTACGAATAGAGAAGGAATTAGCAGAGGCAGAACAGGAAGAAGTACGTTATCTGGAGGCGAATGGAATAGTAGATTTGGATGAAGAGGCTGGTTTGTTCTTGCAGGAGAATGCAGAGTTTCGGAAACAGTTGGTAGAGGTTGAGACGCAATTGAATTTAGTGCAGTTTGTGATGGAGTTTGTGAAGGATGACAATAATAAGGATCAATTGATTCCAGCTAATTTGGGTATTACAGATCCTGCATTGATTGCTTTAATAACAGAATACAATTACTTGCTATTAAATAAGATGCGTATTGAACGTTCTGCATCAGGTGTTAACCCTGTATTGAATCAGATGAATAGCCGCTTGAATATGATGCGTTCGAATGTGATTGCAACTATGCAAAGTGTGCGTGAGACACTGCTGATAGCAAAGAATGATTTGGATAAACGCTTCTACTTGGCAGATGAATGGCGCGAAGATGCTCCCGCACAAATTAAGCAATATAAAGAGGTGGTTCGTACAAAGTTGATGAAACAAAAACTCTATCTTTTCCTCTATGAGAAGCGTGAAGAAAATGCATTGAGTTTGGTGGCCGCTATACCTCCTGCTAAGATAATTGCTGCTCCTCAATTTAATCCGAATCCTTTGAGTCCGAATTGGAAATATTATGTATTGGCCTGTCTTTTCTTCGGAATAGGATTCCCTTTTAGTATCATGATTTTGCATGATATGTTAAGCACTCGAATAACAGGTAATCTTAGAGATTTGGAGAAAAGGTTGGAGATTCCGCTAGCGGGTGTGGTGGCACATGACAAAGGTGGAGCAGTAGTTGTTCGTGATGGTGAAAGTTCGGTTTCGGCAGAGTTGTTCCGAACATTACGAACAAATATTTGTTTTTTGCAACCTACGGAAGTGAAATCTCCAGTTGTCTTAGTGACATCAAGTGTAAATGACGAAGGTAAATCATATGTGGCAAGTAATTTGGCAGCGTCAATGGCATTGTTGGGTAAGCGAGTCGTATTGGTGGAAATGGACTTTCGCAAACCAACATTGGCAACGTATTTGGATTTGTCATCTCAAGGTCATTTGACTAATTATTTGTCGGCTGAAGTAGATGCGTTGGATAATTTGGTTGTGGGTTCTTCTATGAATAAATTGGACATTATTCCAGCGGGAGTATTACCTCCAAATCCTAGTGAGTTATTGCAAAGTGGTCGAGTTGCAGCCTTGTTTGGAGAATTGCGTGAAAAATATGATTATGTGGTAGTTGATTCTGCACCAACTGCTTTGATAAGTGATACATTCTTACTGAGTAGTTTGGTAGATATGACAGTTTATGTAGTTCGTACTAATCATACTACTTTTGATATGATAGATTTTGTTAACCAAATAAATGCGCAGCAACGTTTGCCAAAGATGTTGGCGGTGTTGAATGGTGTGGATGCTAAGAGAGTGAGTTATAGTTGGGCTCAACAATCTAAAAAATGGTGGCAAATTCTATAAATTGTAGTTCAATTAGGTAGGATGATTGTTTGTATTGCGGAGAAACCGTCCGTAGGACGAGATATAGCGCGCGTGCTGGGAGCTAATACCCAGCACGACGGTTTTATGGAGGGCAATGGTTATCAAGTGACATGGACTTTTGGCCATCTCTGCGCGTTGCTTGATCCGCACGAATATAGCGAGCAATGGAAGGGTTGGAACATGTCATCGTTGCCTATGGTGCCTACGCGATTTGGTATCAAGGTCACGGATGACAAGGGTGTGCAGAAGCAATTTAATACGATCAAGAACCTAATAGCCAAGGCAGATGAAGTAATCAACTGTGGTGATGCTGGGCAAGAGGGAGAGTTGATACAACGCTGGGTGTATCAGAAGGCGGGCTGCAAGGTACCCGTGAAGCGATTGTGGATTTCTTCGCTGACCGAAGATGCGATACGAGAGGGATTTCAGAAGTTGAAAGATCAAAGTGAGTACCAACGCCTTTACGAGGCAGGTATGATGCGCGCCATTGGTGATTGGCTACTAGGCATGAATGCTACGCGCGCGTACACGTTGCGTTATGCAAAAGGTGTGGGTAAGGACCGTCAGGTACTGAGTATTGGACGTGTACAGACACCAACTTTAGCGTTGATTGTTAAGCGTCAGCATGAGATTGAGCATTTTGTACCACGCACCTATTGGGAACTGAAGACGATTTATCGCGATACAACTTTTTCGGCGCAATTGCCTGTAGAGGAGGATGATTATGCAATTACTTCGCTGGAGCATGGGCAAGCATTGGTGGATTCAATCAAGGATCTGCCATTGGAGATTACTTCGGTAGAGAAGAAAAAAGGCACTGAGTTTGCGCCTCGATTGTTTGACTTGACCTCGTTGCAGGTAGAGTGTAACAAGAAGTTTAGTCTGTCGGCGGATGATACACTGAAAGTGATACAGAGTTTGTATGAGAAGCACGTGACCACCTATCCGCGTGTGGATACTACTTATCTGAGCGATGATATTTATCCGAAGGTGCCTGCGACCTTGCAGGGGATAAAGGATTATTTCCTACAGGTGGCACCACTGTTGCCATTGAAGGCGGACGGAAAGAAAGGTGCGGAGAGTTTGCCAAAATCGAAGAAAGTATTTGATAACAAGAAAGTTACTGATCACCATGCTATCATCCCTACGGGACAACGACCAGACAACCTCTCGGACTTAGAGCGCAAGGTGTATAACCTAGTAGCGTTGCGTTTTATTGCGGCGTTCTATCCTGATTGTGAGGTTTCGAATACGACCGTGTTGGCAAAGGCTGGCGAGGTGGATTTTAAGGTAACTGGTCGCCAGATTCTTAAGATGGGTTGGCGCGAGATCTTCGCCAAGGAGAAGCAGGAGGATGAGCCACAAGAGGAGCAGAAGAGCCTGCCTGCCTTCGTGAAAGGCGAGTCGGGACCTCATCAACTACAGTTGCAGGAGAAGACTACTACACCACCGAAGTATTATACCGAGGCTACCTTGCTGCGTGCAATGGAAACAGCGGGTAAGACGGTGGAGGATGAGGAGTTGCGCGATGCGATGAAGGAGAACGGAATAGGTCGCCCAAGTACGCGTGCAGCGATTATTGAGAAGTTATTCCAACGCAAATATATTGTTCGCGAGAAGAAGAATATCCATGCCACGGAGTTGGGTATCAATTTGATACAAACCATTATCTCTCCTTTGCTCAAGTCGGCAGAGCTCACAGGTCGTTGGGAGAAGAAATTGCGCGAGATAGAGCGCGGTAGTTTCACTGCGCAGCAGTTCTTGGACGAACTCAAGCAGATGACGGCGGAAGTGGTGCATGAGGTGAAAGCCGACAAGGCGGGCATGCGTTGCCCCGTCTGTGGCAGGGGAACGATCATCCGCGGTCGGACGCGCTATGGTTGCTCACGTTGGAGAGAGGGGTGTAACTACGCGGAGCAATTCTAATCCATTTACGGAGAGATAACGGAGGGATATCTGAGGAAAAAGTTTTCAGAAAGTGTATTATTCTTTATCTTCAATCGCTGTGTGGTGCATGGCGATGAGTTTGTCGTAGCGGAAGAAGACATAGACTGACATCAAAAGGCTACCGACAAGGTCGAGGATTAGATCGGTCATAGTGTCGCGCAATGCATCGTGTCCGCAGAGTGGGATATCTTCCGCAGTCGTGATAGAGGCGGTGGTGGTTGCCATAAACTGCTGCGTGTTGGTTCCGCAAAAAGCATCATACGCATACTCGCATACCTCCCATACTGCTCCACAACTCAATCCGAAGATTAGGACATAGAGCGAGAGAAAGAGTTTGTTGCTCAATACCAATTGGTCTTGCTTCTCGAAGATAATCGTGATAATCCACAAGCCCACAAATGCCAATACACAACTGGAAAAGAAATGCAACACCGAATCCCACCACGAGTACTTGCCATAGAAATTCAGTCCGTCACCCATCACCATCGCCACGAAGCCAAATAGCGCACACATCACTGTAATCATTAGCGGAATCTGTATCATAAACCGCTTGCGTAGCACGATAGGCAGAGTCAGGATTACCAATATCACTACATACTGCAATGTGCAGAATATCAGCGCATTGATGGTGATATTGGGTTGGTAGTAGAGATAAACTACATTGCCTGTACCAATGCCGATGGTTAGCACAAAGAGGGCATAGTAGATGCGCTTTAGACTCTGGTTGATGGTTCTATTGGGTTGCTGCTTCTTCTTCATACTCGCTAAGTATCAAATCGATGACATCATCTGAACTGCGGGTGTTGGCATGTTCGCGTTGTTGGCGCAACATCTGTTGGCGATACGCTTGATCTTGGCAAAGGCGCATGGCGACTGCCACCTGCTGTGCCACATCGTTGGTGTGGTAGGATAGCCCATGTTGGTGGAAGAAGTGCGCATTGCGGTCTTCCAAGCCTGGGATAGGCGTGGTGTGGATGAGTGGGATATGCTTGACAATGGCTTCGGTGGAAGTGATGCCGCCAGGTTTGGTAAAGATCACATTGGAGGCGTCCATCAAGAGCG
Source organism: Paludibacteraceae bacterium (assembly GCA_017556705.1). Classification (GTDB taxonomy): domain Bacteria; phylum Bacteroidota; class Bacteroidia; order Bacteroidales; family Paludibacteraceae; genus Colicola. The sequence goes on along the minus strand of JAFYMG010000010.1, from coordinate 106,001 downwards.
ATACTTGGTCGGTGAAGCCCAATACCCATAGTTGCTGATTATCGGTAAATGCCTCTTGCAAAGAGTGTTGCATGTCCTCGTTGCGACCGCAAACGCATATTACTCGGTCTTCAGGGCGGATGGTGCGGAGTAGTTGTTCTACCAGTTCGCCCAGATTGCCGAAGCCCATAGAACCTGACATCAGTAGGTACCAATGCCCTATGGCGGTGGTAATGTCCCACCCCATTTGCAGGGCAAGCATGTAGCGGGCGCGGAGTTGCGGTTGGCGCGTGGTGAAAAGTTGTTCGTCCACAGGAATACCAATCGGGATAATCTTCTCGCGTGGGATACCGCGCTCGGCAAACTCCTCAATGAGGTGCTCATGCGGGATGACATAATAGTCCAGATCCGTCTCTGGCAGAAACGGAATACAGGTGTAGTCCGTCATCACAAAATAGGTTGGGATATGCAGTTGGGTGTTGCGTTTGAGGGCGGTAAGTGCTTCGGCAGGGAAGAGGTGCACGCACACCACCACATTGAAATCGTTGTCAGTGATATAGTTGTAGAGTTTCTCGGCGTATAGTTTGTTGGCACTGTAGATGAGTGATTGGCGCGAGTCGGTGTTGTTGCTCACAAAACCGCCCAATTTATACACCATCTCAAATAGCGAACCGCGTGTGGAATAGACATAGGCATTGCTGACTCGTTGCGATAGCGTGTCGCTGATGAGGGCCAAGGTATCTTGTATCTCGCATGCGATACCTCGCCTGTCCATCGCTTTCTTCAGGGCTTTGGCGCACGAGTTGTGCCCCTCGCCTGTATTGCAGGATAAAATAAGAATTTTCATAGTAAGGCATATTGGTCTTGCAAGAGAATCTGCAAAATCTATGCCATACTATTTCGCTACTTTTGCGCTACTTCTGCGCAAGGGTCAGGTCATTGATCACTATGCTGGCGAGGGTCATGCCGAAGACTCCGACTATAGGAGCCAAAGTGCCCTGGTCGCTACTAATCTCTTCGGAATAGACGCATTGAATCTTAGCGGCAGGTAATAGGTTCGCCTTTTTCATTTTGGTGCGTAGGGCACGCGCCAATGGGCAACCTTGTACTTTCCAGAACTCGGCGGTGCGAATCTTCTGTGGGTCGGTTTTGCGACCTGCTCCCATACTGGAAAACACTTTGCAGCCCGCTTGTGTGGCGCGGTAGAGCAGCAGGGCTTTGCATTCCACCATGTCAATGGCGTCCACCATGATATCGTACTGCGCGAGGTCAAAGGTGTCGGCAGTGTTGGCATTGTATTGGCGCTCAATGGCTTGGATATCGGCTTGAGGGGCAATAGAGAGAAGACGCTTTTGCATCTCGAAGACTTTGCTTTGTCCGATATTCTCATGGGTTGCCACCACTTGACGGTTGAGGTTGGTGGTATCCACCTTATCGAAGTCCACGATGGTGAGGTGTCCGATGCCCGTGCGGAGCAATGCTTCCGCACACCAACCACCTACGCCACCCACACCAAAGAGTATCACGCGTGCGTTCTGCAACGCACGAAAGCCATCTTCGCCAAGTAATTGTATTGTTCGTGTAAACATAATGCTTAGTCTTTTTGCTCGGCGATTTTGAGGGCGACATTGATGCCGTCCAACGCAGAGGAGGTGATGCCACCTGCGTAGCCAGCACCTTCGCCACAAGGATAGAGATGTGGAGTAGAAATGGATTGCAGTGTCTCTGGGTCACGAGGCAGGCGCACTGCACTACTGCTGCGGCTTTCCACACCGAGGATAACCGCCTCGTTGGTCAAAAAACCACGGTACTTGCGGTCGAAATCGCGGAAACCCTGTTGTAGGCGTTTGCCGATATGTTCGGGTAGCCATTGGTCGAGGCGACTGGATACCGTGCCAGGCAGATAACTGCACGAAGGCAGCGTCTTGCTTGCTTTGCCCTCCACGAAGTCGCGCATACGCTGAGCAGGAGCGAGAGAAGGAGCAGAGCCGTGTTCGAACGCGAGGCGTTCGAGCTCTTGCTGGAAGCGCAGACCTGCAAGCGGGTCTGCTTGCGGATATTGGCTATTGGACGGCGTTCCGCCTATTGGATATTGTAGAAGGTCCTCGGGACGAATCTCGACTACCATGCCTGAATTGGCATAAGGAGAGTTGCGGTGGCTGGCAGACATGCCATTGACCACGCAGCTATTCAATGCACTGCCCGCAGGGACGATATGTCCGCCTGGACACATGCAGAAGGAATACACACCGCGACCTTGCACCTGCGTTACCAATGAATACGATGCATTGCCCACCAAACGAATCAGTTCAGGCGATGGATCGTGGTACATCAGTTTATTGATCAGCGCCTGTGGGTGCTCTGCACGTACGCCCATAGCGAAACCTTTGGTAGCCAAAGCAACACCATTGGCATGGAGCATGTGGTAGGTGTCGTGGGCGGAGTGGCCGATGGCAAGGATGACGCCAAGGAGTGGACGCCCTGAAGGGCTATTGGACGGCGTTCCGCCTATTGGATATTGGCTATTGGCGATAAGGCTGCGGAAGAGTTGTTCATCTACGTAGGTGGAGAAGTGAATCTCGCCACCGTGTTCGAGGATGCACTCGCGCATGCGGCGGATAATCGTTGGCAGTTTGTCGCTACCGATATGGGCATGGGCTTCGTACAACAAACGGTCATCGCCACCGAAGTGGTGGAAGAGCTCCATGACGCGTTGCATATTGCCGCGTTTCTTGCTGCGCGAGAAGAGTTTACCATCGGAGAAAGTGCCAGCGCCACCCTCGCCAAAACAGTAGTTGGACTCGGCATTGAGTCCGAGATTGCGATTGAGTGTGGCAATGTCTTTCTTGCGCTCGGCAACCTCTTTGCCGCGTTCATAGATGATAGGACGGATACCGTGCTCGATGAGTGTGAGTGCAGCGAACAAACCCGCAGGACCTGCGCCAATGATAGCGACGCTATGCTCGGCGTTGTGCACATCTTGGAAATGTGGCGGCTCGTATAGCGGAATAGGTGCGTCCTTGGGCAACGGTGCGCCATGCTCATCCGTGAGCACGGTGAGGTGCACTTTGAGTTGCTTTTGGCGGGCATCTATAGAACGCTTTACGACGCGGTAGCGTTGCTCCGCGTCGTAAGCTTTCTCTGGGGATAATATGAGAGTTGTTTGGTTCATGAATAGAGCACTTCGTTGTAGATCGCTCGCCTTGCTCGCTGTAGATCGGCGCTACAAGCGCCTGTAGATCGCTGCGCTGTAGATTATTTTTTGAGCGCTTCCATGATCTTGTTTTCGATCTCTTCTGCGAGGTCTGGGTTGTCGCGGAGGACATTCTTCGCAGCATCTCGACCTTGTGCGAGTTTATTGCCTTCGTAGCTATACCAAGAACCCGATTTGGTCAAGATACCATTATCTACACCGAGGTCCACGATCTCGCCTACGCGGGAGATACCCTCGTTGAACATGAGGTCGAACTCCGCTTTCTTGAATGGAGGAGCCACCTTGTTCTTGATAACCTTCACGCGCACTTGGTTACCGATGATCTCGTCGCCATCTTTGATGGCACTGGCTTTGCGGATATCGAGGCGCACAGAAGCGTAAAATTTCAACGCGTTACCACCGGTGGTGGTCTCTGGGTTGCCGAACATCACGCCGATCTTCTCACGGAGTTGGTTGATGAAGATACAGGTGGTTTGGGTCTTGTTGATAGTAGCGGTGAGTTTGCGGAGCGCTTGGGACATGAGTCGTGCTTGCAAGCCGACACGATTGTCGCCCATATCGCCTTCGATCTCGGCTTTAGGGGTGAGGGCGGCTACAGAGTCAATGACCACGAGGTCAACGGCTGCGCTGCGGATGAGTTCGTCAGCAATGTCAAGGGCTTGCTCACCGCAGTCAGGTTGCGCAATGAGGAGGTTGTCGGTGTCCACGCCCAATTTCTCCGCATAGAAGCGGTCGAAAGCGTGCTCCGCGTCAATGATAGCGGCGATACCGCCTTGCTTTTGCACCTCAGCCATTGCGTGGATTGCAAGGGTGGTCTTACCAGATGACTCTGGACCGTAGATCTCTACCACGCGACCGCGAGGGTAACCGCCTACGCCAAGCGCGAGGTTAAGACCTACTGAGCCAGTAGGGATTACAGGTACGTCTTCTACTTTCTCGTCACCGAGTTTCATAATGGCACCTTTGCCAAAATCTTTATCAATTTTTGCCATTGCCAATTGCAATGCTTTGAGCTTCTCAGGGGAAGGCATTTTCTTTTCTTCTGCCATGGTTGTATTGTTTAGTGTTGTTAGTATTCTTATTTCGCTAGCGCTCAAACGATCGCTTTGCGTACGTTTAGTATTGTGTAGCGTTGTGTAGTATTGTTTAGTGTGGTTTTATCAACGCGAGTGCAAAGGTAATATTTTTTTTGCACATGTGCAAATGTGTGGTTTATTTTTTATAAATTTTGATTAGTCGTGTCGTTTATGCGTACTTTCCACCTCCTTTCTTGAAATTCGGTGCAAAATTACTACAGCAGACTGCTAAAACTTGTCAGTATGAAAGAAAAAATGCACTTTTCGTCAAAAAAAGTGCATTTTTTAGGTTAGAGACGAGAGGTTAGAGGCGAAAGGCGAAAAAAAAGCCCTCACACGGATGATGTGAGGGCTAGGAGTATTAGTAACGGGAAATTAGTCCACGAATTGCACTTTGTTGATGTCGCGTGGTTTTGCTTCTGGCGATTCGTTTGCATAGCCAAAGCCCACGCAGAGGCAGAGTTCGTAGTTCTCGCTAAAACCAAGAATATCAAGGATCTCAGCACTATTCTCTGCATTGTTGATAAAGCGAACAGGGCTGCCCAAACAGATACTACCTACGCCCAATGATTGTGCAGCAAGCATCATGTTGCCTGCCAACAGACCACAGTCGTATGCAGAGAAATCATAACCGAGGTCGCGAGCAATGAAGGTCATCACTGGCGCACCGCGCATGCAACCGCGTAGCATGTCTGCTGGAAGATTAGGATTGCCCGCAACCATCAGATCTTGAACCTGTTGCATGGTGGTTGGGTTGTCAATGATACGCACTTCCCAAGACTGTTTGTTCTGACCGTTAGCGGCATTGATACCGCAGGTCATGATTTGCATCATGGTGTCGCGAGCCACAGGAGTAGCGTGATACTGACGAATGCTGCGGCGTGACATGATGGCGTCTATCACTTCGTTGTTTAGCGATTGTGTAGATTGGTTTAACAGTTGTGTAGCATTGTTCTTTTGGGTAGGATTGCAACCTACCAAAGTGATTGCCAACAGAGGCAAAAGGATAAAAATCTGTTTCATAATAGTTCTATTTAGGATTGGAATTGTATGGTTATTGTGTGGTTATTGTATGGTTATTGTGTGGTGCGGATGAGTATTATCTGTATTTTCCTTCGTTGGTGTCGTCAAGGATGCTGAGGTAACTCTCGTAGCGTGAAAGGGCAATCTTGCCATCTACAACTGCCTGATAGACTGCGCATCCTGGCTCGCCAGTGTGCAAACAGTTGGAGTAGCGACACTCGCGGCTCATACGGAAAATTTCGCGGAAATAATGGCATACCTCCTCTTTCTTGATGTCCAGCAAACCAAACCCCTTGATACCAGGAGTGTCGATGATCCACGCTTTGCCGAGTGGATACATCTCGGAGAATGTGGTGGTGTGCATACCCTTATGGTGTGCTGATGAGATGGCGCCTGTGCGAGCAACGTCCTTGCCCAAAATAGCGTTCAAAAGGGTGGATTTGCCCACGCCTGAATTGCCCGAAAGAAGGGTGATGCGGTTGCTGAATAAAGTGGACAATTGACAGTTGACAGTTGATACGTCGTTTAATGCCGAGATGGCGTAGGTAGGATAGCCCAGTGAGTCGTATAGTTGGCGAAGGGTGGCAAGTGTCTGCATTTCCTCTTCGCTGAGGAGATCTATCTTATTGAAAATCAAGCAGGCAGGTACACGGTATGCCTCGCAGGTAGCGAGGAAACGGTCAATGAAAGTGGTAGAGGTCTTAGGGTGATTGATGGTCACAATCAATGCCGCCATATCCACGTTGGCTGCCAAGATATGCGAAGCATAACTCAGATTGGTAGAGCGGCGAATGATGTAGTTTTTGCGGTCGTATAGTTCGGTGATCCAGTTAGTACCATCTTCGCCCTGAATCACTTCCACATGATCGCCAATCGCCACAGGATTGGTGGAGCGAATACCGCGAATACGGAAGTTGCCCTTCACGTGGCAATCCGCGGTTGTTCCGTCTTCGAAATACACGCCATAACTCGTGCCTGTTGATTTGATTACAAGTCCTCTCATTATTGTCAAAACGCTTCTGTTGCGGTGAGGTAGAAGCTATACGCGTTTATATGGTTCCATCTCGGATCGACATTGCTGTGGGCAACATCGAAGCGGATGTTTACTTTTGCCTTGTTGATGGCGGCGCGGAGTCCCACGCCATAGCCCACTTTGGGCACTGCCCAGTGCCAGTTGTGGTAGTCGTACACATCGCCTATGCCTGCGAATACTGCACCTCGAAAGATGCTCCAGATTGGGAAGCGCAGTTCGGCTTGCAATGCCATCATGATATCGTCGCGAAACATGTCGCTATTCACGCCGCGTAGACCGTCTTGTCCGCCCAGTCGTGGCAACATGGGGTACATGGTGATATGCGATATGAAGCAATCCGACAACATCATTTGGGTCTTCAACTGCCATGCCACAACCAGGTTATGCGGCAGCGGAATGAACTGTCTCAGGTCCGCCGACAACAACCCATTGATGGCAGCTTGTTGCCCCTCTGGTATATCCACTTCGCTGGTCCATGCCGCTGCGGCGGACAACTTGAAGAAGATACCTTGGGTGGGGTAGAAGGTGTTATCGCGTGAGTCGTAGAGGGCTACGGCTCCCAATGCCGCTTGCACCAATGGACTGGGCGTCTTATATTTCCCAGCGATGTCGTATTGGGCAATGAGCAGGTCTGCCATCGGTCCTACTGCCCAATCTTTCCCCACACTGATCGGTGCTTGCACATGGAGGTATCCGCGCTGCATCTGATAGGGTGTACCCTGGCGAAGCATGCCTATGCCCATGTTGCCTTCGTTGGCGAAATGAGGGTCGTCATACACGCCATAATAGGTAGCAGGGCGGTCGCTATAGCCCGCGCGGAACTGCAGTTGCCAAGAAGGTGGTGTAGTATGGTGTAGGGTTGTGTAGTGTTGTTTAGTATGTTTTTTTTTACCGAAGTAGAGCGTTCCCTGCGCGTTGATGTACCATTGATGATTGAGCGAGTAGGTACCATCAAGTTGCATAAGAGAGGTACGCTCTTGATTGGGCAGGCAAAAATACCCCTGCGCTGCGGCACCAAACTCCCACGTGGATTCGGGTGAATAAATCACCACGGGAATCCCCATTGCGGGCAGATTCATTACGCTATCAAGCGAAATAGCATGAGACATCGGGATAGCCAATGCCCATGCTATAGTCAGTATGAAAAGCCGTGCTTTTATGGTTTGGAGAACGCTACGCTACTATTTTGTGTTTAGAGATTACACGGTCATGATCTCTTTCTCTTTCGCTGCGTAGATCTCGTCGATCTTCTTCACGAACTTATCGTGAAGTTTTTGTGCATCAGCTTCCGCATCTTTCTCTACGTCCTCTGGCAATCCCTCTTTCACTTGTTTCTTGAGAGTATCAATGGCATCGCGGCGTGCGTTGCGCACACTCACCTTGGCATTCTCAGCCTCGCCCTTACATTGCTTAGCGAGCTCTTTACGACGCTCCTCGGTTAATGGTGGGATGATAAGACGGATGCACTCGCCGTTGTTGTTTGGAGCCAAACCGATATTGGAGTTGATCAATGCGCGCTCAATCTCTGGCAGCATCTTCTTTTCCCATGGCTGGATTTGGATGGTGCGTGCATCAGGGGTAGTGATGGTTGCCACATTGGCGATTGGTGTCATCTGACCATAGTACTCCACGCGTACAGGGTCAAGGATTCGTCCACTGGCTTTGCCTGCACGGATATGTGCCAAAGCGTCGTCAAGATACATTACAGCAGATTCCATCAATTCCTCTGCTTCGTTCAGAATTTGTTTTGGTTCTAACATGATTATCAGGGTATTACAAGTGTTCCTATTTGTTGTCCGTTCATTACTTTTTCGAGGTTGCCAACGGTGTCCATGTCAAAGACGTAGATTGGCATATTGTTCTCGCGGCACATGGTAATGGCTGTGAGGTCCATCACTTTGAGCTTCATCTCAAGTATCTCATCATAGGTGATTTGAGTGTACTTGGTAGCCGTAGGGTCTTTTTCTGGGTCGGCGGTGTAGATGCCGTCCACGCGTGTACCCTTCATCATCACATCTGCCTTGAGTTCGATTGCGCGAAGCACAGAAGCTGTATCGGTAGTGAAATATGGGTTACCCGTGCCACCAGCCACGATTACTACATATCCCTTACTCATTAGGCGAAGTGCCTTGTCAGTTGTATAAAGTTCTCCAATAGGTTCCATGCGTACGCTGGTCATCACGCGTGCTTTTTGACCGATTGCTTCGAGAGCAGATGATAATGCCAACGAGTTGATGACTGTGGCCAGCATCCCCATTTGGTCACCTTTCACGCGGTCGAAGCCTTTTTGTGCACCGCTCAATCCGCGAAAGATATTACCTCCACCTATTACGATTGCCACTTGTACGCCTGTATTAGCGATAGCGCGAATTTGGTTAGCATAGTCTGCAAGACGTTGGGGATCAATGCCATATTGCTGTGTCCCCATGAGGCTTTCACCTGAAAGTTTAAGGAGTATTCGTTTATACATAAGTTTCTTGTTTAGTGATTTGGCTGCAAAGATAATGCTTTTTTTGTAAATATGCAAATAATTTTATGGTATGAATATTTTTTTTGAGTTTTTATTGACTAAGATATACACACCTTGTTGAAGATCTTGTAATTCAAGATTATTTCTATTGTTGATTGTTCCTACTTTATTTCCCATCAAATCATACAGATCATATTTTGTGTTTTCAGTGATAGGTTCGGTGTCGGTCGTTGTCGTAGCAGTAAATTGGATGGTCTTGGCAGCACCAGCGAACTGTTTTTTGTCTTTCTGCATAGGTCGGATATAGAAAATATACTCTCCCTCAGCAGGCATAGTGGCAGTGATTGTCTTTTTGTTGATGATATTATTAGCAACTACTTTTCCATTTTTGTCATAAAGTCGAACTCTAAAGTAAGGTGCTTCGCTTTCCCAAGTGGATGTCATTTTCATTCCTTCTATATTGAATTGGAAAGAAGTGATAGGCATATGCGTAACTGGATTATGTTGATAGATATATCCTTGCATATGTGCCATCTTATCCATGAATGCAAGCTTACCCCACAGCACGACGGTATCGCTTGCATGTATCTCATCTCCAGTTGTCCATTCTAAATTATTAATCCAATGTAAATCACTGCAATTCAATGTGTTTTTATTGTCACCATCCTCAGAGATGTCTAAATCTATGCTCTGTTGTATAAGGATTTCAGTTGGAGTCAGGTGTATTGTAGCGATATTACCTGTGATTAAGTATGAGATAGGTGTTGATTGAGGATAGATTTGACTCAAATTGATAGCTCTTGATACAGAAAGTGGAGTCGCTAATTGATAATTAATATTCGCTGTATAGTCTTGATAATCACCATTTTGATCTTGATACCAATTAGCTTTTGGTAATGTCAAATCTCTTACGTAAGTTTGTCCATTGAATTCAATAATATATTCAACAGATAAAGAGTCTACATTTTTTTCTACAATGGTCAATTGTAGATCTTTTAATGTATATTGCTTGCAATCATTGGCATTTCCGATTGCGCATACAGCTCCAGCCAGATTGATATTTCCTGGTGTATTGCTGGTTTTATTAAGGAGGTAACTACCAATGATAGAGGTATTGCTATTGCTGGTGAAGGTACATTGAATCAACCATTCATCTGTGGCAGTTGTATCTTGCCAGAAATTAGGCGAATACAAATTCATTTGCCATTGGTTGCTTCCTGCTTTGTTGATCCAATCCGCTTGCATTGTGGTTGGCATTAGAATGTCATTGGAATCAAAATATATGGAGTCGGAAGTCAGTGTGAAAGCATATTCAGGATATCCTTGACGATGTATAAGCAACGGATGTATGGTGTTGCTATTGTCTTTGTAAGCAATCACGAGTGCATAATTGCCAGGTTGTAAATTTGAGGCTATTTTAGCAGAAAGATCTAAATATTTGTAGATATAACCAGATGAGAACCAAAGATTTTCATATATAATCTTCTCTTCTACCAAGTTGTGTAATGAGTCGTAAATGAAAAAACCATAATCACCGACGGCATTTGCAATGCCAGCGTTACTAATATTCTCTAGTTTGAATCTAACTTTGTCCTTGCGTGATATATGTGTTGCGCTTTCGCGTGTTGCCTCTGCATATAGTGCAGCAGTGGGTTCCCCTCCTTGATCTGGGCGTATGTTGGTATAAAATGTTACATCTTCTGTAAAAGCTAAATTAGAACTACTACCGCCAGTACCTTGTTGTCCAGGATCAAGTGCCGATATGACATAAAATCCATTTCCGGTGCCGTTCCAACCCCAATTGATATGTATATAGCCATCAGAATGTATGCCATCGCATATAAAAGCGTGTCCCTCATCTTTGACTGTACGTCCACTAACATATACAGGTCTACCAGCTTGTAATTCTTCCGCGATAGTGGTCAATATGGTAGACTCTAGTGTATAGTCCTTGATTGCGACTTTGATGTCTGCATCGTAGTTAAAATGTCTTTGTAAACCTTGTAATGCCCACACCGAAACCGCGCCACTAGCTGATGGGCTGTAACTCATATGCGAGGCTACACCTACATGGTACATCAGTGTTGCCACAGCGGTGGCCTCTTGTTCTGTGTATTGTTTGTTGTAGTTGGGAATCATATATTCCCAGTCGTATATTGTCTGTGAAAAGTCTTCGCTAATTTGCATATTATTGGACAAAGAGTAGGAATAACTGCCAGTTCCTTGTTGGGGATGCTTGTGAGCGTACATTATTTGGGAGAGAGCGGTAGCTACACAACCCGTTACGCTACGTTCACCATTAACAATCGGGCATAGGTTATTAAATGGCTTACTTTGTCCCCATACCACATCTTTTAATATCGGTTCAATATTTGGAAGTGGGTCGTTGATTTTTCCTCCTACTTGTCGTGGGAGGCTGTTTGCTTGTGTTAATTCGTCGGCATACATTTTAAGCCAAAACTGCATGTTTTCAGGTATGTCTGTTTGATTGAATGTACCAATGTCGCTATACCCTAAAATGGTACGCGCATTGTCCTCTGCAGATACAAGCACAAAACCTTCTGAGTATTGACTATTAAATACGAACACAGCAGGCGTAGTGTTATCCGCTTGATATTGTGTATATATTAGTTCTACGGGGTGAGTAGCGTTGGTTATCGCTGCAGCACGCTGCGTGCGTGGTATAGCAGCGGTGTGTGATTGACTAATAAACAGACTTGCGATGTTTGCTGCCTCTTGAGGGGTACGAGCAAACGAAAAAGTGCTGATAAAGCACACAAAAAGACTAATGCTTATGAATTGTTTCATTTTCTGCTAATAAATTTGCTGCAAAAGTAGTAAAAAAAATGCATATATACAAGAAAAGTCGAAAAAAACAACAATGTTAGTCATTTTAATCCAATACCCTAAACCTGTTATGAACCCGTCAACAAGCCGTAATTATATAATATTTGTATAAGTTGGTCAAAATTAATTGCTGCATATTTTGCGGCGTATCAGTTGTGAATAAGGATATTCGTAAATCTCCGATATGGTAACAGAAATTTTAGTAAATGCACATAAAAAATAGACTTTCTTAGGTTTTACTTGCAAGTATGCATATTTTTTGTTAATTTTGCAGCGAAATTCAACTTTGCAATGGCGCTTGCTCGTACATATTACCGCGTAGCGGAACATCTGTTTGCTGTGGAAAGTAGCAATACTGCGTTATTTGATTTAATGAGCAATTATGAACCATTTGCTGTGGAGATAAATAAAAACGAGAATATAGACAATGTTTCGTGGCATTCAACACTCATCTTTACACTTCGCATAGAATTGGATGAGACGAGAAGCAAAATGCAAGAGACGAAAGACGAGAAAAAATACATCCATGTGCTGACGGATAATGCGGAGGAGTACATGCCCCGTGTTGAAGTGTATAAGGCGAAATGCGATGATGTGATAATGCGGGAAGGCGATAGAACACCCCAAAAATCAGCAGATTTTTCGGGGATGGTGTTGGCGAGAGGGTGGTTGTTCCGTGTGGCGATGGTGGCGAAAGCACCTATCTGCTGTGAGATGGAGTGTTGCAAGGATTTTACTGTGGGTGTACTGCGTATCTCATATGATTGTCAGAATATTAGATTCTGCATCGATAATTCGTTGATGTTGCTATATGCTTTCCGGACCGCCCCATTAATGACTCTAGAGATGCACGCAGCAGTGGTGGTGAGGGGGAGTTTAGAGGACGCTCGCGGAGCGAGCTACAGGACGCCCTCTGGGCTACAGGACGCTTCGCTACAGGACGCCCTAACGGGCTATAGGGAAGAGGAGAGGGGCGAGGGAAGAGGATACCTCTTCCTCGGGCATAGCGGGACTGGTAAGTCCACGCATGCGCGGCAGTGGTTGGCAGCTTTTGATGACGCGTGGTTGCTGAATGATGACAATCCAATAGTACGTGTGATGGAGGATAACGAGGTGCTCGTGTATGGTTCACCATGGAGTGGTAAGACACCTTGTTACAAGAATTCGCACGCGCGTGTGTGTGGGATCATAAAGTTGAGTCAGGCATCGTATAATAGGATGCGAATGCTTTCATTACCAGAAGCATATGCATATATATTGTCATCAACATCGGGGTTGAAAATGGACCGACAGATGACGGATTATATGCATGAGACAATTAAGCATGTTATCATGAATGTGAAGTGCCATCATCTGGAGTGCTTGCCCAATACTGAAGCGGCAGCAGTTTGTTTCCATGGAGTTGGAAAGCAATGTTTGGAGGATGATACACTATTCGTTTAGTGTTTAGAAGTTAGATTATGAAAAAAGGTAATGATATACTAATTCCTGAGTTTGCGCGATTACTCAAAGAGGGACATTTGGTGGAGTTTAGTCCGCGTGGAGTGAGCATGCGACCTTTCATTGAGGGAGGGCGCGATAAGGTGATTTTACAAGCTTGTACCCATCCAATGGTTGGAATGATTGTGTTAGCGAAGATAAACAATAGCTACGTACTTCATCGGATTTACAAGATACAAAACTCACAAATTACTTTGTGCGGTGATGGTAATTTGAAGAGTTCGGAACGCTGTACATCGGAAGATATTATTGGATGTGTGGTGCAACTAAAAGGCAAAGACGGTAAATTGAAACGTGTTACCAAAGGTGGTGTTTGGCGTCATTTACCTACATTTATTAAGCGATTGTATCTTAAGATATACATAGCTGTAACCAGAATAAAATCAATGGAGTATGAAGACTAGAAAAGGGTTCCGTTTGCGCGAATTGGGTGGCGATTATATATTGATTGGCGAGAGCGAAGAATTAGTGAATTTTAATAACCTCATCACTTTCAATGAAGCAGCTGCTTATCTTTGGCAGAACGTGGAAGATAGAGAGTTTGATGCGGAGGTACTGACACAATTGTTGCTTGCAGAGTATGAGGTGAGCGAGGAAATAGCTCGTAAAGATGCTTTGGCGACAATTGAGGATTGGATAGAAGTGGGGATCGTCATTTAGAGGACGCTCGTGGAGCGAGTTATAGGATGCGCCAATGGCGTTATAAGTTAAAGGTTATAGGTGAGAGGTTATGAGGCAAGAAGATCTATTTTTTGCCATACTGCGGGCGGTGATGTGGGGCACGAAAATGGAAATACCTGCTGACACCGATTGGAGATGGATGCTGAACTTGGCAGCACGCCAGAAATGTCTGCACACTTTTAGTATGTGGATCAAAGCCAATAAGGTCGCTACTCCCTTTGACAAAAGCTTGCGATCTGCTATCTTGGCTGTTATAGGGCGAACAGCGAGGCTGAATCATCTAGCAGCCGATGTAATCACATTACTGGCAGAGCACAATATATCTTCGACCCTTATCAAAGGATATAGTCTATCTGTTCTCTATCCTGATGCCGACATGCGTGACTTTGGTGATGTAGATATCTATGTGGGCGAGGAAAATTACTTGCGCTCGGTAGAGATAGTGACTACTGCTTTCCCCGACGCACATTGGCATTCAGAGGTTTATGGGGGAATACATTATATCTTGGTGATAGATGGAACCTTAGACCGCGTGGTGGAACTGCACCGCGTGACTATGGAGTTTAACGACAAGAAAGCTAATACGTTCTATCAAGCGTTTACGAAGAAGTACTTAGGGAGTAGTCTAGAGAAGAATGGAGTAGGAAGGAGTAGTGTGGAGTGGAGGGGTGTAGAGTTACCTATACCAAGTGCGGCATATAATGCCCTATATGTGTTTATGCACGCATGGCATCATTTTGAGGGTACAGGTGTTGGCTTGCGACCATTAGCCGATTGGGCATTATCTCTTTATAATGCGCATGGGCAGTTGTCGGTGGAGGATTGGCAAGTATTGGTGCGGGAGATAGATAAGATACTCATCTCCTTGCATATGAAAACCGTTTGGCAGACTTTTGGATATGTGATGGTGAGTCAGTTGCATTTGCCTGTTACGGCTATGCCGCTTTATACCACCAGATACCAGCGCCGTGCCGAGCGACTATTGCGCCAACTATTGCGTGATGGGCATGGCGGACGACCTATGAAACTATGTATAAAAGAAATCGCCCTTATGAGGCGATTCCCATGGGAGCGACCTGCGCAACATCGTGTGTTGCAGATCGGATATACTGCATGTAGATTATTGTTTGACACCTGGCAGATGGGTAAGTTGTTTCCCAATCTAGCTTGGTATAATCTTAGATATTCTCTTCGTCTTGTTTGTACCAAGAAGCGTACATTGCATAGTTGTGCGCAATCTTGCGATTAATCTCGTTGGTTTGTTCTGGATCAGCCTTCTTGATGAACTTGGCTGGCACACCGCCCCATACTTCGTATGGACCAATCTGCGTGTTCTTCAACACCAACGAACCCGCTGCCACGATAGCACCTTCCCCCACTACTACGCCATCGAGTAGGGTAGAACCCATGCCGATGAGTGCGTAGTCATGTACATCTGCGCCGTGGATAGTCACATTGTGTCCCACCGATACATAGTCACCGATGGTGATAGTGCTTTTCTCGTAGAGGGTGTGCAAGACGGAGCCGTCTTGGATATTCACGTGATTGCCAATCTTAATCCAATTGACATCGCCGCGCAATACAGCGTTGAACCAGATGGAGCAACCATCGCCGATGACGGTATCACCGACGATAGTTGCATTCTCTGCTAAAAAGCAATCCTTGCCTATTTGAGGGGTAAAGCCCCTTACAGGAACGATCAAAGCCATGATTAACGTGCAGCGATGATTGCGCAGAAATCAGCAGCTTTCAATGATGCGCCACCAATCAAACCACCATCTACATCAGGGTTAGCGAATAGCTCAGCAGCGTTCTTAGCGTTGCAGCTACCACCGTAGAGGATAGTGCAATCCTCAGCTACTTGCTCACCATATTTCTCAGCTACCAAGCTGCGGATGTATGCGTGGATCTCTTGTGCTTGCTCTGGAGTAGCGGTCAAACCTGTACCGATAGCCCATACTGGCTCGTATGCCAATACAATCTTGCCAAAGTCCTCAGCGCTGAGGTGGAATACAGAACCTTCTAATTGAGCTTTTACTACCTCGTTTTGTTTGCCAGCTTCGCGCTCCTCTTTTACCTCGCCAATGCAGAAGATAGGTTTGAGGTTGTTAGCCAATGCCAACTCTACTTTGTCTTTCAAAATCTCATAGGTCTCACCATAGTATGCACGACGCTCAGAGTGACCGAGAATGCAGTACTCAGCGCCAGTAGAAGCTACCATAGCTGCGCTCACTTCGCCAGTGTATGCACCTTGTGCTTTGTCTGCGCAGTTCTCAGCAGCTACAGCGATAGGGCTGTCCTTCAAGAGCTCAGCTACAGTAGCCAAGTGGATGAATGGAGTGCCGATAACTACGGCGCATGATGGGTTAACTACTTGATTCTTCAACTCGGTAGCCAATGCTACACCTTCTTGCAGGGTCATGTTCATTTTCCAGTTGCCTGCAACCATTTTTGTTCTCATAATTACGTTATTTATTTTTTAAGTTATACTTATCAATTACTATTCCATCTTTCAATACAATCACTCCAGGATTTGCTCGTACAATCGTCTTCAAAGTCACTGGATCGCACGTACAAATACATTCACTCAAGGCTGGATACTCTACTACAAATTCATCTGTATTGGAGCCGGTGATGATGTAGAAGTTTGTGTTATATGTTATTTCGGAATACTCGGTATTCTCGGAGTATGTACTATCATTGGTGATGCTATCACATGATTCTATTACCTCTTCTTCTTCTGATGTAATATATTGCTGTGCAGCATAATACAACTCCTCTACCTTGGTCATTTGTGATTTATCTGCTTTTGCCAAGTCGTACATGATGACAAGTGTCACTGGCTCTTCGCTCTCAAGGATATCCCATGTCAGATCATCTCCGTAGGCATTGATGATCTCGAAATCGTGGATAGGCGATTCATAGCCTTTTTGGATGAGTTTAGATGCATAGCGAACAAGAGTCCAAGTGCTATCTGGATAATTTTCAGCAGTAAATGCTTGCTCTACGCTATCTTTTGCACAGATATAGGTGTATTCATATTGATCTGGTTCGTAATCCTCCATAATCGTAGGTAGATGATTACCTATCTTATATGGGCGGAAATCCTTGATTGGCAAATGTTGTTTTGTCCATGTCATGAAGGAGATAGCAGCAGCGATAGTAGTTGTTGCAATCACCAGTTCCATCCATCCGCGCCACAATGGATGTGTACTCTTGCGTAATGCTACCAATATGATAGCTAGCACAATTAATACGACATTCTTCCAGAATGTTTGCCAATTAGTTAGCACGATGGCATCGCCAAAACATCCACAATCACTCACAGGGTTGGTAAGAGCAATATACAATGTCAGCGGAGTCATTACGCAGTAGAATAGCAATGCAATCCATGATGTACATTTTGTACGAACATTAAGCACCATGCATACTCCGAGGAGCAATTCCAATACAATCAACACCCATGCAGCTGCTTCTGCTGCAGGTAATAAATTTGTGAAGAATCCTTCGAAAGCCTTGAGGTAATCCTCAATCTTATACACCGTTCCTAGTGGGTCGATCGCTTTTACTGCTCCCGAGAAAATAAATACCAGACCCAACAGCGTGCGGCTGATGGCGGCTATGATAGTTTTAGTTCGCTTCATTTTCCATTACTTTGATTAGGTAAAATACCGCGTAATTGAGCATATCGAAATAGTTGCCATCTGCGCCCTCTGAAATCAGTGTCTGATTGTCGTTGGCGGTGATGGATTTATTACGATTGATCTTGGTAAGGATGATGTCCGTAAGGCTCGATGCAAACATGTCACGCCATGCTTCTCCGTAGTCATGATTCTTCTTGAGCATCAAGGCTTTGGCTTCAGCTATATAGTGGTCGTATAATTCGATTGCACGTTCTGCGGTCATATCCACCGAATCGGCAAACCCCTCGTGCAATTGGATCAAACCGATGATACTATAGTTCACAATAGCCATCATCTCACCCTCAATACTCTCACCCACCATATTCACACCCGTCTGCTCGATCTCGCGCACGCGCTTGGCCTTGATGAATAGTTGGTCGTTGACCGTTTGAGGACGCATGATGCGCCAACTTGGACCATAGTCCTTCATTTTTAATTCGTAAATGCGGCGGCATTTGCTAGCCACAATGTCAAATTGCTCTGGTGTTTTCATTATTGTTTGTTGATATAAATCTTAGTTGTACTATCACCTTGGCGTTGGATGTATATACCATTTGCTGGTACATTAAATGGACGACTGTCGCTAGATAATTTGGTATCTACTAAGCGCCCCATCAGATCATAGAGTTGAGTGGTTTGTTGTATGTGCATATCCTCTACATCTGTACCCGTGGTACTGATGACAAACTGTGTTTCCACCGCATCGCCTACGTAATACTCCTTCGCTTCGTCCACAGGGCGAATCCATAAGGTGTATGTGCCGTCTGTGAGGTCGCTGAGTTTTGCATTTTTGAAATCAATGATAGTGTTGACTACATTTGTGCCATCTTGGTAGGTAATCTTGATGTGGAAGTAAGGTGCTTCACTATCCCATGAGAAATGTGCCACATTGCCTTCTGTGGTAACGTTGAGGTTATAGATGGCATAATCCACTGCGCTCGATGCATCGATGGTGAATTGCTCTTCCACCGCATTGCCTATGTAATACTCCTGCGCTTCGTCCACAGGGCGAATCCACAATGTGTATGTGCCGTCTGCTAATTCATCCAAAGATACATTCTTGAAATCGATGATACCAGCTGCCGTGGTTTCTCCATTGGCATCTATCACTTTTACGTGGAAATATGGTGCGTCACTTTCAAATGAGAAATATACAGTACTACCCTCTGTACGTACTGTGAGATTGGTAATCTCATAGTTAGCAGATTTGCTGTGTTGATATACATATCCCTTAATCTCCGGAGTATTACCGTTGTAATTTTGCACCGGTCCATAGATAATCACTTTATCGCCTAATGCGATTTCATTACCCGTAGTGAAGTTGGTGTTACCCAGCCACTTGGTATTGTAGCAATAGAACTGATTCTCTTTTGTGCCGTCATCCGAAATATCAAATCGTGCTTGGGTGTATTGCACAATTTGTTCTGGTGTATTGCGCATATTGGAGATAATACCACTGACAAAATACGACATTTTCGTTACGTGAGTATGGCTCAATGTCTTAGTCATGGCTAATGCCCTAGAGGCTGGCAGGGTCGATGCCAACTCGTAGGTGATATTGTCGCTATAGAAATAGTAGTTGTCTGTACTGCTATTAAATAAGTACCAATCGGGTTTTTCTATTTGGATGACATCCGTGATCTCCTGGCCATTCGCCTTTACCCAATATCCCACTTGCAAGGCACCATTTCCAGCATCAGTAATAGTCAAGTGTATATCTTCAATAGGATACTGATAACATGCTTGAGAATATCCTACTGCGTATATTCCATCCGCATTAATCGTACCTGCAGCTCTTGAATTGGTAGGATCCATCGTATACGAACCTATCACTGATGTTGTACTACCGCTATTCAATGTCAAACGGATTAACACCTCGTCATCCGAAGCATAATCACTCCAGAAATAAGAAGAATACAAGTCTATTGACCACACATTGCTTTGATCTACATTGGTTACATCTATGCTTGTGATAGCAGCTAGCTGCGTTGTGCCACCACCGCTACCCGTGCCTTCACCAAAGGTGATGGTACTACTTGTTACTGTAATAGGGGTGCGTAAGACACCCTTGCCTTTGACTAAGATAGGATGAATCGTTCCTGCATTATCGGTATAGCCAACCTCCAATTCGTAGTTACCATTGGCTACGTTGCTAGGTATCGCTGCAGATACATCAATAGGATCCCTGTAGCCATAACCTGTTGGCAATTCAAATGTACCGAGGGGTATGGTCTTGATCAAATTATCATTCGTGTCATAAATATAATAACTCAATGTTCCTGCTGCGGTAGCCATGCCCACACTTACCAGTCTATCTAAGCTTATCGCCACTTTGGCAGTGCGACTAATCTCAGTGCCTGATGTAAATGTCAATTTATCCACGGTCATTAATGGTGTGGCCACACCCCCTTGGTCAGGCTGAATACCTGTATAAATCTCCACACTCTCGGTAAAGGCCATATCACTCGCACTGCCGCCCGTGCCTTGTTGCTCTGGATCAAGCGCAGAAAGTGCAAAATAGCCGTTCGACATTCCGTACCATCCCCAGTTAATATGCAGATAACCATCGCTTTGCATACCATCGCATACAAACGCATGTCCTTCTTGATTTTTGGTAGCACCGCTTACATATACAGGATGACCAATCTTCAAATCTGCAGCAATGGCATTCAATACATCTTCCTCTTTCATAAAATCCTTTGGCAGTGTATTGATTCCTTTATCATAACCAAAATAGGTGCCCAAATTAGCTAAGGCGATAGAAGATGAAGCACCACTACCATCAGGATCATAATCCATATCGGCAGCTATACCCACATGGTACAACAGCGTAGCAACAGCTTTGGCTTGAGTACTGTTGTAGCCGCTAGAGTAATAGGGCAGCATGTTGTCCCAATCATAGGTCGTTGCTCCAAAATCCGCACTGAGGTTCAATTTATGAGTTTCTGTCGTATAACTCTTACTGCCCGTGCCTTTAGTAGGATATTTATGCACATACATAATCTGACTTATCGCGGTAGCTACGCAGCCTGTTACACATCGTTCACCACCTACATTGGGACAAAGATTATTATATGGCTCACCCTGCCCCCATACCATAGTACCCAAGATAGGCGCAATGGTGGGGTACGAACTAGACGCGGCACGTTTTTGGCCTACCATGGTTACTTGACCCGTCTTTAATACAGGAGTTGCTTCTGTACGCGCTAATTCATCAGCGTACATCTGCAACCAAAACTGCATGTTTTGAGGGATGCTATTTGGATCGAAACTGCTATTGTCGCTATAACCCAAGATGGCGCGTGCGTTGTCTGTTGCAGATACCAATACAAATTTATTTGTATCGTAGCCATTGAAAATGAATACTGCTGGAGTAACATTATTAATCTGATATTGTGTATATGCTAATTCCACGGGCTTTTCCATACTCGTAGCAGCAGCTGCACGCTGCATACGTTGCATAGGAGTACAATGCGACTGACTAATAAATTGACTAGCGATTATAGCAGCTTCTCCTGGTGTACGCCCCATCATGTATGCACTCATACACACCCATCCAATTATGAGAATTATAACCTTTTTCATGTCTTTTTTTCTTTGAAAGAACAATTAGCCTGCAAAGGTACGAAAAAAAAGGCATATATCCAAAAAATATTCAAAAAATATATCGCACTAATTTTGTGGCATGATTTTTGTAGTATAAACAGTTGTTTATACTTTGTATATATGAAGCGGTTTAGTGTTATATTGTTGCTATGCGTGACAGTTGTGTCAGTGATGGCACAAAAAACATTGTCAGGAACAATACTTTCAAGGACGGATGGTAGGCCTGTAGAGATGGCTACAGTTCGCTTATTTGTGTTTCCAAAACTCAATATGCCTGCTCCCCCAGCAGATATGCCAGACTCCATTATGGTGCAAGGGGCGCAAACTTATGACGACGGACTATTTATTCTTAGCAATGTTCGTCCGGGTAAGTATAAGCTTGTTATTTCTTCCGTAGGTTATAATGAGTACTCTCAGTGGGTTGAAATGAAGCATTCTGACCTCGACTTGCCCGCAATTAAACTCAGTGAGCAAGTGCAACACCTTGCAGAGGTGAGTGTGCAGGGTAAGGCTGCCGAAATGACAGTCAAGGGTGACACGATAGAGTACAATACTGCTGCTTATCAAGTATCGGAGACCGCCACAGTGGAAGAACTGCTGAAGAAGATGAATGGTGTGGAGGTGGATAAAGAGGGCAATGTGACTGTGAATGGAGAGGAAATAAAGGCGGTGCGTATTGATGGAAAGAAATTTTTTGGTAATGACGTACAAACGGCGACCAAGAATATCCCAGCGGATATGATTGAGAAGATTCAAGTGATAGATGAGAAGAGTGATATGGCGAAACTGACTGGTTTTGAGGATGATGAAGGTGAGCGTATCATAAATTTGAGTTTGAAGAAGAATCGCAAAAAAGGTGTATTTGGCAATTATTCAGGTGCATTGGGAACTGATCTGGTGGCAGATAATGGTAATTGGTTTGATTATAATAGCCAATTTATGAACGAAGATTTTCGCTATAGTGCCAATATCTTTACCAATCTGCTTTTGGGCGAAAGTCAAACAACCATTGTGGGAGGTGCAAACAATACCAACGAGATTCGTTCGGGTAGAGGTCGTGGCTGGTTCGGCGGGCAAAATGCCGGTGTGACAACTTCAGAGAATTTGGGTGTGAATACCAATTTTGATCTAACGAGTAAGTTGGATAAGAAGGATGGCAAAACAGAATTGTTGATAGGCGGTGATGCTACGGTAAATCATTCGAATAATGATACCAGAACCATCTCACAAAGAGATAGTTATAGTGAAGATGCAACATATATTGACAAGGATTCGACCAATAAGTTGACACGATCTTGGGATGCGCAAATGCGCTTAGAGATGGAGTATCAGATTGACTCAATGAATAAGATTATTCTCCGTCCGCAAGTGGGCTATACCAACTCTAATTCAGCCCAAATGAATGACTATACCTATGATCGTGATTCTATACGAATCAATGATGGCTATCAAAAGCAAAATAGTTTGCAAGAGGAGATAAGTGCTTCGATGCGAGCTATATATAATCGTAAGTTTGTGAAACCAGGTCGTGCACTTACGATGCAAGGAAATCTAAGTTTCAAAAATACAAAAGGTGAAACGGATACCTATGCATGGGATAGAATGACAAATAGTGCGTTGGTGGATCAATATACATTGTCAGGGAATAATACATTGAGTTATTCCTTACGTACTTCATTCGTAGAGCCAATTTATGGTAAGAATCATTTCTTGGAAACAGTACTTTCGCTATCAGGCAACAACCGTAATTCGGTGAAAGATCAATTTACGATGAACCCATTGATGGGTGAATATCAATACGATAGTATCTTTTCCAATGAACTGAGTAATAATATGTATACTGAGCAATTGGAGTTGAACTATCGCTGGGTAAGTGAGAAGATTGATCTGACGGCTGGTGCGCGTGTTTTAGCTATACAAACACATTCGACGACTTACTATGGTGGCCTCCTCGCGCGCGATACCTTATATAATAGATGGAATTGGTCCCCAAACTTGCGTTTTCGCTATAAGTTTGGCAGAAAAGAATTTGCGCGCATTGTATATCGAGGCAATGTGAACCAACCTACAATCCAACAAATGGAACCTGTGCGTAATAACTCTGATGCAATGAATGAAACAGTGGGTAACTTAGGATTGAATCCAGCGTTCAACCACAATATCTTTGCAATGTACTCACGATTTAATCAAGAGAAATTCTCTAGTTTGATGACGGGCTTTCGTGCTAATATAACCCAAGATGCATTGGTAAATAATACTATCTATGACCAAACGGGTAAACGATATTTGCAAACTGTGAATGCTGATATGCTTCCATGGAATATTGGAGCCGATTTGATGTCGAATACGCCATTCTATAAAAAGATGTTTCAATTTCATTCTCGCACAGCAGTGAACTATAATCAGCGTGTGGCATATGTGTCGCGTGAGCAAGATGCCGATGCAATAGCACAACTGATTGCAGCTAATCAA
The DNA here is from genome assembly GCA_017556705.1 of Paludibacteraceae bacterium. Lineage (GTDB taxonomy): Bacteria > Bacteroidota > Bacteroidia > Bacteroidales > Paludibacteraceae > Colicola. The sequence goes on along the minus strand of JAFYMG010000010.1, from coordinate 82,417 downwards.
CTTCCGTTGGGTGATGCATCGAAAACGGGTAACTTCCGTATGAGTAGTGATTTGGCTTTGCGTTTTACACATAAGTTGGTGGATGTGGGTGTGAAGAATACGAATATTTATTCGTTGACCCATAACTCACTCAATAAGAAGAATATTAGCCATGTCGGCGATTGGATTATTTCTGGTGATATCACTTTTCACCTGCCTAAATCATGGAATATCGCTACGGACGTGAGCTATACATCACGTTATGGCTATGAGGGCTTGGATGATGTGAATGAGTTGATATGGAACTTCTCGGTAGATAAAACCTGGAAAAATTCCACTTTGACCTTAAAGGTATATGACCTATTGAATGATAAGAAGAATGTTGTACAGACAGTGAATGAGACCAGTGTAAGTTACCAAAAATTCAATACATTACCTACCTATTGTATGCTAACCTATACTTATAAACTTAATCGCATGGGTGACTTGAAGGCAAAAGGTGCTGCGGGCTTTATGCAGAGTATGATAGAGGGTGGTGGTGCTCCACCGCCACCTCCTGGAGGCGGTACTCCTCCACCGATGCCGCCACGATAATAGTACAATAGAGCGTAAGATACTACAAGGAAGATTAAGATATCTCTCCCCAATTAACGACGGTTTGACGAAGAATGTCAAGCCGTTGTTTGTATATGCGATTATGCATATCTTCGAGCAATGGGTCTGCATCTAAGATGAAGAGTGCTACCTGACGAGCAAGATCAAGGATTTGTCCATCGTGAGTCAGAGAGGCTATTCGCAGGTCGAATGGCAATCCTGATTGTTGTGTGCCCTCTAGATCGCCAGGTCCGCGAAGTTGAAGATCAGCTTCGGCAATACGGAATCCATCGTTGGTAGCCACCATAATGTCCATACGCTTGCGAGTGTCTTTACTGATTTCTAGTTTAGTAAGGAGTAAACAATAACTTTGATCCGCTCCGCGACCAACACGTCCACGTAATTGGTGGAGTTGGCTTAATCCAAAACGCTCGGCATTCTCAATAATCATTACGCTAGCATTGGGTACATTCACTCCAACTTCAATAACAGTAGTGGCGACTAATATTTGTGTTTCGCCTTTAGCAAAACGTTGCATTTGCTCATCTTTATCCTTTGCACGCATTTGACCATGTACCATGGAGATACGATAGTCAGGGAAAGTTTGACAGAGTTGGTTGAAGCCATTTTGTAGATCTTGTAGATCTAATTTTTCATTTTCTTGTATGAGGGGGTAAACAACATATACTTGTCGTCCGAGATTAATCTGCTGGGTAATAAATTGATTAATGGTGGTACGTCGCTCGATGTTGTAATGAAGGGTCTGTACGGGTTTGCGACCAGGAGGCAACTCATCAATAATGCTCACATGTAGGTCACCATAAACGGTCATGGCTAAGGTACGTGGAATAGGAGTTGCGGTCATTACCAATACGTGGGGCGGACGGATATTCTTTTCCCATAGTTTGGCGCGTTGTGCTACACCAAAGCGATGCTGCTCGTCGATGATGCATAGTCCGAGGTTAGCAAATTGCACCTCTTTTTCAATGAGAGAGTGTGTGCCAATGAGGATATTTATTTCACCATTACGTAGTTGTTCATGTAGTGGCTGGCGTTGTTTGGCGGTAGTAGATCCTGTTAACAACTTACATTTTATACCACTGGCAGACTGTTCTAATAGGTGGATGATGGTTTCGTAATGTTGGTTGGCAAGAATCTCAGTAGGTGCCATGATACAGGCTTGATATCCATTGTCCACGGCAAGTAAAGCCGTAAGTAACGCCACGATTGTTTTTCCACTACCTACATCTCCCTGTAATAGACGATTCATTTGTTGACCAGATTTTAGGTCGGTTTGTATTTCGCGCAACACACGTTTTTGTGCATTGGTGAGTGGAAATGGTAGAGCATGATATTGCACGTGAAACGCTTTTCCAACAATAGGCATACGGAAACCTTCGTTTTGCTCGCGGCGTTTCATCTGACGAAGGATCTGCAATTGGATGTAGAATAGTTCTTCAAACTTAAGTCGTTCGCGTGCTCTTTGTATGGCTATGTGATCTTTAGGGAAATGAATGTTTGCTAGTGCTTCGCCGAGTGGCATAAGGTGTTGCTGCTCAATAAGGTCTATACCTAAAGTCTCGCGTATACCACTTTGTCGAAGCAGTGGCATGAGTTCCGCTATGATATTGCGCATGGCTTTGGAATTGAGCCCCGCGCGTTTCATACCCTCAGTGGTGTTGTAATATGGCTCAAGCCCTTGTGTCATTTCGGGTCTGACTTTTGCCATGGGCGTGAGTTCTGGGTGCACGAAGTTGTATTGGTGATTAAAGCGCGATGGTTTGCCGAAAAGTATGTATTGGGTATTACGCTCTAGTTTGAGGTATTTGATACCTTTGAACCAAACTAATTCGATAGTATGTTTTCCATCGGTGAATGTTGCCGATAAGCGTGCAGCAGCCCCTGTACCGATAGTATGCCATTCGGTGATATGGCCAATGATTTGTACATAGGTGTCTTCGTCATCGATCTCATGTATGAAATAGAAGCGGCTGCGGTCGATATACTTGTATGGAAACTGATACAACATATCAAGCGCAGACCTTACTCCGAGCTCTTTACGAAGAATGTCGGCACGTTTCGTGCCGACACCCTTACAAAATTCTATATTTTGGATAGATAAATCCAATCTTATTGCAAACGGAAGTTCACAGGTACGGTGTACTTCACGCGTACAGGTTTACCACGTTGCTTACCGGGTTTCCATTTTGGCATTGAGTTGATCACGCGTATAGCCTCTTTGTCCAATGAAGGTTCGCCAGAAGAACGAACAACCACAACATCCACGATACTACCGTCTTTGTTTACCACGAATTGGCAGATAACACGACCTTGAATACCATTCTCTTGTGCGATAACAGGATATTTTACATTCTCTCCGAGGTATTTGAAGAGTGCTTGTTGACCACCAGGGAACTCAGGCATAGTCTCTACAACCATAAAGATTACCTCTTCCTCTTCTTCCTCTACAGGAGCCTCTACTGGAGGAGCAATTACTACCTCAACATCTTTGTCATCCTCGGTGTTGATTTCAATAGTCTCTACTTCCACGTCATCCTCAACAACGTTAAGTACTTCCACTTCTTGCACTGCTGGTGGTGGAGGTGGAGGAGGAGTCTCTTGGGTGGTTTGCTGGATATCAATTTCTTCTTCAAAAAAGAAATCGGTGTCCGAAACTTCGTACTTAGTCACTTCTTTCTCTGTCCATTCGAAAGCGACGTAGCAAATGCTCAATACGAGCACGAGCCCCATGAGGACATAGGTAAACTTTTTGTCTTCCAAGCTCGCTTTAGGAGATTTTTTTAGTTGCATATACTATCAATTTAAAATTTCAGTCGTGTTTCATGTAGGGCATACTCACCCTTTCAGCGTGCAAATTTACTGCTTTTTTTTGAAATGAGCAAATATATTTGGTGTTTTTTACAATTTTTTCATAAAATAGTTGTGATTTTGGGATAAAAGTAGTACTTTTGCACACGAAATGGATATACTTGGTTTGATGAAATCAACAGGAGTTCGCAATTTTGCAAAATTGCTTTCGGCGAATGTGGTGGCTCAGGTCATTGGGTTAGTGGTATACCCTATTCTAACGCGTATGTATGCGCCCGAAGACTTTGGTCTATTAAATTTGTTTTTAAGCATAGGAGCTGTATTGATAATATTGTCAACTGCAGAATATTACTATGCTATCGTTCTGCCAAAAGAGGAGAGGGAAGCGGAAAATGTTTTTTTTGTAGGTGGATTATGGTTGGTCGCTATCACGGTGTTAATAGCGTTGAGTGTTGTGTTTGCTAGGCCAATTAGCATGTGGTTCAAATCGCCAAATTTGGCATCATATTATTGGATGATGCCGTTGTATGTATTTGCGATGGGTGCTTGGAACTTGTTGAATTATTGGTATATACGTCACAAAGAGTATAATCCTATAAGTCGTTATCAGGTGTCCCAAAATATATTCTCTGCTACTGGGAAACTAGCAATGGGATGGGGAGGGGTTCTACATGGTGGGATGATTTATTCGGTAGTTGTTGCGCCTTTAATATCATTAACTAGTAGTTGGGTGAGGGCTCGAAAAACTCTATTACCAGCCTTGCACCGAATATCATGGCATGGGGTGAGGGAGCAGGCTAAAGTGTATAGGAACTTTCCTTGTTTTGTGTTGCCTCGCAGTTTTGTGAATATGTTGGCAGGGCAGATGCCTGTATTGTTGCTTACACCCTTTTTTGGGGGTGAGGCTGTCGGATTTCTAAGTCTTGCAATTTTGTTGGGATATACGCCAATTGGAACAATTACAAGGGCAATCTACCAAGTGATGTATCAACATACAATGGAGTTGGTGCATGTGCAACAACCTATTGGTCAGTTGTTTAGGAGGTTTATGCTAAGTGCTTCTGCAATTGTTATTCCTGTGTTTGTAGGCTTGTGGTTTGTGTTGCCTGAGTTGACGGCTTGGTTGTTAGGTCCAGAATGGCACGTGTCTGGCGAATATATTCGTTGGATGTTACCATGGTTGTATGTATCTCTTCTTTCTTGCAGTATCAATTATCTTTTCGATGTATTTATGAAGCAAAAGATGGGGTTGATGTTTGAGGTTCTATTAGCACTATTCCGTGTGGTAGGGCTGATGATAGGTGTGTGGAGGAGTGATTTTGTGCTAGCGATAGCATTGTATTCTATGGGTACTGCAGTGGCCTTGGTGATTCAGATTATTTGGATGCTGAAGCAGGTGCGTCAATATGACTGGTCTATCGCTGCCTGATTCTGTTGTATAGATTCGCAAACCAAAAGTACCACTTATAATATTTTTCAACGCAATAATAGCATGTGGCTGTGCTACCAAATTGCTTGTAGTGTTCTGCAATCCCCTTGATCATACTACCTTCAAAGTCAAATGCAATCCCTTTTTGTTGAGCTAATTTGATTGATTCTAGTACTAGGCGTGCGCTAGCTCCTGAAGCCCTATATACGGGGTCATAACAAGGGATAAGGTAGTACATATTTTGGTGATCCCATACTAAGAATGCTGCAGCTAGTACTTGATCAGATGCATCGCAGATGGATATGATTTGAGATTGATTTAGGCGATGGGCTTTGCGCTCCAAGACGAGTAGAAATTCTCGTGTATAGCTGATTTGTTTGCCTTGACTTTGTAGGCATTTAACATGAAAACGATAGAAATCTTCAATATTCATATCTAGTTTTGCATACAAAGATTCGGCTTTTTGTAGTTGGCGTTTCTTGTTTTTTGAAAATGATTGAACGATTTTTTCTAGATTGGATGTGTCTTCTATTCGGTAAGTAGTGCGTGGCGCGGTTTTGAAGCCCAGTGCTTGCATGACAAATACCGCTGGACTGTTTATGGGATAATGTTGGTAATAATAACTTAAGCCCATTTTTTCTAATTCTTGCGCAAAAAAATGACATACACATTTTGTATGTTCGATATTTTTCTTTATATCGTCGCGCAACCATATACCGCTAATCTGCGTTTGTTGGGGCATGATAATGTATTTCATCCATGCGCGCTTGCGTAGTAGATATGGTAATGCAGCTTGAATCTCCCCATGATCGTCCATACTGAGCAGCACATCCCACTGCTTGCCTGCGCACACGGCATCCATCCACCAATCCATCATAAAGATAGGTATGGCTGGACTGGTCTGGCACAATGCGCGGTATTTTTCTTTGTTGGTCATACTCCCCATTATACAAATCGACTGCAAAGTTACGATTTTTTACTGAAATATGCAAATAAGACTTGCAAATTTGAAAAAAAAGTAGTACTTTTGCACGTTAATTTAAAAATAACCCATAAAATTCTATTTGTCATGATTGTTGAAACCAGTCCGTACAAGGTTTTTGCTCTTTCTCAAGGCGGTGAGCTCGCTAAGCGTATTTGTGAATATTTAGGTTGTTCATTAGGTAACATTCAAGTAGCTCGTTTTTCTGATGGTGAGTTTGCCGTAAGTTTTGAGGAGTCTGTTCGTGGTCAGTCGGTATACATTGTGCAATCTACTTGCCCCAATAGCGATAACATTATGGAGTTGCTGCTTGCAATTGATGCTGCTAAGCGTGCGAGTGCATACAAAGTAATTGCTGTAATTCCATACTTCGGTTGGGCACGTCAAGATCGCAAGGATAAACCACGTGTTTCTATTGGCGCTAAGGTGTGTGCGAATCTTTTGCAAGGAGTGGGCGTTGATCGTGTTATTACGGTAGATCTCCATGCTGATCAAATCCAAGGTTTTTTTGATATTCCTGTTGATCATCTCTATGGAGCAAATGTGTTGGCTGACTATGTGCAAAGCCTTAATCTTGACAACCTGATTGTGGCATCTCCTGATGTGGGTGGTACCAAGCGTGCTTCTGTATTCGCAAAGAAACTTACTGCGCTTACTAAGCAGGATGTACCTATGGTTATCTGTTATAAGCATCGTCCTAATGCCAATCAAATTGGTGAAATGCGTGTTCTTGGTGATGTAAAGGACAAGAATGTTGTAATTATTGATGATATTGCTGATACTGCTGGCACACTTTGCAAGGCAGCTGAAGTAATGAAGGCAGCTGGTGCTAAATCAGTTCGTGCGCTAGTTAGTCATGGTTTGATGTCTGGCCCTGCATGCGAGCGTGTCGGCAGTTCTGCGCTTGAAGAGTTGGTTTATACGGATTCTATTCCATTCAATAAGGAGCGCTGTTCTAAGGTTAGCATTGTGTCAATGGCTAAGCCTATAGCTGAGACAATTCTTGCTATCCAAAATCATCGTTCGGTTAGTGAATTAAACATACATTAATTTGAGTTATAGACGGCTATTATATATCGTCTTGTCGCTGGTTCTGCTGTCTTGTCAGTCCCAAACGAAGACTTCTGTAGATGTCCGCTGCGTTTTTTCAGCGGACTCTGCATATACATACATCGCGCAGCAAGTCGCTTTTGGTTCGCGTGTACCTGGCTCTGAGGAACATACAGCCTGTGGTGATTGGCTAGTGAAAAAACTAGCACAATTTGGTGCACAAGTGCATAATCAGCATGGCACAATGATCAACTATGCGGGGCAGTTGCAAGCTTTACGTAATATTGTTGCTTATTTTGATGGTAGTACTCAAAATGCTATTTTGCTTTGTGCGCATTGGGATTCGCGTCCATGGAGTGATGAGGAGGAGAATTATGATGATCGTTTCAGTTCGGTATCTGGCGCCAACGATGGTGCTAGTGGAGTAGGGGTGATACTGGAAGTTTTACGCCAGCTCTCTATTTTAAAGGCACAAGGCGAATATGTACCTTCTGTTCTGATTGTCTTCTTCGATTGCGAAGATATGGGTACACCTAATCATTATACGGGTATGCAGCGTGAACACACGTGGTGTTTAGGTAGTCAGTATTGGGCAAAGCAATATGCACAAGCTTCGCCAATAAAACTCCAATACGGCATCTTACTTGATATGGTGGGGGACCCTTCTGCCACTTTTCCGTACGAATATTTTTCAATGCAATATGCAAAGGGTTATGTGGAGCAACTATGGCGCACTGCCAATAGATTGGGATATGGACGTTATTTTGTGCAATCATCCACCTATTATCCGATTACAGATGATCACTATTACATAAGTACTATTGCAGGCATTCCTTGTGTGGATATTATTGATTATAAAACAACTACAGAAACTGGTTTTGCTGAATGGTGGCATACTCAGCAAGATGATATGCGAAATATAAACAAACAAACATTGCAAGCAGTCGGAGAGACTGTACTAACTACGATATGCTCGAAATAAAGAATCTACATGCCTCTATTGCAGGCAAAGAAATACTCAAAGGGCTTAATCTCACCGTCAAAGAGGGTGAGGTGCATGCTATTATGGGTCCTAATGGAGCGGGAAAGTCAACTCTTTCGAATGTCCTTACAGGACATCCTGCCTATACTGTCACAGCAGGAGAAGTGCTTTTCCGTGGTAAGAACCTCCTAGAAATGTCACCCGAAGAACGTGCACGCGAGGGTTTGTTCCTCTCCTTTCAATATCCAGTGGAGATCCCAGGTGTTTCTATGGTGAATTTTATGCGTACTGCCGTGAACGAAAAGCGCAAGCACGAAGGTAAATCTCTCCTCTCTGCTACTGATTTTCTCAAACTTATGCGTGAGAAGAAGGCACTTGTGGGGATGGATAATAAACTTACCAAACGAGCTGTGAATGAGGGATTTTCTGGTGGGGAGAAAAAGCGCAACGAGATATTCCAAATGGCGATGCTCGAGCCTTGTCTTTCGATTCTAGATGAAACGGACTCAGGTTTGGATATTGATGCACTCCGTGTTGTGGCAGAGGGGGTGAATGCTCTAAAGACTCCTCAAACGGCTTCAATTGTTATCACCCACTACCAACGTCTATTGGACTATATTGTACCTGATTTTGTACATGTACTTGCGGATGGAAAAATAGTCCGTACTGCAGGTAAAGAACTAGCACTCGAATTAGAAGAACAAGGCTATGCCTTTCTTAATAAATAACCCTTTTGCACAACCTTGCACAACCTTGAACAAGTCTAAACAATATATCACTATTTCTGCGGAAGAAAAACGTGAGTGGGTTCTAATTAATGAGCCCCATGTGGATTTGCATATCGTACAAGAAGTTAATTCTTCTTTGCTATTGCATGTAATCGCCTTACCCAAGTTGACGGACAGTGACGATACACAAGGGGTGAATATCACCGTGGAACATGTTGGTAAGGGCTGTCGCACTGAAATCTATGGAATGGGGTTGTTAGGCAGTAAGCAACGTTGTGACATTACAACGAGGGTACTGCATACTGTCGGAGGAGGATATTCTTCACAACTCATTAAGATGGTACTAGGCGATAACTCTAAAGCTTCCTTCAAGGGAGAATTAAAAATTCTGCCTAATGCGCAACAAGTAGAGGCTTATCAAACCAATCGTAATATATTGCTTTCGCGTCATGCGGAAATGGTTACTGAACCTCAATTGGAGATTTATGCCGATGATGTGAAAGCAAGTCATGGAGCCACTACAGGTCAGTTGGATGAATCTGCCGTTTTTTATATGCAACAACGTGGCATAGGGCGTGATACAGCATACCGCCTGTTATTGTGTGCATTCTTTGATGATGTGTTGCGTACTATTACCGATGAAAAGGTGAGGGAGCAACTGATGGAACAATCAATGCATTCGGTTGATAGCATAATCCAATAAGGTGATTAGGCTATTCTTATATATATTTTCGGGAAAAATTTTAAGTGCTTCAACAGCTTTGTTGCGGTATTTTTCCATCAGTTGGTTGGCGTAGCGTATGCCATCATAGCGGAGTACAAATGATCGGATCTCTTGTTCTGCCTCAAACACATCTATGTGTGTTGTCTTGCCAGCCAATGCCTCTGCAATCTCTTTGATGTGCGCCACTTCATCTTTGTTAGCACGTTGTAATGATTTGATGATAGGGAGTGTCGCTTTTCCATCACGAATATCATTCATTGTTGGCTTGCCAAGATCTTCAATATCTGAGAAATCGAAGATATCATCTTTTAATTGGAAACACATACCGAGGTACGTGCCAAATTGTCGAAGTGCTATTTGCTGGCGTGTAGTAGCGCCCGAACTTGCTGCACCAGCTTCGCTGCATGCGGAGAATAAACAAGCTGTTTTGCGCTCAATGATGCGAAGGTATTGTTCCTCACTAATCCACATGGATTGATTAGTGTGCAATTGTAAAATCTCACCAGAAGTAAGTGCTGCGGTCATTTCTGATGCAATGCTTAAGATGGTATTACTATGAATAGCAGAGAGTAACCCGATTGATCGAGCGAGCATATAGTCTCCTACAAGTATTGCAACCTTATTGCTCCATTGCTCATGTACCGCCTTATGACCTCTACGTGTAGGGGAATTATCTACTACGTCATCGTGTACAAGAGATGCTGTGTGCATTAATTCCATCGAAGCGGCAGTTTTGATTGTTTTATCAGTAATACCGCGACAAACACCTGCAGATAACAGCACTAAAATGGGACGTAGTTGCTTGCCACGTTGGGTATGAATATAATCCAACGCCTCATTGAGTAGTGGATTGTCAGAGTGGAGTGCATTCGCAAATTCTATTTCAAATTGTCGAAACTCTGTCTGTATGATATTGCGAATTCGATCCATTATTCCCATTTCGTTGCATTGCGAAATCCACGATATACATCACTGAAAGAGCGAGTATGGGATTGTCCACCAATGAGATAGATGTTGTCTTCTTGATCTACTATTACTGATTGGTTATATCTCGATTGATACGTACTTGGCAATTTATTACTAGAAGTATCAGGTGCGTACCAATTCATACCTTCATCATCGGAGTATAAAATATCACTACGCCATATAAGGTCATTATCTGTCCCACCGAACATGATAAAATGATTATCATACTCGATAATATAAACTCCGATAAGCGACTCAAAAGATGGTTGAGAGATGGAAAAATCTTTGAGTCGATAGCCCGCTTGAGACAAATATTCCAAGTTCCACCGAGAATTGACAATATCACCGTTGATGGATCGTCCACCCACAATCATTGCACGTGGACGTTCACTACTGCTGCTGAATGCTACAGTTGCAAAGTCGCTAATAGGGAAGTTCTTTGGCAAGAAACCGTCTTGCAGTTCGTCGATATCGGTTCGCAGTTGGATACTATCTCCAATGATAGTTGCCAACATCAATAGTTGTGTTGCATTATCCTGTACTATACACCATGGTTTGTTGTGGTATGACAATAGCATATTAAGGGGGGTAAAATTAGCTAAAGCATAATCTGTTTTCGCCCAGGTAAGCAAGTCTGTTGATGTGTAAAGGCTTCCCCCTGCTATATAATATAAGGTGTCATTATGTTGCACAATGTCACGTACATGGCAAGGAACTGGTAGGGTATCTATTGTAGTCGCTTTTTGTATCCAGTTATTACCATTGACAGATAGGTAAAGGGAGGTAGATAATCCGTTATTTACATATACTACAAATTGGTTGTGAATATAAAATGCTTTAGTTTCACAATTTTGTATGGATTGTGGTGCAAACAAGTTTTCCGTTAGACATTTCCATACATATAGATTAGGATCTGCTTGATGTACTGCAATATCTATCAAATACCATTTTTCTGTTTTCATGTCGGATGCCGTTACATGTAAATAGATTGGCTTTTGGTTGAAATTCATTGTGTCTGTACCAGTGCTTGTGATTGTGGTATCTGGTAATACGAAGTTGACAATACCAGGGGTGGCTTTGTATGTTACCTGTGGGACAACAGAGTCTAAACACGTACCAAAACGTAGTGAGTCCTTACAATAAATCAGCCCTGTATCTGTACGGTGCTCAATTGTATATGTGGCTGCTGTCAAACCTGGATTAGCTGTATCCGTTTGGAATGTAAAAGTTGATACTCTGGCCTCGGAGGATACTAGCGTCTCTTCATTGTTGTCGGGTGTACATCCAATGATACAGAGAGATAAAAACAATAATATTGGTAAAATGTAACGCATAATTTCAAAATTTCGCACAAAGTTACTGCTTTATTTGCAAATTTGCAAATAAAGTTGTAATTTTGCATAGTTTTTTTTTAGAATCATGCTTTTTGAATCAGTAATCGTAGATGTTTTGAAGTTTTTGCCGAGCCAAAAACTTCTTGCGGAAAAGAAACGAGTGCGTGAGTTATTAGCGCAAAAACGTAGGCTACTTACCAAAGAAGATGTTGTTGAGCAATCAGCCTTGATAGTTGCTGCGATAGAGCAGATGCCTTGCTTTGAAGCAGCCAAGACGGTGCTGATCTATTATCCTATGCGCAATGAAATAGATGTACTTTCGTTGATTAAGAAGTATAAGAAGAAAAAGACTTTTCTTTTCCCAGTTACTCATCGATTTTCCATGGATGCTTGCCCATACGAGGGAAATGCCAAGATGCATCGTGGAAAATATAATATTCCAGAACCGACTACAGCTCCATACAAAGAATCGATTGATCTAATTATTGTACCTGGGGTGGGGTTTGATAAGCAAGGTAATCGTCTTGGTCGTGGAGGAGGATACTACGATAAATTTATTACATCTGTTCGTAAGAATACGAAATTAATAGGCGTTGGATATGATTTCCAATTGATAGAGGAGGTGCCGGTTAACCGTCGAGACAAAAAAATGGATTATATTGTTACTCCTAGTATGGGTGCTATCAAAATAAAAAGGGATTGACCAATCCCTTTTTATTTTTTAGTGATTATTTGGTGATTTCGAAATATTGCTAATTTCGATATTTACTTCTGTTATAATGGCAACATTGGTTGTTGTGCGCGCTGGGTAAGAATTTGTTCATCCGTCTGAGAGGTAAGTTTTGCTTCTCCTGTTCGATAGTAATAGATCATACCATAGGCTTGACATTTTTGCAGTTTGGCATAGGGTAATTCATCTTTATAGAATGTTTCTACTTGATCCCATATGCTCAAAATAATCTCATCAGCTTTTTTTCGCAATGCTTCAGTATCTTCAAATACGCGGCTATGGGTCTTTTTATGCAATAAATGGCTGGTATAATCCTCTTTGAACATTTCATAGTGTACCTTTACCTTATTAATGGATGGATTATAAATTGCAAAGCCACCAGCCGCAGTACGTTGATTCTCACCTTCAATAATATTCTGTCCCCATTCCATTAATCCTTCTTCCGTTGTTAAGTCAGGTAGAGCATTGCTCTTTGGATTGAGTTTGTACAACTCTTTTTGACTACGTTTGATCTCGCCACGAATCACAGCTAAGTTCAATACTTGGATAAAATGCGAGATATACATGCGAGCGTTGCGCACACGGTGACGATATTGTCTGTTAGCACTCACTTTGCTATCAAAATTAGCGTGATATTGTGCCACTTGATTCTCAAATTGCATCAAGAATCGTTGCGCCTCGCTCAAGGTGCGATAATTGATAGCTTGGTCATTGTATGCAGCATTACCTGCTTGTTGCACCGCTTTTTGCAGAGCATGCAGGCGTGCTTGATCTGTTTTGGGTAATCGACGATAAGGCATAATTTTAACTATAAACTATAGGTTATGAATTACGAGTGTTAAGTTTATCGGCAAGTTTGCGCAATTTTCTAGTTGCTTCGTTTTGTGGTAGGTCCTTCAATAGCTCCAATGCGCTTTGTGTGTACTCTTCCACAACATTTTCGCACGTAGCTCGTACTCCTAATGCTTCGAATATTCCCTTTACTGTGGCAATCTTCTCTGTATTATCTTCCAATATTTGGTTGTACCAGTAATGCAACTCCTTGCTTGCCCCATCGCCTAATTGCCTCATCGCCTCTAGATAGACAAATGTCTTCTTATTGCAACCGATATCACCGCCCACTGCTTTGCCAAAGGTGGCAGGATCACCCCAAACATCCAAGATATCATCTTGTATCTGGAACGCTAATCCGACATTGATTCCAAATTGATATAACGCCTCTTGTTGCTCCTCGCTAGCCCCTGCGATATATGCTCCTATTTGCAGCGCAGTTGCCAGCAGTACCGAGGTTTTTAGGCGAATCATTTTTAGATATTCTTCAATGGCTACTTGCTCTTGATTTTCAAAATCCACATCATATTGCTGACCCTCGCAGATTTCTGTAGCCATCTTATTGAAGAGTTGCAACACCTTTGGCAACTTATCGGCAGGTACCCCAGATAGCAATTTATATGCTTCTATCAACATCTGATCTCCCGATAGAATAGCTGTGTTCTCATCCCATTTAACATGTACGGTTGGTCTGCCACGACGCACATCAGCCTTGTCCATCACATCGTCGTGCAAGAGGGTAAAGTTATGAAATACCTCCAACGCCAATGCTGCAGGCAACACATCTTCATCCTTGCCGCCAAACATTTGACAAGCAATCATCGCCAATTGTGGGCGCACGCGCTTGCCGCCTGCTGCTAGAGTATATTCAATGGGTGCATACAAACCATACGGCTCACGCTTCCAGTCTAACTTCGATATTTCGTTGTTTATATCCATAGTATCTCGCCTTTAACCTCTAACCTTTAACCTATAGCGCCATCAGCGCGTCCTATAGCTCGCTCGCGAGCGTCCTGTAGGCACTTTGTGCCGTCCTATAGCCGCTCTGCGGCGTCCTCTATAATTTCACTCAGCACTTCGCCAATATCCAATCCCGCTGCACGCACTTGCTGTGGAATAAACGACGTAGCCGTCATACCTGGGGTGGTATTCACCTCAAGAAGATTGATTGTCCAATTATCGGTAAGGATGTAATCCACGCGGATAATACCCTTACAACCCAAGATATCATAAATCTTCAGCGTCATGGCTTGCACCGCATCGCGTACTTCGTCTGGGATTCTAGCAGGGGTGATCTCATCTACTTGCCCATTGTATTTCGCATCGTAGTCAAAAAACTCGTTGCTCGTCACTACCTCCGTGATAGGGAAAGCTACGGTCTTGTTCTTGATCTTATATACACCGCAGGTGATCTCCACACCTTTCATAAATGCTTCGCAAATCACTTCGCTGCCTTCGGCAAAAGCCTTTTCAATTGCGGGCTCAACCTCCTCAATGGTCTTTACCTTGGTCACGCCGAACGACGAACCACCCACGTTCGTTTTGATAAAGCAGGGCAATCCCATTTTCTCTACAATCTCCTTTGCCTCTAACCTTTCGCCCTTCGCCTCTCGCCTCAATAGCACACTCTCCGCAACTCTCACACCAAAGCCCTTCAGATAGTGGTTACAAGTATACTTATTGAAGGTCATGGCTGCTGCCAACACACCACAACACGAATAGGGTACACCTACCATGTCCAAATAGCCTTGCAACACGCCATTCTCACCAGGAGTGCCGTGAATTGTGATATATGCAAAATCAAATTGCGTCTTTTGGCCATTATGGGTAAAAGAGAAATCGTTTTTATCGATCGCGACCCACATCTCCGACTCTTCGGGTACTGCACCATTGTGCTTGGTAATCTCGCTAGCGGTCTCTGCTAGGGCCTGCCAATTATTTCCACGCAGACAAACGATAGTTAGGGCATACTCGTTATCCGACAAAAACGAATATATTCCTGCTGCGCTACGCAGCGAAACCCCATATTCTGAACTATCTCCTCCTGCTATAATGGCTATTTGTCGTCTCATTTTATGAGTCTAAGCAATTTTGCCTGCAAAATTACAAAAAAAAATACATAAATGCAAAAAAAATCGCAGAAAGTTTACTTTTAGTGCGATTTTTTTATTTGTTCGATTTCTGTTATGACTAAAATCTTTCACGGAATTCGGATGGAGTACATCCCTTTGACTCTCTAAATAATCGATTAAAATGGCTAAGTGTATTGAATCCACACGAGAATCCAACTTCCGATACAGATAGTTTGGTATTGAGCAACATGCGTGCTGCTACTCCCAAACGGTAGTCGATGATATAGCGATTAGGCGTGCGACCTGTACGATGGTGAAAAAATCGAGAAAATGATTCGGCCGACATACACACTATATCAGCTAACTCTTGCAGACGAATATCGTTCATATAATTGGATGCTACATAATCTTTTACCTGTCGAATACGCTCATCCTCATTTCCCTCTTCGGCATCAATAAACGATGAGGAAGACAATTCTTTGGCATCTTTTACCAAGGATAGACGATATAGCAAGTTGAGTAAGCGAATAACCGACGCAAAACTATCAGTGCTGTGTGCTAGATTGACTATATCTTCTCGTACAATCTGTATGGCGGCTTCTGGAAATGCCAGTCCGCGTTGTGCACGCTCAAGCATGTGGCGAATAGACACCAATGCCCGTTTGTCAATCAATGACCCGTGAAATGTATCAGGTGCAATATGTATCGTAATCTCATACATCTCATGCTGCGGACAAGTGCCTTGATCCCACACATGTACCAGTTTGCTACCTGTCATCAAAACCAAATCAAGATTACCTATCGTTTCGCGGCTATCGCCAATGGTACGAACAACCCCAGCTGCATTCTCTACAAAATTGAGTTCGTACTCCTCATGGCAATGCGCAGGGTAGTCAAAAATAGTCTTGCATCGTTCACCCACATAGAAGACGTCTAGTGGTTCGAGATGAGTAATTTCGTTGAAAACTTCTCTCATGTGTTTCATGATATTTGGTTTGACACTGCAAAAGTAGTAAAAAAAATCAATATTGCAAACTATAAATGACAATTTTTGCAAAAAACGCACAAAATCGGTCGGAAAAGTATTAGTGACTATCTGAAAATTGTAGTACCTTTGCAGCGATTTTAGATTTATATACTATGACCAAAATACAATATGGGCACTTTGATGATCTTCATCGAGAGTTTGTCATCACCAATCCTCGTACTCCATTCCCTTGGATCAACTATTTGGGCAATGAGGACTTTTTCGGTCTAATTAGTAATACTGCAGGTGGTTATACCTTCTACAAGGATGCTAAATTTCGCCGCATCACACGCTATCGTTACAATAGTGTGCCAATGGATAATGGTGGTCGCTATTTCTATATCAAGGATGGCGATACTATATGGAACCCGGGTTGGAAGCCCTGCAAGACTTCACTTGATCAATATGAATGTCGTCACGGACTCAACTACACACGTATTATAGGCGAGAAGTCGGGCGTGAGAACTAGTGTGTTGCATTTTGTACCTCTTGGTGTAAAAGCGGAGATCCAACGCATGACTATCACCAATCTCTCAACGGCTGAAAAACACTTAAAACTCTTTAGTTATACAGAATGGTGTCTTTGGAACGCAGCGACCGATGGCGAAAACTTCCAGCGTAACCTTTCTACAGGAGAGGTGGAGATTGAACTTGATGCTGCTTTCACGGCTCTCTATCATAAGACGGAGTACAAGGAGCGACGCGATCATTACGCATACTATGCGGTCAATTGCCCCGTGAATGGATACGATACCGATCGCGAGTCATTTGTAGGACTCTATAATGATTTTTCTGAGCTACAAGCGGTGCTCGACGGACAAGCTACTAATAGTCTTGCCCACGGATGGAGTCCTATCGCTAGCCACTATATTGAACTCCATCTTGCGCCTGGTGAGAGCCGTGATTTGATTTTCATCTTGGGCTATGAGGAGAATCCTCAGGAGGAGAAGTTTGTTGCATCCCGTGGCGAGATTACTAGTCTAGGCAAACGCGATCACCATATTATTAATAAGGTACGCGCACACGAGGTGATTCGTCGTTTTGCTACTGTAGAGGCCGTAGATGCTGCTTTTGCTGAATTGAACGCCCTGTGGGACGAACTACTCAGTAAGTACCAAGTTGAGAGCAGCGATGAGCGTCTCAACCGCATGGTGAACGTTTGGAATCAGTACCAATGTATGGTAACCTTCTGCATGAGTCGATCGGCATCTTTCTTCGAGAGTGGTATAGGTCGGGGCATGGGATTCCGTGATTCCAACCAAGACTTAGTAGGATTTGTTCATCAAATACCTACTCGTGCGCGCCAACGCATCATAGATATCGCGTCTACACAGTTTCCCGATGGCGGTTGCTATCATCAATACCAACCTCTTACCAAACGTGGTAATAACGATATAGGTGGCGGATTCAATGATGATCCTATGTGGCTGATTTTTGGTACAACTGCCTATATCCGTGAGACGGGTGACATGACGATCCTAGACGAGATGGTGCCATGGGATAACCAAGCTAGTAGCTCTGTGACCATGATGGAGCATTTGCGCGTTAGTTTCGATCATGTGATCAATAATCTAGGTCCACACGGATTACCACTAATCGGTCGTGCGGATTGGAATGACTGCCTCAATCTCAACTGTTTTTCAATGGATCCTAACGAGTCCTTCCAAACCACGGGCAACAAGACCGAGGGTAGCAAAGCCGAGTCGCTGATGATAGCTGGACTATTCGTCTATTGTGGACGCCAATATGTGGACCTTTGTCATGCGAGGGGACTAGCCGAAGAGGCTGCGCGCGCAAGTGAGCATATCAATGCGATGTGTCACGCCGTGGAACAATACGGATGGGATGGCGAATGGTACCTGCGTGCGTACGACTTTGATGGCAATAAGATTGGTTCTTCTGAAAACGAAGAGGGCAAGATCTTTATCGAGAGCCAAGGCTGGTGTGCTATGGCCCGTATTGGAGAATATAAGGGTATGCCAGAAAAGGCATTGGATAGTGCTGTCAAGTGGCTCGATAGTGAACATGGAATGGTACTGAACTATCCTGCATTTACACGCTACCATATTGAGATGGGCGAGCAATCGACCTACCCTGCTGGCTACAAGGAGAATGGTGGTATCTTCTGTCACAACAACCCATGGGTCATCATCGCTCAGACCGAAGCGGGACGAGGCAACGATGCATGGAACCTATATAGTAAGATTGCACCAGCATGGATTGAGGATCAGCAATTGCATAAGGTAGAGCCATATGTCTATTGTCAAATGGTAGCGGGTAAAGAGGCGGCCAAACCTGGTGAAGGAAAAAACTCTTGGCTCACTGGTACCGCAGCATGGAACTGGCTGGCCATCACACAACATATCTTGGGTATTCGTCCGACCTACGACGGACTGCTAATCGACCCATGTATCCCAGCGGACCTGAAGGAGTACACTGTTAAGCGCAAATGGCGTGAAGCAGAATATGTGATTACAGTAAAGAACCCACAAGGTAAACAACGTGCGGATAAACCTACGATACTGCCATATGCTGCAGGAAAACACGAAATAACTATCACCTTATAATATATTCATATTCGCATGAAAAAATTATCCATACTATTTATCGCTTTAATCAGCAATTTCATCAGTTGCAATGGGCAAACCCCACCTCCAACTCCCACACCTGAGAAGACAGCCATAGAGTTTGGTATGTCTATGGGTATAGGTTGGAATTTAGGCAACCAATTAGATGCCCATATCAATGGTGTATCAGGAGAGACTTTTTGGGGAAATCAAGAGGCAACACAGCAGACCTTCAATAATGTAAAGAAGGCTGGTTTTCGCTCGGTGCGTATTCCTGTAACATGGATGGGACATATCGGCCCTGCTCCCACCTATACCATTGAGCGTGCGTGGTTGGATCGCGTGGAAGAACTCGTATTGATGGCTAAGAAGGCAGGGCTGATTGCCATTATCAATATCCACCACGATGGTTTTGGTGCAGAGACCGATGCTATTCGCCGTGGCTACCACTGGTTGGATTTGCCAGCTGCTGTGGCCAGCGAGGAGAAAAATATGCTCATCAAGCAACAACTCACCATGATGTGGCTGCAGATTGGTCAGCGATTCCAAAACGAGGGCGAATACCTGGTATTTGAGACCATGAATGAGATACAAGATGGTCAATGGGGCGCTGGCGCCAACCGAACCGACGGCGGAGCGCAATACCGTGTGCTCAACGAGTGGAACCAAGTGTGTGTGGATGCTATCCGAGCTGCCGGTGGAGAAAACAAGACCCGCTATATCGGTGTGCCAGGTTATGTATGCAACCCCGATCTCACAGTGGAGAACTTGGTATTGCCTGAGGATGAGACCCCCAACCGATTGATGGTAGCAGTACATAGCTACGACCCATGGGATTTTGCGGGTACGGCTAAGTATAATGAGTGGGGTCATACGGGCAAAGATGTGGTGCCAGGCAGTGGCGAAGCACAATATGTGAACATGCTCAACCGCCTGTATAATATGTATATCCGTCGGGGGATTCCTGTATATTTTGGCGAATTTGGCTGCGTACGCCGCGTAAGCCAACAAGACGAGGCTTTTCGTCTCTACTACTTGCGTTATATATGCAAGGCTATGCGCGATCGCAAGATGTCGGCTATGTATTGGGATAATGGCAACACCAAGAGCGGAGATGATGGTTTCGGTATTATTAACCACGCTACTGGTAAGTATATCGGCAATGGCGAACAAGTGGTAAGAGCCATGGTGGAGTCATGGGAAAACAACGATCCTAACTACACCCTGCAATTGGTAGCAGGCACAGCTCCACAATCCAGTCGCAAATAAAATGACAGAATATTAAAATTAACATATTTATTAACTCTTAAAATTAAACGTATTATGAAGAAGATTTTTACATTTTTTGCGCTTAGCATCATGGCTATGGCAGTAATGGCTACAGAGACCGTATTATGGGAAGGTAGTTGGTATGTATCTTGGGATGAGCCAGAGGGTAGTGAGCATCGTGAGTGGAAACACCTTGGTCAAGCTGATTTCGCATCCTACGAATTGGGCACTACTGTTTGTTTCTATATGGAGCAAGCTGAAGGTGCAACTTATGCAAAATATCAAATTGACAACTGGAGTTGGATTTTGCTTCCAGGACAAACTGGTACAGATTTCTCAGGAAATGTAGTAGCTAAATTACCTATCACACAAGAGGTTAAAGATGCTATTGCAACGGGTGGTTTTGCTATCCATGGTCATGGTTTCAACGTAGTGAAAGCTACCTTAACCACCGAATCTGGTAATGAGCCACAAGGTGATGTGCTCTGGGAGGGTGATCACTTTGTATCGTGGCACTATGCAGAAAGTGACACCGAGCACGCAGCAAACAGAGAGTGGAAATTCCTTAGTCAAACTACTTTTGCAGGTATCAACGAGGGCGCTACTTTGTACTTCTTGTTGCATGCTAATCCTATTAGTATTGAGGGATCAGATCCATATACTGCCTACAAGTTTGATGATGGATGGTGGAATTCACTTCCTGGCTATGGCCAAGTAGATTTCGTTAACGACACTGTTGCTACTTTGATAGTGACAGAAGAGATCAAGGGCCTTGTTGCAGAGCGCGGCTTTGCTATCCACGGTCATGGTTTCAATGTGAAGAAAGTGAGTCTTTCTCCTATTGAACTTCTTCCTACAGCGGTAGAGAATGTCGCTACCAAGAACGATGGTATTCGCTACAACTTGATGGGTCAAAAGGTAGATGAGAACTACAAGGGTATCATCATCCTCAACGGCCGCAAAATGATTGTTCGCTAATCTATACTAATCCTAGTCCCTAATTGCCAAGCACTAGCAATTAGGGACTTTATAACACTATTTTATTAACCAAAATCTAATTCACATGAAGTCCTATTTTAGACACATGCTTTGCCTCGTAGCCCTTTTCTTAGGTACTACGAGTTTGGCATTTGCACAGAACATCGTAACTGGTACGATTGTGGACAAGGATGGTCCACTGATGGGTGCTAGTGTACACGTGAAAGGAACCACCAACGGTACGATTACCGATATGGATGGTCAGTATTCCCTCGAGGCTAACCTAGGCGACGAACTTGAGTTCTCATATGTAGGTTATACAACTCAGACTCTAAAAGTGATTGGCAATACCCTGAATGTAACCATGATGGAGGATACCGAGGTGCTCTCCGAAGTGGTAGTCACCGCGATGGGTATCAAGCGCGATCGCAAGGCATTGGGCTATGAAGTAGGCGAAGTAAAAGGAGCCGAACTGACTAAAGCAAAAGAAACAAATGTGGTCAACTCACTAGCTGGCCGCGTGGCAGGTTTGGTGGTAGAAGGTACCGCTTCTGGTGCGTCTGGTTCTACCCGCGTTATGCTTCGTGGTACTACTGAGATGACCGGCAACAACCAACCATTGTATGTAATTGACGGTGTACCTATGGACAATACCAATTTTGGTTCTGCAGGTACAGAAGGTGGTTATGATCTCGGCGATGGAATCTCATCCATCAACCCTGATGACATCGAGTCAATGTCCGTATTGAAAGGTCCTGCCGCTGCCGCATTGTATGGTAGCCGCGCGAGCCACGGTGTGATTCTTATCACCACCAAAAAAGCAGACACAGGTGACTCTAAATGGGCTGTAGAGTATAATGGTACTTATACTATGGAGTCACAACTCAGCAAGTGGGATAACGTACAACAAGTGTATGGTATGGGTGCTGACGGACAATACAATGTAGATGCTGTGAGCAATACTAACAAGTCTTGGGGTCCAAAAGCAGACGGAGGATTGATGCTTCGCTATTTCGATGGTCAAGAGCATCCTTTCTTGATTATTCCTAACAACACCGCCAACTTCTTTGAGACTGGTCTTACCGCAACTAATACCGCTATTGTATCTACCAATACTGGCAAAACAGGTATTCGCTTTACCTACACCGATATGCGCAACAAGGATATTCTGCCTAACTCTGGTATGAGCCGCAATACCCTGAACCTGCGCGCTAATACATCACTCGGACCTGTGGATATTGACTTCACCGTCAACTACACACACGAGGATGTAAAGAATCGTCCTGCATTGGGCGACGATAAGTCTAACGTTGGTAAAAACTTGATGACGCTCTCTACCACCTATGACCAATCATGGCTCAAGAACTATGAGACGGCTTCGGGTGAGTATCAAAACTGGAATGGTATGGACCCTTACAATGTAAACCCATACTGGGATATCAATAAGAACAAGAACCAATCATACAAAGATCTCGTGCGTATGAATGGTAAGATTGTTTATAATATCATCCCTCAACTCAAGCTGCAAGCCACTGTAGGTGCTGAGCTGAATCGCTTTGAGTTCTCTGATTTCAAATATCCTACCACTCCTGGTTACGAAGCAGGTCGCTTGCAAAACAGCTACTTCAACAACCGCATGATCAATGCCGAATTGCTAGCTATCTACAACGACAGTTGGGGCGACTTCGACCTCACTGCTACTGCGGGTGCTAACCTCTATAATGTACACAATAGCACAACCATCAACACAGGTACCAACATGGGTATCCGTGAGGTGATAGCTATGGGTAGCTTTGAGGATCAATCCGTAGAAGAAGCTACATACAACAAGCGTATCGTATCTGTATTCGGTTCTGTTAACTTGGGATGGCGTCATATGTTGTACCTTGACGCTACTGTGCGTGGCGATAAGTCATCTACACTAGCTAGTGGCAGCAACTTATATGTATATCCTTCTGTAAGTGGTTCTTGGGTATTCTCCGAGCTTATCAAGTCTAATCGCAAGGTATTGCCTTATGGTAAGCTTCGCTTGAGTTGGGCGGAGGTAGGTAGCGATACCGACCCATATCAATTGAGCCTGCGCTATACCAAATCACAATTTGGTTATTCAGGTTACACCATCGGTTATGTATATGGCAACACCATTCCTAATGCCGACCTCAAACCTACTCGTACTCGCTCCATTGAGACTGGTTTTGAGACCAAGTGGCTCAACCAACGCATCAGCCTCGACTTCACCTTCTATCATCAGAAGTCTCGCGACCAAATCATTGGTATGGCTATCTCTCCTACCAGTGGATACAATTCTCGCATGATCAATGCGGGTGAGATTCTCAACCAAGGTTTCGAGGTTACTTTCGGCTCTCGTCTCGTACAAACCAAAGACTTCAGCTGGGATTTGAATATCAACTGGTCAAAGAACAACAACAAGGTACTCTCGCTCACCGAAGGTACCACCGAGTTGGAATTGGCCAAGGCTACCTGGTGTAATGTATATGTATCTGCTCGCGAAGGCGAAGAGTATGGCGCTATCTGTGGTCCTGCATTGGCTCGCACCGAAGATGGTCGCGTGATTGTCAACGGTGAGACAGGTCTCCCTACCTACACTAGCGAGAACAAGGTGCTTGGCAACGCACAATGGGACTGGACGGGTGGTGTGCTCACCAACCTGCGCTACAAGATGGTTAGCCTCACTGCACTCTTCGACGTGAAGGTAGGTGCTGACATCTTCTCTATGTCACAACGTTCATCTTTCGAGACTGGTAAAGCCCTTGAGACCCTCGAAGGTCGTGCCGAATGGTACAAGTCTGAGGAGGAGCGCCGCGCTGCGGGTGTAACGAGTGGCTGGGTAGCTACGGGTGGTTACCTTGTAGATGGTGTAATCGCTAACGGCGATGGCACATACCGCGAGAACGATATTTATATCAATCCAGAAGACTATTGGATGGAGGTATCACGTAATTCTCCTGAACTCTTTATCTTCGACAACTCCTATATCAAGTGCCGCGAACTCACTCTCAGCCTTGATTTCCCTAAGGAGTGGCTCGATAAGAAGGGTGTACTCAAGCACGTAGGTATCAGTGTGGTAGCTCGCAACCCATTCATTATTTGGAAGAATATCAAGGATATCGATCCTGACGCGCAATATAACACTTCTGGTCTTGGATTGGAGTATGGTTCATTGCCAAGCCGTCGTAGTTATGGTCTAAACGTTAACCTTAAGTTCTAACACAGAAAACCTTTACGATTATGATTAAGAAACTTTTTATAATGT
Organism: Paludibacteraceae bacterium; assembly: GCA_017556705.1. Classification (GTDB taxonomy): domain Bacteria; phylum Bacteroidota; class Bacteroidia; order Bacteroidales; family Paludibacteraceae; genus Colicola. Next base: position 58,072 of record JAFYMG010000010.1, on the reverse strand, counting down.
TCGCTGCGGCTGCCGTTCTTGCATCTTGCTCCGATAAGGTGTACGAGGAGATCAATACCGATCCTACCAAGGCTGCCTATGTCAACCCAGCATCGCAGCTCACCTATGCTGAGCTTCAAATGTTTGGTGATATGAACTATGTCGATGTACATCGACTCTATACCTATGCGTTCACGCAGCAACTCATGGGTTGTTGGAACACCACCAACTATGGTGGACAACACCGTATGGATGACAACGAGATGTCACGTCCATGGAACAACCTCTATCCTGGTGCTATCCGCAATCTCACAGATGCGATTGAGAATACCAAGGATGATCTCTCACAAGTGAATATCAACGCTGCATTGCGTATCTTCCGTGTATATACAGGTGCTTTGCTCGCTGATTTCTATGGGGATGTACCTTTTTCTGAAGCAGGTTTAGGTTATATCACTGGCAATTCCAAACCAGCCTATGACAAGCAAGAGGATCTCTATCGCTTCTTCTTCCAGGAACTCAAAGAGGCGGCTACTCAAATGAACATCAATGCTACTCCTATCTCCAGCGATCCTATGTTTGGTGGTAATATTGATGCATGGAGAGCATTTGCCAATTCGCTCCGTTTGCGCTATGCGATGCGTATCTCTGATGTGTTGCCAGACTTGGCGAAAGAGGAGTTTAATGCTGCCCTCGCTGCGGGTGTGATGACCAGTGCTGCACAAGACGCTTGCGTCAAGCACCTCAATGTAAGCTACAGCTTCGGCCAAGAATCCTACTCCGACTTCCGCGGCAACGCCATGTCTAAGTTCTTCTATGGCAATGACCCTGCTAACAACCCATCCTATATCTGCCAGACACTCTGGGAGCAACTCTACAACAACAACGACCCTCGTACCGTGCGCCTTTGCCGCTTCTTCATCGACGACTTTATGTCGCTCTCTTCTGCAGATGGTCGTGTTGATATGACGGATGCGGTGATGGCAACACAAGCTGCTAACCCAGCGACCAAGGTCATCCACATGATTGCTCCTGGCGAGTTCTCATGGGACAACTGGCCTACGTATCCAGAGATTCCGGGTAGCCCATTGGCAGAGCAAGTGGCTGCTGTTCAAGCTGCGCATCCAGATTACAACCCTGGTAGCAATCCACGTTGGTTGATGCCTAAACTCGCGAACAACTTCTTGCGTTCAGACAACCCTGGCGTCATCATGACCTACGCCGAGGTATGCTTCTTGCGTGCAGAGGCTGCCGTACTCGGATGGACTGCGGATGATGCAAAGACTATGTACGAAGCAGGTATCCGTGCCGCTATGGATATGCTCGCTAACTACTATGGTTGCACCGCTATCACCGATGCCGAGTTTGCAGACTATATTGCTCAACCTGCTATCGCCTTTGGTGCTGTCGCAGACCAACAGAAGAGCCAAATCAACACCCAAGCATGGATTCTCCACTTCCACAACCCTGCTGAGTGCTGGTCTAACCTCCGTCGCTCTGACTGGCCAAAACTCAAAGCTCCTAACTCCAAGAACCCACTCATTGATGGCGCTGAAATCCCTGTACGCCTTTGCTATCCGCTCAAAGAGCAAACCTATAGCAAGGAGGCTTATGATGCGGCTGTACAACGCGTGGGCAACTATTCATGGCATGCTCGCCTATGGTGGGATGTGAAGTAACGGAGTAGTATAGTAATTAACCACTAATATTTCTAGTTATGAAAACGAAAAATATATTGCTGCTTATTGTTCTTGCAGCTGCAACTATCCTCACAGGATGTCAGCCAGAAGCGCCATTTGACACTCAGTCACCCAATGACGCTCCAATCATTCTGACACCGTACAACGAATCGGGTACAGGTACATTCACCTACGATTTGGTGAATCCAGATACCCCTCTATATGACTCTGTGACCGTTACTCCATCTGCATATACCACCATCAACTGGTATCTTGACCAATATTTGGTATATACGGGTACAAAGATTGATATGTCCTTCCCTGCAGGTACATACGCACTCACTATCGAGGCGGTTACTCAAGCTGGATTGCGTACCGAGCGTACGGGCACTGTCACCGTGCATCCATATGATTATGATCCTTACTCTGCAGCGCCCGCTACTGGTCGTCACCTCGCTCCTGGCAAGGAGACACAAATCGATGGTCAAAACCTCAGCAAAGCCAAGAATGTCATTATTGCTAATGATGTCTATGGTAACGAAGTAGTACATACTATCACTCCAACTTACCAAGAGGACGGCTTCCTCAAGTTCATCCTTCCTCAGACAGAAGATGGTAGTTATTTCCTCCTTTTGCAAGATGCGGATGGTAAACTTTATGGTGCGGATAATATCGATGTACACAATGGCGCTGTTGCTTTGGCTGGTTTCGCAGAAATGCCTGCGGGTAGTACCTGGGTTATCACTGGTATCAACTTGCAAGAGGTAGCAAAAGTACAAGTGGGTGATATCGAGATTACGGATCTACAAGTAACAGAAACTTCTGTCACTCTCACTGCTCCTGCGTTGGAAGTAGGCGAATATACCCTCTCTATGTTCAACGAGGACGGATCGGCGGTACTATTTGTCACCAACGAAGGTACTGTAGAGCAGGTAAAGACCGTTGTGCCAAATGAGACTACTATCTGGACTGGGGCTGTTACCATCGACTGGAATGCTGACCTCGTGAAGGTAGATGCTAGTGCAATGGCTGCTGTGCCTGTGGGTGCTACTATCTATGTGTACTTTGAGGTTCCTGCAGCTGAATACCACGCAATGCGCGTTACCACACCATGGTGGGATTATGACTTCCTACCTCAAGTAGATGGTATGGAAAATCAACCTAATCCATATAGCTTCACATACGAGGCTGCGGGCAAAGAGGCCGTTGATCGTACCGGCGCAATGTCTGTAGTGGGATTTGGTTTGACCGTAACTAAGATTACCTTTAAATAATGGCTACTATTAAGGAAAAAATCGGATATGCTCTAGGTGATGCCGCTGCTGGCGGCATCACTTGGAAAATCATGTCCATCGCTTTTCCCTTGTTCTTCACCAATGTGTTCGGTCTCACCTTTGCAGACACTGCGGCGCTGATGCTGCTCGCACGCCTCTTCGATGTGGTGACCGATCCATTGATGGGAAGCATTGCTGATCGCACCCAATCACGCTGGGGCACCTACCGCCCATGGCTCATCTTTGGTGCTATACCGTTTGGACTCATCTTCGCCCTGCTATTTTTCACACCCGAATTGGGTATGACGGGCAAGCGCATATGGGCATACACCCTCTATCTGCTCATGATGGCGGTATATACGATGGTCAATGTGCCTTACGGCTCACTTCTGGGTGTGATGACCGAAGATGATAATCAGAAAAACCAATTCTCCGCATACCGCATGGTAGGGGCTTACGCAATGGGATTCATCACTTTGCTCTCTTTCCCCTATCTACAAAAGCTTATCGGCGGTAATGACCAACACCAATATGCGGTACTAGGTGCCCTCTTCGGACTCCTTGCTGCTGCCATGACCCTCGCCTGTGGTTTGCTCACCAAAGAGCGCTGCAAACCTGTTCGCGCAGAGAAATTCAGTTTCCGCCAATATGGCGACCTCTTCCGCAACCGTCCTTGGGTGTATATGACCCTCGTGGCGGTATGTACCAATTTCTTCAACGGATTCCGTTATGCGGCGGCTGGCTATATGCTCACCTACTGCCTCGGCGGCGATGTTACAGTCGGAAAACTGATTATCAACTATACCGTCTTTATGGCCTTTAGCGAAGTCACCTGTATGATCTTTGGTGCTATCAGTCCTGCTTTCACACGCTGGATTGGCTCCAAGCGTATGGCGTTTGTATGGGCATCGGTTATTTGTTGTGTGTTCTCTGTGGGCTATTTCTTCATACCAATGAACCCCGCATATATTTGGCTCATGGTGGCAGTATCCATCCTCACCTCTATTGGTGCGGGATTGTATTCCCCACTACTATGGTCCATGTATGCCGATGTGGCAGATTATGCCACCGAAAAGAATGGTACTAGTTCTACTGGTCTGATCTTCTCTTCCGGTACGATGGCGCAGAAGTTGGGTGGAGCTATATCAGGTAGTTTGATAGCCCTACTATTGGGTATGGCAGGATTGGTATCTGAGACCAATGTGCTAACGGGTGAGACGATTGTCACGATCACCAATGAGGAATCCGTTCGCACCATGGTTTGGTCTCTCTTCTCGCTCTTCCCTGCGGCTATCGCGCTAATCATGGGTATATTGGCCTATAAATTCCCTATTAAGAAATAATAATGAAAAAGTCATATTTTCTTCTCGTGTGTGCTTGCGCCCTCCTCACTGGGTGTAAGCACACTTCGTCTTCTCTCGAAATTCGTCTCAATCAAGTAGGTTTTCGCCCTTTGCAAGAGAAAACAGCCACGATTGATGTCTACACAGCAGATGCTGCTCCATGCTCCGTGGCTATCCTTTCAGAAACGGGCGATACCGTATGGACTGGTATGGCTTCAGCCACGATGATCAATCCATTGTCGGGCAAGCCACGCCAACTAGTGGATTTCTCCACTCTCACCACCCCTGGTCGTTACACCCTACACCTTGCACCCTACACCCTACACCGCGATGCAGTCGCCTCTTTCACCATCTCCCCTCGTCCCTATCGCGAACTCACGCGTCAAGCACTTCGCGCGTTCTACTATCAGCGCACTGCTATGCCTATTATCGAACCTTATGCCGAGGGATTTGCGCGACCTGCAGGCCATCCCGACACCCTAGTGCTTGTGCATGCCTCAGCAGCCACCGCCGAGCGTCCAGAGAATACCATCATCTCCAGTTCGGGCGGATGGTACGACGCAGGCGATTACAACAAGTATATTGTCAATAGCGGCTATACCATGGGCGTCTTCCTCATGTCTTATGAGCAACAGCGTGCCTACTACGACACCCTCCATCTCAATATCCCAGAATCCACCTTGCCTGTGCCTGATATGCTGGCTGAGGCCATGTATAATATCCGATGGATGATGACCATGCAGGATACCGATGGAGGTGCGTATCACAAACTCACCGAACCTGACTTCGAAGGCTTTATCCATCCTACCGAGTGTCAAAAACCTCGTTATGTAGTACTCAAGACTACTCCTGCTACGCTCGATCTAGCAGCTACTTTGGCACTCGCAGCACGCATCTATGCGCCATACGAGCATGTTTATCCAGGTTTCGTGGACGAGGCTACCGAGGCAGCTAAGCATGCTTACGAGTGGGCAAAAGCCAATCCCGCTATCTACTACGATCAGCCCGCTATGAACGAGCAGTTTACTCCTGCTATCACCACAGGTGCGTATGATGATTTTCAAGCGCAAGACGAGTTCTATTGGGCAGCCACCGAGCTCTATCTCCTCACCCATGACCCTCTCTACCGCGACGAAGCGCTGAGTCACTGCCCTGATACGTTCATCCCTGCTGTATGGGGTAATGTGTCAGAATTGGCATCGCTGGAGTGGATGCTCCATCCCGCTGGCATAGAGGCGTTTGCAGCTCAACGCCAAGCCGACCTGCTCGCTCACTTGCAACCCTATATCGATGAGGCTGAGACCTCCTCCGTGCATCGCTCTCCTTACGGCAACCGCGCAGAAGATTTCTTCTGGGGGTGCAACTCCGAGGGCTGCTGTTGGCGAGGCATAGAATGCCTATATGCTTATCACCTCACTGGCAACGAACTTTATCTCACCAATGCTGAGCGATGCCTCAACCATGTATTAGGTCAAAACGCTACGGGCTACTGCTTTGTTACGGGCTTTGGTACCCATTCGCCTAAGCAGCCACACCACCGCCTGTCCAATATCTATCCCAATGGACCACTGCCAGGATTCTTGATTGGTGGACCTAATCGCGAACGACAAGACGATGGCATTGATGGCGTCACCTATCCCGAGAATGTATCAGCCGACGAGAGTTACTTGGATTTCCGTCCAAGCTATGCTACCAACGAGGTGACTATCAACTGGAACGTCACGCTCTTTGCACTCACCGCAGGCTTGGACGCACTCTATCAATAATGCGCCGCTCGGTATCTAATAAAAAGCCGTCTGTCATTTTGGCAGGCGGTTTTTGCTGTTTAGGGGTTTGGTATGGGTTTTGTGATAATATGGATGATAACACCCCTTGGCGCCCAAGGATGTTGATTTGGGCGCAAGTTGTTGAAGTTGTTTTTAATATAATATAATCCGTTTTAAACTATGAAAACCGAAAACCTCCAACGTTTCGCCATCAACCTGTGTGAACGCGCCCAAGCGGGCAAACTCGACCCTGTGATCGGTCGCGACGATGAGATCCGCCGCGTGCTGCAGATCCTCTCCCGCCGTACCAAGAACAACCCTATCCTCATCGGTGAACCCGGTGTAGGCAAGACCGCGATTGTCGAAGGACTAGCGCACCGTATTATTCGTGGCGATGTGCCCGAGAACCTCAAGCGCAAACAAATTTACTCCCTCGATATGGGTGCTTTGATTGCGGGTGCGAAGTACCAAGGCGAGTTCGAAGAACGCCTCAAAGGTGTCATCACCGAGGTCACCAACGCCGCAGGCGAGATTATCCTCTTTATAGATGAGATACACACGCTTGTGGGTGCGGGCAAGACTTCTGGCGCCATGGATGCCGCCAATATCCTCAAGCCTGCCCTTGCGCGAGGCGACCTCCGTGCCGTGGGTGCAACCACTCTCGATGAGTACCAAAAATACTTCGAAACTGACAAGGCCCTCGAACGCCGCTTCCAAATGGTGATGGTGGATGAGCCCGATGAGGCTGCCACTATCTCTATCCTCCGCGGACTCAAAGAGCGCTACGAGACCCACCACAAGGTGCGTATCAAGGATGATGCGCTCATCGCTGCCGTCACCCTCTCTACCCGCTATATCACCGACCGTTTCCTCCCCGACAAGGCCATCGACTTGGTGGACGAGGCAGCTGCTAAACTGCGTTTGGAGGTGGACTCCAAGCCCGAAGAACTCGACAACCTCAATCGCCAAATCATGCAACTCCAGATCGAGCGCGAAGCCATCAAGAAGGAGCATGACAAAGCCAAACTTGCCACTATTGAGGAGCAACTAACCAAGCTCCAAGCCGAGGCGAAAGAGATGAATGCGCGTTGGGAGCAGGAGAAAGGCTATGTGGCGACTATCCAAAACGAGAAAGCGAATATCGAGCAGATGAAACGTGAGGCGGAGATTGCCGAGCGCGAGGGTAACTACGAGAAGGTGGCCACCATCCGCTATGGCAAGATCCAGCAAGCCGAAGCCAATATCCGTGCCGCCCAAGACGCCCTACACAATCTCGCATCTAACAGCCCGCAGGGCGATCTGACTTCTGACAGCGTAGCGATCCGACAGCACAGCGGTCTCTTAATAAAAGAAGAGGTAGACGAAGACGATATCGCCGAGGTAGTAGCCCGTTGGACGGGTATCCCAGTGAATAAGATGATGCAATCTGAGCGCGAGAAGTTGCTCCATTTGGAGGAAGAACTGCACAAGCGTGTAGTGGGACAAGACGAAGCTATTCAGGCAGTTAGCGACGCTATCCGCCGTTCGCGTGCGGGTTTGCAAGATCCTAAGCGCCCTATTGGTTCGTTCATCTTCCTCGGCACGACGGGTGTAGGTAAAACCGAGTTGGCGAAAGCCCTCGCGGACTACCTCTTCGATGATGAGAATATGATGACCCGTATCGATATGTCGGAGTACCAAGAGAAGTTCGCCGCCACTCGCCTCATTGGTGCGCCTCCGGGCTATGTGGGCTACGACGAGGGCGGACAACTCACCGAAGCCATTCGCCGTAAACCGTATAGCGTGGTGCTATTTGATGAGATTGAGAAGGCGCATCCCGATGGGTTTAATGTGCTGTTGCAGGTGCTTGATGATGGCCGCTTGACCGACAACAAAGGCCGTACCGTCAACTTTAAGAATACCCTGATTATCTTCACTTCCAACCTCGGCAGCCAACTCATCCGCGAGAACGAGGAGAAGGGCATTGACCACGAGACAACCAGCCAACAGGTGCTTGACTTACTCCGTCAGACTGTTCGCCCCGAGTTTCTCAACCGTATTGATGAGACGATTATGTTCACTCCACTCAATGAGAGCCAAATTCGCGACATCGTCGGCTTGCAGATTGAGGGCGTACACAAGATGCTGATGCAGAGTGGCATAGACTTGCGCATCACCGACGATGCTATCGACTATATAGCCCACGAGGGCTACGATCCGCAGTTTGGTGCTCGTCCTGTGAAGCGTGCCTTGCAGCGCTTGGTGTTGAACGAACTCAGCAAGGCCATCATCGCGGGCAAGGTAGATCATCAAAAGCCCGTGATTGTCACTCTCCGCGATGGCGAACTGCAATTTGAGAATTAGTGCGTAGGTGCTAGGCGTTTGGCGGGTTTTCTCTCGTCTTTACACCATTCACTTTACGCTCTACACAAAAAATATTAGAGGCGAGGGTATCAGCATTGCTGTCCCTCTCCTCTATCTTTTCTCTATCTTTCCTCTACCAATCCGCTGTTAACTACGGTAGATATACGGTTGATATACGGTAGATACACGGTACATTAGTATAGGCGTTCCGTAGGAACACAAATGTATCAAACATTTACAAACTACTCGTTCACTCCGTCCCCTAAACTAAAAATAGCGAAAAAAATGCTATTTATTTGCACAATTCAAAAAAAACACTACCTTTGCAGCACTTTTTGTGTAATTTTATAAACAACAGAATATGAAAGAGTTAGAGAATCCATTTGTAGTGTATGGCTATGTTAGTCCTACTTATTTTTGCGATCGCGAACAAGAAACCAAGGACCTAATCACGGCATTATCTAATGGCAGAAATGTCACCCTGATGAGTCCGCGCCGCATGGGAAAAACTGGATTGATATGCAATGTCTTCCACCAACTACAGCAACGCGAGGATGTGGCATGCTTCTATATCGACATCTTCTCTACCAAATCCTTGGCTAGTTTTGTCAAGGTCTTTGCATCGGCTATAGTAGGTAAGTTGGATACCCCCATGCAGCGTGCTGAGGGATTCATTCAACGCTTCTTCCAAGGCATTCGTTTGAGCTTCTCAACTGATATGCTGACGGGTAATCCGCAAGTACAATCTCAAAGGAACAAGTAGTGTGAATAAAGCGTTAGAATATCTGATCAACAAAGAATTAGCATACCAAACCCCACAAGGTTATATCATTTACAACCGCTTCTTTGGACTTTGGCTAAAGGCATTGGTCTGATATTTACTTAAGATTCAGCGGTAATATAAATTCATTCCTTTGTGAAGGTGCTAATGCGGACGCATTCCTTCACCTCACAAAGGAAGCACTCATCAAATTGATACTAATTGACAACTCTAATTGACCTTAATTCGTCGTTAAATTAAAAACAATCATATTGTCTTTATTTCTTCTTCAATACAATCCACAAGATAATCGGTGCACCAAACAGCGCACTCATCGTGGATATAGGCAACGAGTATGTGCCAAGGTTACAAAGAATATCGCAGACCAATAAGATATTCGCGCCAATCAATGCGGAAGCAGGCACTGTCAATCGGTGATTGCTAGTAGCAAACACTCCGCGTGCGATATGCGGTACTGCTACTCCGATAAAAGCGATCGGTCCGCAGAAAGCCGTTACACTACCTGCCAATAAACACGACGCCACGACCATCATCCAGCGCGTGCTCTGCACATTAATGCCCAAGCCACGTGCATAATCCTCACCCAAGAGCAAACCATTGAGCGGCTTGATGAGCATCAAGACAATAATAGCAGCTATGGCGATGCCAATGGCTAGGCTAGGTAGTTCGTCCCAACTAACACCGCTGAGTGATCCTAATGTCCAAACAATAAACAATTTAAGCGAATCTGGATTGGCGAAATTTTGTATCATATTCACCAATGCACCGGCGATATTACCCACCATCATACCCACGATCAGTAAGGTCACATTACTTCGGATACGCTTGGCAATCAGCATGACTAGTAGCATTACCAACACACTACCCACAATCGCCGCTCCGCTAATCAAACTACCACTGAACCAGGTTGAACCACCAATGAACAATGCTGAACTCACCATCGTCACCAATGCGACACCCAAACTTGCGCCTGAAGATACGCCTAAGATATAAGGACCCGCTAGCGGGTTGCGAAAGAGTGTCTGCATCATCAAGCCCGCCACCGAAAGCGAAGCACCCGCCAAGATGGCGGTAATCATCTTTGGCAAACGAAGGTGTAATAGTATCTGCTCTTGCATAGGAGATAGGTCTGTGAGTTGCCAAGGAGCAATCCATAGTGAACCGCTACAAGTATTGAGCAGAGCTAAAACCACCAACAGGAGGGTCAAACCGATGAATATGTAGGTGTTCTTTCGCATTTCGACCGCAAAAGTACAAAAATATTTGCACATACGCAAAAAAAGCAGTAATTTTGCAGCGTAAAACGAATATGTGGTGTTTGGTGGACGGGCGGAGCCCTGCTGTTTAGAGGCAACACTACACCACACTACCCAATACTACCCAATACTATGTCCGTACATGTTCAAAATAGTCGTATGACGACCACACGCTTGCGCAAGATGAAGCAAGCCGGCGAGAAGATAGCGATGCTCACCAGCTATGATTATACCCTCACTCGTCTGCTAGACGAGGCAGGAATAGAGATGATCTTGGTGGGCGATAGCGCGTCGAATATCGTTTGCGGAAATAAATACACACTACCAATCACCGTGGACGAAATGATCTTCCTCACGAAAGGCGTGGTGCGTGCTGCAGAGCATGCGCTGGTGGTGATTGACATGCCTTTTGGCAGTTATCAAGTGAGTGAAGAACAGGCTGTTACGAACGCGCTAAAGATGATGAAGGAGTCTGGTGCCGACGCTGTAAAGCTGGAAGGTGGTGAGGAAATATTACCTGCTATTCGTCACATGGTGCAGGCAGGTGTGCCTGTGATGGGACACCTGGGATTGACCCCACAAAGTGTGAACCAATTGGGTGGTTATGGCTTGCGCGGCAAGGGCGAAGCGGAAGCTGAGAAACTATTGCACGATGCAAAGTTGCTGGACGAGGCGGGATGCTTTGCCATCGTGTTGGAGAAGATACCTGCGGAACTCGCCAAGCGTGTGACAGAGATGGTAAGTTGCCCAACGATAGGTATTGGCGCTGGCAATGTGACCGATGGTCAGGTGCTGGTGTTGCACGATATGTTAGGGCTAAACGAAGGCTTCAAGCCAAAGTTCCTGCGCCAGTTTGCGCACTTGGGCGAGGCGGTGAAAGGCGCCGTAAGCGAATATATCGCAGCAGTGAAAGATACCTCTTTCCCTAATCAAGACGAGAGTTACTAGGTTTTATATACTTATTGACACCTTGTGTCTTATTCTGAGCCGCTCGAGGGAGTTGATTCGAGCGGAAGTTGTTGGAGAAATCGTTCGAAGGCGTAAGCCGAGATAAGAAATAAGTTGTTTGAGTTGTTGATTCAAATAACCTGCGTAATGTTTCTAGTTGTAGTGTCAACTCGTATATAGTTCCCAAATAAAAAGCGTCAGGATTCAACCCTGACGCTTTCTTTATGCAATGCTTCCATCACTTCGCGGATAAGTTCTTCGCTCAGACCATACTGCTTGCCCTGCGCGAGGCAGTGCTCAATAACCTGCTGCCAACGCTCGGGCTGTACGACCTGCTCGCCGTGCAGATGCTTCCATTCGCCTACTTGACGAACTACATCCGCACGCTTACCGATAATCTCCCAAAGCTGTTCGTCTAGCTGGTCGATCTCCGCACGAAGTACCTGCAAGTCCTTCATTACACTCCTAAACTACTGAACTTCTAAACTCCTAAACCTCCACTGCTCAACCGAGTTGAGCAATAGCCTCTTTCAGTGTAGCGATACGTTTCTCTGCATCAGCTTTTTTCTTGCGCTCGAGTTCAACCACCTCTGGTTTAGCGTTTTGCACAAAGCGCTCGTTGCTGAGTTTCCCCATTACGCCACGGAGGAAGCCCTCTTGGTGAGCCAACTCGGCTTGCAGTTTCTTGAGCTCTTCGTCCACATTGATGAACTTCTCCAATGGTACGCTATACTCGGTAGTACCGATAATGAAGGATGCGCTACCTGCGCTCTTCTCAGCGCCTACAGCCAACTCTACGTTCGCCAATTTCACTACCACTGCTGGCAATGCCTCTGGACAAACGAGGGTCAAGACCTCCTTAGGAGAGATGTTCTTTTGTGCACGGATATTGCGGATAGAAGAAATAATCTCAAAGTACTGCGCAGCAGCTTGCCTTATAGCCTCTTCGCCTTTCGCCTGCGGGGTCCCCGAAAAATCTGCTGATTTTTGGGGTGCACTTTCGCCTACCTGCTCCAATGGAGTCACCATGAGACTCTCGCCCTCTTTGCGCTCTGCAAGGTTTTGCCATAACTCTTCTGTAATGAATGGCATAAATGGATGGAGGAGTTTGAGCATCGTATCAAGGAAGCCGAGAGTCTTCTCGTATGTCTCCTTATCGATAGGTTGACCGTATGCTGGTTTGATGATCTCGAGGTACCAACCAGAGAACTCGTCGCAGTAGAGCTTGTAGATAGCCATCAAGGCCTCGCTGAGACGGTATTTGCTGAAGAGATCAGCGATCTCTACTTGCGCTTTAGCGAGTACTGCTTCGAACCACTCTACGCCCCACTTGTTGGTCTCAGGCATAGCGGCATCGGCAACCTCCCAACCTTTGATAAGACGGAAGCAGTTCCAGATCTTGTTGCAGAAGTTACGGCCTTGCTCGCAGAGGCTATCGTCAAACAAGATATCATTGCCCGCAGGTGCACAAAGCATCATACCCATACGCACACCGTCGGCACCAAAACGCTCGATGAGATCCAATGGATCAGGACTGTTACCCAACGACTTAGACATCTTGCGACCCAATTTATCGCGCACGATACCAGTGAAATAGACATGCTTAAATGGCATCTTGCCGATATACTCATAGCCCGCCATGATCATACGTGCTACCCAGAAGAAGATAATATCTGGACCAGTCACCAAGTCGGCAGTTGGATAGTAATAGTTGATCTCCTCATTGCCTGGGTTCTCGATGCCGTCAAAGAGGCTGATAGGCCAGAGCCAAGAAGAGAACCATGTGTCGAGTGCACCTTCGTCTTGCACCAAAGCATCTACGCTCAAGCCAGATTTCTCGGCAGCAGCCTCGATGGTAGGAGCCACGATAATCTTATCCTCTGGATAGTTCTCAGCGCCGGTCTCTGTGAGCAATGCTTTTTCGTAGAAGGCAGGAATACGGTGTCCCCACCAGAGTTGACGAGAGATACACCAGTCTTTGATGTTCTCAAGCCAGTTGCGGTAGGTGTTTTTGTATTTGGTTGGATAGAACACGATATCGTCATCCATTACTGGAGGGAGAGCGATATCTGCAAAGTGTTGCATACGGATGAACCATTGCAAACTCAAGCGTGGCTCGATCGGCACATTGGTACGCTCAGAGTAGCCCACCTTGTTGGTGTAGTCTTCTACTTTCTCTACCAATCCTTCTGCTTGGAGATCTACTACGATCTGCTTGCGGCAGTCGAAGCGGTCCATACCTTGGTATGCAGCCACATTAGGATAGATATCTGCCTCCAATCCTTCTACATTCACATGTGCATCTGCAGTAAAGATATCATAGGTAGTGAGGTCGTATTTTTGTCCCAAGGCATAGTCGTTCACGTCATGCGCAGGGGTCACTTTCAAGCAACCTGTACCGAACTCGATCTCCACATAGCGGTCCTCAATCACAGGAATCACGCGACCTACCTTTGGTACGATCACATGTTTGCCTTTGAGCCATTGGTTCTTAGGGTCTTTAGGGTTGATGCACATTGCCACGTCACCCATGATAGTCTCAGGACGGGTAGTAGCAACTACAGCATAATAACCCTTCTCATCTTTGTGAATCACATTGCCTTCCTCGCCTTTCGCCTGCGGGGTCCCCGAAAAATCTGCTGATTTTTGGGGTGCACTTTCGCCTATCGCCTCAACCACGTAGTACTTCATATAGTACAACTTGCTATGCTCCTCTTGATAGATCACCTCCTCGTCGCTGAGGGCAGTTTGACGCTCTGGGTCCCAGTTCACCATGCGCAGACCGCGGTAGATGAGACCTTTGTTGTAGAGGTCGCAGAATACATCGATAACGGCTTTAGAGCGTGTCTCATCCATGGTGAAAGCAGTACGATCCCAGTCGCAAGAGCAACCAAGGGTACGCAATTGCTTGAGGATGATACCTCCGTGCTCCTCTGTCCAAGCCCAAGCGTGCTTGAGGAACTCCTCGCGAGTGAGGTCAGACTTGTTGATACCTTGCTCCTTGAGGCGTTTGATAACCTTGGCTTCGGTAGCAATAGATGCGTGGTCGGTACCAGGCACCCAGCAAGCGTTCTTGCCCTCGAGACGTGCACGACGCACAAGGATATCTTGGATGGTATTGTTGAGTACGTGACCCATATGCAGCACACCTGTCACGTTTGGTGGAGGGATTACTACGGTATATGCCTCACGTCCGTCTGGAGTGCTGTGAAAGAGTTTGTTGTCCTGCCAGTATTGATACCACTTGGCTTCGATGTCTGTTGGATTGTATTTTGCGTCCATATCTCGTATGTGTTATAAATGTTTCAAATAAATCAGCATAACGCCTTCTTATGGGTTTTTGGGTACAAAAGCAAAAACGCCAAAAACCGCGCAAAGTTACTACTTTTTTCTCACATACACAAGAAAAATCGCATAAACTTTCCGCTTATAGGTAAATACTGATACTCTTTGCCTCAAAATTACTTGCTCGTTTCGGGATGAAGGAGTGCGACGGAACGCACTCCGAGCGATGTGCCCGAAGAGTCCCCACTCAGAGGAATTAGCATGAACATAGATGAAGAAGTGCCTTGAATGGCACTTCGAGTATTGCTCCCGAACTATCCCCATAGTGAGGAAGTAGAGCAATACATAGAATAGATATCAAGGACATCTATAGGACGAACTATAATAAATTTTTAACAAAAAAAATGCTTTTTATGCAAAAGTTGATACATATCCATCGATATATGGTCGATTAGATGTGACAACTGCAAATGCTTGACGAATGAGTTTGTTCGCTACTGCGATGATAGCAGATTTGCCCGATTTGCCGTTGGCTCGCAATCTATCATAAGCTTGTTTGCATGCAGTATTACATCGAAGCGAAGAGCAAGCAGCAAGATATAACTGACAGCGTAGATGAGTATCACCATTGCGATTAATATGACCTTTGATATTGACTGATGTACCTGATTGTTGGTAAGTAGGACATATCCCAAGAAAGCGTGATATCTGCTTTGCACTTGTAAAGTAAGTAAACCCTCCAGTGGCAACTATCAGCGCAGAAGCGAGAGTATTACCGATGCCTTTAATGGAAGTGAGCAAGTCCATTTGACGCTTAAACTCCTTATTGGAAAGATTCGTAATCTCTTCTTCCATTTTAGAGATTTGTTTGTGTAAAAACTTGATAGTTTGCTCTACTGCCACCTTACTTGTAGTATCTTGCTTAGGCAATACTGCCAACGACTGTTGCAGGTTTATCGTAGCTGCTAAGTGCTTCTTTAACTGGCGCAAAACAGTACGTTTTTGCTTTAGCAAAAGGATACTCTCTGATGGTATCTTGTATGGTGCTGGATTCATTTTCTCACCATATATGGCAATGAGTTTAGCATCGATTTCATCCGTTTTTGCAACACTCATCATTGCGCGAGAGAAATGCTTGATCTTCTGCGGATTCTCCATGCTGACAAGAATGCCTGCCTGTTGGAGTAAATAGAGCAAAAGCATGCTATAGTTACCTGTTGCTTCCATCACACAATGGCCCTCATCGGGAAGGGATTTAATAAACTGGCGCACACCCTTGGTGTCATTGTTGAAGGTTTTAGTGGTATAACCACTCTTGGTAGGATAAGCTGCTACGAACGAATCCTTACTGATGTCAATACCAATGTAAATCATAAAGTGTTATTTGAATTATTGCACTGATTAAACATCTTGCACATCTGAACACTATCGTTGCAAATACGGGGTCAATGCCCAACGAACTATCCAGTTTTTAGATGTAAAAGCATGGTGACCTAACGTCCTATAGGGGGTTGATACCAACATCTCTTCTGCCTTATTCCATACTTTAGATGTAAATCGACTGCAAAGATACTAAAAATATTTTAATATACAACATCTCTAGGACTTCGGTGGGCTTTCTGTGGGAATTCTTTTGCAGAGCGTTCTTGCGAACGCAATATCCTAAATTATTGGACTAAGCGCACGGATACTCCGCCGCATTTAGGGTCTTGATAGATATAAACTCCAATAGAATCAAAGCAGAGGTTCCACGCATTGTCTGAATCGTAAGGAGTGGATGACCAGTAGTAACCATTTATACCGATATTGCTTACTATATGGCTTATTTCTATGCCGCAACCACGGTAGCCTGCTGCTGGTAATATCATACTATTACCATTAGGACCAACAACCTGATAACTACCATCATCTATCCATTTCCACTCACAGAATTTTTCCAATTCAACGAAATGATGTTTCTCTGGTAATTGATTATCAAATGTAGTCATTGCTTCTTCATAAGTATAAAATTTTGCTTCATTGTGTAGTTTCCACAAAGTACCACTTGGCAATCCCAAATCCACATAGCCAACTGGGACAGCAGCGCGCTGCGCTATCGCTGATATTGCCCAAAAGCAAATCATGCATAAAGATAATACCTGTTTCATTATTATGGTGTTTTGCAATTTTTATAATACGCTCGCAAAGGTAGTGAAAAAAATTGATATGCACGGAAAAGTAGAACCCAGCCTCTCGCTCGCTCGAACAATAAGCCAAAAACTTAACATCTCCCCTTCTATTGTATTGGGAGTGTAATTCCCTTTGGCTAAGTAATCAAGTCACGACTATTGTAGCCTATATAGAGTCTATTTATATGAGCATTGTGGCTTAATCTATTATTCGAATTAAAGGTGGCACGAGTATTAAATTAATGAATAGAATCAAGAGAAAACACTTATTTGACTCTATTCCCGATTAAATCATATATTTCAGACTCATTGATTTGTATATACATCTTTCCTTCCAAAATAAATAATTTACTTTTCTGGTGTATATCAAATATTTCTTCAGTCGATGTTGCAGGATTATAATCTTCAACTATATTGAAATACCCCCAATGTCCTGCATTTTTATATGCGGAACCACAGCCATATGGTACATGTAAATTGATTTTACTTAATTTTTCTTCCATGTCCCCATATTGATAAAATACATAATAACCTAAATTAGGAGGAGTTGTTGCGGCACAATAGATGTCTTTAACAGTAATAAACGCGAACGCATTCGCGCCAAAAATCGCCTGAAGAGATGCGGGAAATCTTAATTGTGTAAGTGCATTAGCAGGATAAAATGCTTTTTCTGTAATCCACTGACATCCTTCTCCAAAATCTATGTATTTAAGGCTTGTATTGGAAAATGCATACTCACTAATATAAGTGACCGTATTCGGTAGTACAACAGAATCAATACGAGAATAATAAAAAGCATAATTTCCTATTCTAACTACAGGAAATTTTTTTCCTTGATATACTACAGAATCAGGGATAATTATTGTTTTATCTAAATTATCATAATTATGATTAATATCTTTGTAGCTTGAAGCTTCAACAATCGCTCCAGTAGAATCTCTATTTATTGAATAACCTATACCATCCACAAAAAATGTTGCAGATGTAGCACCTTTTAGTATTATAATAGACAACAAACTAAATAGAGAAATAAAAAATATCTTCTTCATCATTCTATAATTTTTTTGCGTGCAAAATTACTCTTTTTATTTGGTTTATGCAAATGATATATAAAAAAAATGTCGCCAATGCGTACATCGTGTGTAATTTTCAAGAGAAAAGCATGGAAGTACCGCTACATTGAGATTTAAGGAGCATGAAGATAAAAACAAAATTCTACCTATAACATTGTCAAATCCCTTTACACTCAATTGTAAAGTTTCTTTACATGGATATGAACATACTATAATCTGCACCATCGTCAAGAATACTATTTCCAGTCGTTTCTACTGCAACTACAGGCACTATAAAATCGTTTTTTGTCTCACTTTGGGGTTAGTTTCTGCTTTCTGTAGCCATAAGCGTTGCTGTTTTTCGTACCAGATGCTATCGTGCTTGTCCACGATTATACCGCGTATCTCTTGCGGTTCTTCTTGCTCCAATGCAGTGAAGGCTTGAAGAGTTCCAATACCACCAAGTAAAAGAATTATGGTGGCTGTAATAATAGTTTTACGTTTCATTTTGTAATTTTATTTGCGATTATTATTCTGATTCGAGTGCACTTTCACTACCGCATACACCGATCATTGGTAATCGTTCATTATTATGACAAAAAATATACCAATTTATAACTAAAGGTCTATTGAATCTTAACAATAGTCACTTTTTGTCACGAGGAGTTGATGCGCTCTTCTCTCGGTGTTCTCTCGGTCGTTGATCGGTGGAATGATGCAAGGTATAAGAGAAGGGAAGAGAAGGGCAATCTTAATAAAAGTACTTTTTTGAGTTTTGGAGTTCTTTGGTCGTTCCTTGGTTCTTCTTTGGTTTCTCCTAGGTCTTTTACACGGAATATATATACAAGGTACAAGGGAAGTGAATCTTAATATTTGTGTTGTTTAGTGAACGCCCGATAGAATACTATTTAGTGTTTAGAGGTATGGAATTCTTAGCCTATGTCTATAGGGAATAAAACGATTTAATAATTTCTTAATATTTTCTTCATACTGATATAATAATATAGCAGTACTTTTGCACAGAAATTGAAAAGAAGAAGTTAGATATTAGATCGTTGCACTGTTAGACCGCCTTTCGGGCTGAGAGAATGCGGAATCTAACAACGAAGTGTTCTAACAACACAGTGGTCTAACATCTAACAGCGAAGCGATCAATAAAACAATTATAACATATTTATGGGAATTTTACAAATCTTTACGCTCCTGGGAGCGCTTGGAATGTTTCTCTACGGAATGAACCTTATGTCCTCTGGACTTCAAAAAGCCGCAGGCGATAAATTGCGCGCATTCCTGTCCGCTATGACCTCCAACCCTGCCAAAGGTGTGCTGACAGGTCTTGGTGTGACATCCGTTATTCAATCATCCTCCGCTACTACCGTCATGGTAGTGAGCTTTGTGAACGCAGGTCTGTTGACCTTGGCACAAGCCATCAGCGTGATCATGGGTGCAAATATCGGTACGACCGTTACCGCATGGCTCGTAGCATGGTTGGGATTCAAAGCAGATATCTCTATCTTGGCAGTGCCATTGATGCTCTTTGGTTTCCTTTTCTCGAACTCGAAGAAGAACCAACGCCAGAACATTGGCGAGCTGATTGTCGGTTTCTCGCTCTTGTTCCTCGGTTTGTCGTTCATGAAGAACTCGGTACCTGACTTGCGTGAGACGCCACAAGTGCTGGAGTTCGTGACCACTTGGGCAAGCCACGGCTTTGGTTCAGTGCTGCTATTCTTGGCGTTTGGTACAGTACTGACCTTGGTGCTGCAATCCTCTTCTGCCACGATGGCTATCACGCTGATTATGCTCAGCATGGGTTGGATTCCTTTCCATATGGCTTGTGCGATGGTGTTGGGTGAGAATATTGGTACGACCATCACAGCGAATATCGCAGCATCGGTAGGAAATACGCAAGCGAAACGCGCGGCGATGTCACACACGATCTTCAACGTGTTTGGTGTGATTTGGGCGCTGATATTGTTCCAGCCATTTACCGCCTTGGTGGGTAAGATTATCGAGTTGTTTGGCTTGCCAAACCCTGCAGCAGAGGGATTTGCAGTCGTAGAGGGTAGTGCAGATACTAGTACAGCAGCGTTGTACGGACTGAGTATGTTGCACACGCTGTTTAATACCATCAATACGCTGATATTGGTATGGTTCATCAAACTGATCGAGAAAGCTGTAGTGTGGATGATCAAGCCAAAGAACCAAGACAAAGAGCCATTCCGCCTCAAGTATATCTCGGCTGGTCCATTGGCTACGCCAGAGTTGGCTGCGGAGCAAGCGTTTGATGAGATTATCCACTTTGCACAAATCTCTCGCAACGGCTTGGGGTATGCGAAGCAGGCTATTTCGGCAGATGCAAAGCACTTCGACGAGTTGCGCGAGAAACTAGTGAAATACGAGGAGATTAGTGACCGCATCGAGTACGAGATTGCTGCCTTCCTCAATGGCGTGTCCGCTGGCGATATTAGTGAGGCAACGAGCATGAAGATCAAGGCGATGTACAAGATTATCGGCGAGTTGGAGTCTTTGGGCGATTCGGGCGAGGCGATTAGCCGTATGCTCAGCCGTCGCAATGAACATAAGAAGACTTTTAATGCGGAGACGATTGACAATATCAATCTGATGTTGGAGAAGGTGGATAGCGCATATGAGGTGATGATTGCCAATTTGACTGCGGCGCACGAGGGTACGCTGAGCAGTATTGCGAATGCGTATCAAGCAGAGGAGCAAATCAATGTGCTACGCAATGAGCTGCGTGAGGCAGAGATTGAGGCGCTGGAGGACAACGACAAGAACTACCAAACGAGCGTATATTACATCGATATCATCAACGAGCTCGAGCATATGGGCGACTATATGATCAATATCTCGCAGAGCTTGGAGAGAGCGTTTGTACATTAATGTTTAGTGGACGCTCGCGTTCGGCAATTGATGCGCACAGAACTCGCTTGGCGAGTTGAAAGCGCTCAATGCCTCCGGTTGTTCTCCCGTTCGCTTAATTCCTGTCGTAGGAGTTACAACAGGCGCTCACTATCGAATGTCCGCCGGACATTCTTCACCCGCACTCGCTCACGAAGTTCTTATCTCCTTCGGTCGAACGATTATTTCGTGGGGCCCCCGATTGATGGCTATTGTTTAGTGTTTAGAGAAACAATGCACAGGCTTTGGGCTTGTGCATTGTTGTTTTGGTATGCCTTGGGCGGATTAGTAGCAGGCCTTGAGGATTGCCAATATATCCTCTGCATTGAGCTGTTTGTAACCGCCACCAGGGATGGTAGAGTTGGCAATGAGAGGGAGCATCTCTTCGGTGGCTCCTACTTCGCGCAAGGTAGCAGGAATACCTAACTCGGCGATAAATGCCTCTAGGCGGTTGATACCCTCCAAAACAATCGCCTCGTCGCCTTGACCGTGGTCTTCTACACCCCAAACGACTTTTGCATAGCGCACGAACTTATGCAAGCCGTCGCGGTAGATATAGCGGTAGTATGCAGGTGATATGATAGCCAGTCCAATGCCATGCGCACAGTCGGTATAAGCTCCTAATTGATGCTCAATCATATGCACTTCCCAGTCTTGCGTTTTACTTAAACCTAACATCTTATTGAGTCCCATCGTGGCGCACCACATGATATTACTTCGTGCTTCGTAGTCTTCTTGATTAATAATTGCCTTGCGCGAAGCTGTGATGAGCGATAGCATCAGTCCTTCCAAGAGGTAGTCGCTGGTGCAATCGTCGTCGCCAGAGAAGTATTGTTCCATAAGGTGAGAAAATACATCAAAGATGCCGCTAATCATTTGATACTTAGGCACAGAGTAGGTGTATTCTGGATTGAGAATAGAGAATTTAGGACTGGCGATCTCCAATGGATAGACACGTCCGATCTTCTCTTTAGTCTCCTCGTTGGTGATTACAGAACCGCCGTTCATCTCGCTGCCAGTACCTGCCATAGTGAGGATGCTAGCCACCGGCACTACAGGATTAGTCACGCGCTCTTGGTTGACATAGTAGCGTTGCCAAATATCGCCTTCAGCGTATGCACCGCAAGCGATACCCTTGGCACAGTCGATGACCGAACCGCCACCGACCGCCAAGATGAGATCGATCTTGTGCTCACGAACGAGACGAGCGCCTTCGAGCAGTTGTGAATAACGAGGGTTGGCATTGATACCAGGTAGCTCTACCACAGTCTTGCCTTCGGCTTGGAGAATATGGATTACTTGGTTATAAAGACCTATTTTTTTGATAGCTGCCTTACCATAAATAAGTAGGATGTTTGGTCCATACTCACGGAGTTCGGTTGCAAGTTTATTTAGGGCCTTTTTGCCAAAATGAATCCTTGTAGGATTCTGATAACTGAAGTCGTATAACATATGTTTGGTGTTTTGTTTAAAGTTTATAGTTTAAAGGCTAGGGGAGTGCGGCAAAGCCGCTAATCGCACCTCTAACCTTTCACCTATTACCCTCTGATACGCAATTCGAGGTGTGTTGTTTCGGGTGTAGATGATGCCACAGCGGGTAAATTGGGCTTGCTGGATGAGGTGTATCATGCGTGCATTGTCTTTGTGGGTGTCGATGCGGATGTTGGGGCATTGTGCTGAGCACCAATGAAGTACGAAAGGAAAGATACCTCGCTTTTGTCCATTAGAGGCAATACGATGAATCGTGCCGTAGGGTAGGGTGTCATCTAACCAATTTCCGTCCTCAATATACGCATAGGTAGGGTCTTTGCCAATAATAAAGACAAAGGTGGCACAAGGCTGACCATTATGCTCAATGACATAACTCACGCCGCGCTGGATGTCGCTCTCAATTTGCTTGCGCGAGGGGTAATCATCGCCCCATTGCGTGGGATTGCCGTCAGCAATCATCTGCGCACGAGCGTAGGCGAAAATATCCAATAGGGCATCTATGTCGGCATATGTGGTAGGGCGGATAGTCATAGGAATTGTGTAGAGTGGTGTAGAATTGTCGTATTATTGTTGATTTAGTAAAGTAATGACGGTTATTTCTGGTGGCACACCGATACGCACGGGCAGGGTGCAACCAAGGCCTGTATTGATATGGAGAGATTGGGTAGCGTGGTGTTGTGTGGTGTGATACCATCCTTCGGACTCGGTGAACATAAGCGAGGAGAGAGGATAGCCAAAGAGTCGTACTTGCCCCGCGTGGGTATGTCCGCTGAGGGTAAGTGGGATATCAGTCGTCGGTACAACCTCTCCTCGCCAATGCGATGGGTCGTGAGAGAGCAATATTTGCATTTTCTCGCCTTTCGCCTCATCGCCTAATTGCCTTATCGCCTTCATAAGATCTCCTCGTGAGATGGTCTGAAATCCTTGTCCCTGACAAGAGGTGTTGTCCACGCCGATTATTTGCAAGTAAGCGGTATCGCGCTGAATGAGATAGGACTGATTTCGAAGCAGTTGCCAACCCAATGTATCGCGTTGATAGGCGGTTAGTTGATTGACTTTTTCCTCCTTTTCTGCATCTGTTAGCCCGTGGTGGTACAGTGCAAAATCGTGGTTGCCGAGCACGCTCATGATACCATCTTTGGCATGCAGTTGGCGCAGGGTTTGGGTAAATGGAATAGCCTCTTCTACGCCAAAACCGACAAAGTCGCCTGTGAAGCAGATGAGGTCAGGCTGTTGGGCGTTGATAGTGTCGATTATGCGCTGTAAGAAGGCATGTGAATCGGAAAAAGAAGATAGGTGTAAGTCGCTGATATGTACAATCTTGTAGCCGTTGAAGGCAGAGGGTACTTGGGGCGAAGTGTAGTTGGTTTCGGTTACACGCAACTGCTTTCGCCCAAACCAATAGCCATAGAGCATGGTGCCGCAGAAGAGCAATACGAGCACCAATCCCGTATAAGCGAAGGGTGCAAAGGGCATGCTGTGATGGCACAGGCGTGCTATGATCCAGCAAAGCAGCCATACCAGAGTAGGGCAGAGCAGTAGCACGATGGTGCAGAATATGAGGAAGGATATAAACATGCTGCAAAGGTACAACAAAATTTGCGAAAATGCAAATTTTGAGTGAAAAGAGTTTTAGAGGCTATTAGGTGATGAGGTGAGGAGAAGAAACGCTACCCTAGCGCAAAGGTAGCGCAAGGGTAGCGAAATGGTAATAGGATAATGCTCGAAGATTTGGATTAGAAATTGCTGAGTGATTGTCCCATGGTGTTGTATGTCTTGCCGTCGCGGATAATCAGCAATTGACCATTTTGAATAATCTTGTAGATTTGAGTGGCATTGCCTTGGGTATTCTCAATAGCTGTGGTTGTGACAGAGATATTCATCACCTCTGATTCTATACTACCGCAATCGCTATTTACTGCATACTTGAGTACAATATTAGATATACCTGCTTGAACGGCTTCTTCGGTTAATTCACTCCAGGTGTCGTTGCTTTGGATATACCATGCAACCACTGCATTTGGAGCATACCAACTATCTGCTGCAATATGTGCATTAATTTCCGCAGTTGGAGCTTCTACGTTGATAACTTCTCCTGCGCGAACGATAGGCAATGTTACCGAAGCAGGCAGTGTTTGTACATATACATTCAATGTCAACTCATGTATAACGCTATCGCATTCCATACCCGTATATTGTTCGGTAGCGGTATATGACCCAGCCTTTGTCAGTGATTGTCCGTACCACTCGTATGGCAGTTCTGAAGGACAAAGAACGAGTTCTTCATTTTCAACTAAAGCCTTTGGAAGAATAGTCAGGTGAAGAGTTACTACGCTATCGCAACCAGATATGGTAGTAGTATTGAATACATAGTCGCCACTTTCGGTATAAACAACTCCGTTCCACTCGTATGAATCGCATGTAACAATGTTTTCCTCTATAGTTACTGATTGGTTAATAGTCAGGTGCAAGATCTCTATGCTATCACGACCTTGCTCGGTTTGCAAGGTGACTGTATAATCGCCACTTTCCGTATAGGTATTGCCATTCCATGTGTACGAATCACACGCCGTTTCGGTGTATTCTACCACGATAGGCTCTACTGTGGTTTTTGGGAAACGAACGGCTACGTCATCGTAGGCAAAATAGCCAGGGATAGTAAATCCATATTTGCCACCCATCTCGTCGGAATATTGGAAATTGAAACGCACTTTAGCTACTTCACCCAATGCGGATAAATCCCACTTTTGCCAGTCGGTGACTACATTTTCGCCTTGTACCAAATAAAACTCTACTTCGCTGATAGGTTCGGCATAGGCGTCGGCATCTACATCATCAAAGCCATACGCTACAATCTTCAGCCATGCATTTTCGGTTAGTCCCTCCCAATTACCGCCAAAGCTATTGCCTGCTTCGCTCTTCACACCATTGTACAATTGGTTGAGTGTATAATTGGTGTTAGTGACATACATATGGTCAATCACATGCATCTCTCCATCTTCAAAACGAAGTTCTGGTAGATTTTCTATATACGTAAAGAAGTCCTTGTAGCCGTAATGCACAGCAAAATTCTCGCCTGAGTGTGCTTGAACAGGCACCATCATCTGAAGGTTAAACCAGCCCAGCATGGCATCGTTACCTGCATTCTCTGCTACATAATCTTCGCCATAGTATTTAGCGATGTGTATGTCGCGATCTTCATCGCTCCATCCTTCGCCCCAGTAGTTAGAGATAGCGTGACCGCCGCCCCAGAAACAGTAGGCATAGTTGTCAGGGAAAGTGTGTGCCAACTCGGTATTGCCCTCATCATACCAATGGTATGCGGCACTCATATAGTCCGCATAGGTCAATGGACCACCATACTGTGGGTCATCGATGAGGTCTGACCATGTGGTGATGGTTCGACCCGCCCAATCATCTGCATAATCAAGTGTGTACTCACTAAACTGAGCATCTTCGTCTTCAAAGGTTAAGACGCGCAACTCGTAGTCCTGCGCCATGAGGACTACATTCATTAGGCATAAAGCCGCAAGAAAAATAGATTTCTTCATGTTGTTTGTTGTTTTAAAGGGTTAATATATTGGGTTTATTTGTCTTATTTTCTCCATTTGGGCGTAATGCCGAGGAAGATTTCAAAGTTGATACCTGGCATAGGACGGGATAAAACGGATAGATATTCTTCATTAAACAGGTTGTTGATGGCTGCTTTGGCGGATAAGTCTGCCCAATCCAATACGAATACCTTCTCCAGCGAGATATTACTCATAAAGTATTGAGGTAGTTTTCCTGTCAAAGAAATATCGTTGGAAGACATGGTATAACGCTCTGAATAATAGCACCATTTATACAAGAATGACCATCTGCGCCACGATAGTCTGCCTGTAACTGATGAGGATAATTCGGGCACATAAGGCAACTGTTTTCCTACCGACTGGTCGGCTGGTGTGCGTGGTTCACCCATATTGATGGAGGGTGTCCACGAGAATGTACCATTGAGTCCTAACTGCCATGTCTTGCCTAATGCCACATCTAGATTGGCTTTGAGTTCGATGCCATAGGCATGCACATCCTTGATGTTTTCGGGTGAGAAAAATCCCTTGGTAGTGGGCAACCAGATGATCCAATCTTTGATGTAGGAGTCAAACCAAGTGGCAGAGCCGTTCAGCGAATAGACTCCCTCTTTGCCAACTGCAAAAGACAGTCCTGCGTCATATGTCCAACCACTCTCGTGTCTCAAATCGGGGTTTCCACCAGGCAAAAAGTATAGGTCGTTAAGCGTAGGATAGCGGAAATTGCGTGATACAGAGGCCTTGGCTACTAGATTGCCTTTCTCCGATAGTACGCCGTCAATAAAGAATGCAGGTATGATAGGTGTCCACTCTTTGCCATACATTTCCTCGCGAATTACAACGGACAGTCCTAAACGGTCGATAGGTTTCCATTTAGCCGAGATAGAACCAGACAACTCGGGTCTTCCTTGGCGATAACCCACAATGGCTTTGTTGCCATCTTGACGAATGATATTCTTATCTTCGCTTTCCACAATATGCTGATGCAGCGATAGATTGGCAGTAAAGAGCCATTTTTTGCCGATATAGTATTCGCCATCTACTTGACCGTAGAAAGTGTTGATACGACTTCTGGAGCGTGTCATATGCGCCATAGTGCCATTGCCTACATCGCGTTTGTAGTCGTATGCCATCCAGGTATATATATAGCCTGCTTTGGCACCCAATTTCCAGTTTTCCTTGATATGATCCCATGAAAACACGCCTCGGAATGTGTGCTCACGTTGGCGATTCTCGAAGTCCGTTTCATCGCCATAATCAACGGTTAGCATGGCTAATTCACGGTTAGAGTAGAGGTACCACGCATTCAGTCCAAATCGATCGCCTTTACCCGTATTGTAATACATCTCTTGCAAGAGGTGGAAGTCCTTGAATGCACCACTACGATTGCGTTCTATGGGATAGTACTGGTCAATGATATTCATATCCTCGTCATAGACATTCTCTTTTTTGTCGTGGTTGCGGTATTTGTAGTCATTGGGGGACGAAGAAAAGACCGCACGTGTGGAGATTTGCCAATGCTCATTACCATAGGTGAGTCGCAGAAACTCATCAAAAGTCTTGAACGAACCTGCACCTTGTATGTATTGTAATCCAAATCCATCTGCGTTGGCGGGTTTGGTACTCAGTTTGACTGCGCCGCCTAGTCCGCCACCTGTCTCGTTCACCGAAGAGGTACCATGCAACAACGAAGCATCATCTACGAAATAGGATGGTATCATCGAGAAGTCGGTCATGCCGAGCATGGGGTTATTAATTTTCATACCATTCCACGACACTTGTGTATGCGATGGTGAGGTGCCACGAAAAGCGACCGTAGAGAGGGTGGCACGACCATAATTCTTGACGAAGATAGAGGAGTTGAAGGTCAATACATCCGCCATGGATAGTGCGATGTTTTCTTTCAGTACCACGGTGTCAAACTTGGTCTGTTGAGTACCAATCTCCTTGATTGGGCGCTTGGCATAGACATTCACGTCTTTGATTTGAAAATGTCGCGCTATATTATCTTGCGGAGCAGTCTCTTGTGCACTTGCAACAAGAGGAAGGAGTGCTACTATCAGAATCCATTTCTTCATAATATATCCTATTTATTTCCAGCAGAAAGCGCCAGGTATGATACCAACATAAAAACTATCTAACAGTTCTCTATCTTTGGAATAGCGATAGACCATGCCTTGTTGCACATAGTCAATCGCATCGGCGATATAGACATCTCCTGTACGCGGACAAACGGTCAAGCCATAATAGAGCGTTCCATTGTATGGCAAGAATGGTCGCACGGGTACGCGGTCGGCTGTCACATCCATCTCCCAAACATCGTCGTTGAGCCAGTAGATCTTGTCTTTGGTTCCGTTGAGTTGTACCTCGGATGGCCAGTCGCCAAAATCAAACTTAAACTGCTTCTCTATGGTAAAAGTCTCAGCATCAATACGATATAGCGATGGCGCTTCGTGTCCGTAAGGAGACCCTTCGTAGCCGCCATCGGTCACTGTCCACAGTTTGTTGTGGTAATCCATGACCAATGATGTGGGTTGGATGCCCACCACCAATTCGTCCACTACTAGGTCTGTCTCGGTGTCGATTTTGATGATGCGATTTTGATAAGACCAGCAATTGACATATACATATTTGCCATACTGCACCATCTGCTCGGTTGAGCCACTCTCCATGGTCATATTAGGGATGTCGATATAGCCTGTGATCTCATAGCGTTTGGGGTTGACGATGAAGATGCGGTTATCCCAGATCTGCGTGACATAGGCTTTTTCATCCGATAGAAAATGAATATAGCGAGGCGAAGTGAGGTTGGTGATGCGTCCTACTTCCTTGAAAGTATGGATGTCAATCGCAAAAATGACATGTGAGTTATTGACGACTACCCAACCTATGCTATCACGAATGACCATGGATTGTGCCACATCGCCCAGTTTCATAGCGTTAGCACGGTAGAATACTTCGTTTTGGACGGTCTTGGAATGAGGGTCGTAATAGGATAGAGTGGCATTGCCATACTGGAAATTGCCCTCGTTGCAGATAAATAGACCTTCCCCCGAGGCATTAAACTCTTCCTCAAGTCCATAGTCCCACTCCATGCATGCCGTCAAGCATACGCATAGAGACAATAGTATGATACGAATAGTTTTCATTGTTTTTTCATGTTGTAGTCATAGAATCCTAATACCTCTGTGGATACTTCTCCGAGCCAACCGCTCTTGGTGTTAACTCCCACTTGTACCTTGACAAAGTCAATGTATTTCAAATGAATAGGTTGACCATCCATGTCAATCGCATGACTGATCTTGAAGTGGTTGGCATTGGGGTCAGCATTGGTATTCTCGTCGTTGCTAAGACGGTCAATGTGACTGAAATTATCGGCATATCCCCAGTCATATTCTGCGTTTACCCAATAGCTACCATTGCCCGATGCATCGTAGTTGCGAGCTTTGAGACAAGTGCCCGTAAGGGTATAACTATCTGCTTCAATCCATAGTGGATAATAGTAATCTTGTCTGTGGAATTGTGCTAAATAGTCAATCTCTCCGCTATTGCCGAGATTATCCGTCCATTGCACGGGCATTTTAGGACCAGTAGGGCGATAGTAAGTCACGCTATAGTTTTGGATTGTCTCCGCTTTACCCGTCTCAGAACCCGCCAACTCATACCATGTATCATCGGGTTGTCCATTGCCATTTTCGTCTTGCATGACCCATACAATACCTGGCTCGGAGGAGCCGCTGAACGAGTTGCCGAGAATAGCCAAATCATAGTCGCCTGAATTATCGATACTGTGATCAAAACCGACTACGATATAGCCACCAAAACCACCCAATGATACCCAGTTAGGATATGGATTGCCATTTCTGTCCACTTCTGACATGCGTGCTTCTGCGTAGGCGATAGCCGCTTGGGGGGTAGTATGTGTGTTGTCAAAACCGCCTGTCTTCAATTCGTTGATAAACTGACCTGGTGCAGGTGTGTATTCGAACACTTTATTACAGTCTGCTGCAGATGTGGCAGTTTTAGAGCGATAGAATTGGTTTGCTGAATATACGGTAATGGTGAAGGTATGGGCAATGGTTGTTGTTTGTCCTTCCTGCTCACTATAGGCGGTAGCAGTTAGTGTGTATTCGCCCGCTTTATCGGCGGTAAACACAAAGGAAGAACTGCCAGCTACTGCTTCTTGACTGTCCACTTGCCAAGTGTAGGTAAGGTTATCTGTATGGCTTTGTGCAGAAGGTTGGATAGCCAGTTTACGGTCTACTACGGTGTGGTAGGTATACTGTGCAAACTCCCATACGAAAGGCAATTCGTCCGCATTCACCACCGCAATCTGTACGCTATCGCTATGTGTGCCGTCTTCGTTGTGCGCACTACATACAATAGTGTACGCGCCCGTGTTATTGGCTACAAAGGTGTAGGATAATTCTTCAGCAACCTGTTCGCCGTTGACATGCCATGCAATGGTGGTGGGTAGTGAGGTTTGTCGTACCGTGGCATTCAGTTGGATCTGTGTGCCTACCGCGATGGTCCGCTGTTCCATACCTGCAATAGATACGGTAGGTATCTCCAGCTCCACAACATCCACGCGAATCTCTTCGCTATCTGTGCCGCTATCTGTGCTCACGGTCAGAACAATGTAGTATTCGCCTATCTCCTCGCTAATAAAAGTGAGGGAGGGAGAGGTGCCTATGACCTCATTATTCATTGTCCAATAGTAAGTTGCTCCTTCGGCTGATTCGTAGTTGGGAGCAATTGTGATCTCGCGTCCTACCTTGACGGTATAAATACCTGTTTCGCTGTCAAGCAGGATCTTAGGAGGCATGCCCGTGGTGATTTCTTCATTGATGTTGCACGCTGTGAATAGTGCAATCAGCACAAGAAAGAGTACTCCATTGAGCAGGAGTCCTCGATGAGAAGATGGAAAGAATTTGTTCATTTGTTGGTTGTTGTTATGTTGGTTAATAATTCAATTGCATTGTTTATTAACCACACCTCCCCAACCATCTACTTCGGATTTTCCCAAATGCGAAGTAACATGGCAGGGTGATGGTCAGGGGTGTGTGGATAAGCGTTTATGCTCCCAAGAAACACACAGACCATCAGATACAACAAACGGGTACTTGATACATCTATCAAATACCTATACGCGTAAGAGCGTACCAGAGATACTATTGAAAACCTTTGCGTCATTGTCGTTGGCTCGATTCCCCGAGAGCGTTCAACTCACATACATCAGACCACTTTGTTGTCGGAAGTCGGATCACTACTCCGTAGTTGTCGGAACGTTTGCTTTGCAAACTGTCGGATTCTGGAATCTTTCAGCGACATAGTCGCGGTCTGACAGTGCAACGATCTGACTTCCTTCAGCCGTTAGGCGGTCTTTATATGTGGCACGCAGCAGGTCTTCTGACTTATCGCTCCTTTTGTTCAGCCTTCCCAGTTCGCTAAGAACCAGTGACTTATAAGAATTTGAACATCGGATTGCGAATCACAGCAGCGGGACTGTGCAGGACTCTCACCTGCTTCCCTTACACTGAATGCGGTGCAAAGGTAGTGTATTTTTGTGATATGTGCAAGAAAAATCGCATTTTTGTGCGATTTTTTTTGTGTAGAGGGTAAAGGCGGGAGGTGATGAGGTTATAAGGTTATAAGGTAGGATACCAACAAAGCGACACGTTGGTGCCGCTCTGTTGGTTTGGTGAGGATGAAAATGTCCTACTGCTTTGTACCAAAGCGCTCTGATAGAAAACTACGGGCAGAGTGGATTGTGTTTGAGAAACTGTTCTTTATCAGTTTTTGGAAACCAATCTCCATTGCTATGAAAGTAGCAATATAATATAGTGTTGCCCATAACCATTGTATACCTGTATAATCATACGCTTGGTTGATTTCCACTAATCCCCATATAGCAAAAGCAGCCATACCCATAGCTGTCCACCAACCTGGACTTAGTCCTCGCAGACGGAAAAGAAAGATACCCATATTGTGTACATATCCCTCAAAAATAGCCAAGATAATCACACCAAATGTGAGCCATAATTGCGCAGGGAATAGCAGTGCCAACGAAAAAATGGTTGTGATATAGATTGCCTGCGACAAGTGCGTTAAGCCTGGCGTGAGCGCTTTGTAGTTGATTTTCATCAATCGTCCTGCCATTAGCTCCAAGAAACGATCTTTGTACCCTTCCTCGTACTCGTGCGCAATAAGGAAGGCATAAATACCTAAAGTTATCTTCTGCGCCAACTCTAAGTTGTTCCAATTACATGCTGCCCATATCAGCCAGCCAAGAAAACAGAATGTCATCCATTGAACATTGTTGTTCAAAAGAAATAATCCAAACTTTTTCATACTGTATATGTTTTTTTGTTTACGGCTGCAAAGGTACTGCTTTTTTTTGCCTCATAAAAGAGCAGTGTTTGTCGGTTTCGGTAATGGGGCGGACTGGACGGCAGGGATTGCCGACTGCTACCACGTTATCAGGGATGTCTTTTACCACTACGGAGCCACCGCCAATGACTACGTTCGAACCAATCTTCACGCCTGGCATTACATGTACGCCTGCGCCAATCCATACATTATCGCCCACCGTGATGGGGTAGGCATACTCCAAACCTTGATTGCGGCGGTCGGCATCAATAGGGTGACCAGCGGTGTAGAAACCACAGTTGGGAGCAATAAACACATTATCGCCAAAAGTGACTTTGGCACCGTCCAGAATGACGGTATTATGATTGGCAAAGAAGTTCTTTCCTACTTCGATATTATAGCCATAATCGCACCAAAAGGGTGCTAAGATGCAGCAGTTGGTGGATAGTTTGCCAAGCAGTTGGTGGAGGATCTGCTGTTGGTTGGCTTCGTCAGAAGGGCGTAGTTGGTTGAGCTGAAAGCACAGATCTTTAGCCACTTGACGCTCACGAATGAGTTCGGTATCGTAGTTCGCATCGTACAGCATCTGCTGTTGCATTTTTTCTTTCTCGGTCATGATGGGAGGAATTTATACTGCAAAGGTAGTGCTTTTTTTGCATATATGCAAGAAAAATCGCCCCGAAAGGCGATTTTTTGTTTGGGTTATGTCGGCTGCGCCGAGGTGACGTGCGCTTTGCGCAAGGTTGCGCGCCTACGGCGGGTTGTGTCACTTTGTGAGCTTACCGCTGCGTAGCAGCCATCACCCACGCTCTGCGTGCACTACTTCGCCAACGGCGACATTACCGCACGAAGTGCCATAACTGCTCGCGTGCGAGCCTATTACTTCTTGCTGAGTGAGAGAATCACAGTAAAGGTGTCGAAGGTAGCCATAAACTCCTTCTCCAATTCTGCTATTTGTGCTTCGGTGAGCTTCAAGCCCGCTTGCTCTTTCTCTACCAAGTCCACCATACCACCTAACCAAGCAGCTTGCTTAGGAATGATGATAAAGAGGCGGTCGCCATCCTCATCTGGGAAAGAAGTTGCATTTACCTTATAAGTATCGCTGCCCTCGTAGAGGTTGAAAGTGAGGTTGTTGCCATCGAGGGTGTAGTTTTTGGTTTTTGCCTCGTTGTCCATTGTGTGGTTGAGCTTACCATCCGCTGCGAAAGTAGCATCCGCAAAGAACTTCTTCATTACATCTACAATACGATCGCCGTGCATTGCGTCCACAGGGATAGAGTTTTGACCTTGGAAAGTAACGCCTTCTGGAAGTTGAAGAGCGGTTTTACCTTCGGCAGCAACTACGCGAACTGCAGAATTAAGATAGGTGTAATTGCCTTTGATGTCGAAGGATTCCTGTACGCGGTAGTGAATTTTATCACCAACTGAAGTGCGCATAATCATCTTATTGCCAGTTATCTCTACCTCTTCTGTTTTCATTTGACTTGGGTCTTTCTTAGAAGGCCAAGTAAATTGATTACCCTCTATTTTATATTCTCCTTGATGTGCTATCCATCCCCATGCACCTTCTCTGTTGTCGTAACCAACAAGATTATATGTTCCATCTGCTTTAATATCCAAATAAATACTGGACTCAGGAGTGAAGTCAAACCACTTACCTACAATGAGTTGTGGGTAGTCGGCGTAGTTGTCTGGTTTGTTTTGGTCGCAGCTTGTGAAACTCAAACCGCATGCCACTGCTACAAGAGCGAGGGCGAAATGTTTAATTGTTTTCATAAGATTGTTTGTTTTTGTTCGCTCCGCTTACAAAACGTTACATGTCGCAAGGCGACGTTTCATGCCTTTGGCGTTTCATGCGCTAAAGCGCGTTACATGCTTCGCGTTAGTTCTTTTTTGCAAGTTAGCGAGGTTAATAATTGATTTGTTTGTTAATTTTTTTGCATATAAAAAACGACACCAACTACGCTGCCTGATGGGCGAACATAGTTGGTGTGTTGTGTATGAAATACGCGCGATTTGCGCGGTTATTTATGGCGTTTTGGCGTTTACCCCCCCCCTGTTAAATTACAACGCAAGGTGCTGTATTTCTTGGAGTTAGGAACCAAGAAACAAGAGCAAAGATGGATATGTTTTTGAGAGAGGAGCACGGGGAATTTTGAATTAGGAATTTTGAATTTTGAATTAGGAATTGTCTTATCTCGCGTTTGCTCGAACGATCACTCGCAGAACTCGTGTACGAATTAGGAGTTGGGTGGGTTAAAAGTCACCAGACCAGCCATGCCCTAAGTCCCAATGCTCATCATAGACAAACTCAAAAAATGGCAATGCAAAGTGCTGATTGATCAACTCTGTCAACTCGTCTTGTATATCTTCCGCCCACATGCCAACAAAAACAATGAACTTATCAATATTCCATGCGACACGACCTCGAGGTATCATCGTGTAATCTCCCGTGAAACGAGTGGATTTATGCGATGCCAAAGCACGGAAATACTGCTCTTTCCATACTTGACGATGCAATTTAGGATAATTGATAAAAGGTAATCCCTTATTAGCAGCCTCCTCAATCATCTTTGGTGTCAGCTCTTTCTTATACACACCAAAGAACTCGTGTTCTTGAGGGTCATACCAAAAGATCCCCACTGAAGGCATCTCCTCATCAAACGACTTCATGCTCGCCATTTGAGCCTCTTTTTGTTCTTGTGTTAAAGTTGTCATATTGTATTCATTTGAACATCGCACGAATTCTTGGTTCAAGAAAAGCCACTGCCTCGTCAGCAGTATAATACTTTTTTTGCACATTGTTGACGCTTCCGCTCTCTGAGCCCAAAGGCATCTCTTGTGGGGTGTTTGAGGTTTTCATAGCTGCTATTTTTATGCTAAAAGCCAACGTGTTTTGACCTTTGCGCTGCAAAGGTAGTGTTTTTTTTTGATATATGCAAGAAAATGGCGAAAAAATCGCCATTTTCAGTTTAGAGGACGCTCGCGTGGCGAGCTACAGGTTAAGAGCACCCCATAACGCCACGAGCGTTATCGGGGACCCCGCTGAGGTTAGAGGCAGGGTATACCGAATAACATTCGTCAAGCACCCCAAAACGCCATGAGCGTTATCGGGGACCCCGCTGGATAATGGACATAGAAAGGCACTAGGTGTTATTTAGATGTGTGGATCAAAGAGCCGATGATGAAGCCGCGGAAAGTGGTATAAGGATTAGGGTGAGTATTTGGATAGCGGTCGGCTTTCTTGCGGTAGTCTGCGTATTTCTCTTCCCACTCAGCACGAAGTTCGGGGGTGTTCATGATGACAGAGGTTTGTTTGACCGCTTCCGCGAAAGAAGAAACAGCCTTCTGGCGAGAGGGTGCAAGAGGGCCTTTATACGGATGTTTGACTACATAAGCATGCGTGCGACCGTTGCGGGTGCGCATGATAATCTTATCGGTGGAACCGAGTTTGCCCGACATGGAGTCGAAGGGATGAGAGAGAGTGGTGCGTGCCATAGTTAGGTGATTTTGAATTATGAATTTTGAATTATGATGGTGCAAAGGTACGGAAAATTTGCGAAATATGCAAGTTTTTGTATAGTTTTTTACTGTTTTTATGTAAATATTTGATAGATACGGTATTCCTACGGTGTGAATAGGGTAATCTATCGTGTATCTAACGTATATCTATCGTGTATCTATCGTATATGTAACGTAGTTGATAGCGGAAGAGTAGCGGGGGGATAATAGATCGCTCGCAGGGCGAGCTGTAGTTGGTAGTTCGCTTCGCGTGTGCGAAATTTTTACTACCGTCGAGGGCACCGACCTCGCCCTTAGAAAGGGCTCGCCCACCTCGAAATTACGTTCGCGAAATGCAGCCCATACTACAGACACTCACACCTTTTTTGAAAATACGGCAATGCCACTTCATTGAGGTATTACCTATACACTCTCTTGTGAGTAAACCCCCAGCGAGCGCATAGGTAATACCTCAATTGATAGATAAAATCTATCTTTTTTCAAAAAAAGTGCTTGTTTTCTTGCGTATGTGCATTTTTTGTAGTAACTTTGCACCGAAATTGTGCGTTTCGCCGATTTGGCAGGCGAATATGCACAGAAAAACTGCTGAAAAACATGTTTTGAAGCTAAAAATCAAGAATTGAGAACAAAGACAAGGATTATAACAACAATTGATTATGAAAAAATTGAATATCGCTTTGGTTGCTCATGATGCCAGAAAACAAGAATTGGTGAAATGGTGTACCTTTAATTCGTGTATTCTCAAACATCATAATTTATTTGCAACAGGTACAACCGGTAGTCTCCTTGCTGCTATTCCTGTAGATTCTGAAAACACCGAGTATCCCCTCAAAGATATTACCCTGCTGAAGTCTGGACCGCTGGGCGGAGATCAACAAATAGGTGCAATGATTGCCGAAGGGAAATTGGATGCGCTGATATTCTTTTGCGATAACCTCATTACGCAAGGACACCAACAAGATGTGGGAGCACTAACACGATTGGCATCACTGTACAACATAGCATTTGCAACCAATCGTACAACAGCAGATATGATTATCACCTCTCCTCTCTTTGGCAACGAAGAGTATGAACGGATAATTCCTCTATCTATCAAATCATACGAAAATAGAAAATTAACATTAAAATAAACATAATACTAACTTTCTAAAATCATGGCAGAAGAAAAATTGAACATGTTAGCCGAGTTTCCAGCCATTTCAAGCAAAGCTTGGAAGGAGAAAATCGTAGCTGACCTCAAAGGCGCCGACTTCGATAAGAAGCTCGTTTGGCGCACTTCAGAAGGCTTCAACGTACAGCCTTACTACCGTCAAGAAGACCTCAAGGGTCTCAAGACAACCGTATCTGCACCAGGTCAATTCCCTTACGTGCGTGGTACCAAAACCAACAACGAGTGGGCAGTTCGCCAAAACATCTGCGCTTGCAAGAACGCTCGCAAAGCGAACGCTAAAGCGCTTGACATCTTGAACAAAGGCGTAACCTCTCTCGGTTTCTGCTTGAACGCAGAGAAACTCTCTTATCGCTACATCAAGACTCTTCTCGAGGGTATCAAACTCGATGCTGTAGCTATCAACTTCAACGTATGCGCATGCAAAGCTCCTGAGCTCGCTAACATCCTCGTTCGCTTCGTAGGTCGTAGCGGTTATGACTTCAAGGCTGTTACTGGTAGCATCAACGTTGACCCTATCAAGAACATGCTCCTCAAGGGCAAACCACTTACCAAGGAGCAAGTAGCTGAGAAGATCGTAGCTACCGTGAAGGCTGCTAAGACTCTTGTTAACTTCCGCGTAGTTGGTGTTAACTCTGTAGCATTGAACAACTCTGGTGCTTACTGCGCACAAGAATTGGCTTATGCTCTCGCTTGGGGTGCTGAGTACATGACTATGATGACTGAGGCTGGTCTTCCTAACTACCTCGCAGCTCGCTCTATCCGTTTCAATATGGGTATCGGTGGCAACTACTTCATGGAGCTTGCTAAGTTCCGTGCTGCACGTCTGCTCTGGGCTAAGATCGTAGAGGCATACAAAGCTCCTGTGTTCACAGCTGCTCTCAAAGAGGCTGCTAAGATGAACGTTAGCGCTGAGACAAGCCGCTTCAATATGACTATCTTCGATGCATACGTAAATATGCTTCGTACACAAACTGAGACCATGTCTGCTGCACTCGCTGGTGTAGATGAGATCGTGGTTACCCCATTCGACGCTACCTACGAGGAGCCAACCGAGTTCGCTGAGCGTATCGCTCGCAACCAACAACTCCTCCTCAAGGAAGAGTCACACTTCGATAAAGTAGTAGACCCAGCTGCTGGTTCATACTATATCGAGAACCTCACCAACTCTATTGCCGAGGAGGCATGGAAGCAATTCCTCGCTATCCAAGAAGAGGGTGGTATGTACGAGCTCGTAGCTGCGGGTAAGGTACAAGAGGCTATGGCTGCTACCTTGAAGGCTCGTCTTTCTGACGTAGCTAAACGCAAAGAGGTGATCCTTGGTTCTAACCAATTCCCTAACTTCACCGAGAAGGCAGGTAAGAAGATCAAAGAGGTAGCTTGCGGTTGCTGCTGTGCTAAGCCAGAGAACGCTATCGCTACATTGCCAGTGGCTCGCGCTGCTGAGGAGTTCGAGGCTTTGCGTCTTGAGACTGAGGCTGCTAAGAAGCAACCAGTTGCGTTCATGCTTACTATCGGTAACTTGGCTATGCGTATTGCTCGTGCACAATTCTCTTGCAACTTCTTCGCTTGCGCTGGTTACAAGGTGATTGACAACAACGGCTTCAAGTCAGTAGCTGAGGGTATCAAGGCTGCTCGCAAGGCTAAAGCAGATATTATCGTTCTCTGCTCTAGCGACGATGAGTACGCAGTATATGCTCCACAAGCATGGCTCCAACTCGAGGGTGCTAAAGAAGTATTCGTAGTAGCTGGTGCTCCTGCTTGCACAGAAGACTTGCAAAAACTCGGTATCGAGAACTTCATCAACGTTCGCGTTAATGTTCTTGAGACTCTTAAGAAATTCAATGCACAACTCCTTAATAAGTAAGCAACTATGAAACCTAATTTTAAAGATATTGATATCAAGAAAGTAGCTGCTTCTAAAGTAGAAGGAGCTAACGAGGCTAACTGGAAGACCCCTGAGCTCATCGACGTTAAGCCTGTATATACAAAAGAAGACCTCCAAGGTATGGAGCACCTCAACTATGCTTCTGGTATTCCTCCATTCCTCCGTGGCCCTTATAGCGCGATGTACCCATTGCGTCCTTGGACTATCCGCCAATACGCTGGTTTCTCTACAGCTGAGGAGTCTAACGCTTTCTATCGTCGTAACTTGGCTTCTGGTCAAAAAGGTCTTTCTGTAGCATTCGACCTTCCTACCCACCGTGGTTACAACGCCGACAACATGCGCGTGGTTGGTGATGTAGGTAAAGCAGGTGTATCTATCTGCTCACTCGAGGACATGAAAGTGTTGTTCGCTGGTATTCCATTGAACAAGATGTCTGTGTCTATGACTATGAACGGTGCCGTTCTTCCTATCTTGGCGTTCTACATCAACGCTGGCTTGGAGCAAGGTGCTAAACTCGAGGAGATGGCTGGTACTATCCAAAACGATATCCTCAAGGAGTTCATGGTGCGTAACACCTATATCTATCCTCCTAAGTTCTCAATGAAGATCATCGCTGATATCTTCGAATATACTTCACAAAACATGCCTAAGTTCAACTCTATCTCTATCTCTGGTTACCACATGCAAGAGGCAGGTGCTACCGCAGATATCGAGTTGGCTTACACCCTCGCTGATGGTATGGAGTACCTCCGCGCAGGTGTGAACGCTGGTATGGACGTTGATACTTTCGCTCCACGTTTGTCATTCTTCTGGGCAATCGGTATGAACCACTTCATGGAGATCGCTAAGATGCGTGCTGGTCGTATGTTGTGGGCTAAGATCGTGAAGTCATTTGGCGCTAAGAACCCTAAATCAATGGCACTTCGTACCCACAGCCAGACATCTGGTTGGTCACTCACCGAGCAAGATCCATTCAACAACGTAGGTCGTACCTGTATCGAGGCTATGGGTGCTGCTTTGGGTCACACCCAATCATTGCACACCAACGCTTTGGACGAGGCTATCGCGTTGCCAACAGACTTCTCTGCTCGTATCGCTCGTAATACCCAAATCTACATCCAAGAGGAGACTAAGGTATGTAAGGCTATCGACCCATGGGCAGGTTCTTACTACGTAGAGCAACTCACCCAAGAGCTCGCTGAGAAAGCTTGGGCACACATCCAAGAGATCGAGAAGCTCGGCGGTATGGCTGCTGCTATCGAGACTGGTATTCCTAAGATGCGTATCGAGGAGGCTGCTGCACGCACCCAAGCTCGTATCGACTCTGGCGACCAAAAGATCATCGGCGTGAACGAGCACCGCTTGGCTCACGAGGATCCAATCGATATCCTCGAGATCGACAATACCGCAGTACGCGAGGAGCAAGTGGCTCGTTTGCAAGAGCTTCGTGCGAAACGCGATGAGGCTGCTGTACAAGAGGCACTCGCAGAGATTACTGCTACTGTACAAGAGTGGGCAGATGGTAAACCATGCTCTAACAACTTGCTCGCACTCGCGGTTAAGGCTGCTGGTCTTCGTGCTTCATTGGGCGAGATCTCTGACGCTTGCGAGAAAGTGGTTGGACGTTATTCAGCAACTATTAGAACTATTTCAGGCGTGTACGCTTCAGGAACTAAGAATGACGAGTTCTTCGTTAAGGCACAAGAACTCACAGCAGAATTTGCTAAGAAAGAGGGTCGTCAACCTCGTATCATGATTGCTAAGATGGGTCAAGACGGTCACGACCGTGGTGCTAAGGTGGTAGCTACTGGCTACGCTGACTGCGGTTTCGACGTAGATATGGGTCCATTGTTCCAAACTCCAGCTGAGGCTGCTAAGCAAGCAGTTGAGAACGATGTTCACGTACTCGGTGTATCTTCACTCGCTGCTGGTCACAAGACTTTGGTTCCTCAAGTTATCGAGGAGCTCAAGAAGCTTGGCCGCGAGGATATCATGGTTATCGCTGGTGGTGTGATCCCAGCACAAGACTATGACTATCTCTATAAGGCAGGTGTAGCTGCTATCTTCGGTCCTGGTAGTCCAGTGGCTAAATCAGCTTGCACCATCATGGAGCTCTTGATGGCTGAGTAATAGAGTAGGATAGCGGTTATACAAATAACCATATCAATTCATAAATCAAGGAAGGGTGTATCGGTGGATACACTCTTCTTTTTTTTATAATATATATATAGTGTCATTTTTTTGACAATGTATTTGTATAATTGAAAAAAAAGTAGTAATTTTGTAGCGAATTTTGTAAAAGGCGAAATATTTTTGTTTGAATTTAATTTTAATACATATACATTATTATGAAAGTAGGCGTAGTAATGGGTTCAACCAGCGATTTGGAGGTAATGACTCCCGCCATTGAAACCCTTGAGCAATTTGGAATTGAAGTAGATAAACGCGTCATCAGTGCGCACCGTGCTCCACACGAGCTTATGAGGTGGGCAGAGTCCGCTCGTGAGCGTGGATTAAGCATTATCATCGCTGGCGCAGGCGGCGCAGCACACCTCGCAGGTGTGATTGCGGGTTTAACCTCACTCCCTGTGATTGGTGTACCTATTCGCAGCAAAACCCTTGATGGATTGGATTCACTCCTCAGCATCGTTCAAATGCCTGCAGGTATCCCTGTGGCTACAGTAGCTATCAACGGCTCAAAGAACGCAGCATTGCTTGCAGTGGCTATCCTTGCTTTGCAAGACAATGCGCTCCTCGCTCAACTCGAGGACTTCCGCAAACAACAAACCGAGAAAGTAGTTAATACTGTGATATAAAAATAGACAAAAATTAAACAAAAATTTATCCCGAAAATTAGCGAAAATTATTTTAAACTAAAATTGTAGTTTATTATAAACAATTATACAGTATGAAACTATAAATGTGCAAAACATGAATAAGATATTTTTTATCGTAATTCTTATCGTTATGACCTCTTGTCAAAACATTCTTCAACAAGATACCGCAGTATTGTCTGAGCAAACCAAAGCAATTCTTGATTTCTTTTTTGAAGAAAATAAGGAAGAGTTATGTAATGACAAACAAATAGTTATTACAGGAGGATATAGTGAGAATGATAGTACTTGCTTTTATCTAAACTTAATCGAAAATGATTCATCTGTATATAAGTTTTATGGTAAATACAACGGCATTGTGCACTATAAGGGATATGATATTTCATTGTATGGCGACTCATGGAACGACTTTTTTTGGACATGTGATACAATCTATGAAATTCCCGATATGAATAATGATTTCTTTTGCTTCTATGATCCAGTTGAGTGGAATATTGCCATTTGGTGTAATGACACCACTATTTCTATATCTTTGTCTGACTTCCCATATTATTCAGGTTCATCTTTGTCGTATGAAGAGAATCAAAGAATAATCTGCGATTCATTACAAAAAATCATACGAAAATAATCGCATAATCCAATCAATATACTATTAGTTTTTTGAAAAAGAAAATAATTGATAATTTTTGGTCTAATTTTTAGTAATTTTTGTTAGTAAAATATTTGTTAGTTATGGCAAACTATAGAATCTATGTAGAAAAGCGACCTGCTTTCCAAGTGGAGGCAAAGAGCTTGAAAAATGAGCTCAACGAGAACTTGCAACTCAACTTGCAATCGTTGCGCTATATCAATGTGTATGACCTCTTTGGTTTTACACCTGAGCTCCTCGAGCAATGCCGCTATAGCGTTTTCGGCGAGACTGTAACCGACACCGTCACAGATGATTGCGACCTTACAGATAAGAAGTACCTCGCCGTAGAGTATCTGCCTGGTCAGTTTGATCAACGTGCATCATCGGCTGTGGACTGCGTGCACCTCATCGATCCAAATGCCGAGGTAGAGATCCGCTCTAGTCGTCTATTGGTTTTCGATGCTAATCTCACCGCAGATGAGCTCGACAAGATCCGCCGTTACTATATCAACGCCGTAGAGTCACGCGAGAAAGACCTATCTCAGCTCTCTCAAAACCAGACAGCTGATGTCAAGCCACTTGCTCTATTGAATGGCTTTATTGATATGCCACGCGAGGCATACGCTGCCTTCTGCAAAGAGTGGGGATTGGCGATGAACACCGACGATCTGCACGAGGTAGTGACCTACTTCCAAAAAGAAGGTCGCAACCCTACTGAGACCGAGCTTCGTATCCTCGATACTTACTGGTCTGACCACTGCCGTCATACCACCTTCACCACTATCCTCGAGAGCGTGAAGATTGATGACTCATTCATCAAGTCTGAGATCGAGTCTACCCTCGGTATGTTATACGATATGCGCGAGGAGCTTGGACGCACTAACAAACCTTTCTGCCTTATGGAGCTTGCTACTATCGGTGCGCGTTACCTACGCAAGAAAGGCCTTCTCGACGATATGGAGCAAAGCGAGGAGAATAACGCATGCTCAATCTTCATCGATGTGGATGTCGACGGACAAACCGAGAAATGGTTGCTCCAATTCAAGAACGAGACCCACAACCACCCAACAGAGATTGAGCCATTTGGTGGCGCTTCCACCTGTCTTGGTGGTGCTATCCGCGACCCACTATCTGGTCGTGCTTATGTTTATCAAGCTATGCGCGTAACAGGCGCAGGCGATATCTATAAGCCTGTATCTGAGACTATTCCAGGCAAACTGCCACAACAGATCATCTCTCGCAAGGCAGCTGCTGGTTACTCTAGCTACGGCAACCAAATAGGTCTAGCTACTACCCATGTGCGCGAGATCTACCACCCATCTTATGTGGCTAAACGCCTTGAAGTAGGTGCCGTAGTAGGTGCTTCACCTGCTAGCAATATCCGCCGTGAGAGCCCAGCTCCTGGCGATATCATTCTCCTCCTTGGTGGTCGTACTGGTCGCGATGGAGTAGGTGGTGCTACAGGTTCATCCAAAGAGCATACCGAAGCTTCGCTCGAGACTTGCGGTAGTGAGGTACAAAAAGGTAACGCTCCAGAGGAGCGCAAACTCCAACGCCTCTTCCGCCGTCCTGAAGTTACTCGCCTCATCAAGAAATCCAACGACTTCGGTGCTGGTGGTGTCAGTGTAGCTATCGGCGAATTGACCGACGGTCTAGATATCTACCTTGACCGCGTGCCAACCAAGTACAGCGGCTTGAACCCTACCGAGCTGGCTATCAGCGAGTCACAAGAGCGTATGTCTGTGGTTATTGAGGCCAAAGACCGTGCTGAATTCGAGCGCTATTGTCACGAGGATAATGTCGAGTACACCCATGTAGCCGATGTCACCGACTCTGGTCGTATGCGTCAGTTCTACAAAGGCGAGCTCATCGCCGACCTCTCTCGTGAGTTTATTGATAGTGCTGGTGCTAAACATTTCGCTTCTGCCGCTATCCTCCCTGTTGAGGATAAGAACCCATTTGCGCAAACCGTTCCAGGAGCTACTCTCGAGGAGAAGATGGCACATGTAATGGCAGACGCTAATGTAACTT
The DNA here is from genome assembly GCA_017556705.1 of Paludibacteraceae bacterium. Lineage (GTDB taxonomy): Bacteria > Bacteroidota > Bacteroidia > Bacteroidales > Paludibacteraceae > Colicola. The sequence continues at coordinate 13,776 of JAFYMG010000010.1, read as the reverse complement.
CACAAAAGGGATTGATCGAGAATTTTGATGCGACTATCGGTCGTAGCACCGTACTTATGCCATTCGGCGGTAAAACGCAACTTACTGAGTCTCAAGTCAGTGTACAAAAACTCCCTACCGATGGTTATACCAATACAGCTTCTATCATGTCCTTTGGTTACAACCCATTCATTGCTGAGTGGAGCCCTTACCACAGCGCAGCGTATGCCGTGGTTGAGGCTTGTACGAAGGTCGTTGCAGCAGGTGCTGATTATAGCAAGATGCGCTTCTCTTACCAAGAGTATTTTGAGCGCATGAGCAGCGAGCATGCATATGGTAAACCATTATCAGCTCTCTTGGGTGCACTCAAGATGCAAGTAGAATTGGGCTTGCCAAGTATCGGTGGTAAAGATTCTATGTCAGGTACTTTTGAGCATATCAGCGTACCTCCAACCCTTATTGCATTCGGTATCACAACCGTTAAGGCAGATAAGGTAGTATCGCCAGAGTTGAAGAAAGCAGGCAACAAGTTGTATCTTATCAAGCACAACGCATTGGCTAACTATATGCCTAATGTAGAGCAATTGAAGGAGAACTGGACTTATACTACTAATATGATCCAAGCAGGCAAGATCTGCGCAGGTTATGCGATTGGTTTCGGTGGTGTAGCAGAGGCTATTGCTAAGATGAGTTTCGGTAACGAACTCGCAGCGAATATCACCCTCTCTGAGAGCGACCTCTTTGATTATAACTATGGTTCTATCCTTGTAGAGGCAACAGAGGAACTCGCCTGCCCAGCAGCGATGTATCTCGGTACAGTAGAGGAGGGTAGTGCATTGGTTATCAATGGAGAACAAGTTTCTCGTGAGGTTCTTTTGAACGCTTGCTGCCGTCCATTCGACAAGATCTACCCATCCGCAGTACCTGCGCAGCATCAAGCATTGATGCCAGCGGGCACCCAGCCTCTCGCCTCTTCGCCTAATAGCCTCATCGCCTATAAAGGCGACGCAGTCGACCACCCACTGGTTTACATTCCTGTATTTCCTGGAACTAACTGCGACTACGACACCGCGAAGGCCTTCCGTAAGGCAGGTGCGGAGGTGAAGATGACCATCTTCCGCAACCTCACGGCTGAGGATGTGCTTTCTAGTATCGATGAGATGGTAGAGCATATCAATGCTTGCCATGTATTGATGTTCGCTGGTGGTTTCTCTGCAGGTGACGAGCCAGATGGTAGTGGTAAGTTTATCGCTAGCGTGATCAACAACCAGAAGGTAGGTGCTGCTATCACAGCGCTTATCGACCGCGGTGGTTTGATTTTGGGTATCTGTAATGGTTTCCAAGCATTGGTTAAGAGTGGTCTCTTGCCTTACGGCAAACTCGGTATGGTTACTCCAGACTCTCCAACCTTGTTCCGCAACGATATCAACCGCCATATCTCGCAGATGGTTACTACCACGGTTGCTACTACCGCTAGCCCATGGTTGGCTGGTATGCAAGTAGGTGATACTCATACGATTGCGGTGAGCCATGGTGAGGGTAAGTTTGTGGTATCAGAGGAGTTGGCTAAGGAACTCTTTGAGAACGGCCAAGTAGCTTTCCGCTATGCTGATCCTGCAACTGGCGAGGCTACTATGGAGGCACCACACAACCCTAATGGTTCGTATTATGCCATCGAGGGTATCATTTCCAAGAACGGTCAGATCCTCGGTAAGATGGGTCACACCGAGCGTTGGGAGGAAGGTGTGTTCACCAATATCGCTGGCAACAAGTTGCAACCATTGTTCGACAACGCAGTCCGCTATTTCCGCAAGAAGTAAGAGACTGATATATATATTGTCAATACCTAGGCGATATGCCGATTTGATCTCTCCAAGAGTATTTCGGGCGGAAATGCTCTTGGAGAAAAATTAAATCAACACGAATTTTATACCATGAAAAAATTATTATTCATATTCATTGCCATTTTTACCACTCATATGCTCTCGGCATATGATTTCAAAGAAGGAGATTTGTGTTATAACATCATTAGTAACATAGTTCCCTATGAGGTGGAAGTAACTTATGAAATAGAACCCTCTATTTTTGGAAGCACTTCTGATAACTATTCAGGGATCACAGTTGTTGTTATTCCCGAATCCGTAACCTACTCAGGTATAACCTATAGTGTTACAGGTATTGGAGATTATGCGTTCAATGATTGTACGTCGTTACTCTCCATCCATATCCCTGATGGTGTAACTAGTATTGGATACGGTGCATTCCGCGGTTGCTCTTCGTGGAGTGGAGATATCACAATTCCAGACGGCATAACCAGTATTGAGGGAAGCGCATTTGCTGGTTGCTCTTCGCTGACTTCAATCAAGATTCCTAACAGCGTAACGAGTATTGAAGATTATGCGTTCGCTGCATGCTCCTCGTTAACTTCTATCAATATTCCAGATGGTTTAAATAGTATTGGAGAATACGTATTCTATCGTTGCACTTCATTGCCTTCCATAACGCTTCCAAATGGCGTAACAAGTATTGGCCCTATGGCGTTCGGTCACTGCTCTTCGCTGACTTCCATCAAAATTCCAAACGGCGTAACAAGTATTGGATATTGGGCATTCTCTTATTGTTCAGGTTTGACTTCTGTCACTTGCGAAGCGAATACACCTCCTGCAGTGGAAACTCGTGCTTTCTATCAAGTACCTACAGACATTCCAGTATATGTGCCTTGTGAATCGTTGACCACATATCAGACGGATGAAGGGTGGAGTTATTTTACAAACGTCCAATGTTTATCAAAGGAAGAATCAGCTGTAGAAGACATCAACAGTCCATCTACTAATACCCCAAAAATTTTCCGCGATGGTCAACTCATCATTATCCGTGATGGAGTAAACTATAACGCTCAAGGTGCGGTAGTTAAATAATACCAACAAACAACTCTGAATATCTCCTAACGACTCTGTTGCATTAAAGCATCGGAGTCGTTATTTTGTACCAAATTGTAATGTAAATTTTGGTTTATTTTTGACAACGCAGTCCGCTACTTCCGCAAGAAGTAAGAGACTGGCCTATTACCTATAGGGCCTAGCCCGTCCTATAGCCTATAACCTAAAAAATAGAGTGTACCCATTGCGAGTACGCTCTATTTTTTTCCAATCTTTTGCATATTCTCCCTTTTTTGTTGTAACTTTGCATTCGGTTAATTTTGCAGGATTTTTCTGCTTGCCTTTTAGCCGAAGATAAGCCAACGATAAGCCGAAGATAGCTCCCGATAAAATTTACATTTTTTAACATATAGCAAAATCGCATTATCGCATAATTTTGTGAGTCGATTTACTCACATTTGGCAAAAACAGCAAAAAAGACACTCACCGAAAAACGGCATTTTTTGGGGACACTTGAGGGGAGATATAATATTACATATTATATATATTCTAAAATACGATTCGCTCATTTTTTTATGCGATAATGCGATAATGCGAAAAAGCGATTAACGACCATAATTTGTTAAAATTTATTAAAATACCACAATAATTACAGTTTATTGTTTATCACTCATAGATTACAACTCAATAATTCCATAACATCACAAAACCACGAGAAAAAACATGCTGAGTGTTGCATTATTGGCAAAAAAGTCGTACCTTTGCAGAGATATTTCACCCTATAACAGCATTATTATGTCAAAACTCACTTCTTTCCTGCGTAGCATATGGCAAGCATGGCAACAAAGCCATTTGATGTTGCGCATTTTTATTGGTATCATCATTGGTGCTGTATTGGCACTCACACTGCCTGGTGTAGCTCCTATATCTATGCTCGGCGACCTATTCGTAGGCGCACTCAAAGCCATGGCACCCGTATTGGTAGCCGTGTTGGTGATGGCATCCGTAGCTGCCGCTGGCAAAGGCTTAGGTAGTCGTTTTCGCTTGGTCATCACACTCTATTTGCTCACAACCCTTATTGCCGCAGTGGTGGCAGTAGCAGGTAGTGCACTCTTCCCTATCCATATTGCTCTGACCAATGTGCAAGGTGTGTCGGGAGCAGCTCCTGGTGCGCTGGCAGATGTATTTCGCAATATTGTGCAAGAGATTATGAGTAACCCTATTAAGGCCATCGCTAATGCCAACTACCTAAGTATTCTCTTCTGGGCAGTTGTCATCGGTTTGGCGCTCAAAGCGGTAGCCAAAGAGCAGACAATAGCCAGTCTGCAACATTGGGCGGATGCCGTATCGAAAGTGGTAGGGTGGATTATTCAATGTGCGCCATTCGGTATATTGGGTTTGGTTTATACTTCTGTGTCAGAAAGTGGTTTGGAGATCTTTACTACCTACGGACAGTTGCTACTATTACTTATTGGTTGTATGCTGACCGTTTCACTGCTGATCAATCCACTGATTGTCGGTTGTATTCTTCGTCGCAACCCATATCCATTGGTTTGGCGCTGCCTAAAAGAGAGCGCCGTGAGTGCGTTCTTTACGCGTTCGTCAGCAGCCAATATCCCCGTGAACATGGCGATATGCAAACGCATGGGGCTAGACAAGGATTTCTATTCCGTGAGTATTCCACTGGGCAGTATCATCAATATGGACGGTGCAGCTATCACCATCACCGTCATGACGCTTGCCACCTGCCATACGCTAGGTATAGAGGTACCATTAGCTAGTGCACTGCTGCTTAGCATTGTTGCCACATTGGCGGCTTGCGGCACATCAGGTGTAGCTGGCGGATCGCTATTGCTAATCCCAATGGCATGTTCGCTCTTTGGAATCAGCAATGATATAGCCATGCAAGTAGTAGCAGTGGGCTTTATCATTGGTGTCGTGCAAGACTCTGTGGAAACAGCACTCAACTCTAGCGGCGATATGCTTTTCACCGCTACCGCAGAACTCAAAGAACGCTTGAAGCGAGGCGAAGAGATTAGTTTGTAAGCATCTATTTTTGTAGTTAATAAGAGTATTCTGTCAACCTTGAAATGCAATTTCAAAAAAGGCAGTAAGTTTTCTATAATTTCCTTGCATATCTCAAAAAAAAGTGGTAATTTTGTACCCGATTTTAAATTGCACTAAAAAGTTGCTAAAACAACTCATCACTCATAGTTCATAACTCATAACTAAATTATATAATGGCACAACATTATGAGGCAGCCGGCGTAAACCTCGAAGCCGGATACGAAGTAGTAAGTCGTATTAAATCACATGTTAAGAGTACCAACCGCTTTGGCTCTATGGGTAGCATCGGTTCGTTTGGTGGAATGTTTGACCTCTCAGCACTCCAGATCAAAGAGCCAGTTCTCGTGAGCGGAACCGACGGAGTAGGTACCAAACTTAAATTGGCCTTCGCTATGGATAAGCACGATACTATCGGTATCGACGCTGTAGCGATGTGCGTAAACGATGTTCTTGCACAAGGTGCTGAACCACTCATCTTCCTCGACTATGTAGCTATTGGTCACAACATCCCTGAGAAAGTAGAGGCTATCGTAGCTGGTGTGGCAGAAGGTTGCCGCCAAGCAGGTTGCGCACTAGTCGGTGGCGAGACTGCCGAGATGCCAGGTATGTATGGTGACGGCGAGTACGATATCGCAGGTTACACTACTGGTGTGGTAGAGAAATCTCAACTCATCGACGGCAGCAAAGTGGCTGTAGGTGATGTACTTGTAGGTATCTCTTCTTCTGGTGTACACTCCAACGGCTTTAGCCTCGTGCGCAAGGTGGTTAGCGATGCTGGTCTTGACTTGCACACCGTATATCCAGAACTCAGCGCAGACAAGAAGCTTGGCGAGGTGCTGCTTACTCCAACTCGCATCTATGTAAAGCAAGTGCTAGAGGTGATTAAAGAGTGCGATGTACACGGCGTGGCACACATCACAGGTGGTGGTTTCGATGAGAATATCCCTCGTATCCTCAAAGAGGGTCAAGGCTTTAGCGTGAAAGAGGGTTCATGGGAGATTCTTCCTGTATTCCAATGCCTCGAGAAGTGGGGTAACATCCCTCACCGCGAAATGTTCAACATCTTCAACATGGGTATTGGTATGGTAATTGCAATGCCAGCGGCAGACGCAGAGAAAGCCATCGCTATCCTCGCTAAGCACGGCGACAAAGCGCAAATCATCGGCAAAGTCATTGAAGGCGCCAATGAGATACTATAAATAAAACTCCTGCTCGCTGCGCTCACGAAATCTAAATAAATCTTTTATCCACGCTACTGATTATTATTGCAGTCCGCTCCTCGTTTCGCTCAAACGAAACTCGTGCGCTAAATCTTCAGTAAATGTGACATATTATATAGATTTCAGGCAAAGTAAATAGGACAATTAGGAATCATGACTAACCACGAGTTATCGTATCAAATACGCGGTGCAGCCATGGAAGTGTACAATGCGTTTGGACCTGGTTTGCTTGAATCGGTCTATCATAAGGCACTGGTCTATGAGTTGCAGGAGCGTGGATTAAAAGTGCAATCCGAAGTGCCCGTAGAGGTTTTCTACAAAGGATATTTGGTAGAGAATTCACTGCGTTTGGATATACTCGTTGAAGATCAGATAATCATAGAACTAAAATCAGTAGAAGAGTTACTACCAGTTCATTATAAGCAACTTAAAACATATTTAAGATTGTACAAAAAAGAACAAGGTTGGTTGATAAATTTTGGAGCGTATGATTTTACTGAAGGACTGCGTTCCGTAAAAGTCGATCAAAAACCCACTACATTTACTGAAGATTAGTGATGAGTTTTGGATGTTCCCAAAACGAAGAGCGAAGGCAATAAAAACAAACAACATTGTAAAATAAGATTTAATTAAGATTTCTGCCCGTAGGGCAAGGAGAAAAAACAAATAACATTATGGCAAAAAGAGCATTAGTCAGCGTAAGCGACAAATCAGGATTGGTAGCGTTTGTACAAGGCTTGCAAAACGCTGGTTGGGAGATCATCGCTACAGGCGGTACCCAAAAATTGCTTGAGGATTCAGGCGTTAAAACAATTGGTATTAGCGAGGTGACAGGTTTCCCTGAGATCTGCGACGGTCGCGTTAAGACCCTTCACCCAAAGGTACACGGTGGCCTTTTGGCTCGTCGTGACGAACCTTCTCACCTCAAAGCATTGGAGGAGAACGGAATCTCGTTCATCGACCTTGTGTGCGTGAACCTCTACCCATTCCGCGAGACTATCGCTAAGGAAGGCGTGAGCATGGCAGACGCTATTGAGAACATCGATATAGGTGGTCCATCTATGCTTCGCAGTGCAGCTAAGAACTACAACGATGTGACTGTGGTTTGCGATCCTGCAGATTATGATACTATCTTGGCTGAGATCAACGCTACTGGTAACACCACCGTAGAGACTCGTCTTCAACTCTCAGCTAAGGCCTACACCCACACCGCACAATACGATGCATGCATCGCTACTTACATGCGCGACAAAGCAGGATTGAACGAGAAACTATTCCTTGAGTTTGACCTCAAACAAGGTCTTCGCTATGGCGAGAACCCACACCAAAGTGCGAAGTTCTACGCGGCAACCAAGGCTATCCCATTCTCACTTGCCACAGGCAAACAACTCCAAGGTAAGGAGATGTCATACAACAATATCCAAGACGCTAACGCAGCGCTCAACATCGCACGCGACTTTGATGAGCCATTCTGCGTAGCACTCAAGCACATGAACCCATGTGGTGCTGCTGTGGCAGAGACTATCGAAGAGGCATGGCAAAAAGCGTACGAGGCTGACACCGTAAGTATCTACGGCGGTATCGTGATCTGCAACCGCACTATCACCAAGGAGATCGCTCTCGGTATGAAGCCTATCTTCCTGGAGATCGTAATAGCTCCTGACTTTACAGATGAGGCTATGGAAATCTTCGCTACCAAGAAGAACCTCCGCGTGATCCAAGTGGATATGACCAAGACCAGCGAGGCTATCGACCAATATGTGAGCGTAAACGGCGGTTTGCTCGTACAACACCTCGATACACAAATCGAGACTATCACCCCAGAGATGTGCGCAACCAAGGTACAAGCTGATGCTGCTACTTTGGCAGATATGCAATTCGGTTGGAACATCGTTAAGCATGTTAAGTCTAACGCTATTGTGGTAGTGAAGAACGGCCAAACCCTCGGTGTAGGAGCAGGTCAAATGAACCGCGTAGGTAGTGCCGAGATCGCTATGAAGCAAGCACATGCCGCTGGCGTGACCGAAGGTCTTGTGTTGGCATCTGATGGTTTCTTGCCATTCGATGATACGGTAGCATTGGCAGCACAATATGGCGTAACTGCTATCGTTCAACCAGGCGGCAGCATCCGCGACAACGACTGCGTAGTGAAAGCTGACGAACTAGGCATCTGCATGCTCATGACTGGCACACGCCACTTCAAACATTAATTGCACATGAAGAAAGTATTAGTTATAGGTGGAGGCGGACGAGAGCATGCTATCGTGTATGCTCTCTCGCGCAGCCCACAAGTAGAGAAGATCTACTGCGCTCCAGGTAATGCCGGTATTGCTCAGTTGGCCGAGTGCGTAGCTATCAAAGATACCGATGTTGAGGGACTTCTCCTCTTTGCCAAAGAGACGGAAGTGGACCTCACCGTGGTTGGTCCAGAGGCAGCGCTTGCTGCTGGTGTAGTGGATGCTTTCCGCAAGGAAGGTATGCCTATCTTTGGTCACACCAAAGCCGCTACTCAAATCGAGTCCAGCAAGGAGTTCGCAAAAATCATCATGGACAAATACCATGTGCCTACCGCTGGTTATCAATCCTTTAGCGACTATACTGAGGCTTTGGCTTATGTCAAAGCAGGCACCTTACCTACCGTACTTAAATACGATGGACTAGCTGCTGGCAAGGGCGTAGTGATCGTTACTACCCTCGAGGAAGCAGATGCGGCTCTCCAAGACATGCTCTGCAACGAAGCCTTCGGAAAAGGCAAGGTTGTAATCGAAGATTACCTCGAAGGCCCTGAGTTTTCCTTTATGTGCTTTGTCAACGGCGAGAACGTCTATCCAATGCCACTCTCGCAAGACCACAAGCGTGCTTACGACAACGACGAAGGTCCTAACACCGGCGGTATGGGTGCCTACACTCCGCTGCCTTTCGTGACCGACGAAGACGAAGCGTTTGCTCGCAAATATGTCCTTGAAGCTGTTGCCAAGGGTATGTGTGCAGAGGGATTGCCACTCACAGGTGTGCTCTATGGCGGACTCATGAAGACTGCTCAAGGCGTCAAGGTTATTGAGTTCAATGCCCGCTTTGGCGACCCAGAGACCGAAGTGGTGCTACCTCTCCTCGAGTCTGACGCCTACGATGTCTTCTATGGCATCGCAACTGGGCAATTGGCTATTGGCGATGGGCAATTGGCATGGAGAAACGAAGCCACCATCGGCGTCGTTCTTGCTTCTAAGGGTTACCCTGGCGACTATGCGAAAGGTGCTGTGATTGAAGGAGTTGAGCTCTTCGATGGTCCTGTTTTCCATATGGGTACTAAGAATGAAAACGGTGTGCTCAAGACCAATGGCGGTCGTGTGATGATGTGTATTGCTACAGGCAAAGATATTGCTGAGGCACAAACTAAAGTATATAAGGAGATAGAGAAAATCCATTGCGATAACCTCTTCTACCGCAAAGACATCGCCCACTGGGCACTATAAACTACTGAACTTCTAAACTTCTGAACAAATTTATGATCATAGACGGTAAACAAATCTCGCAATCCCTCAAGGATGCGATGAAAATCGAAGTAGATGCATTGGCGGAGCAATATGGTCGCCGCCCATGCCTCATGGTCATCATTGTAGGTGACAACCCTGCTAGCCGCTCTTACGTGCGCGGCAAGATCAAAGCAACTGAGTACTGTGGTTTCGACGGCCACCTCGTGGAACTGCCTGAGGATGTAAGCGAAGCAACACTCCTCGCTGAGATTGACAAACTCAACAACGATCCACTCGTGGACGGTATCCTCGTGCAATTGCCTTTGCCAAAACATATCTCAGAGGACAAAGTCATCGCTGCTATCTCTGCCGAGAAAGATGTGGACGGCTTCCACCCTGAGAACGTGGCACGCCTTTGGCTCAACCAACACTGCATCCTCCCATGTACCCCTAAAGGTATCATCGAACTCCTTGATCAAGCGGGCGTTGAGATGGCAGGTAAGAAAGCCGTAGTCATCGGCCGCAGCAATATCGTAGGAAAGCCTGTTGCTAAGCTCTTGTTGGATCGCAACGCTACTGTGACTATCGCGCACAGTCGTACCAAGGACTTGGCTGCCGTATGCCGCGAAGCGGACATCTTGGTAGCTGCCGTAGGTCGTGCAAAGATGGTGACCGCCGAATATGTGAAGCCAGGTGCTGCCGTGATTGATGTGGGTATCAACCGCACCGAAGACGGCAAACTCGTGGGCGATGTGGATTACGAAGCAGTATTACCTGTGGCTGGCGCTATCACACCTGTACCAGGCGGAGTAGGGCCAATGACCATCACCATGCTCATGCGCAACACCATTGAGTGCTTCCTTGAACGACAAATATTAGGTAAGTCGTATGTTCAAAAACATTTTCAATTGCGCAAATTCTTAATTGATATGGATATTAATGAACAAAAGTATATTCCACAATATCTATCTCATTACAATTCTATTAAGTGTACATGTAGTCAACTAAAGCGTAAATGTTGTGGAATTTGGAAAGTTTCCAAAAGAAGGAAAAAACACGGAATTTCAGAACAAAATGAAGGAACATACATAACGCGCTTACAATAATGCGCAATACCATCGAGTGCTTCCTTAATCGTATGAATAACCAATAATCACTTATATATGGAATCAGAAGGGTCTGTACCTTTATTATTAGTATATCTATTTATCGCCTTAGGCGTATCGTTTTTGTGTAGTCTGCTGGAGTCCGTGTTGATGTCCACTACCTTGTCCTATATCAATCTTCGTGAAGAAGAAGGATTCAAACTCGCCAAGGTGATGAAGAAGTTCAAGACCGACACCGAGCGTCCATTGGCAGCCATCCTGTCGCTCAATACTATTGCCAACACCGTAGGTGCTTCTGGCGTGGGTCTGCAAGCCACCTTAATCTTCGGTAATGCATGGTTTGGTGTGGCAAGTGGCGTCATGACTGTACTGATATTGGTCTTCTCAGAGATTATTCCGAAAACCATTGGTACAACCTATTGGAAACGCCTCATGGGCTTTGCTGCCTCTGTGATTAGTGTGCTGGTATGGGTGCTTTATCCTGTGGTGAAGATCATCGAGTTTATCACCCGCCTTTTCCCTGAACCCGACGAAGCGGCTGTCAGTCGTGAGGAGGTGATTGCCATGGCGAATGTGGGCGAAGAAGAGGGCGTAATTGAGGAAGACGAGAACAAGATCATCCGCAATGTCATGCGTCTCAACGAGGTCAAAGCTTACGAGATCATGACCCCTCGTGTGGTGGCGGCTATCGCTTCGGAGAAGATGACTTTGCGCGAATATTACGACAGCGACGCCTACGACCATTTCTCTCGTATCCCTGTCTATGCCGACTCGCCAGAGTTCATCACGGGCTATGTCCTCCGTGGCGATGCATTGGAGGAACTCACTGAGGATCAGTTCCAAAAGACCCTTGGCGAGATCAAACGCTCGCTGCTATACTTCAACGAGGAGATGAATGTCAGCGACATCTTCGATGCTATGCTCAAGGAGAAATCGCAGATTGGTGTAGTGATTGATGAGTATGGTTGCTTGCAAGGTATCATCACTTTTGAGGATGTGATTGAGACAATCTTCGGTCTGGAGATCATCGACGAGATGGACGTGGTGACCGATATGCAGCAATATGCTCGCGAACGTTGGCAATTGCGTCAAAAACGCTTCAAACCTGTGGTCATGCGCAGTACACCAAAAGGCGAAAACGAGGAAGCCACAACAGATTTACAACCTGAATAACTATTCGCAATAGACTAACAGTCTGAATAACTATCCAATAGAGTGTAGAGCTTATGTTCTGCACTCTATTGGATAGAATAATATTTAACTCTAATTATAGACAAAAAAAACGGAGAGGTCTATTTAACCTCCCCGTTGGATAGGATAGCTATAGCCTGTGAGCAGGACTCACAGGCAATAATCTAGATTATTTCACTTGTTGGCCCATGGTGTTGAACATCTTGTCGCCCTTCAAGATAAATACTTGACCATTGCGAACGATCTTCACTGGTTGCTCAGCTACGATAGCGTTCTCTAGGTTAGAAGCTACAGGATATGTAACTACCAATGTGCTAGTTGCATATGTCCATGTGAAGGTATATTCACCAGCCACATCTGCAACGAGAGTAGAGTTTCCACCATTAGCACCTGTGAAAACAATACTATTGTTCTCACGAGTAACCTTAGCGCCATCACTAGTCCAACCACCAGCTACAATCATCTTAAATCCGTATTCCTTAGCCTCGAGATTGAGTGTGAGGGTGGCTGTCAACTCGTCTGCAGAAACTACAAACTCATTAGCAGTTGTATTCCAACCATTCATATCACCTGCGATAGCGATAGTTGGGATCACTACAGCATCACCAGTCTTGGTAGCAGTAGCAGTAACTTCTTTGCTTGTTGCATTGAAGATGATGGTAATAGTATAGATACCAGCCTCGTTGATTGCTAGATCATAGTTATCTGTAGGATATGCTTCATCCCATTTGTTGTTTTTAGCAATCTTGAATTGAATATGGCTTGCAGCGAGTGTCAAATCAGTTTTCTCCCACTTGTATGTACCATCGGCTTGCAAAGTCATATTGTTGGCGGTATTAGCAGGATCCCACTCTGTACCGAAAATAGAAGCAGGAGCACCAGCTACAGTCCAAATCTCTGGCTCAACTGCTTTGAAGTTAGCTACGAGAGCAACGTCAGCAGTAACCACGAAGCTATATGGGTTCTCGGTAGAAACGATAGAATCGCCTACGGTCCAGTTAACGAACTCGTAACCCTCAGCAGGAGTAGCGGTCAAAGTAGCCTCAGCACCTTCCTCATACTCGCCAGCACCTTCTACAGTACCATTCTCAGCAGTTACGGTAACGTTGTACTTAGTAGCAGGAATCTTCTCGAAGTTAGCTACGAGAGCGATATCAGCAGTAACCACGAAGCTATATGGGTTCTCGGTAGAAACAACCTCCTCGCCTACGGTCCAGTTAACGAACTCGTAACCCTCAGCAGCAGTAGCGGTCAGCGTAGCAGTCTTGCCTTCCTCGTACTCGCCAGCACCAGTAACAGTACCATTCTCAGCAGTTACAGTCACATTGTACTTAACTGGGAGAGCTGGATAAGTAACGGTGAGAGTCTTAGTTGCATATTCCCATGTAAAGAGGTATTCGCCAGCGATATCAGCCTTCAAAGTAGAGTTGGTATTGCTGTTAGCACCAGTAAACTTGGTAGAGTTAGCAGCGCGAGTAACAGTCTTGCCATCGCTGTGCCAAGCACCACCTACAATCATCTTGAAGCCATAATTCTTAACTGCCAAAGTAGTTTTGAAGGTAGCAGTCAATGAGTCAGCAGCCATGGTGAATTTATCCTTGGTTTGGTTCCAAGAGTTCATATCACCTGCGATTACTACGGTAGGGATAACTACAGCAGCTTGCTTGAGAGTAGCAGTAGCAGTCAATTTCTTAGCTGTTACGTCCAATACGAAAGTTATATCATAGATACCACTAGTAGTGATCTTGAGAGTTTGGTTGCCATCTTGTGGAACAGCCACAGTCCAACCGTGATCCTTAGCTGCCTTGTACTCATAGCTACCTGCTACGATAGTGATACCTTTCTTCTCGAGGAGATAGGT
>JAFYMG010000002.1 GCA_017556705.1 Paludibacteraceae bacterium | reverse complement strand
GTGATAATGGCGGAGTCAGTAGCCGAACTTATGGGCGTGGGCATTGGCGATAACATCTACCACGAGGGCGGATATTGGTTTAATGACGGCAAGCCTACGAATGAGCTTACCATAGTTGCTATATATGAGGATATGCCCAAGAATACGCTCTTCGGCAGTTGGAAGATTATCAAGGGGGATGAGGGTGTATATACTACTGCGAACAATAATTGGAACTACTGCACCTTCGTTCGTCTTAGAGAAGATGCTGACCCCGAGAATTTTATCAAGAACTTCAAGGATAGCTATGCTCAGTGGTTCTTGGGAATGGTCGAGGAGTGGATTGCCGAAGATCCCGAGGATGAGGCCTATGTGAAGGAGGAGATTGAGAATGGTGTGCATATCCTCGCCACACGCCTTGTGCGCATTGACGATATGTACTACCATGGCAACTTCCACGATGCTATTGGCGCAACATTCGAGAGCGGCAAAATCTCAGCTCCTATTATCCTTACGACCATTGCTCTGGTAATTGTCATCATCGCCTTTATCAACTTTGTAAACTTCTTCTTTGCCCTTGTTCCCGTGCGTATGCGTGCGGTGAATATCTGCAAGGTGTTTGGCGCAAGTCAGGGCACACTGCGCTGGAACTTATTGTTTGAGGCTATCGGCTTGGTGTTGATATCTATGGCTCTCACATTCTATCTGATGATAGTTGTTCAGGATAGCTTTATCACTAACTATGTAACTTGCTCGTTGGCTCTTGGTGACAATATCCCTGTGATTATGATGATGGTAGGACTAATGATTTTGCTTGCCTTCGTTGCTGCGCTATATCCTGCTTTCTACATCACCCGTTTCAATGCTTCATTGGGTGTGAAGGGTGGCTTTGCACAGTCGGCAACTGGTCGCCGTTTGCGCTCTGTAATGGTTGGCGTTCAGTTTACTGTAGCAATGATTCTGATTATCGTAACATCGGTATTCTTCCTCCAGTATCGCTATATGGTACAGTACGACCTTGGATTTAAGAAGGAGAATATCGTACAATTTGCAAGCAATGACCTCTATAACCACACCGAAACCGTCGTAGAGCGAGTTATGCAACACCCCGATGTCATAGACGCCACATCATCATATTTCAACATCTTTGGCGTAGGTCAGTCCACACGCATTGAGAAAGAGGGCAAGGAGGCTACGCTATATGTTAACTTTGTGCGCCACAACTTCATTGATTTCTTCGGTCTTAAAGTCGTTGATGGCAAGAATTTCACCCCTTCATCTGGCGAGCGTCGTGAGGCTATTCTCTTTGCAAGTGTAGCGGAAGATATCGGTTGGGGCATTGATGAGGAGGTCTACGATAGCAAAGTAGTAGGTTTAATAAAGGATGTCCAGTTTGGCTCTGTCGGCAACCCTAACCAGTACCACGCATTAGTATGTCGCAATACAAATGACGGGCATAATAACTTCTATGTGCGCCTGCGTGCAGGAGCAGACATCGCTGCCTTTAATAAGTATATTGAGGAGCTGTCTAAGGAACTCGCTCCCACATCCGAAGCCCCAGGGTTGTATACCCTTGACACTTGGATTGAGTGGCAGTATCGCGAAACTAAGAAGGTAATGATTCTTGTCGGTATGTTCGCTGTGTTGGCTATCGTTATCGCACTGATGGGAGTATTCGGTATCGTGATGTTCGAGACGCAGCACCGCCGCTCGGAGATCGCTGTTCGCAAGGTTTATGGTGCAACAACCGCCCAGATGATTGGTATGCTCAACTTGCGTTATGTGTGGATTGTGCTTGGCTGTTTCGTGGTGGCAGCACCCGTGGCGTGGTATATCACCTCACGCTGGTTGGAGCAGTTCGCCAACCGCATCGCTTCGCCTTGGTGGATATATGTGGTAGCACTCGCTGTAGTCCTCGCCGTAACTGTCGGCCTTGTAACCCTCCGCTCATGGAAAGCTGCCACCGAGAATCCTGCGGATGTGGTTAAAAGTAACTAAATACACGCCTCCCTGCGACTTTTCCACTTGAAAATTTGGAAAATTCGTGGGGGGGGGTAAATTTGTAGGCAAATTGATTAAGAATAAACACGATGAGTAGATTTTATATTTTGATGTTGGTATTGTTGCTAATCGCAATAATCAACCTCGTAAGGGCGTTAAAAGAGAAGAAATCAAAAGGCAAATTTTGGGGAGTTGCAATCAATGTTGTAGGCATTATATTGCTTGTGGTAGCAGTGACTCTTTCGTTTTTGCAATAAACAGAAATAACAAACTATTACGATTATGAAGAAGCTATTTACATTATTTGCATTGGTCATTGCCGTTGTAATGACTTCGTGTGAGAAAGAAGTTGATTTGGGCTATCCAACGAGTGTAACATTTACGGCAGATGGCGGAGAGAAAATTGTTACAGGCGTAGAGCCTTTTACCGATGCCCATATTCACGACTACAATAGTGGTGACCAGGGAAGTGTTATGCCTAGCGAAGGTGATGTTGATATTGAGGTGTTCAAATGGCTAAAGATTGAATATGTAGCCCACAGCACAGAGCTCAAGATCGTTGCCGAGCCGAACTCTTCGGGTAAGTCTCGCAAACTACATATTGAACTTCACTCGGGCCCAGAATACCATGTTGTAGAAGTAAAACAAGAATAAGTAATGAAAACACTTAGAAATTTATTGATGTGCGCCGTGATGCTTCTTGCAGTCGGCTGCGATAAGGAAGATGCATTTGAGGTTACACCACAGATGCTTGCACAAACTGTTTGGGATGCAGAGATTGTATACTATGACGAAAACGACAACCAAGCTGGAACGAATAATTGCGTAGTTGAATTTTTATCTGAAACCGAGGGTAAATACAATGAGCAGACTTTACAATTAGTGCGTCCGTTTACTTATTCAATAGATCGCTCGATAATTGTTATTGATAGTGGCAATTATACTACTCTGAGTGGCACTTGGCATATTATTGAGAAATCGGAGCAGAAGATAGTTCTGCAGCGTTATTCCCCTAATAAAACTATGGTAACATTGAATAGATTACTTTAATTGTGAGTAAAATGAATATTGGAAGAATTCTTACTACAGTTATATTGACCATAGCGACACTCTGCGCTAATGCTCAAACAACCAAGCCACAAACGATAATCGTTATTGATGGACATTTCTTTAACGAGATGCCTGTATCAAAGTCGAATATCTCGAAGATGCATATGTTGCAGACTCCGAATGGGACAATGGCTCTCGGCTTGGAACTCAGCACAGAGTTGTCGGAGGAGGCGTTGAAACACGCATTGCCAAAAGTACAAATCCCCGAAGCGGACATTCTGCTCCAAAAATACAATGAGGCAAAGGGAGCCAATAGCAGCATTAGTTTGACCGTTGCAAAAAAGGCAACGCTGAATGTTGGTGATAAATTTCCTGCGTTCTCGGCGATGGATATTGATGGTAAGCGGTGGAATCAAGAGGATGTTAAGGGTAAAGTTATGGTGCTTAACCTTTGGTACTCTGGTTGTGCTCCTTGTCGTGCAGAGATGCCCGAACTTTCAACTTGGAAGAGTGAAATGCCTGATGTGATGTATTTCTCGGCAACCTATGAGAGTGCAGAGGTTGCACGCCCAATCATAGAGAAACAAGGCTTTAATTGGACTCACTTGGTAGAGAATACCCAGTTTAAGGAGTTTATCGGCAGCAATGGATATCCGATGATAATTATCGTAGATAAAGCGGGTGTTGTATCAATGATTGAGCACGGCACATCACCTACCCAGCGAGCAGAACTGAAAAAGAAAATTGAAGAATTAAGGAAATAAATATAACTATTACAACTATGAAGAAATTTATTTTTTGTATTGTGGCGCTATTTATGGTTGCATATAGCGCCGAGGCTCAAGAGAGCAAATCAACAGCAAAACCACGCTATGAGCAAGTTGGCTCACACCACTCATTCTCCGTATCAACCCCATACAGACTTGAGTATAGCTATGAGCATGTGTGGAAAAGTGGTATGTCATTGATTGGCCGCATCGGAGCTGGTAGTGAAGTATATTCGCCATACAAAAACGATTATAAATTTACTAATGGATTTCGCCTAACAATTGAGCCAAGATACTACTTGAACAACGAGGATTTCTTCGCATTGAAAGCCTGTGGCGCAATATTGATCCCAAATACTCCATATGATGTATCGTTGGTGCCAGTCTATGGTATCAAACGAGAGTTCACTAAGCACTGGTTCTGCGAGTTTACCGTAGGTGGAGGTGTCGGTTACTACTCAGGCAACAAAGGCGTATTTTACTTCGAGCCACACCTGCAATTTAGATTAGGCTTTAAGCTATAAACGTAAATATCATCGATACAAATGGCGACTGCTCAATACACCGAGTGGTCGCCATTGCTTTTATTTCTTATCTATTTGTATATATTCGGAGTATTTGATATCGACATAGGGATTGTCGCTCGATATGGTCTGGTGGATTGCCTTAACCTTCTTCCAAAAGAGACATTTACGCTTGTATTCGACCCATACGGTCTGTTGCAGGGTAACGGGCAAACGGATATCACCTTTTAGGCTGTCGTTATCAATAACTGCGTCAAGCTGGATATGAGGTGATACCATCTCGACCTTCTGCTGAACTACTGGTACCGTATCACGAATGAAGACTGTATCTCGGATTACGGCGTTGATGGGTGCAGCCACCTCCAACTGATGTTTTGCAGCCGCCTGAAGATCTCTGATTTTTACTCCCATCTGACGAATTTTCTCTGCATCGGCAGCACGAAATCGTTCATACTCATCAATGGTCAATCGCAATGCCTTTGCATCGACTGCCATCGTTGTGGAGTCAATCTGCATACGCTCGATATCCGATAGCAGAGCGGTGTTATTATGTTTGTAACGGTCTCGCTCATCGGATAGCCGGGCGGAGTGTTTGTACTGAATGAAGACAACACCTCCAAGCAGGAGGATTATTGCCAATAGGATTTGTGAAAACTTACTCATAACTTATTGAATTTTCGGGAATAAACCATAGATACTCGCCTAAATAGGACTCTTCGAGTAGCACTAATGCACCACGATTCATAGTGCGATC
>JAFYMG010000009.1 GCA_017556705.1 Paludibacteraceae bacterium | reverse complement strand
GCTGATTTTAAAAGGCAATTAAAAGAATATATCGCCTACTACAATGAAGATCGAATAAAACTCAGATTAGGTATGAGTCCAGTGCAATATCGATCTAAATATCAAATTTAATAATCCGTCCAACTTTTTGGGGTCACATCATTTCGAACTCCGCCTGCGCTACGCGCATTCCCCCGAAATTATAGAAGGATTTTTACTAAAATGTATGCAAAGGTACTACAAAAAATGCGGGTATATACGCAAACGATCATTATATTCAAAAACAGCTTTGCTGCTATCATAAGCCATCTCAATGCCCTCTTGTAAACGAGCTTTCAGAGGGCATTGATTTGTCTTATAGGATAAACAAAAGTCTATCTTTTTTGAAAATAATGCTCGCTTTGCTTGCGTATGTGCATTTTTTGTTGTACCTTTGCAGTCGATTTTGAAAGAGGATAAATTTGACTGCTTGCGACCTCTATAAAAGAATGCTAAAAACTTGTCCCACAAGCATAAACAGTCGGCTTGTGGATTTTTTTGACCCTAACAAAACAAAATGAATTATTTATTTACATCGGAGAGTGTCAGCGAAGGACACCCAGACAAAGTGGCGGATCAAATTAGTGACGCCATTCTAGACCAATTCTTAGCATTAGACCCTGATTCACATGTGGCTTGCGAAACTATGGTCACCACAGGACAAGTAATCGTGGCAGGCGAAGTGTCAAGCGAGAAATATGTTGATATTCAAGGTACTGTGCGTAAAACCATCGCAGAGATTGGATATACGAAGTCAGCGTATAAGTTTGAAGCAGAGAGCTGTGGTATCTTGACTGCGTTGCACGAACAAAGTGCCGACATCGCACGTGGTGTGGATGGACAAGGTACAGAGAATGTGGGCGAGCAAGGTGCAGGCGACCAAGGAATGATGTTTGGTTATGCATCCGATGAGACTGAAAACTATATGCCATTGACCTTGGACTTGGCACACACCTTAGTATATACGCTTGCGCGTGTGCGTAAAGAGGGCAAAGAGATGTTATACCTGCGTCCAGACTCAAAGAGTCAGGTGACGATGGAGTATAGCGAGGCGGGAGAACCACTGCGTATTGATACAATCGTGGTAAGTACCCAACACGATGAGGACGCGACTCAAGAGCAGATAAAGGCAGATATTCAGCGTGTGTTGTTGCCTCGTGTGGCAAAACGTGATGCGAGATATGCAGAGTTGTTGAAGGGCGACTTCAAACTATTGGTGAATCCAACAGGAAACTTCGTGATTGGTGGCCCTCACGGTGATACTGGTTTGACAGGACGTAAGATTATTGTCGATACCTACGGTGGTCGCGGTGCTCACGGAGGTGGCGCTTTCTCTGGAAAAGACCCATCTAAAGTAGACCGTTCGGCAGCTTATGCGGCGCGTTGGATTGCGAAAAATATGGTTGCAGCAGGTGTGGCAAAGGAGGTCTTGGTACAAATTAGTTATGCTATTGGCGTGGCACAACCAGTGAGCGTGTGCGTGAATACTTATGGCACTGCGAAAGTAGCGTTGAGCGATGGCGAGATTGCTAAGAAAGTGAGTGAGATGTTTGATCTTCGTCCACAAGGCATCATCGAGGCGCTTAAGTTGAAGCAACCAATGTATGAGGAAACTGCGCGCTATGGACACATGGGTCGCACCAACGAGGTGATGAAGAAGGTGTTTGTGGATAATGGTGAGGTGATCGAGCGCGAAGTGGAGTTGTTTACATGGGAGAAACTGGATAAGGTGGCCGAGATTAAAGCGAAATTCGGTTTGTAAATACCTCCCACGAATCTCACGGATTTACACGGATACCAAGGAATATCAGTGCTAATCAGTGTCATCAGTGGGAATAAAAAAAGATTTTATGTTAACCAAAAATAAGCAAACATGGCTCGTGGTGGGCATAGTGCTATTGGCACTAGTGCTCGATCAGGTGTCCAAGGTTTATATCAAAACACAGTTCGAATTGGGTGAGGCACATGAAGTGTTCTCATGGTTTTGGGTCGTGTTTGTGGAAAACAACGGCATGGCTTTTGGTATAGAATGGTTTAGCAAATTGTTGCTGACATTGTTCCGTATCGTAGCTGTGGGTGCATTGGGTTGGTATATTCATACGATGATCCACAAACAGGAGGTTCGTGTGGGGTATCTAACAACAATAGCGATGGTAATGGCCGGTGCAATGGGTAATATCATTGATTGTGTATTCTATGGCAAGATTTGGGGATATGCCGATTGGTTTCATGGGCAAGTGGTTGATATGCTGTACTTTCCGTTGATTAAAAATGCGGCAGGAGAGGTCCTGTTCTTCCGTCCAGTATTTAACATCGCGGACTCATTTATCACAGTGGCGGTATTCCTGATCATCATCTTCTATCGCAAAGATTTGGATCGGAGTTTGAATTTGATGTTCCCCAAGAAAGAAGTAAAAAACTGATGATGAGAGTCGCGAGAATGAAAATAGTGTCTTGCTTGCTGCTATGTTTGGCGCTGGTGGGCTGTCGCCCTCATGGTGTGCTGTCTAATCGCGAGATGCGTGAGGTGCTGTGTGATTTGCATCGTGCGGATGGTGCTATACAAGTGGCTGGGTATAATTATTCTCACGATCAAGAGGTGGCGGGGTATTACAAAAACGTGTTGGATAAACATGGTATTACTCAAGAGCAGTTTGATTCTTCGTTGGTTTGGTACACAAATAACCCTCAGATATTCAATAAGATATATCCCAAAGTGCTAGAACGCTTGGAGGCGGATTTAGCAGTGGAAACACAGATTCGCGATGCCAATCGTGAGCGCTATTTGGATAAAAATAAGAATCTAAGTCAGCCTAAACGCCAATTGCGCGACATAGAAGAGGTGAAGAAAGAGATGCGAAATGGGTTGGAAAATCCATGGAAAATATGGAAAAATGAAGAATTTTGTGAAAAAGGTGTGATAATATTTGGTTAGGTGCGGGCAGATGCCCTAGCATCTACCGACACGCTTGTAACTTCGAGGACACCGATTTCGTCCCTAGAAGGGACTTAACCACCTCGAAGCTACGGTCGCTAGATGCAGCCTATGTGCAACTTTTTACTAAAAAAATGCATTTTTTTCTAAAAAAAACTTGCATATATGCATTTTTTGTAGTACCTTTGCACGCTTTTTCGGGCGATTTGGTTTTGCGACCTTTTCAACCCTTAAAACTTTTAGAACTTTTAAAACAATATTTATATTAATTCGCCATGTTGGGCAGTGGGGCTCTTGGAGCACGTAAAGTTGTCTGTCGACATGGTCAAAACATTAAAAAAACAAATGGATACATTAAGTTACAAGACTGTATCAGCCAACAAAGCAACCGTTCAAAAGGAATGGGTTGTTATTGATGCTGAGGGCCAAGTACTTGGCCGTATGTGCTCGAAGGTAGCTAAGCTCCTCCGTGGCAAGTACAAACCAAACTTCACTCCAAATGTGGATTGTGGTGACAATGTGATTATCATCAATGCAGACAAGGTGCAATTGACTGGTAACAAGTGGAATGATCGCGTATATGTACGCTACACTGGCTTCCCAGGTGGTCAACGCGAGATGACTCCTGCTCAAATGCTTGAGAAGGGCGCAGATCGTTTGATCCAAAAGGTGGTTAAGGGTATGCTTCCAAAGAATCGTCTTGGTCGCAAGATCATCGGTAACCTCCACGTATTTGCAGGTGCAGAGCACAACATGCAAGCGCAACAACCAAAACAAATTGAC
Organism: Paludibacteraceae bacterium; assembly: GCA_017556705.1. GTDB lineage: Bacteria > Bacteroidota > Bacteroidia > Bacteroidales > Paludibacteraceae > Colicola. Next base: position 165,029 of record JAFYMG010000009.1, on the reverse strand, counting down.
ATCAACACACTTAAATAATTGAAGATATGGAAATGATTAATGCATTAGGTCGTCGTAAAGCAGCAGTTGCTCGCGTTTATGTACAAGAGGGTACCGGCAAGATCACAATCAACGGTCGTGATTTGGATGTGTACTTCCCAAGTCCAATTCTTCAATACGTTGTTAAGCAACCTCTTAACAAACTTGAAGTGGCTGAGAAATATGATATCAAAGTAAACCTCGATGGTGGTGGCTACAAAGGTCAAGCGGAGGCTTTGCGTCTTGCAATCGCTCGCGCTTTGGTGAAGATCAACCCAGAGGACAAGCCAGCGTTGAAGGCTGAAGGCTTCATGACTCGCGATGCTCGTGAGGTAGAGCGTAAGAAGCCAGGTCAACCAAAGGCACGCAAGCACTTCCAATTTAGTAAACGTTAATATCCAAATAGCAGTGACTCCGTGGTGGCAACTCGTTGCTCGCCACGGATTACTCTGTTATTCCGCGCGTGCGCGCTTCTCTGCGTAAGCGTGGCAGATGGATAAGTTATCATTAAATAATTCAAAATTAATCAAACAAAATGAGAACAACATTTGATCAACTTCTCGAGGCTGGCTGCCACTTTGGCCACCTCAAACGTAAATGGAACCCAGCAATGGCTCCTTACATCTACATGGAGCGCAATGGTATCCATATCATCGACCTCAACAAGACCGCAGTTAAAATCGACGAGGCTGCTGAGGCATTGAAAGCTATCGCTAAATCTGGTCGTAAGATCCTCTTCGTTTCTACCAAGAAACAAGGTCAAGAGGTAGTAGCTCAAAAGGCACAAGAGATCAACATGCCTTACATCACCGAGCGTTGGGCTGGTGGTATGTTGACCAACTTCCCTACTATCCGCAAGGCTGTGAAGAAAATGTCTACTATCGACAAAATGATGGCTGATGGTACTTTCAACAACATCTCTAAGCGTGAGAAACTTCAAATCACTCGCCAACGTGAGAAACTCGAGAAGAACCTCGGTTCAATCTCTGATTTGACCCGTCTCCCAAGCGCAGTGTTCGTAGTTGACGTAATGAAAGAGCACATCGCAGTAGCTGAGGCTAACCGTTTGGGTATTCCAGTATTCGGTATTGTTGATACCAACTCTAACCCTAACAACATCGACTTCGTAATCCCAGCTAACGATGACGCTACCAAGTCTATTGACGTAATCCTTTCTGCTGTTTGCGCAGCTATCCAAGAGGGTCTTGAGGAGCGCAAGGTAGAGAAGGCTGACGAAGAGGCTGCTGCAGCACAAGCTGCTAATGAGGCTCCAGCTCCAAAAGAGCGTCGTCAACGCGTTCGCAAAGCTGCTCCAAAGGCAGAGGCTGAGAAGGTAGCTGAGGTTGTAGCAGAAGAGGCTAAAGCTGAGTAATCTATTGTAAAACAGATAAATAAGAAAGACAATGGCTGTTACATTAGCAGATATCAAAAAATTGCGCGACATCACTGGCGCAGGTATGATGGACGTAAAGAAAGCTCTCGAGGAGGCTAATGGCGACTTCGAGGTAGCTAAGGACTTGCTCCGTAAGCGTGGTCAAGCTATCGCTGCAAAGCGTAGCGAGCGTGAGGCTTCTGAAGGTTGCGTATTGGCTAAAGCTGAGAATGGCTTTGGTGCAATCGTAGGCGTAAAATGCGAGACCGACTTCGTGGCTAAGAACGAAGATTACGTAAATATGGTTAAGGCTATCCTTGAGGTAGCTATGACCGAGAAACCAGCTGACCTTGAGGCACTTAAGGCTTGCAAGTTGGGTGACTTCACCGTACAAGACGCTGTAACTGAGCGTTCTGGTGTTACTGGTGAGAAGATGGAACTCAGCGACTACGCTTTCCTCGTAGCTCCTAAGGTAGATGCTTACAACCACCTTGGCAACAAGCTCAGCGCACTCGTTGCTGCTGACGCTGAGGATGCTAACGCAGAGATCCTCCACGGTATCTCTATGCAAGTGGCTTCTATGTCTCCAATCGCTTTGGATGCTGACCACGTAGCACAAGAGGTGAAAGATCGTGAGCTTTCTGTAGCTATCGAGAAAACCAAACAAGACGAGATCAACAAAGCCGTTGAGCAAGCTGTTCGCAAGGCAGGTATCAACCCAGCTCACGTAGATAGCGATGATCACATCGAGTCTAACACTGCTAAGGGTTGGTTGACCCCAGAGCAAGCTGAGACAGCACGCCAAATCCGCGCTACTGTTCCTGCTGAGGCTGAGGCTAACATCAACATGAAGAAAGTGGAGATGATTGCACAAGGTCGTCTTGGCAAGTTCTTGAAAGAGAGCACATTGGTAGAGCAACAATACATCATGAGCGAGAGCAAAGAGCTCGTGAAGGACGTTTTGAAGAAGAACAACGTTAACGTAATCGACTTCAAGCGCGTAACCCTCAACCAAGAGTAATAAAACTGATAAAACAGCCCTCCGCGCAAACGGGGGGCTGTTTGTTTTATCCATTTATCTAGATTGTCTAGGGTCTCTAGATTGTCTAGAATATCTAACTTTAATCCATATGACACAAACTCTCACTCCTCCAATTAAGAAGAAACGTCTTCTTTCGTTGGATATCCTGCGTGGTATCACCGTGGCAGGTATGATTCTTGTTAATAACCCTGGTTCATGGTCGCATATCTATGCTCCATTGCGCCATGCTGCGTGGAATGGTTGCACTCCAACCGATCTAGTGTTCCCATTTTTTGTTTTTTGCATGGGTGTGGCGATGTATATCAGTCATAGCAAATCAAATTTTGATTTCAATTGGGATACCGCACGTAAAATAATTGTTCGTGGTCTGCTCATTGTCTTGATTGGTTGGGGACTCAGCTGGTATGGTATGGCGTTGCGCCAATTTATCAAAGGTGCTGATTTTATAACAGCAATGTGGACATATCCAATCGAAAGTATCCGTTATTTAGGTGTGTTCCCTCGTTTGGGTCTTGTGAGTTTGTTGGGTGGTTTGTTGTTATTGACCTTCAAACCTAAACGTATCTTGTGGGTATCAGGCTTTTTGATGCTGATTTACTGTATCTTACAGAGTGTAACGAATAGTTTTGACCTTACTGCGCAAAACATGGAATCCATTGTGGATCTCAAAGTTTTGGGCGATAATCATATCTATCATTTGCGCAATGCTGCTGGCGAGCGTATCGGATTTGACCCAGAAGGTTTGCTTTCTACTATCCCTTGTATCGCGCACGTATTGATAGGTGCATGGATGGGTAAATTAATTATGACCGAAAAAGACCTTTGGGGTAAGGTGACTCGTGCACTCTTAGCTGGTGCAATCATGATGGTTTTGGGCTTTTGTCTTGACTATGCATACCCTATCAATAAGTCTATGTGGTCAGCAAGTTATGTGTTGGTTACCTGCGGTTTGGCAAGTTGTATCTTAGGTATCTTGACATGGATCTTGGATATCCGTTTGCCTCAATTGAACGAAGTGAAACCTACTACTATTTGTGCAAAGATGCACCATGCTGTAGCAAATAATTGGTACAAGTTTTTCGAGACCTTTGGTGTTAATCCATTGTTTATCTTCTGCTTAAGTACTTGGTTTGTCGTTACCATGGCGCAAGTGAAGTTTGCTTTCAATGAGGTAACTTACAATGTTATGGGCTTCTGGTATAAGGTATGTCTAGTGCCTATATTTGGTGATAAGGGCGGTTCATTGGTATCGGCATTGAGCTTGGTACTGTTGATGTGGGCGATTGGCTATGTTCTTTACCGTAAGAAGATTTACATCAAACTTTAGTTTATAGGAGCTCGCTTTGCGAGCTGCAGTTTAGAGTTTAAAGGCGAGAATCATGCCCAAGATAGCAACTATAGGATTTTTCGACGGTGTCCATCGCGGACACCGTTTCCTATTTGCGCAACTTCAGGAGCATGCCAAGTTGCATCATCTTTTGCCTGTCATCTACACATTTGAGCAACATCCCAAGCAGGTCTTGACGGGCGAACCACCTCTTCTCCTCACTTCTGCTGAGGAGCGCAAACAACTCTTGGAGCAATATGCTGAGGTTCGCATGCTCAATTTTGCAGATGTGCAACACCTTACTGCTGAGCAATTTATGCGTTACTTGCACGAGCAGCAAGATGTTAATATACTCCTCTTGGGGTACGACCATCGCTTCGGCTCAGACGGCTTAAAGGGCTTCTCGGAATTCGAGCATATCGCGCGAAATATCGGTTTACACGTGTTGCGCGCGTACGAGTGTTTGGTGGATGGTTTACCTGTTAGTTCATCTCGTATTCGCAAACTTCTTGCTGCGGGACAGGTGCACGATGCAAACCGCCTTTTAGGCTGCGAATATACACTCTCTGGCGTGGTAACTCATGGCAATGGTATTGGCAATCAGATTGGATTTCCAACTGCCAATATCCAACTCTCTGGTTCTAAACAACTGCCTATGCAGGGGGTCTATGCTGCGCAAGCGCATATGGATGGGGTAGAGTATAAGGCAATTGTTAATATTGGCACCAACCCAACTGTTGGCAATTCTCATGTTACTATCGAAGCGCATCTCATTGACTATCAAGGAGACTTGTATGATAAACAACTCTCTGTTTCTTTTCATCGTTTTCTCCGTCCTGAGCAGAAATTCTCATCTCTTTCCTGTTTGCAAGAGCAGATAAAAAATGATATTCAACAATTATGATGACAACTGATTTTTCTAAAACTATCTGCATACTTTTGTTAGGTGTGATTATGACTACGTATGCTTATGCCCAACATGGCAAATATGTGGGTGGTGATATCTCACTATTACTTCAGTATGAAAAGCATAATTCACCTTATTTGGACGAAAATAATCAGCCAATAGAAGATTTAATTCATTGGTTTATAGATAAATGTGATTGGAATACATTCCGTGTGCGTCTATTTGTGAATCCTGATAGTATCAATGATCCTAGTGTATGCCAGGACCTTGACTATGTCAAGCAATTAGGTAAACGTATAAAGGATGCAGGAGCATTTTTTATGCTAGATTATCATTATTCTGATACTTGGGTGGACGCAGGCAAGATCCAGGCACCTCGTGTTTGGGAGAAATGTACAATTGATCAGAAGGCGGATAGTATTGCGGATTACACACGTCGCACGTTGCAAGAGTTAATTGCTTATGGTGCTACACCAGATATGGTGCAAGTGGGAAACGAGATTATGTATGGTTTTATGGGTGTGCGTGTACATCCCTATCATGATGATAAGGATGATTGGAACGGATTTTTGAAGATTCTAAAGGCTGGATGTGATGCCGTACGTGAGGTAATACCTTCCGCTCAAATCATCATTCATACAGATCGCCTTGCAAATCAGCAGTATAACAAATTTTATTATGGCAAATTGTTGGAGAATGGAGTAGATTTTGATGTGATAGGTTTGTCATATTATCCCTTCTGGCATGGTTTTCTAAGTGACCTAAAAACGGGACTAGACGGAATTAAAAGAGATTTTCCACAACTCAAAGTTCAGATTGTAGAAACAGGATATTATTTCCAATATTGGCCTACAAGCGGAGTTAATTACAATACTTCAAATATCTGGCCTGCAACGCCTTTGGGACAATACAATTGTATGAAAGATCTCGTGGGCTTCCTTAAAGATTTCGACCAAGTGGAGGGATTATGTTATTGGAATCCAGAAGATGCAGGCAATGGCGATGATACCAATTGGAGTACTACACCTAAGGGAACAGTGTCTTCCTATTGGACCAATCGTGGTTTGTGGAATCCAACTACCTCTAAGACGGGACACAGACCGATTACTTGCCCCGATGGTATGGTGCATTATGTCTTCCGTGAATTTCTAACCAATACGGAGAGTAAGGTGGAAAATACAACAATCACTACAACCATTGTAAAAAAAGTAATTCAAGATAATCATCTATATCTAATATCATCAACTGGAAAGATCTATGATGCACAAGGTCAATTGGTGAAATAAGGTATAAATCTGATGATAGTTTTAAAAAGCGTAGAAAAGTCAAACTTTCTACGCTTTTTCTTGTGTATCTCAAAAAAAAGTTGTACCTTCGAACATCTGCCTTGGCTTTACCCTACACAATACCATCCTCATTAAAGCCTTTTTGTTCTCCCGTTCGCTTGAGTCCTGCCATAGGAGTTATGTCAGGCGCTCACTATCAAAGCTCCATTCAGGAGCTTCTTCATCTCGTAGCTACGTTCGCGAAATGCAGACCAAACTCCAGAACGCTCGTATTTTTCAAAAATCGGTTGATACCTCTTGTAACACGATCCCACTTGCTCATCTGTGAGTAAACTTCCGATGAGCAGTAGAATTGTATTACAGATAGATGAAAATCTATCTTTTTTGAAAAAAACACTCGCTTTTCTTGCGTATGTGCATTTTTTGTAGTACCTTTGCAGCGACATTTATGGTCTATAACTAACTTGGGTGCAAAAGGTACCCGTAAAACACAAAATTAATAAGATGAATATTGTAAAAAAGGAGATTATTCTTCCTGATGGGCGTGTGATCACGCTCGAGACTGGCAAACTGGCCAAGCAAGCAGACGGCGCTGTAATGGCGACCCTCGGCAATACCATGGTTCTTGCTACAGTTTGCTCCGCAAAGACTGCGGTTCCAGGTACGGACTTCATGCCGCTTACCGTTGAGTACAAAGAGAAATTTTCTGCAGCTGGTCGTTTCCCAGGCGGTTTTACTCGCCGCGAGGGTAAAGCATCTGACTACGAGATCCTTATCGCTCGTCTCATCGACCGTGCGTTGCGTCCTCTCTTCCCAAGCGATTATCACGCTGACACTTTCGTAAACGTAACTCTCTATTCTGCTGATGGCATCGACATGCCAGAGTCTATTGCAGGTTTGGCAGCTTCTGCCGCTCTTGCTTGCTCTGATATCCCATTCGAGGGCCCAATCTCAGAGGTACGCGTAGCTCGCGTGAATGGTGAGTTCGTGATTAACCCAACCTTCGAGCAATGTGAGAAAGCAGACATCGAGCTCGTTGTAGCTGCTACACTTGACAACATCATGATGGTGGAGGGTGAGATGAAAGAGGTGAGCGAAGCAGATATGCTCGAGGCTATCAAGGTGGCTCACGAGGCTATCAAACCACAATGCCAAGCTCAAATCGAGATGATGGAGGCATTTGGTAAGACTGTTAAACGTGAGTACTGCCACGAGATCAACGACGATGAACTCAAGCAAGCAGTTCACGACTTCAGCTATGCTCGTGCTTACGCACAAGCTACTGCTGCTGACACCAACAAGCATCACCGCGAGGAGATGTTCACCCAAATCCGCGAGGACTTCAAAGTAGAGAAAGCTGAGTATATGGCTGCTCGTGCTGAGGCACTCGGCGTAGAGTTGGATGACATCGATGCACTCGTAAACAAATATTACCACGATGTAGAGAAAGAGGCTATGCGTCGCTCTATCCTCGATGAGGGCAAGCGTCTCGATGGCCGTAAGACTACCGATATTCGTCCTATCTGGTGCGAGGTTTCTCCACTGCCAGGACCTCACGGTTCTTCTATCTTCACCCGTGGTGAGACTCAATCACTCTCTACTGTTACTCTTGGTAACAGCCGCGATGAGAAGATGATAGATGAGGCACTTATTCAAGGTTCTGAGAAGTTCCTCCTCCACTACAACTTCCCTCCATTCTCTACTGGCGAGGCTCGTCCACAACGTGGTGTAGGTCGTCGTGAGATTGGTCACGGTAACTTGGCTTGCCGTGCGCTCAAGTCTGTAGTTCCTGCTGATTATCCATACACTATCCGTGTAGTGAGCGATATCCTCGAGTCTAACGGTTCTTCTTCTATGGCTACCGTTTGCGCAGGTACTCTCGCCCTCATGGACGCTGGTGTACCTATCAAACCAGTATCTGGTATCGCAATGGGTCTTATCTCTGAGTGCAAGGGTACTAAGTACGCTATCCTCAGCGATATCCTTGGCGACGAGGATCACCTCGGTGATATGGACTTCAAGACCACAGGTACACGCGACGGTTTGACCGCTTGCCAAATGGATATCAAGGTGGACGGCTTGAGCTACGAGATCCTTGAGAACGCACTCGCACAAGCACACGAGGCACGTATGTATATCCTTGACAAGATTGTTGAGACTATGCCAGAGGCTCGTCCAGACCTCAAGCCTCATGCTCCACGCATCGTAAGCTTCATCATTCCTAAGGATATGATTGGCGCAGTGATCGGCCCTGGTGGTAAGATTATCCAAGGTATCCAAGCTGAGACTGGTGCTGTCGTTTCTATCGACGAGGTAGAAGAGGGTGGCAAGGTAGAGGTTGCATCCAACAACCAAGAGTCAATGGACGCTGCTATTGCTAAGATTAAAGCTATCGTGGCTATTCCAGAGGTAGGCGAGGTGTACGAATCGACTGTTAAGTCTATCATGCCTTATGGCTGCTTCGTAGAGTTTATGCCTGGCAAAGAGGGCTTGCTCCACATCTCTGAGATCGATTGGAAACGCTACGAGACTATGGAAGAGACTGGCATCCAAGAGGGTGATAAGATCACTATCAAACTCATGGAGGTTGACCAAAAGACTGGTAAGTTCAAACTCAGTGCTAAGGCATTGAAGGAGAAACCAGAGGGTTATGTAGAGCCAGAGCGTCCAGCTCGTGGTGATCGCGGTCCTCGTCCTGAGCGTCGTGGTCCACGTCCAGAGCGCCACAACCCAGAGGCAGATGGCGCACGTCTCCGTCGTCATTAATCTAGAAGCGATTATATGAATAAAGTAAATAGCCACTCTACAAGGAGTGGCTATTTTTTTATTACTTATAAGAATCTATTTCTCCAAAGGCAAGATATCAATACCAGTGATCGCATATGTACTATCCGTGTTGGCAGTGAAGTGTATCGCGTAGCTGGTGTATACCGATTTGATAGTCAGTTGATTGTCTTGTTGTAGAGGAGCGTCCTTGAACACAAGATGGGCCACACTGCCTTGTAGATAATCTTGCTCGGGCGAAGCAGCATCGTTGAGCAAATAAACAGGGTCAAGCATCACGACAATACGTGGCAGGCGGATATGCAGCAAGGTGTGACGTTTGAGCATATTGCCCGATATTTCAGTGTCGATACTTGTACTCTTCAATAGCGACTCGCTAATGCTGCTCGCACTTTCGTTCATAGATGAGAAATAGCGTTGACGTTGCTTCATGTTTGCACTACCTGCCAACTCCGCAACGGTGGCACTACGGGTAGGGTTGTAGTAGGTCTGCGTGTCTGCATTATAGACATTGTCAATCCAACACAAGGTATTGTCAGTCAGAGCGATAGCGCGTACGCGAGTGATGTCGTTGAAAGATTTGTTACGGTAGTTGAGTTCGATCTCGCCAATCTCGATACACTCGTTGGCATTGATGCGATTGAGTGCAGGTACACGCACTACATGATACTCCGTCTTATACATATCTGTAAAGTGTATGCAAAGGAAGAGGCGTATGTTTTCGAATGTTTTGTCGCTGCGGTTGTGCAAAGAGACCTGCAGTTTATTGTTATCATTACCCATACCCATCAACTTGGGCGAACGCTTGAAGATCACATCAATATAGGAGTTTTCTGGTAGTAGTTGCTTGAAACTGAATGCCAGATGCTCTTCGCAATATTCCATATCGGATAGCAGACAATCGTACACCATCTGATTGGAGCGACGGAAGAAATGGTTGTAGATCTCCTCGCGTGCCGACATGAGATCACCATTATGCTCGTGGAGCACTGCTTTGGCAAAATTAGGCGAGAACATGCCAAAACCTTCCATTGTGGATTGATACAGACTGAGCAGGTAGGCTCCTTCTGCCGTATTATTAAGGTACGTGCGCGCGCGATAGGATGACAACATATCAGTCAAGTGCTCTGCTTGACGGGGATACTCCATCGCTGCTTGATCAAAATACACGAGTGCTTCAGCCTTGTTGCCCTCCTTGGCTTGGATGATACCTTTCAGCAGCAATGCGGCCGCAGAGTAATTAGGATGACGCTCAATATAATCCGTAAGCATCTGATTGGCAACCTGTAAACGTGGGTCAGCTACGGTATCATTGTGCTTGCCAAGTTCGATATCATTAGGAGATACTTTGATCAAATTGGATGCTTGAGGGTATTCTACCGATTGTATGATAGCCATGCACTGTAGTAGGTGCATCTCTCTATTGTCGGGATCGCGGGTGAGCGCCTCTTGGCACGACTTCAACGCCGATTCGTATTGACCGCTATATAATTGTAAATATGCGCGATCTTTGATGAGGCATAGTTGGTTCCACTCTTGCATATACTTGTTATACACAGGTATATAGTCCTCTAGGTATTCGATATATTGCTTACGAACTTGATGCATGCGAATACTTAAATCTTCCTTTATTTTTTGATTCTTCTCAAACTGCTCAAACACCATTGTACCAGTCTTTGTGATGGATGAGACGATGATGCTATTAGGGGTCGGTATATCCGTGAGCGACATAATGCGCAAGAGCCCATGTACATTTTCAAGGGAGAAATTAGGATTGGTCTTTTCTGCGACTACTTGGCTAACATCTGTGCTAAGATCACGCCCTAGAGTGCTCCATAGATTGATGTGCTCATATTCCTGGTCAATGAGATACATCTCTTGTAGTACAGGCAACAATTTGACTCGCAGATCAACAACATCTTGCGCCACTTGGCTATAGTCTTGGCGTGCCATATACTCCAAAAACTCGTCGAAGTTCTCTGATTGCGCTTGTGCTAGTTCAATACCATTGAGGATACGGATGGTCTCCTCGATGTCATAGTTGTCTCCTTGCGCTCCTTGAAGTGCTTTGTAGGAAGGTTCAAATGCCTCAATAGGCACATAGTCCATCTTCTTATCACATGCAATCAGCAGCATGGCGATCGCTAGTAAACCAATCCAACGTGTTTTCATGTATGTTTGTCTTTATTGTTGTGTTATATCCAATCTTCTCTATCCAAACTGCGGTAGGAAATGGCCTCGGAGATATGTTGTATTTGTATGTTGGTGCTATTGTCAAGGTCGGCAATAGTGCGTGCTACCTTGAGTATGCGATCATAGGCGCGTGCGGAGAGCCCCATCTTATCCATGGCATAGGACAGCATCTTGTCGCTTTGTGCATCTAATTGGCAATGTTCGCGCACCAATTTGGGGGTCATCTGTGCGTTGCAGTGTACAGGCGATTTAGCTGTTTGATTATATGTGGCAAACCGCTCCTCTTGCACTTTTCGTGCGCGGATCACCCGTTCGCGCATCACGGCGCTGCTTTCGCCGGGCTGTGCATCTTTCAGTGTAGAGTAGGGCACGGCCTGGATGTCACACTGAATATCGATGCGATCCAACAATGGACCTGATATGCGACTCATATAGCGATGTATCTGTGCAGGTGTACAGGTACAAGGATGTGCAGGGTTGTTCTCCCCATAATGTCCGCAAGGGCATGGGTTCATCGCTGCTACTAACATAAACGAAGCAGGATACTCAACACTCATCTTGGTGCGAGTGACGCAAATCTTTCGATCCTCTAATGGTTGGCGCATTACCTCTAGTGCGCTGCGTTTGTATTCGGGCAACTCGTCGAGGAAAAGCACTCCATGATGAGCCAAACTGATCTCTCCAGGGTGTGGATTGGTGCCGCCTCCCACGAGAGCAACATCGGTAACCGTATGGTGAGGGCTTCGGAAAGGACGTTGTACAATCAATGCGCTAGACATACCATCACTCTCTTTTCTACGTGCCATCATACCTGCCACAGAATAGATCTTGGTGGTCTCTAATGCCTCTTCTAGATTCAATGGTGGGAGGATGGATGGCATGCGCTTAGCCATCATGCTTTTGCCTGCACCTGGAGGACCTACCATCAGCATGTTATGTCCACCTGCTGCGGCGACTTCCATGGCTCGGCGCACATTCTCTTGTCCACGTACATCCGAGAAATCGAGATCGGATGTGAAGGCATGCGCTGCAAATTCTGCTGCAGTATCTACGCAAGTAGGTTCGAAGATTTGCGTACCATTCAAGAAGCGAACGACGTCCAGTAGGTGCTTCATACCATACACCTCTAGGCCTTTGACCACAGCCGCTTCGCGGGCATTCTGTTCGGGGAGGATGATACCTTTGAATCCTGCTTTGCGAGCCGCTAATGCCATAGGTAATACCGCTTGGATGGGCTGTAGTGTACCGTCCAATGATAATTCGCCCATAATCATATAGTGCTCTAAATCAGCTGTTTTGACCTCTTCTTCAGCGGCCAACATGCCGATAGCCAATGGCAAATCGTATGCCGCTCCTTCCTTCTTGATGTCTGCCGGAGCCATATTGATCGTTAGGGTGTGGCGAGGTTTGTTGTAGCCATTCACTGTCAGTGCAGCCACGATACGTTCGTGGCTCTCTTTCACTGCATTATCAGGCAGACCGACAAGCGTGAACTCAAATCCAGGAACGGCATGCACTTCAATCGTCACAATGACAGCATCAATGCCTTGTGGCGCTGCACCAAAACACTTGATCAACATAAGCTATTGTCTTTCTTTCGTTTTCTTTTTTATTTTCTTGCTCTTCTTGGAAGAGTCTTTTTTCTTGGAAACATCTTTGGTTTTGTTCTCTTTCCAATTAAAATCGTGCTTAAATACAAAGCCTACTCCCTGTACCGTATTGGCTTGACGAAGCGAATATTTATCCACAGTATGGGTGAATGCTTTTGCTCGGAATTTACCATTTTCTGTGAGCAAGTATTCTATATCTAGATCTCCGAAGAATGGACGGTTGCTAAGATCATTGTATCGATAACCAAAATTACCATTGATAATCAATTGGTTAATTGGGTGAATTTGGAAATTTGCTTCATACTCTTGACTTGCTGTTTCACCTTCACCGTCGGTTCGGAAATTGAATCCCATGGTAAAAATATCGGTAAGTTTGCTTAGCCATGAGTTGATTTGTCCTGTAATGGTTGACGATAGCAACGAATAGGTCTCATTCAATCCTATATTTTGCGTGTTTTGTAAGTAATCAGGTGTGTAGAATCGATTAAATACAAGCAGGTATATTACCTGACGCATTAGCATTTCATCTGTATTGATCATTGATCGAACTTGGCTTTGTACCGATTCATCCGATTGTGGCAACTCGATGGCAAAACTTAATATAGGATTAAATAGTTGGTCAGTCATGTGTAATACACAATTCACAGGTACTGAAGTTCGGTTGGTAGCAATTTGATTACTTTCGCTGCCAAATAAATCGCGTAATGAAGCTGTAGTGTGGTAGTAACCTGTTATATCTACAATCGGAGCCATAGGATCACTATCCCAAGTGATCTGACTACCTTCGCGAATAGTAAAATTACGACGAACAATATTGCCAAGCGAGAAATCAAACTTACCAGATTGTAATACATAATTTCCTTGCATATGAATGTTTTCTGAAGGAGATTCATATACCAATTTCAAGTTGCCTTCTCCACGTCCTTTAAGACCGTCTTCTCCTCCTAGTTTTATTGTGATATCGGCATCTGGAGTTACTTCACCCTGCAATGATAATCGCAAACGACTTTCCGATGGTGCTACATTAGATTTTGTTTGTTTTGGTTGTAGTATATTGAGTAGATAATGCGAACTTGTATCGGGTTTTACAAAATCAATAAAATCGGATGTAGTAGCCTGACTTGCACTATTGATATTGAGATAGAATTTTGTGTTGGCTTCTGTCTTTGCATTGACATCTATTTGACAGTTTGTCTCATCTCCGTAGATATGTACATCACCAGTTCCAAATACTTGCCCATAGAAGAATGATTGTTGATCTGCTGGCAGATTCATTACCATCATTTTATTTGCTTGTGCACGTAGATCGTAGCGCATATTTAGAAAATGCTCATGAAGCAGGGTACCAGTAAATAGACCTGTGTTTCCGAACTGATCATTTACTACAATATCAGGGAAATGAATCGCGGTTGAATCAAGCAATATGGAGTCTGACATATACAGTGTCACACCAATCTGTGGAACAGTTACTTGTGCATTTTTTGCCAATGCTCTACCAGTAACCCACACTTTACGCTCTTGTCCTTCTACTTTTACATGTCCGTATCCTCTACCTTGTGGATTTGAAATGATGCCATTTGTCCATGCATCAATAAAATGAATATCTAAACTATCGCATGTTATATCCAATCCCCACCATTTATTAGCAGGAATCACCTTACCTTCCACCTGTGCTACTACATGTGTACTTGAGTCTACGATTTGTCCATGTATTAAGATCGTTTTATTTTCTCGATCTAATTCAGCTGTTGCCGTGACATCACCTAAATATACGCCATTTAAGCCTCCATTAGGGATTTGTACTTGGGCCTCTAACATAGGTTCGGAGAATAAGCTATAAATATGTGCTTGACCTGTTGCTGGTCCCATGATTGAGATCGTCTTATTAGCCTCTGTATAACTCAATAAGTAATCTAAATTGATATTTTGAAGAGCTATGTTCAATGAATCTGTAGCCAATTCAGAGCCCCTTCCGTTAATTGTGATAGATTGATACTCTGTGTTCAGCGCAAAATCATTAATCTTTACCAGCTTGTTGGTAGGTATATAAGTGATAGTTGATTGACCTATGCTCCAAGCAGAGTCATTGAGAATAAAATTGCTTGGTAATATTTGAATGTCCAACTGAAATTGGTTGTTATAGGTAGACAGCTTAGATATCGCATGGATCACGCCTTCGTTGCGGACACTATCTGTATTACCTAAGTTAACAAGCAAATCTAACTCATCATCTTGAGCATTCAGGTAGATCTTGGCTTTAATATCTCCCAATTTAGCTGCGGTAGGGTTGTTTTTTGGCAAGTGATTTAATAAAGATATAGATAAACCCAATTGGTCATCTTGATTGTCCAATGCAATGGTGACGTCTTCCATCTTTGTACCACTAGTGTTAATATATGGGATAAACGCCTGTAAGCCAATTTGTTGGTTCTTTTCACGGATATATCCTTTAATAGTAGGGAATGATGGTAATTCTAGCTCTAAGTCCAACACTTGGGTGATGGAATCTAAACTACGGAAGTATGCGTAGAAATCCAAGTTATTATTGCTGGTTGATACAATTGTGGGTTGCTTAACTATACTTGGCAAGTAAATATGCAATAATTGTTGAATAGTTGTTGGTAGTGTACTATATTGAAATGATCCGCTCAAGTTTGCTGTCATATAATCAGATTGTACTCGCATTTGATGAGTTGGCATTCCATTTTTCCAATCACTGTCGATTAGCAATTTGAATTGCTCCATAGTTGTTTGCCGAATACCATTATGGATTTGCAATGAATCTACAATCACATACCCCGTCATGTGATCCAACATTTCTTTTCCTTTGCCAGAAGTGTACAAACTGATATAGGTCGTTGCTTCTAATTCTAATTCAGGATATTGCTCAATTAAATGTAGGGATGCAGGTTTAAAGTTAGATAACTGCATTGTTATGTCAAGTCGAGTATCTTCCATCGACCAATCTGCTAATCCTTCAATGTTCAAGCAGATATTTTCATCATCAATATTCAAGCGACCATTCACTTCATCAGGGCGTAATTCACCATCTAAATGAAGGTGTTGATAGCTATATCCTTTATATTCAATTTGTTGTATATCTGCTGTTGCAGTACAATAGACCAACTGTTGTGTCGTAATTGCACCCTCTACATCTGCTTGCAATGTGACAGAACCCAGGTCTGAATGTTCTATGAGTTGTCCAACCTGAAATTTTGTGGTTGCTACATGTCCATGAAATGCAAAGTTCTGTAATGTGGTATCGCTTTTGACATTACCATTCACATGAATAGATCCGAATAATGTTCTAAATGTGCCTTGCAGATTTAACAACTCTAGTCGTCCATAGATGTTACCTCGGTAGCGAACATCGCCCAATTGAGTGATGATGTTGGGCAATGCAATAGATGGTATCTGTAATTGAGATAATAAATCTTGTAGCAAAACATCATTGCAATACAGGTCATTGCAGCGTGCCTCTACGTACATGGATTCCAAATCAGTGGGATTAAATATGGCTATATCACCAGAGAAGAGTGACTGCTCTCGGAATGTCAATTGCATGTTCTTTGCAAAAATAGAGTCTAATCCACCATGTAAGTCCGTTTCAAAACTAGCATCCAGTTGGTCCAAACGCGCGCGCATATGCATGGAATGTAGTTGTATATCCAACGAATCTTGGCTCAAAACGGGCAATGCTAGATCCAAATCTAATTGATCTACCAAGATCTCGTTGTAGCGTACACGTGTTTGCTCTAACTTGAGGGTATCAATATTCAACCGAAATGGGAAATTACTTGAATCACGTTTGAATGCATCTATCAGGAATTGAATATTCAAGGTTGAATCCGAAGAGGATTGGAGATTGATATAGGGATGGCGTAGTTGAAGCTGTTGAATATCAATCCGATCATAACGTAATTGTAATGGGTGGAATTCAACACGCATCTGCTCTATGAACGCTAGGGTATCATATCGCT
Organism: Paludibacteraceae bacterium; assembly: GCA_017556705.1. Lineage (GTDB taxonomy): Bacteria > Bacteroidota > Bacteroidia > Bacteroidales > Paludibacteraceae > Colicola. The sequence goes on along the minus strand of JAFYMG010000009.1, from coordinate 148,510 downwards.
GGTCACTAAGATAAATGCTATCAATGGCTAGGTGAGATAAGGGACGATAATGAAATTGTGCAATTTTTACATCAGCCTGTAACGTTTCTTCTAATTTATCGGTTATTTTACCGATGATGTATGTCTGTACAGTTTTTAGGTGCAATAGTCCAACGATGCCTCCCAGTAAGAACACGAATACCCCTAATCCAATAAAAATCCCTGCAAAAGTTTGTTTCACTTTTGTCGTTTTAGGACTCTTATCTGCAGTGTTTTTCTTACTGCTGTCACTTACAATATGTTGGTCTAACTCTTTTTGCACAAAATTACCCCAAAGTAAAAAGTGCGCAAAGATAGTAATTTTCTTGCATTTATGCAAGACTTTTTTATTTTTTGCTGGAAAAATAGCGACAAATCGTTTGAATACCGCATTTTTCGCACTTCGGAGTGCGCGCTTGACAAGTATAACGACCGTGTAGCAAAAGCCAGTGATGGGCTTTTGGAATGATGCTTTCTGGAATATATTTGATAAGTTGTTGTTCGCTATCCAATGGATTTTTTGCCTTGGTAGTCAAACCGATACGCTCTGCTACACGGAAGATATGGGTATCTACTGCCATGGTAGGTTGGTTCCACCAAACTGCCAGTACCACATTGGCAGTTTTGCGACCTACACCAGCTAGAGTCTGTAACGCTTCGCGTGAGTCTGGAATTTCACCATTGTATACTTCTACGACACGTTTAGCCATTTCTACCAAATGCTCTGCTTTGCTATTGGGATAACTGACAGAACGAATATATTTCAGTACATCTTCTGCGGTGGAATCGGCTAAATCTGCAATAGTAGGGTAGGCATGAAACAACGCAGGAGTGACCAAATTCACCCGCTTGTCAGTACATTGAGCAGATAGCATGACTGCTACAAGGAGCTGATATTCGTTCTCGAAATTCAACTCGCTCTCGGCTATAGGCATATTTGCTTCAAACCATGCCAATGCTTTCTCATATCGCTCTTTGGTTCTCATTTGTCTAAACTCTAACAGCTGTAGGCGGTCTAACATCTAACAGCTAAGCGGTCAATATCTATTGCTTTTTGTATGTTTTGCTGAGGTATTGCAGTATTTGTGTAGCTTGCTTTTGTACTTGCTGTGTTTCCGTTGAAATCGGACGTTTTTGCAGGTTAAGTAGCATAATTTGGTACAATAATACGAGGCATGCTTCTACATCGCTCATCGTTGGGCGGTCGGTTTTTGCCTTCAAAAGGTTGAGCGAAGGAGTCAGTTGAAGCATGGCTGCACGATAGGTAGCTTCCTGGTCTAGTAGATCATAGTGCAAGTCCTCCAATTCATCAAGAGCATTCTTGGCTAATTGTAGGTGTCCGCTTTCCAAAATATTTTCTTGGTGCATCATCTCATTCAGATCATGTAACTCTTGATTGACATCTGCTTGCTGTGGAAATGCACGTAGGTAATCCTCTATCTGCCAGAGATATAGGATGTATTCGGCAATATTGTTTTTCTTCAAAATCATAGTCTTAATCCTCTTCTAAATCGTCGTCTTCATCTAATAGATAATTATAGTCATCCGAGAAAAATTGTTCAATATCTCGTCTATCTTTCTTGGTTGGTCGTCCTGTCCCGCGATCGCGACCACTTTGTGCTGCAAAGCGTGCCAGCTCTAAGATCTCTAACTGCTCTTTAGGAGTGATGTCCTGCAAATATTCAGGTACCATCTTTGCTCCCAAACGATTTCCCCAGAGTTGCAAGATGCGATATGTATAGGTGATTGGCCCCTTTCGTACAGTAAATATATCCCCCACATGAAAAGTGCGGCTAGGTTTGATTTCCACGCCATTCATCTTCACGCGTCCGCACTTACATGCGTCCGTAGCAATTGAGCGGGTCTTATAAATCCGCATTGCCCATAGGTATTTATCTACTCGTACTTCCATACTTTCTGCCTTTAACCTCTAACCTCTCGCCTTTAACCTATTTGCCATTATATTGATTCATGGTTCTATCCATACCTTGTAGGCAGAAGGATGGGATGATCTCGCTCACCAATTTCAATCGATCGGGTAGGTTTTTTTGCTCTTCATCGCTCCATTGACCGAGTACAAAATTACATTGTGCACCTTTGCTAAAATCATTTCCTATTCCAAAGCGCAGACGTGCATAGTTTTGTGTACCAAGCACTTGCTGGATATGTCCCAGCCCATTGTGTCCGCCATTGCTGCCCTGCTTGCGCATGCGGATACTACCGAATGGCAGGTTCAAATCATCAACCAACACGAGCATATTCTCCACAGGAATCTTCTCTTGTTGCAGCCAATAGCGCACAGCATTACCACTCAGGTTCATGTATGTGGATGGCTTGAGCAGAATGATCTCGGCACTTTTGGCACGGCAACGTGCTACAAAGCCATAACGTTTGTCTTCCCATGTTGCATTTTTGCTTTCTGCGAAAGCATCCACCATCATAAATCCGATATTATGGCGTGTGTTGGCGTACTCATCGCCGATATTGCCCAATCCTACTATTAGATATTTCATATTCTGTGTCTCTAAACTCTAAACAGTAGCCGCTTTGCGGCGTCCTCTAAACAGGAGCGAAGCCTCCTCCAAACTAATAAGAGTGGAAAAGGCTTCTTTTCCACTCTTATTTCTACCGCTCTAATGAGTGGTGATTATTTCTTTTTACCTTTGGTCTCAGCTGCTGCAGCTTGTTGGCTAGCACGAGTAGCTTTCACACGAGCAACGCAAGCGTCTGCTGGGTTCATCAACTTCAAACCCTCTGCCATTGTCACTGCTTCTACATACAACTTCTTGCCCAAACCAAGGTTGGTAACGTCAATCTCTACGCGGTTAGGAATTTGTGTATAGATACCGTTCACTTTGAGCTTCTTCATCTCAAGTTGCAACTTACCACCGGCTTTCACACCTTCTGCGTGACCTTGCAATTGTACTGGGATTGCTACAGTCACTGGCTTGTTCTCTGTTACCTCAAGGAAATCGATGTGGAACAATTGCTCAGTTACAGGGTGGAATTGCAATTCTTTTACTACTGCCATTTTCTTTGTCTCACCAATAGTCAATGCTACAGCCATTGTATCTGGGCAGTAGATGAGCTTACGTACATCGTCAACAGTCACAGTGAAAGTTACGTTCTCGCCGTTGCCATAGAGGTTGCAAGGTACGAGGTTCTCTTTGCGGAAAGTCTTTGCTGCTTTCTTGCCGTACTCGCTACGTGGAGTACCTACCAATTCAAATGTTTTCATTTTTTTTATAAAAGTGTTACTCAATATGGGGCAGATAATTCTTTAGACCGCTACGCTGTTGGATCACTGCGTTGTTAGATCGCTTTGCTGTCGGAACGCTTCGCTGTCAGATTCTGACAGGGCTTTAGCCCGTTCTGACAGTGCAACGGTCTGACCTCTTTCAGCCGTTAGGCGGTCTTTTGTTGTGACGCTGCCCGTATCCCATCACACGTTGAGATTTCTCTCAAAAAAAGCCCGTCAAGCGGGCTTCTTTAGTTGACCAACCTGGAATCGAACCAAGATTTTCAGAACCAAAATCTGACGTAATAGCCTTTATACCATTGGTCATCGTCCAAACAAACTACGCGAACTGACCTGCTGCGCAAGTGGAGCGCTTCGCTTGTTTCTCCTCTTAAATCAAAACGCGTTTTGATTTAGTTTCTTGAGGAATTTTTCACACTTCCTTTCGAAAGCGGGTGCAAAATTACTGCTTTTTTTTGAATTGACCAAATATTTCTACAAAAAAATGCATTTTTATACGAAAAAAGTGCATATTTGCTGCATTTTTTGATTATTCTTCATAGACGAGACACACGTTATCTACCCAGAAAGTGTTGCCTGCATGCCCTACAAATGCTTCGTATCGGCCAGAGGTTAGCATGATTACCATGTGCGTGGGTTCCAAATTGCCATCCCAGCCTTCTTCGATAATTGGGGTCACTTTGCCACGAGAGTTTACTGCACGTTGCATGCATTTGAATCCCATATACTCCTCATACCAAGGCTCCGTAGTGATATCACCATAGTGGATAGCTATACGATGTCCGTTGACCCACTGCTCTTGCGTTTGTGTGAAGCGCTCATAGCCAGTACCTACGCGAATAGAGTGGATATGGCCTTTCTCATCCTCCCAGCGGTGTTGCAGATAGATGTAGGCTTCTGCTTCATCGTGACCTTCTTGTTTTCTTGGTTTAGCCATACCTTTGGCATACCATACCCATTGCTCTGGCGAGATGATACACTTGTAATCAAACATCAATGCGCTTGGACGACCTGTGAAAGGCACACCAAAGTCAATGTTCTGATATGGATCTTTGGCTGTGGTTATTGGCTCTAGATTGCGTCCCGTGAACAACGTACCGGGTACCAGCACTTGTATGTCAATCATACCCATCACGCGCACGCCCAACAACTCCACGTCCATTCTACAGCAAGTGCTACCATCTTCACGCTTCTCAGGGGTCATGGTGCCGGCTGCTTTTTCAATGCCGATGACATTGGCATACGCATTGCTCGTTGCCCATGGGTTGCCACCTTGTCCGTACATATATGGAGCATTCTCTCTGATGGTATCAGTTGGTGCCAAAGCATAGAGTGTTTTGGTCTTTCCGCCTAGCAGTTTGGATTCTTTGATATAGCGTACAGTCCAACTCTCCATATCACCAAATGGAATAGTATCAATTCGCTCAGCGTAGATATTCGCTGCAAGGCATAAAAAAAAGAGTAAAGATATTTTTTTCATTCTTCAAATAGTGTGATTATCAAAATAATTGCTCCATCACGGAGCACATCAAAAATCACTGCAAAGGTACTATATTTTAAGTAAATACGCAATTTTAGATTGTATTTTCGTAATAAATGATACCTTTTTATTACGAAATTTCCCTTAAATGAAAATCAGCGAAGTAAAAGCTTCGCTGATTTTATTGCCTATAATATAGTCTATTGCCTTAATAAGATGTTCTATATCCTTACTTCGCCTCTACGATATAATAATTCTTTTTACCCTTTTGGCAGAGCAAGTACTTGCCGTTGAGCAGCATATCTGCGGTGATTGCCTTTTGTGGGTCAGTGAATTTCTCCTTGTTGATAGAGAATCCGTTGGCGATGATCATCTTGCGCGCTTCGCCCTTGGATGGGAAAATTAGGGTTTTCTCTGCCAATAAATCCAACGGAGGAATGCCTGCGTTGAGCTCCTCAAGACTTACTTCGTACTTCTCCACGCCGTCGAATACTTGCAAGAATGTCTCTTCGCTCAGGCGGCTCAATGCCTCGTGTGTAGCGTTACCAAAAAGGATGTTACTTGCCTCTACGGCAGCCTCGTAATCCTCGCGGCTGTGTACCATCACGGTCACCTCTTCTGCCAAGCGCTTTTGCAGTGCACGCATATGAGGAGCCTCATCGTGTGCAGCAATCAATGCATCAATAGTCTCTTTGTCCAAACATGTAAAGATACGGATATAGCGTTTTGCATCATCGTCGCTTACGTTCAACCAGAATTGGTAGAAACGGTATGGGCTAGTATATTTCTTGTCGAGCCATACGTTGCCACTCTCGGTCTTGCCGAACTTACCGCCATCAGCTTTGGTAATCAGTGGGCAAGTCAATGCAAACGCCTCGCCACCACCCATCTTCTTGATGAGCTCGGTACCGGTGGTGATATTACCCCATTGATCGCTACCACCCATCTGCAACTTACAGTTCTTATGCTTGTTGAGATATACGTAGTCGTAGCCTTGCAATAGTTGGTAGGTGAACTCGGTGAATGACATACCTTGACTGCACTCGCCGTTGAAGCGTTTCTTCACGGAGTCCTTCGCCATCATGTAGTTCACAGTGATTAGCTTACCTACTTCGCGTGCGAAGTCAAGGAAGGTGTAGTCCTTCATCCAGTCGTAGTTGTTGACGAGCTCAGCCGCGTTCTCGCCCTCTCCGAAGTTAAGGAAACGCTCCAATTGTGCTTTGATACATGCTTGGTTGTGGCGCAATGTCTCTTCATCAAGCAAGTTGCGCTCGGCAGACTTACCGCTTGGGTCGCCAATCATACCAGTGGCACCACCGATGAGTGCGATGGGCTTGTGGCCTGCGTTTTGCAAGTGCTTGAGCATCATGATACCGCATAGGTGACCGATATGCAGGCTATCTGCAGTAGGGTCGATACCTAGGTATGCAGCCGTTTGTTCTTTTAGGAGTTGTTCTTCGGTGCCTGGCATCATGTCTTGCAACATGCCGCGCCAACGCAATTCTTCTACAAAATTCTTCATTGCTTATATATATAATAAGGTGTATAAATCTTTTGAATATTATTACCTTTAGATGGTGAAGTATCAATTTATAAGCTCCCCATCAAAAAAGAGACTTCCATAGCGGAAGCCTTCTTTTCTTGTTGCCAAACTAGGATTCGAACCCAGACAGACAGAACCAGAATCTGTAGTGCTACCGTTACACCATTTGGCAAGAATCGTGACACCTTTAGAACTTCTAAAACTTTTAGAACTTTTAAAACTGTCACGAAGTGACATTACTTCACGCGGCGCTCTGGAATACGAGCTTTCTTACCAGTAAGAGCACGCAAGTAGTACAATTTAGAGCGACGAACTTTACCGTATTTGTTTACAGTAATTTTCTCGATGAATGGGCTATCCATAGGGAAGATACGCTCTACACCTACGTTACCAGACATCTTGCGAACAGTGAAGCGCTTCTTGTCACCGCTACCGTGGATGCAAATTACATCACCGCGGAACTCTTGGATACGCTCCTTGTTACCCTCTTTAATACGATAAGCTACAGTCACTTGATCACCTGCAGCGAATGCTGGAAACTCTTTCTTCTCGCCAGCGAATGCCTCTTCGGCAATTTTCATTAAATCCATTTCGGTTGTTTTATTTAATGGGTTAAATAACTATAGTATACACTACTGTTCGAGCCGCAAAAAAGCGCACTCTATGCTGATCGCCAGAGACTATAGTCGAAAATCGGTGCAAAATTAGTGCTTTTTTTTGGATTGACCAAACTTTTTTATAAAAAAAAGTATATTTTGTCTACTATGTTTGCTAAAATGGTGAAAATTGCGTATCTTTGCAGCTGTTTCTAGAGTGTCTAGACTAATCTAGACGTATATAGAAGAACAACATTATGATGAAAATAGCTATTCTCGGATATGGAAATATAGGTCGTGCTGCGGAGCAGGCGATCTTATTGGCTCCTGATATAGAGCTCGCTGGTGTATATCACCACAATGATAATCTAGATACAATAGATGCAGACGCTGTACTGCTGTGTACTCCTACTCGCGAGGTAGAATCATTTGCTAAGGCGCTGCTGCAGAAGGGTATATGTACGGTGGATTCGTTTGATATCCACCAGCAGATTTATGATCTTCGCCAATCGCTGAAGGCGGTGGCTGAGGAGCATAAGGCGGTGAGTGTGATCTCCGCGGGTTGGGACCCAGGCTCTGACTCTGTGGCGCGTGCTATGTTTTTGTCATTGGTGCCTCAGGGCGTGACTTATACCAATTTTGGTCCTGGCCGTTCGATGGGTCATACGGTGGCAGCGAAGGCTATTCCTGGTGTGAAGGATGCGCTGTCGATGACTATCCCAATGGGTAAAGGTGTGCATAGCCGCGAGGTGTATGTAGTTTTAGAGGAGGGTGCGGATGCCAAGGAGGTAGAGGCATTGCTGAAGGCGGATGCATATTTCGCGAGCGATGAGACCAAGATGATAGTTGTGGAGTCTTTGGATTCTTTCTGTACAGTGTGCCATGGTGTTCATTTGGTGCGCGATGGTGAGTCGAGTGGAGTAGCCAACCAACATCTGGAGTTTAGTATGCGCATCAATAACCCCGCTTTGACGGCTCAGGTGATGGTGTCGTGTGCACGTGCTGCGGTTCGCTTGCAGCAGAAGCAGCAGTATGGCGCTTATACGATGATTGAATTGCCTCCGATAGCTCTGTTGCCAGGCGACGAAGAGCAATTGATCCGCCAGTTGGTGTGAGTGGGATTTAGTTATGAACTATGAGTGATGAGTTATGAGTGATAAGATATTCAGGTTATATGATAGAAAAAAAAGAGTCGAATGAAACGTTCGACTCTCTTTTTTATGTGATAGTGTGAAAGTGTGATTTTTCACACTAGGGTAATGACGCATTAGCGCATGATCTGTCCTTGTGCATTGTACAACTTGCCGTCGCGTTGTAGGTAGAGTGCACCATCAATGATGTATTTATCAGCATCTTTGGCTCCCTCGCCTATGTTCTCTACGCGGGTCGCCGTCTTGCGTGGCTTCACGATGAGAGCGAAGCGGTTCTCCGTGCTACCCTTTGGTAGGGTGACGGTATAATCGCTTAGGAGAAGGTCGGTAGTTGTATTGGTCTCATAGTCAATGAGCAACGCGGTGATGCCGTCGGTGCCATCTGGCATAGCGAGGGTATATTCACCCGCTGCTGCCACTTTCACACCCACTGGTATCGTGGTCTCTGCTACAGGTATCACACTACCAGCCAACTGTATGCGTTGTTCGCCTGCGAGGGTGTAGATATTCGTACCGCTATTCATGAGTTTGGTCAAGTCGATATTCATATCGTAGTCGGTGGTACTCTCATCTTTGAGTTGCACGAATGTCTGATCTGCGTATGTGCCGTTGCGTTGTAGCTCTAGACGAAGAGAGTAGGTGTCCTGCTCGCTATGGGTATTGCGTCGTGCTGCTAACTGTTGTGGGGTAGTTGCCCAATTTCGCCAATTGATTGTACCTGCGTATTGCACCATGTATGAGTGCATTGATTTGAAAGTGACACTCTTTGCGTTAGATGAAGATATGTCAGGATCTCTTAGTTGAGCGGTTGTCACTTTGTAGGTGTTGCTGCTGGCTTGGTATTCGTAATAATATATAAGTTCATTTTGCGTAAGTTTATGATTCTTATCTGCATACGATGGTACGCCTATCATATGCCAGTTGTTGTCATAGGCTTCGCGACCAGTGATGGTACATGGGTACTCTTGTAGTAGAGTCACCACATTCTGCATATCGCCGTCAATGCTACCAATCTCGTTCATGGATGGGAAATAAAGTCGAACATAGTCGTTGCCATTTTTGAAAAGTCCTTGATTAGCAATACTTCTGGCGAGTGCCAAGACATATCCCTTATTAGCAACTAACACGCCGTTGTTTGGATTGCCATTCGCATCTTCGTTGCTCTTGCCTGCGACATATGTGGTGTCGGAGATGTATTTCCAATAGGTGTCGCTCTCCAGCCAATAACCGTTCTTGGCACGTGCAGCACCATCGTAATACTCAATGATCCACTGCTTCCCATACTCGCCAAAGCCAAACACATCCGAGATACGCACATCAAATGGGAAGGATATCCAGTAGTATAGTCTTTCCCATTCGCTTGCAGTAGTACTCTCCAAGTGCTCTTTGGTAAAGGTCATTGTGGCATAGATAGTACCTACTTCAGATAGTTTTGTTTCGTTGGAATTTAATTTTAGTTGGGCGGCAGCGTCTTGGTTTTGGCGAATGATCATGAGGTCCGTGCCTAAAACCTTGTTTTCTGTTATGTTATTTCCGTCTGCTAACCAGGCTGTTACAAGGTGATTGGACTTGAAGTTGTAGATAAAGCGAATCTTATAATCGCCACTTGCTCCACCAGTTAGCACAGGGATGTACTGATTCTCTCCGTCTGCAGCTCCTTTGAAGTACTGAGTTTGATTATTGTATTGAGCTGTTAGTCGGATCATGGTATTTTCGTTAGCAGTCACGTCTGCTTGGTAAATCCAATCCTCTAAGTCTGTGAATACGATCTCATTATTTGTGAGCGTATTGCCATCTTTGTCTTTGAGATTATCATCTATTCCTCCTAGCACAAGGAAACGGTATTGTTCGTTTTCTGTACCTGCGATATATGCACGACTAAGTTTGTTGGTGTGGCTATCCCAACCAAAGCGAACATTGGCATCCTTAGGCAAATTACCAGTGGTGACAATGTCGTCTGCATCCAAAGTATCAGATAGACAATAACTATAGTCATTTGCGATGGTGAATTTTACATTCTTGCCTTGATGAATCCACTCTACGAAATAATGGTTGAAGTTAGAGTGATTATCCGCATAACTACTATAGGTCATTTGGTTGCTCTTTTGACGGAAATTGCCCCAACCTCCTGCTGTAGCGTCGGTACGAATATAGAAGTTGCCAGTGTATTTTGTAGCAGAATTTTGCAAAATAGCCTCGCTGTCTGTTTGCTCTAAAACAAAGTTGTATATACCAGTAGCTTCAATACCAGTCATACTTTTTAATGTGGACGTACTTAGTGTTTCCCAAGTGATAGCTCCGGTCTTCGCATCAATAGCAGTAACGTGTTGCAACATAATCAGAGGATTCTCGTCATAGTGTACGAAGAAACTAACAATATCTGATCCTGCTCGCTTCTTGAGCAAGTGTCCAGGGTGGAAAGGATGTGTATTATCTTTGTACGCCAAACGATAATCTCCTACACTAGCAGGGTACTCTACTCCTACTAGATAGTTGTAATTACTATTTCTGTCTTTGTCATATTTCAATGTAAATACATATGTACCAGGAGCCGTTGTCGTAATCTTACAGTTGTTAGTTCCTGTGGTAAACTCCCAAGCGGTTTGACCGACATCGCCACTGCTATTAGTGGTCATCGTTCCGTTGTTACCATACCATTGATTGTCAGCACGCTGAATCTTAAATGCATATGTCGTTGCCCCTTCAAGACTTACATTAACAGACCATGGCATAATAATATTATCACCATATTCAAATGGGATTTCCACTAATTGGTCATTGATTTTATTTCCGTTTTCATCAAAGATGTGTAGCTTATATCCTGTATTCGTTGGATAATTCATCCAGTAACCATGGTTGTAATAGGTGGATTTTGTATTGCTGAAGTAATGTGATTGAGTAGTATGAGGAACAAACATAGGAACTCTCTTCTCGTAATCTAAATCTGCACGATATACGACTTGTGCATTTTGGAAATAAGAGTTCGTGTTGTTGGCTTCCTTGTCACAAGATTGGTTCACATTAGCAAAAGAAACTTTGCTACGCTGATTTGTTTTGATATATGTAGCGTAGTAATACCAGATATTTGTACCTTTAATTTGGGTCATTGTGCCATGCTCCATCTCGTAATATGGATTATTCTCCCAGAATTTCTGTTGTTTATTAGCTCCTGTACCATAACCATCTGCCCAATAATTGTGTCCATCAGCATTGTTATAGAAGTATACATATACATTACTCCATCCTAAGTTGTTGTAGAAGAAGATGCAATCGCTACTATTTAACCATTTTGCGTAGAGGGTTAGGTTGTTTGCAGGCATGGGTTTGAGACCTTTACCGCTAGCATCATAGTACTGTGTACCCGTGCCATTGTCACCATTGTAATATCCCAAGAATAAGTGACCTGCTTTTGTTGGAATAGTGATATTTGGTAATTGTGCTTCGTATTGAACGGTCAATGTGGATGTTCCACCTGTACCTCCTTCTAGGTCAAAGGTAATGGTATAGCTTGCTACATCCCATTTTGCCCAATATGTTTTGTCGCCTGTCGAGCCTTTTTCGATTTGAGTAACGGCATTACCTGTAAGCTCTGCATTTGCATACCATCCTGCAAATGTGTAACCCGTTTTGGTTGGATTATTTGGCAGTGTAAATGTCTCTGACTCGATGGTATATGTAGCAGGAGTCATTGTGCCATTACCTCCATTGAGATTATAGGTGATTTTATATTCCTTTGGAGTCCATTGTGCGATGTATGTAACATCCTCGCCTGGCATGACAGCAGGTACTTCAGGATTCCAACCAGTATTGTCATAGTGCTCTTTTGTTACAGTAGGTGCTTTAAGTGGTGTGCCTGCTTCCACTTCGCCCCCTTCTGGTGAACCTGGCGTAGTAATTGTACCGCCATTGGGATCCCATGTAAGCTCGAAACTTAGTGCTTTCCACTTTGCGTAGAGGGTGATGGCTGCGGTGTATGCAGTAGCATTGAGTGATGTAACATTTTGGGTACATGCTGCGTCTGTATGCCAACCATCAAAGGTATAGCCAGTTTTGGAGGCTGTCTTTAATGTAGTTTCAATTCCGTATGTGTGAGTGGTTGGATGTCCATCTGCATGTGTGCCAGAGAAGTCGCTACCTCCTTGATCTTTATAGGTGATGTTGTAAGTGTTAGGAGTCCATTTTGCCCAAAATTCTTGATGACCTGTTGAACCTTTGGCGATTTGAGTGATCTTATTTCCAGTAAGTCCTGCGTTATCGTACCATCCTGCAAAGGTATAACCTGTTTTGGTTGGGGTTGGTAGGTTGAATGTCGCTGTTGTTACGTTGTATGATGTTTGCGCGTTATTTGGATTTGTACCGCCGTTAGTGTTGTAGGTGATATTATATGTAACAAGGTCGTAGCAAGCATAAACGGTAATATCGGCTTCGCGATTTGAACTAACATAAGTGTCGCCAGTTCCTAAAACTGTACCAGTACCATCGTTTTTGTTATTCCAGTTCTTCCATGTGTAACCTGTTTTGGTGTCGCCTTTGCTAAAAGTGATAGATGTAGATGCCAAAACAAGAGATCCACTGGTAATTGATGGAGTAGTAGTTACCTTATCTGTACCCTTGTTTGTGCCGACGCCATATGTGATTTTGTATGCGGTTGGGAATTGTACAGAAACTTTTGGATTGGTGCCTGAGAAATCGATTTTGAATGTATATGTGCCTGCAACAGAGGACTTCATGTGACAATCTCCTGCATCAGAATAAAAGTCCCAATTCTCAGCTGTTGCTTTTATCCAATATTGTTCATCGCTATTATTATTTCCATACCAAGTGCTACCATTTACAACTTTGAATCGATATGCTTTACTGTCTGCTAAGTCTAATGAAACATATGCAACTTTGCCAGTAGATTCACCTGATTTTTTTACAAATTTATACGCAGTAGCAAAATCATCTACAAATGAACCTTTCAATACCCAACTAGTTGTTAAATCTTCTGCATAATTTGCCACAACTGTTGCTGCTTTGCCATCGCCATTGGAGCGAACGGTGATGCTTGTTGCATCATCTGCTCCGCCATCGGTACGAGTACAGTTGGTAAGTGTCCAACCTGTGAAAGTGTAGCCATTGCCTGCTGCCGTAGCTGTGACTGTTGCGGTGGTTGCAACACCTATTGAATTTACTGATTTTGTAGGAATTGCATATTCAGGATTACCAACATCATATTTATTTGAAGTGGTTAGGGTGGACATCGTCTCGTTAAACGAAGCCGTTACTGTTGAATTATTTGTAGGTTTGAATGTGTTACTATTTGTGGTAGCTTCTGAAGTGAATGAACCAGCGCCACTTGTGATAGTCCATTGCTTGAACGTATAACCTGTAGCAGGGGTGGCAGCAATGCTGATACCCGTCACTTCCCCAACGGTTTGCGGTGTGGATGACGGAGTAGTCACTGTGCCACCTGTGCTTGCTGCAAAGGCGACTGACCATTTTTTCTCAACGAATTTAACATATACATTGAGTGCGTCATTAACAGTCGTTGTGTATGTGGCACTTCCTGCGTCGTGTTTGCCTTCTGTGCAAGTAGCATTGGTGTACCAACCTTCTACAACATAGCCTGTGTTCGGTTTCGCGGTAAAGGTCACGGATGTACCTTCTATCACATTAGATCCAGAGGTGATGTTTCCTGAATTTGTGGCTGCTGTTAAGGTTCCGTATTCAGTACTTTCCGTACCGACGGCAAATGTAACCGTATGTTCTACAATACTTACTTCCCAATGTGCGTAGTATGTAACAGTAGTGTAAGGTTTATTAGTTGTTCCGACATCAGTAATTTGTGTTCCTCCGTCAGCCGCCGTGAACCATCCAAGGAAGCGATGTCCAGCATATGAAGGAGTTGGCAATGTGATTGCATCCCCGTCATAGGTGTAGGTTGAACTTGTTGGAGTTACAGAACCACCATTTGCATCCCAGTTGATGGTGATATCCTTCGCTGTCCATTGTGCGTAGAGGATTGCTGCTGCTGTTTTGTCCCAATTCTTTGCGCTTGAACCATTAGCATTATAGTATTTTGTGCCACCTCCGTTGATAGCTGTGTAATAGCCACCAAAAGTATAACCAGTTTTTTGTGGCATCGTAGCAGAAGGCATAGCTGAACCATAAGTGGCTTGTACTGAGGCAGTACCTGCTGTTGTTGCGCTTTGGTTATCAAGTGTAACGGTGTATTTATTGGCAGTCCATTTAGCGTAAAGGGTGATCGCAGCAGTGTATGCGGTAGCACCAAGTGAAGTGATTGCGGAGCCAGTACAATCTTGGGTTGTAAACCATCCGTCAAAGGTGTAGCCAGTTTTGGTGGCCGTACTTAGCGTGGTAGCAGTGCCGTAGGTGTGTTTGGTAGGGTAGCCACTGGCATGTGAACCAGAGAAGTTGCTACCCCCTTGATCTTTATAGGTGATGGTGTATTGGTTAGCCGTCCATTGTGCGTAGAGGGTGGTGTTTGCTGTGAATTTTACACTTGCTTGATTTGCATAGCTAGTGCCACTATTTGCCGCTGTCTTCCATCCATTGAAAGAATATCCTGTACGAGTAAATTTATTTGCGGTTAGAGCTGTGCTCGTGTTGTATTTTACTGTTTGTGTATAATCACTACCTGTGCCACCATTGGCTTTGAAAGTAACGACAGGATCTACATTGTAATCAACCCAACTTGAACCGTCAAACATTTTTCCAATATTTGTTGAGCCCAAGGTTAAATCATCCGTCTTTGAAGAGCCATTATTAAAAATTATGTTTGCATATCGTTTGTTGAGAGTGATTGAATATATGTTTTTGCCCTTATACGTCTTTCCTGTGGAAGTCATGTCAGCGCCAGACCAATCCTTGTTTTTGTCACAATCGCTGTTCCATGCATACGCTTTAATTGTTCCAGTCCAACTATCTTTGTTGACAAAATATACGGTGTAGGACGGATCATTTGTTTTTGTGATCCACTTATCCGTGTCATACACATAAAGTTTATTAGCGAAAGTAGATGATGTTGTCCAAGTATTATAAGGTTGTTGTTGCGTTTTCCAGTCATTACCTTCATATAATTGGAACTGCAATGCATCGACACCTCCATACCTTTCCACTATAGTGGCTTGATAAATAAGTCTACCTTCGTACGTTTCGTCAAGTTTTTCCATGGTGTATTGTCGCCATGTGTTGTTGTCGCCAATATTGGCATTTACCTTCAATGTGTAGCAATTCAAATCACTTGCCTTAATAGCACAATACACTTTGACATTGTTGTCGCCCCACACATTATTAACTCCCATTAGAAGGAGAATGAGGATGGCAGTTAGTCGTATACCTTTGGTATATCCTTGTAATAGGTTAAGAAATTGTTTCGCCTTCTTCTCGGCGCAAGTTGTAAATGTTGTATTCATATAATCTCTGTCGCTTTCGCGACGTTGTTTCGTTCTATTAATATTGTTAACTCTTTAGTTAACTTTCGGTTAAGACTGTTTGGATTATTTGATGCGGATGAACTTACACCGTCTCTATGAACTCATCAAGAACCCGTAATTAGGTAATGATTGGTTAAATGTTTTTGGGTTTACGTTTCTTTACCGTCAAGACGATTGCCGCTGTGGCTGCGAACAATAGCATTACCCATGCCTCACCCACAGGAGAGGATGCATAGCCTGGGTCACTCGGATGACCGAAGTCATCGAGGATATTATCGTTGTTGTTATTGTCGTTGTCCGTTGGCAAATCATCTCCGACAGAAGGGAGATCTGGTCTGTCTGCGTTTCGCCTTGGAGACATGGAGCCGAATGGCTGATAGATACTAGATTGGTATGATTCGTAGGCAGGAGATGCCTCTGCCATACGATAGGTAGTACCATGGAAAGTACCAGAGTAGGTGGTAGAATAAGAATTGTAAGGATTCTCGTATCGCGTAGAAGTGTAGATCTGCGCAGATACTGGCGTTGCTACAATCAACATAAACATGCATATCACAACGATATGCACTACCCTATAGAAGAGAAGTGATGAGGTGGAATACGTCTTGCGTTGGTTTCGCATGGCTGTGAATACGTATGAAATAAAAGAGTAATTTACACTAAAAATGGCATAGCGTCACAAAATCGCACAAAGGTACAAAAAAAAACGCATATACGCAAGAAAATGAACATATTTTTTTAAAAAGATAGATTTTATCTATTAATTGAGTTGTTCTCTGCGCCATTCTTTAAGATTTAGCGATGGCGTAGTCGGTGCTTTTGGGAGCACCGACGAACGGAGCGGTGGTAATGTGTTACGGAATACTTAGGGTGGGAGTAGTTTAGCAGTTTGTGATGAATAAATTTATTAAAAGCGATAAAAAATTTGGTCATGTCGGAAAAAAATTGTACTTTTGCAACGAATTGTATAATTTGGTTTACTATGGCAAAGATTCTGGTGATAGATGATGAACGTGCAATCCGCAATACGCTGAAGGAAATCCTTGAGTTTGAGGGATATACCGTGGAAGTGGCGGAAAATGGGCGCATAGGATTGGAGATGGCCCTTGCTGCTAAGTATGATCTGATTTATACCGACATCAAGATGCCAGAGATGGATGGCATGGAGTTGCTACAGGCCTATCACAAGGTCATGCAAGAGCAAGGTGGAGAGGAAGCACCCGTGGTGATGATATCGGGGCACGGCACTGTGGAAACTGCTGTGGATGCACTGAAGAACGGAGCGTATGACTTTATTGTTAAGCCTTTGGATCTCAATAGATTGCTAGTTACTACCCAACGGGCGTTGGAGCATAAGTCGCTGGTGCAAGAGACCAAAGTGTTGCGCAAGAAGATAGGTGCGCGCAACAAGATGGTGGGCGAAAGTGATGCCATCAACCGCGTAGGCGAGATAATAGAGAAAGTAGCGCCTACCGAAGCACGCGTGCTAATCACAGGTGCGAATGGCACGGGCAAAGAGGTGGTGGCGCACCTGATCCATGAGAATAGCGCACGCGCCAAGAAGCCAATGGTGGAGGTCAACTGTGCGGCTATCCCTAGCGAACTGATTGAGAGTGAACTGTTTGGACATACCAAAGGTAGTTTCACCAGCGCCATCAAAGATCGTGCGGGTAAGTTTGAGCAAGCCGATGGCGGCACGCTGTTCCTCGATGAAATCGGCGACATGAGCCTATCGGCGCAAGCAAAAGTGCTGCGTGCGCTACAGGAGAATGAGATCACTCGCGTGGGTAGCGACAAACCAATCAAAGTGAATGTTCGCGTGTTGGCTGCTACCAACAAGGATCTCAAAAACGAGATTGCCGAAGGACGCTTCCGAGAGGACCTCTTCCATCGCCTGAACGTGATACCTATTCATGTGCCTGCTTTGGATGATAGAAAAGAGGATATCCCATTGCTGGTCAGCCACTTTGCGAAGATGATTTGTGAGGAGCAGGGATGGAAAGTGAAGGTGTTTGACGAGGGCGCAGTGGCAGCGTTGCAGGCGCGTACATGGCCAGGTAACATCCGCGAATTGCGCAACGTGGTGGAGCGACTGATTATCCTCGGCGGGGAGGTGATAACGGCTGGGGATGTGGCGTGCTTCGCTTAATAGATCGCCACTACGGGCTGTAGTTCGGCGCTAGCGCCTGTAGGTCGGCACTTCGTGACTGTAGGACGGGCTTACGCCCTGTAGTCTCCAGCGAAGTGAACTACAGCGAGTGTAACGAGCGATCTACAGTGAGCATTGCGAACGATCTACAACAAAGTGATCTGAATGATACTAAAGGAACTGAACATATTGAACTACAAGAATCTCCGTGAGGCGACAATGAGTTTCTCGGAGAAGCTCAATTGTTTTGTAGGACTCAATGGGCAAGGCAAGACCAATATACTCGATGCGATATACTACCTAAGTTTCACAAAATCAGCGTATAACGCTATCGATAGCCAAAATATCCATCACGATGAAGAGATGGCACTCGTGCAGGGGAAATATGTGGATGGCGAGGCGGAGGAGGTAATCAGTTGTGGGCTTAAACGCGGTGTGAAAAAGCAATTCCGCCGTGGCAAGAAAGATTACAAACGCTTGCTCGACCATATCGGACTCATACCTCTGGTGATGGTATCACCACAAGATAGCGAATTGGTGGTGGAGGGTAGCGATGAGCGACGTAGATTTATCGACGGAGTGATCTCGCAATACAACAAAGCGTACCTTGAGCACTTGACACAATACAACGCGCTACTCAAACAACGCAATGCGCTGTTGAAGCAATACGAAAATGCATCTTTGGACACGCTGCCAACAGCATTGTTCGAGGTGTTGGAGCTGCAAATGGTGCAACATGCCGAGCCTATATACAGAGAGCGCGTGCGCTTTGTAGAGCAATTTACCCCTTATTTTCAGGAGGTGTACCGCGCTATTTCGGGTGCAAAAGAAGAGGTGTCGTTGAACTATGTGTCGCAGTTGCATGAGCGTGATTTGGCGGACGCCTTCGCACGCACGCGCACACGCGATATTTTAATAGGTTGGACCTCGCAAGGGGTACACAAAGATGAGTTGGAGATGAAGCTTGGAGATTATCCACTGAAGCGTGTGGGAAGCCAAGGGCAGCAGAAGAGTTTTTTGTTGGCGATGAAATTGGGACAGGCATTGTATCTCAGTCAGGTACATGCAGTAAACAAAAAACCGATATTGCTACTGGATGATATCTTTGATAAGTTGGACAGCGAACGCGTGGAGAGAATAGTGCAACTGGTTGTCAGTCAGCAGTTTGGGCAGATATTTATCACCGACACTGACCGCCAGCATTTGACCGAACTATTAGCTGCACATAGCGATAGTGCCAAAGTGTTTAATGTGGAGAATGGAGAGGTGGCACTGGAGATGCCAGTTTAGAGGACGGCACGAAGTGCCTACAATTTAGAGGACGCGCCGTGAGCGCTACAGGATGCCTCGAAGAGGTTATAGGACGGCTTCGCCTACAGGACGCTCGCAAAGCGAGCTATAGGACGCTGCGCTACAGGACGCCTCAAAGAGGCTACAGGATACAGGTAAAATTATAAGTAACATAAATATTAACCAATTAAAATTTAAAAGTATGAAGAAATTTACTCTTTTACTTAGCGCAATGCTCCTCAGCATGATGAGTTTTGCTGCAGTGGTGACCTTTGATGCTGATGTAGACAAAGGCAATGCAACCGAAACAGCGGCTGCATTTACAGTATCAAAAGATGGTGTCACTTTAGAGTGTACTCAAGGTCGTCTTGGTACATATAGTGGACAAACGCACTATCGTATTTACAAGAATCAAACCTTGACCATAGTGTCAACAGTAGGTGCTATTACTTCTGTGCAATTTACATGTACTGCAGAAGGAGATGCTCAATATGGTCCAGGTTGTTTTAGTGTAGATGGTGGTTCTTACACATATTCAGGTGCTGTAGGTACTTGGACAGGTAGTGCTAATAAGATTACTTTCACTGCATCTTCTAACCAAGTACGTGCCTCTGAAATCGTTGTCGCACTTGATGGCTCTGAGATTGGCAACGGCAATGGCAACGGCAATGGCAACGGTAATGGTAATGGCACCGTACCTCCAGCAGAGGGCACTATCACTTGCGCAAAAGCGGTAGAGATCTGTAAGGCTACTGGTGAAACTGCTACAGCAGATACATACACTATCCGTGGCTATGTGACCGAGATCAAAGAGGCTTATACCGATCAATATAAAAATGTATCTTGCTGGATGGCAGACGAAAAAGGTGGTGGTCAAGTATTCCTAGCTTTCCGTGTGAAACCAGTGAATGCTGCAGACCAAGCCGTTAAAGTCAACGATTATATCGAGGTTAAAGGTAACTTGGTTAACTATATGGGCAATACTCCAGAGACTACTGCAGGTGGTTCTATGACCATTATCACTGTAGGTGAAGAAGGCGAGAAACCAAGCTTGCCAGAAGGTTTGACTGGTGACGGTACTAAGGAGAACCCATTCACCATCGAGGATGTAATGACATTGAACAATCAATTTGCTGGTCCTTACTACGTGAAGGCATTTATCGTAGGTCAAGTCGTTGGTGCGGCTATTTCAACAGGTTCTCAATTTGAAGCACCATTTAACCCAAGTACCAACACCGATGGTAGTGTAAACACCTACAATACCAACCTCCTCGTGGCTTCAAGTGCAGATGTAGCAGATGTAGCAAAATGTGTACCAGTGCAATTGCCAGCAGGCGATTTGCGTACAGACTTCAACTTGCCAGAGAACCCAGATATGGATGGTCAAGAGGTGTTGATTTGCGGTAGTTTGCAAAAGTACTTCTCTGTACCAGGTATCAAGACTCCAACTTCTATTGAGTTACTTAATGCAGATCCTAATGTGGTGAATGTGAAAAACTTGCCTTATGCAGAGGCTTACTACTATGAGTCAGATAATGTTTACGAGTTCATGTTGTATAACTTCGATGAAGCAACAGAGGAGTTGCTCTTCCCAATTGTAATCATGGGTGTTAATGCTAAGAGCAAAACTGCTATCAATGGTACATACGAGGTACTTACTGCAATGTATGCAACAGGAGTAGATGAAAATGATGAAGCTGTAGGTGTTATATCAGATGGAGTAGGTACTTTGACTATTAAGAATGTAGATAACGAGGGTAACTATTCATTTGTAGGTTCATTCGTAGGTGAAGATGGAAAAACATACAAATTGAATACTGTATCCAATGTTTATGCTATGGATGCCGATACCGACGAGGAAATTACATTGAAGGAAGAAGATGGAGGCAATGGTAATACAGATCCTATAATTCCTCCAGTAGGTGGTGCAATCGTATTTGATGCAGATGTTGATAAGGGTAATGCAGGAACTGACTCCAACAATGCTGCTGCATATCAAATCACCAAAAATGGTGTGACTGTAGATGTTACATCTGGTATTTTGGGTACTTACAACAATGAAGCACACTATCGCATCTACAAGAACCAAACTCTTACAATTACTTCTACAGTAGGCAATATTGCTAAAATCGAGTTTACATGTACTGCTAATAATGAAGAGAAGTATGGTCCTGGTTGCTTCACAGTAGATGGTGAGTACACTTATTCTGGTGCAGTAGGTACTTGGACAGGTGATGCAGCTAGTGTAACCTTTGCAGCAACTTCTAACCAAGTACGTGCAACTCAAATCGTTGTGACCCTTGCTGGTACAACTGATGTAGAGAATGTTGTAGTAGGTCAAACTCCTACAAAGGTTATTGAGAATGGTCAAGTATTGATCATCCGTGGTGAGAATATCTACAATATTCTTGGTATACAAGTGAAGTAATTCGCACGCGACGATAAAAAAATAGGCTACCCATGTGATTGGGTGGCCTATTTTTTTTTGTTTAGTGGACGGCGCAAAGCGCCTATTGTTTAGAGTTTAGTGGGCGCTTTGCTACTGTTTAGGGGGATTATCCCTGTTGGGTAAAGCGTACTTGCTCACGGCAAAAGCGGAATTCTACTGGGCAGTAACGCACGCCTCGCTCGTTGATCACGGGGCTACCCCAGAATAGATAGGCATGTTGTCCACGACGAACGTAAGCTCCCTCCTCCTTCCATTGATCATAGGTTTTCAGCTCTGCATCTACTAGATTATAGCACTCGCGAAGCAACTGATTACAAGTGTATTGGCTGCGGCCTGCCGCCTTGGCCATTTCTACCAAACCGTCGGTGATAGTACGCAGATGCGCACGATAATCATGCATTTTGGACGTTGGATTACTGGTGAGTGTATTCACCTTGTTGATTGTTGTTGTCATAATAATGTAATAGTTAAAAAAGTGAATATTAAACCCAAATCTAATGACCGATTAGGGTTAAATTGATTTTGAGATAATCTGCGTGCAGATGATAATACTGTACATGTTGCTGAAGAAGGCCTTTGCAGTGTCTTGAAGGGTTGGCTGATTGAAGTTAAATTCTAATTGCATAGTAGTTAAATTTTAGACCGCTCACAGAGCTCGCTGTCGGAGTTTGTATTTTTTGTTTGACGGTGCAAAGGTACTATAGCAGACTGCTAAAAGTTGTCAGTATCTAAGAAAAAATGCACTTTTTTTTGAGAAAAGTGCATTTTTGGTTTAGTGGACGCTCGCGAGGCGAGCTATAGGACGCCCTTCGGGCTATTGGACGCTGCGCTATGGGGTAATGGATATTGGTTAGGATTTATTGACAATACATCTCGTAGGCTTTTTGAGCTTCGCTGCGGAAAATCTCTACCAATTCTTCTGGTTCGCGCACGCGGATATCCGTGCCATGTGTGCGGAGCTCTTGGATGAAATCCAAGGTAGGAGCAATATAATACTCGAAAAAGGTATTTCCGTGGAATTGGCGCAACTCTTTTTGCGACTCGTGCAACGGCAATAAGCGGAGAAACTGCGTAGATGCAGGCGTAGCCTCAATGATGACCTTGGTGGGAGTTGCATTGCGGAACACTCCATAATACGGAGCAAAGAATGCCTTGGCATCGAATGTCTTAGGATAGACAAAGGTCTCTATAGTCGGACGCATCATCTGCACACGATCCAGTGCATAGATACGCGTCTCGTTTGGATGCGTAGATGGGCAACCTGCTACATACCACCGTTGTTTGAACACCTTGAGGCAGTAGGGCGAGAGGGTCAGCTCGTATTGCTCCTGGCGATTAAAGCTATGATAGGTCATTTGCAACTGTGTGCGGTGGCGAATAGCATCCACAATCAAACTCAAGTATTGTGTACCCTCTGGAATATCTTCGTAGAGCACACATCCTGTAATATCCTGAGCCTGATCCATCATTGAGTGAACCGCCATGGCATTCAGAAACCATTGCCGTGTGCCGCCCGATATATCATCCTTATTCTCAATATAATAGACATTGCCTCGTGACTTGCTACAACGGATATCTACATCAAAGATCTCTTGAATCTCCTCTTTATAGCGGTGAAACTTACGTTCCGGAAACTCCTCCTCGTGATTATCGTTGTAGCGACAATGTGCCCAACGACGGTTGATGTCCTCACGGGTGAGATTACCCGAAGCGATGGTGTCGATTAACCAGAAATAAACGTTTACTTGATGTGCAGCCATATCTTGTGGGAGTTGAAGTAGTTCTAATGGTTCTAAAAGTTTTAAGGGTTTCAGGGTTTGGTGATGCGCATTTCGCAGCATTTGCAGTCAAACTCAAGCGAGAGGATCGTGCCATTTTGCAAACGGAGATAGCGAGGTTCGTTGACCATAGGATTGATCTTGCGGCAATGACCTAACTCGTTGAGTATGCAATATTTGCAGGTCATGAGGGGGGAGGACGCTTCGCTATTGGGTAATGGATATTGGACGCCCTGCGGGCTAAGGGACGCTGTGCTATTGGACACCGCATGAGCGGCTATTGGATATTGGACGCCCTGCGGGCTATAGGAGGCAATGACCTCTCTGCGCCATTGGTTGAGTTGGCTAGTTGGAATGAAATATGGGAAAGTATCGGAGCATGACACTTCATGGTCAAATACTTGAATATCTTTGGCGATAAAGTCTGTGTCGCCGAGTTTGCAAAGTTGCTGAATGATAGTTTGTAATGCGCGCTCTGGATTGGTGGCAATTTGATGCTCAGCCTTGAAGAAGGCGCTCTGCTCTCCAATCGTTAGGCGGTAACCTTCTGCTACTGCCTCAAAACGAATAGCCACAGGTAGGCGGCGCTCGGCGCGAAGCGAACGTAGAAACTCGTTGTCGAGATTTCTATATAGCGTTGTTCCGACTTTAGGATATTGGACGCTCTGTGGGCTATTGGGTAATGGACGCTTCGCTAATGGATATTGGCTATTGGGTGTTGGATATTGGTTATTTGGATAAATCCAGTCGCCTTCAATGCGGTTGATAGCAAAGCCCTTATCTCCATAGCAGATACCATCACCATTGTGAAGGATGATACCATGGTTGAGCTCTACGCAGATGGCGTTATGTCTAGTAGCAACGACTTTGCCTATCTTCTCACCTGTGGATTTGGGTGTTTGCCAGTTTGCCATATTGGCTGTACGACCGTGTAAGAAATAGTCAGTTTGTCCACGGTGGAAGGTCTTGGCAGGGTTGGGGGTGAAGTCATATTGATAGACGGATGGAGTAGAGGCATGTGCCAATGTAGGATTGCTATCTATCAATTGGTCAAGCAGTTGGCGGTAATGTGCTACGATATTGGTCACATAATCGCGGTCCTTGAGGCGACCTTCGATCTTAAAGGTGGTCACTCCTGCTTCAATCATCTCGGCAAGGTGCATACTGCGATCCATATCTTGCAAAGAGAGCAAGTACTGTTGGTGGATAGGTTGACTATTGTCATCTAGTATCTCGTTGCCGTCTTTGTCTAGAAGGTCATAGCGTTGACGGCAGGGTTGTGCGCAACAACCACGGTTGGCACTGCGATCCATCAGCACCTCTGAGAGATAGCATCGTCCGCTATAACTTACGCACAAGGCACCGTGGACAAAGGCCTCGAGTTCGATGGGGGCGACTTCGTCGCGGTGTAGGGTGTAGGGTGTAGAGTGTAAAGTATGGTGGATGTCGCGGATTTGATCGAGTGAGAGTTCGCGGGCGAGGACTGCGCGGCGGAAGCCTAGTTCTTGCAAACGGAGCACTTGTTCTGGGGTGCGGTTGTCACATTGCGTAGAGGCATGCAGGCGAATAGGGGGCAATTCGTAGTCCAAGAGATGAAGGTCTTGGATGATAAGGGCATCTACCCCCACCTTATATAATTCGTGCGCGAGCGCGCATGCGCGAGGATATTCCGCCTCATGGAGAAGGGTGTTGAGCGTTACAAGTACCTGAACACCAAAGCGATGAGCATATTCTACCAACTCAGCAATATCATTCAGCGAGTTACCTGCTGCCTGACGTGCACCGAACTCTGGCGCACCGATATACACCGCATCGGCACCCGCTTGGATGGCTGCTATTCCTACTTCTAAGTCACGGGCAGGAGCAAGGAGTGATATTAATTTTGAATTATTAATTTTGAGTTATGAGTTATGAGTTATCTTAACATATTGCTGAGTTCGTACATCACAATGCCTGCGGTAACACTGACATTGAGCGAATGTTTGGTGCCATACTGCGGAATCTCAATACAACCATCAGCAGCATCTACCACCTCCTGTTGTACGCCAAAGACCTCATGTCCCATGATGATAGCAGTCTTTTGATTGTGAGGAAGTTGCAGGTCGTTAAGCATAGTTGCACCATGTGCTTGCTCAATGGCATAGACGGTGTAACCATCGGCTTGCAAAGCACGAACTGCGTCGAGTGTGTGTGCAAAGTAGCGCCAATCGACGGTGAGTTCTGCCCCAAGGGCAGTCTTGTGTATTTCGTTATTGGGTGGGCAGCAGCATATACCGCATAGCCATACACCTTGCAAACAAAATGCGTCTGCTGTACGGAAGACTGCACCAATATTGTGTTGGCTACGGACATTGTCGAGCACCACGATGAGTGGTACTTTTGTTGCTTCGTGGAATGCCTCTGGTGTGAGGCGGTTCATCTCTTGTATGGTTGTTTTTTGCATAATAGTAGTCTAAATCTGATTTGTCGAGGTACTATAACAGTAACGAATAGTATGGTTATTGTATGGTTATTGTGTGGTTATTGTATGGTGCATACAAACGGCAAACAGATAGTGAGTAGTTTGTTATGCTGGTCGATATTGATGATAAAATCTTCGTGTAGAGGTAGGAGTAGATCATTGTCAAGTGTGATGAGGGTATTGATGGTGCTTTCATCTACATGGATGATTGTACCCAGTTCGCCTTGATCGGTATCTAGTACGCGATAGCCTACAAGGCTTTGCCATGTAGGCAGCAGTTCGTCATCGTCGCTGAGGTCTGAGGCGAGCATATAGGCTTGACAACCAATGAGCGATTGTGCGGATTGTTCGTCGGTGATACGGTCGAGTTGGAAGATCAGCGAGTCGCTACCCTTACCACGCCAGTCAAGTACGCGGAAGGGTACAAGTATATTGTCCATACTGAGGATTAGGAACGTTGCCTCCGCATTATCCCAATACTCGTTGGATGTAAGACATTGAATTTCACCGCGTTTACCGTGTGTTCGTGTGATGCGGCCAATGGATATTACTTGCTCGTTGGTAATCATTGATTGAAGTGATGAGTTATGAGTGATGAGTGATGAGTCGTTTTTATTAAGATATGGTAGTAATTGTTTGTAGTGCGTTGTATATGATATGGCCTTCGGTGGTGTAGCCCATTTGTCGGAGGAGTACCATGTATTGGCGAACTTGATCAAGATGGGATTTGTATGCGTTATGACCAAATTTATAATCAATCACAATGGCATGGTTGTCCTTGATTATCACGCGGTCAGGTCGATTCAAAGTGTTGGTAGGTGTGATGATATCTTGTTCGAAAAGCACGTAATCTTTACCAGAGAACCACTCTTCATGATGTTCTTGTATGATGAGCGTTTGCAATTGCTCCAACTGCTGACGCATGTCAATGGCCTGTCGATCAGTGACTTGTCCATCGCGTATGAGGCGTTGAAGGGTTGGTTCTGCATCTTGCCATGTGCGGATATATGACAACCATAAGTGCATTTTTGTTCCCAAGTCAATGGCGGAGAGTAGGGCATCTTCTGTGAAATCATCCTCCGTTCTGCTGCGAAGTATCAGGCGATCTTTGATAGGTAGATTGACGTATGTAGCAGAAATGGTGGTATGTTTTTTCTTGTTCTCCTCTTGTTCCTTTTTCTTTTCCTCATCTTCTTTTGGTGGGGGCAGTGGGGCAAGCGTTGTTTCGCCTTCATCCATCTGTGCATAAGTGAGTTGGTCGTCCAACTCATGATTGGAATCATAGAGATAAGATAGCAGATGACCGATATTTTGAATGGACACCTTCTGATCTATATTTCCTAAATACTTTTGTCCAAAGGCGTATAATCGGTAGCGAGGACGTGTAAACGCTACATAAGTTAGGTTGAGATAATCCGTATATTGTGCTACCATCTCTTGGATATAGTCATCTCGCAGATGGGATTGCATGAGTTGATTAGTAGGGTGTACTGCTACCAATGGTAGTGTATCAAAAGGAGCTGTTTTGGGTTCGCACCATAGGATATCATCTTTGTGAAAAGACATGATTGGCCATGAGAGCATAGGGATGATGACGATGTCAAACTCAAGTCCCTTGCTGCTATGGATAGTCATGATTTGGATGGTATTGGTGGTCTTGGCTGCAGGGATGGTGAATTTATCCGCTTTACGTTCCCAATATTCGATAAAGGCATTCGCATCCGCGATACGATTTTTGGTAAACTGATAGATGATATCTTGAAAAGTAGTGAGGTAGGGTATAGCTCCATCTGATTCCTGCAGTTTCAGTGTGTCAATGATTTTCAATACACGTTCGTATAGTGGTAGTGATTCTGCTTGTATTATTTTTTGCATTTGCTCCTCATTGATTTCGCCAAAGAACTGCTGTACAGCGTTTTGTGCGATAGAGCGTTGGTTATGAAAATCTTCTTTCAGCAGATGAATGATTGTCTTAATAGCAGGGTGTGATCCTACGCGCAAACCTGCTGCGGATTGTACGGAATAGTTGCGCTGAACGAGAAACTGTGCCAATTCTGCAGCCTCATATGCAAATCGAGTGAGTAGTGTAACGCGCTTGAGATCAATGCCTTCTGCTTGGAGTGATTGTAATAGTTGGTCTAATGCTTCTAGACTCTCCGTTTTGGCAGTTTTACCTTCAAAGAATTGGAAACGGAAGTAGCCTTTATATTTCTTTTGTGCCTCTTGATGCATAGCCTTATAGCTATACATGTATCGAATATCTTGACTGATTGCTGGCTGCTGGGTGAGTTCGTCAATCTGATCTGCTACCCATTTGCTATATCGTTGCAAGATTTTTTCATTCTCAGTAATCACGACCTTTGCTGTTCGCCAATTCTCCTCCATCTTAGGGAGAGATATGTTGTGAAATTGTGAGGGCACGGCATTGAGTAACCGCCAATCGGAGTTGCGGAATCGATAGATACTCTGTTTCACATCACCCACGATGAGGTTATCACGGTTGTTGTCCTCCGTTTCGTGGATGAGTGGTGCAAAATTCTCCCATTGCAAGGCACTGGTGTCTTGAAACTCGTCAATCATGTAGTGGCGATAATACTGCCCAATGCGTTCGTAGATAAATGGAGCATCTTGTCCGTCAATAATCTGGTTGATGAGTTGGTTGGTTTTGGAAATGGGCAGACGTCCGAGATACAAATCGGTTTCCGTGATTTGTCGATCCACGTCTTGCAAAATCCCCATCGTGTATAGGTTTGGCAGTATTGCTTTGGCAGTGAAGTAGTTACATGCTGTTTCTCCAGTGCAGATTTGGTGCAACTGTAGGAATATTGGTTCTAATTGTTGAGCATATATGTCAGCCAGATGTTGTTGCTGTGTCTTAGATATTGATTTGACATATACACTACTTGGATTGTTTAGTACTTTGTTGAATGTGCTACCGATCTCGCCATTGAGCCAAGAGGTAGGTGTTTTTGCAAATGCCTTGAGCAGATTGGCTGTCCAGCCAGTCTCTGTAGCGAAAATTTGTAGTGCTTGCTGTATTAATAGGCCTACTTGTTGCTCTGCCTGTTCACAGATTTGTGTCAATTGGTGTTGGTATTGACGCATGAGTTCCTTGTCGGAAAAAGCCTTTTGAATGGCATTCATACGTCGCATCAAGCGTTCTTTGAATAGTTCAATGGAGAATTTCTTAACCAATTCACTAGGATTCCATTGTTTGTCTGCATCGATATTATTTTGAGCAAAATCAATGATCCACGTGCGAAGTTCATCATCCTCTTGTTGTTGCTCACGAATACGTCTGAAGAGATCATCAACTGCTTGTTGTACAATTTCTTCGTTATCTAGTGATACGTCATAGGTGGCTGATAATCCCAATTCCTTGGCAAAACTGCGAATTACTTGTTGGAAAAATCCATCAATGGTCGAAACGGAGAAGCGGGTATAATCTTGTAGTATTCCAATGAGCAATGCTTGTGCACGTTTCTGTATCTCACTGGTATTCATCCCGATGCTAGTATCGGAAATGAAGTCCTTGATATATTCGGATTGATTGGGGTCGGTGGCTAAGATATACAGTTCGCGCAAGATGCGCTCTTTCATCTCAGCAGTGGACTTCTTTGTAAAGGTGACTGCTAATATGCGACTATGTGGCAGGCGCTTATCATCGAGTAGTTGCTTATCTTGAAGCAACATCCGTAGATATTCACGGGTGAGGGTATAGGTCTTACCACTACCTGCTGAAGCTTTGTAGATAGACAACATAGTCGGGTGGAATTAGTTAATGATACGTAAGGTGAGGCCTGTCAAACTATTGTCTAGACGGGTTTGATACTTACGCAATGGTTCGTCTATAATACCTTTGGTAGGAATAGCAAATCCATAACTCAAATCAAATTGCTCGTTGCAGATAGGACAGATGGCATAAATACCATTGATCTCTACAGGTTTGCTGCTCTTGATGCAATGTGGACAACAAAGATCCGCCGCATGGTAGCTTCCATCCATACCAATCCATACGAGCAGACCAGCATAACCGATATACTCGCGCTCGAATCGCTTTTGGGTGATGGTCATAGTTTGATACCCATTATCTGTAACAAAATGGGGATACTCGCTGGTAATATTCAGTGTATAGTTGACAGGCACATGGGGAACTGATGAACGGCGGTTAACGTCTTCACACCCCATGATCGTACTACATACCAATACTATGATCCACCAACGTTTCATCAAAGAACGTCTTTCAGCTCTACGTAAAAGATAAGTGTTGAATAAGGTGGGATATAGCTACTGGTTCCTTCTGTACCTGTTCCATCTATTCCATAGCCGAGATCGTAAGGGATATAGAATTCATAGATGCCAAATTCGTTCATCTTTTTCAATCCCTCACTAAAACCAGCAACAAAACTATTAACATATCCCACATATTCATCACTTGCATCAAACTGATATCCATTGATCAGTTTTCCGCTATACTGGATTTCCACCATCTTGGCATCATCGGGACGGGCTGAAGTGGGATGTCCTGCGAATATGCATTTGTACTGTAAACCAGTGGGAGTTGTGATGACTCCTTCACGTTGTGTGTTCTGCTCAAGCCAGAGTTCATTCTGGGTCTTCCAGTCGAGCCAATTGTTTTGTTTGCAACTACTTACCAGTAGTACAACACATAGTAAGCTTAATATTTTTATTGTTTTCATATCTTTTGTTATTTATTCTGTCTAACTTATTGTGCTAACCACAAACTTGGGTTTAAAATGGATCTGTCTTTGTATAGTTGGAAATACAATTCTGTTTTATTATCTTCGCTACTATCTGTATAAATGGTGCCAATAGCTTGTTTTGCAGTCACTTTATCACCCTGTTTTACAGTGATGGACTTGAGAGGCGAATATACGGTACGATAGTTACCATGTTGAATGATTACTGCATAATTACCATTCATCTGTGCACACCAAGTAACTTCTCCTTCGTAAATGGCTCGCGCACTAGCGCCGTTGACAGTCTGCAGATAGATGCCTTTGTTGTCAATAGTGACATGTTCGTGTACAGGATGTTTGTGTTTGCCAAAATGGCCGCTGATATATCCCTTTTCTACAGGCCATGGCATACGTCCTTGGTTCGCTTCGAATCCACCAGCAATCAATTTTTGTTCTTTGGTTAGTGTAGTGGTAGTACGTACTTGCTTCGCAATCAAGTCTTCTATTTGTTTGTTGAGTGCATTGGCTTTTTTCTGTTGTTCTTTTTGTTTTGCTAACAATTCTTTTTCTTGTTTTTTTAGCGATTCAAGCATCTTTTTTTGTTTGCGTTCGTCGATGGCTAGGTTATCTTGTTCGCGTTTTTGATTTTTCAATGCTTTTGAACGGTCATTTTTGCGTTTTTCCAATTGTTCGTTTTGATGATCAATCTCTGTTTGAATACGTTCGATCTCTCGCGCTTGTTCTTTACGATAGGCTGCGAATTGTTGCATATATCGAATGCGACGTGTGAGTTGTTGGAAGGTATTAGATGAGAGGAGAAACAGGAGTGGAGATTGTTGCATATCCGCGTAGTGCGTCTCACGGATCAAACGTGCATAATCGGCTTTGCATGCCTCTAATTCGATTTGTAGTTCGGATCGTTTATCGCGTAATTGTACCATCTCTGTGTTTAACCCAGAGATCTCTGATTGTATATTTTTGATCAGTTTTTTACGTGTTTTGATATCGTTGTTCAGCAGATTTAGTTTGTTGATGGTAGCAGTCTCGCTCTGTTTAGTCTGCTTGAGCATGTTGCTAGTTTGCTCTAATTGTTGCTGCAACTCGCGCTGCTGCTTCTGCAACTCTTTTACAGTCTGTGCTGGCAGCACGGCTGTTATTAATAGAATGATATGTAAAATCAATATTTTTTTCATAGCGGTAATATCTCACGCAATGATACTCGTTTATATTTCTTTAATTCTAATCTTCTAGGAGAGGTCAATTTGTTGTATTCTCGTTGTGAGAAGGTACATTGAACAGAGATTATATGACCTCCTACTTTCAGGTGAAGATGATTTTGGTTCTTCTTTTGTTTGGATAATGGAGCACTCACATAATCTTGTATTAATTTCAATGAGGGGGTAGGGTGCACTTTCTTCCCAATCCAGTCATAAGCCAATGTGGTATAACGGCGATTCATTTTATCAATCACACACACACTATCGGTGGTGGCTTCTAATCGAAACATCTCTATTCCTAAAGCAGGTTGTAATGATAGTACAACCAATTCATTTCGCCACATTTGTACTGCGCAGTTCATCGTATATTTGTGTTGGTCAAACTGCAATGTAGCATGCGCTTTTTGACTCAATGTGTTGTAACGACGCGGCTCTGCTTGACGTTGAGTACCGCATGAGCAGAGCAAGAGGCAGAATAAAGTTATGATGGGGATAAATCGTTTCATCGGTTCAATTTCTTCATGATGGCTTTGTAGTGTGACTCTATCTCTTTTTTCGCTTCGGGTACTGCATACTCTAAGGCACGATGGATATAGAAGGACGCATCTTGGTAGAGCCCCATATGGTACATAATCCATGCATATGTATCTAGGTATATTGAGTTGCTTGGCTCTGCCATGATAGTTGCGTGTGATAATTTTTCAGCCAAGGTTAAATCTCCGCCAGAGATACAAAGATGCCAAGCCAAGTTGTTCATCAGTACCCAATTGTGAGGTTCGTAGGGCAATATTGCCATATAAGCATCAATCAACTTCTTCGACGGTTGGTTAGTCTTTTCATATAGTTTCAAACGAAAAGCTTGAAACTGCACATCGCTAGGGTCTTCCTCTAAATAACGTTCTACCTCATAGATCGCCTGTTTGAGATTATTCATAACAATATTTAGGCGATACCGTTGCATTGCACTTGCTGCATTATACCCTGTGATAGAATCCAGCTGATCTTGTATTAAGAACGCATTCTTATAATCCTTGACATGGATATATGCTTTTTGTAGCAAGGTATGCACATCTTCATTTTTTGGATTGTTTTTTGCTACTTTCTGTAAGTTCTGTATGGCAATCTTTTCTGATTGTTTGTTCCCGCTTTGAAGCAGATATACAGCATATTGATACCAATATTCATTGGGTTGTAATTCAAATGCACGTTGCAAATAGGGTAGTGCATTTTGGGGTTGGTTGAAAGCATCGTAGAAGATTCCCATGTAGTTGTTGATGGTTGCATCGTTGGGATTCAAAGCATAGCAGAACTGTACAAGTTCCCAAGCAGGCTCAACATCTTCCTTTTCTATAAGTCGTTGAGCTTCGTAGAAATAATATAAAAATTGTTGCTGTTCTTCCACAGTAAGTGTATCTAGCTTGTTGGTTTTGGCTAGATTTGCCCCAAACGCTACCCCTGCACATAAGAGTAGAAGTACAACGATTACTATTTGTCTAATTTTTCTAAGCACTCAACTTAAAACGCTTCACTTATTTCACACCGCTATGTCCAAAACCTCCAGCACCACGCTCTGTTTCACCCAATACCGCCACTTCGACCAATTCAGGTTGCTCATGCTTGGCAATAACCATTTGGCATATACGTTCGCCTGATTCAATAGTTTGGGGTTCGTTGCTGAGGTTGATGAGTATCACACCAATCTCACCGCGGTAATCAGCATCAATTGTACCAGGTGTGTTCAATACGGTTAAACCACGTTTGAGCGCCAAGCCACTGCGCGGACGGATTTGTGCCTCATAACCAACAGGTAATTCGATGAATAACCCAGTAGGAAGGAGTTTTCGCTCTAGTGGTTGTAATGTGACAGACTCTGCTAAATGGCAACGAATATCCATGCCTGCAGCTTGCTCACTCTCGTAGCGTGGCAATGGATTATTGCTTTTGTTAATGATTTTTATTGTCATAACTTATCGTTTATAGTTCGCAGTTTATAGTTTATTAAAATCTCTTTTTTACTAATACTTTTAATCCATCTTCTACGATTTTGATATTCAATTCAGCAGGCATCTCTATCGGATCACCATCAATATGAATAGGACCTGCGGTCATACGGGTTAACTTAACCTCTTTTACGCGGATAGTATCCATTTGAAATCCTTCTTCATCAATAAACTTAGATAGGTAATTGATGGTCAGTTCGGCTGCGGCTTTCACAGGGAATGCATCTACTATTACTAGATCTAGCCAACCATCTTGAACACTTGCTTTTGGAGCAACATACGCATCGTATCCCCATTGATTCGCATTAGCAAAGTTCACGAGTAGTGCGTTTTTGGTCATATCCAGACCTTCTCCTTGGATATGATAGGGCTCTGGTGTATACTGAAATATGTTGTTAACAATATTCTGTACATAGCCAGTGATGCCACGAGTCTTACCTTTGTTGAAATGTACAGCTACAAGTGCATCAAATCCCATGCCACATGTGGAAAAGAAACATTTCTCATTTACCATTCCATAATCTACATGGATAGCCTCACTATGATTCAACATTTCAATCGCACGGTTCATGCGCGTGGAGATATCCAAATGACGTGCAAATCCATTGCCACTACCATTAGGAATAATACCGAGCGCAGTATTGGTTCCTACAAGCCCCGATGCTACCTCATTCACAGTACCATCACCACCTATAGCTACTACAGCGTAGTAACCTTCTAAGGCGAAATGTTGGGCCAATTGGGTGGCATGACCTGCATATTCGGTCATGACAATAGTGGGCGCATACTGTCGTGGATCAAGTAACTCACGAATCAATTTTGCAACGCGACCTTTGGTTTTGGTCCCTGAAATAGGATTAACGATAAATGCAATATTTTTCATATGATTTTCTTAAAAGTCTACTATAAACCAAAATTAACGCGCAAAGGTACAAAAAAAAAGGCATATATACAAAAAAAACCGTAGAAAAGTAATTTTCTACGATTTTTCTTTTTATTTTTAATCTAAATTTGTACTAGATTACTTGCTCAAAGCAAGTGCTACGTTTACAGCGCAAGCTACGGTGCAACCTACCATTGGATTATTACCAATACCGAGGAAGCCCATCATCTCAACGTGTGCAGGTACTGAAGAAGAACCAGCGAATTGAGCGTCAGAGTGCATACGGCCCAAAGTATCGGTCATACCATAAGAAGCAGGACCTGCAGCCATGTTATCTGGGTGCAAGGTACGGCCTGTACCACCACCTGAAGCTACAGAGAAGTATGGCTTACCTGCCAATACGCGCTCTTTCTTATAGGTACCAGCTACTGGGTGTTGGAAACGAGTTGGGTTGGTAGAGTTACCTGTGATAGATACATCTACGTTCTCGTGCCAAAGGATAGCTACACCTTCGCGTACATCATCAGCACCATAGCAGTTCACCTTAGCGCGTGGACCGTTGCTATATGCTTTGGTCTTCACGATATTCAACTCGCCAGTAGCATAGTCAAATTGTGTTTGTACGTATGTAAAACCGTTGATACGGCTGATGATCATAGCAGCGTCTTTGCCAAGACCGTTGAGGATGATACGAAGTGGTTTTTGGCGCACTTTGTTTGCCATCTCAGCAATCTTGATAGCACCTTCAGCAGCTGCGAAAGACTCGTGACCTGCCAAGAAAGCGAAGCACTCGGTCTCCTCGCGGAGCAAACGAGCTGCCAAGTTACCGTGGCCAAGACCTACGAGACGGTCGTCAGCTACAGAACCTGGGATACAGAATGCTTGCAAACCGATACCGATAGCCTCAGCAGCGTCAGCAGCGTTCTTGCAACCTTTCTTAATTGCGATAGCGGTACCTACTACGTAAGCCCACTTAGCGTTCTCAAAGCAAATCATTTGGGTCTCCTCGCAAGTCATGTAAGGATCCAAACCGTATTGCTCGCAAATTTGATTAGCCTCTTCGATAGAAGCAATACCATGTGCGTTAAGCGCAGCGAGTACTTGTTTCTCGCGGCGATCTTGTGATTCGAATTGAACTGGACGGATCATAGTTTTACTCCTTTCTTATTATTCATGACGTGGATCAATAAATTTAACTGCGCCTTGCTCCTCGGTTGTGCGGCCATAAGTGCCAGTAACCTTCTTCAAAGCCTCCTCTGCTGGAACACCCTTCTTGATAGCATCCATGAATTTGCCCATATGAACGAACTCATATCCGCAAGTCTCGTTGTCAGCATCCAAGTATTGCTTGGTGATGTAACCCTCGGTCAATTGGAGGTAGCGTGAGCCTTTAGCCTTGGTAGCGAACAAAGTACCCGTTTGGCTAACGAGACCCTTACCCAAGTCCTCAAGACCAGCGCCGATTGGCAAACCGCCCTCAGAAAAAGCAGATTGGGTACGTCCATAAACGATTTGCAGGAACAACTCGCGCATAGCGGTGTTGATAGCGTCACATACGAGGTCGGTGTTGAGTGCCTCGAGGATAGTTTTACCTACGAGGATCTCGCTTGCCATAGCAGCAGAGTGAGTCATACCTGAGCAACCGATAGTCTCGATGAGAGCCTCCTCGATGATACCGTTCTTAACGTTCAAACTGAGTTTGCACGCACCTTGTTGAGGAGCGCACCAACCGATACCGTGAGTCATACCAGAGATGTCAGCGATCTCTTTAGCTTTCACCCACTTACCCTCTTCTGGGATTGGAGCTGGACCGTGGTTAGGTCCCTTAGCTACTTGGCACATTTCCTGTACCTCTTTGCTGTAAATCATAATGTTTA
Source organism: Paludibacteraceae bacterium (assembly GCA_017556705.1). Taxonomy (GTDB): domain Bacteria; phylum Bacteroidota; class Bacteroidia; order Bacteroidales; family Paludibacteraceae; genus Colicola. The sequence goes on along the minus strand of JAFYMG010000009.1, from coordinate 112,220 downwards.
TTAGTTTATTAGTTGATTAGTTTATTTGTTTATCAAGCACAATATTCCATAATCGGGTGCAAAAGTACAAAAAAGTTTGGATATATGCAAATAATTTTGTAATTTTGCAGCCGAAAAACGAAATAACATATTCAAAATAGTATGAAAAGCAAGTATCTAAGTGTTTTCGTTGTGGCGTTAATCGTCGCGTGTACAGGTTGTTGTCCTAAAGCAAAACAAGCCATCGAACCCAGTCAAGTGGTAGTAACCTCCTTCCCATCTAGCATTGGAGAAGCAGGCGTGACTATCTATTTACCAGAGGGATACGCAACCTCCAAAGAGGAGTATCCTGTGCTATATCTATTGCACGGCAGTGGAGATGATGAAACAGGTTGGCTCACAAAAGGTTGCGCCAAGGCAATCCTCGATTCGTTAATCACCAACGAACTATGCCAGCCGATGATTGTGGTGATGCCTAACGGTTATCTAGAACAAACAGGCAAGCACTATCCCAAAGAGACACGCCTATGGATGGAGAGTACTTTTGAAGAGAATTTCAGCCAACTCATCGCGTGGACCGAAGCGCACTATCGCACCATTGCAGACAAGCAGCATCGCGCCATTGCGGGTTTGTCAATGGGCGGATTCCACACCATGCACACGGCTGCGTTGTTGAACCAATCGTTTGACTATGTGGGTATATTCTCCGCGCTATACGTGCCATATATGAGCCAACATCGTGCAGAGCGCACTTTGGCTATCAGTGACTTAGCACTATCCGACAAGCCCACATACAGCCAAACAGAGGCACTACTCACGCAGCAATTTGCCAATCCACCACAACTCTATTGGATTGCATGCGGTGTGGACGATTTCCTCTATCAAGACAATGTTGTATATCGCCAATACTTGGATGAGAAGCAATATCCATACGAGTACCATGAATCAGCTGGCGGACACTCTTGGCAAAACTGGATGGATTATCTCACCATCTTTGCGCAGAAAATATTTACTAATAACTAACTTATAATTACATCACATGAAAAAAACATTCATTCTCCTGTCATTGATGACGATTTTCGCAATGACATCTTGTGCAAAACAAGAGCCTTATTTCCGTGCTGCATGGATCAGTACCGTAGCCAACATCGACTGGCCAAGCAAGGCTGCTATCGGCGACAATGAGTTGCAAAAGCAAGAGATGATCAACATGCTCGACTCCTTCCAAGCCATGCACCTCAACGCTGTCGTATTCCAAGTACGCCCTACTGCCGACGCGCTCTATCCATCTGAGCTCGAGCCATGGAGCCATTGGTTGACTGGCAAACAAGGCGAAGTTGCCAATTATGACCCACTGGAGTTCGTATGCACTGAAGCACACAAGCGCGGTATAGATGTACACGTATGGATCAACCCTTATCGCGTGACTATCCCTGCGATGCATATCGACTCACTCGCGCCAAACCACATGTATCACAAGCACCCAGAGTGGTTCGTTAAATACGGCAAACAATGGTACTATGCACCTCATCTTCAAGAGACACGTGACTTCCTTTGCCAAGTCGCAGCCGACCTTGTTACTCGCTACGACATCCAAGCTATCCACATGGATGACTATTTCTATCCTTATCCTATCGCAGGCGAAGAGTTCCCTGATTCAGCAGCATATGCCAACGACCCACGTGGCTTTGATAATATCGGTGACTGGCGTCGTGACAACGTGAACCTCGCTATTGAGGCTGTTCACAATACTATCAACAGTATCAAGCCAAACGTAGAGTTTGGTATCTCACCTTTCGGTATCTGGCGCAATATCGCCAACGACCCACGCGGTAGCGAGACCAATGGTTTGCAAAACTACGACCAACTGTATGCTGACATCCTCCTTTGGATGGAGAAAGGTTGGATTGACTATGTAGTACCTCAACTCTACTGGGAGATTGGTAAGAAAGTGGCTGACTATGAGATCCTTGCACATTGGTGGGCAGAGCATGCTACCGAGACATGCCGCGTGTATATCGGTATGGCTCCATTCCACTTAGGAAACGAGAGAGGTGCTGCCGCATGGCGCGAGGGCAACGAGATCTGCCGTCAATTACGTCTCAATCGCACTATTCCTGGTATCACTGGTGAGTGTTATTTCCGTGCATGCGACTTGATTGAGAATCGATGCAACCTTACCGATAGCTTGAAGCAAGTATTCTATCCTACCTACGTTCCTGCTCCAAGAAAGTAATTCAAATGCATAAAAATGGAGCGAATTTATCGCTCCATTTTTTAATAATTAGACTATGGAAATTATAATTGCATCCATCATTGGCATTCTCCTGGCTATAGCAGTAGGAGCGCTGGTTTATTGGCTTATGCGCCAACAGCTTACTCATGTTCGTCAACAACTGACTACTGCCGAGCAAGCGCTTGCCAAGGAACAAACAAAAGTACAAGAAGCCAAACTCCTTCTTTCGCAAAAAGAACTCGAACTCAAGTACGAGAAGGAAAAGAACGAGGCAACTCGCCAACAAGCTGATGAGAAATTGGCGGAACAAATCAAGTTTCTTCAAGCGGAACTGACCAACACTACCCAAAAACTCCTAGACATACGCAGCGAGAAGTTGGAACAAACCAACCGCACTCAGATGTCCTCCATCATTGATCCGCTCAAGGAGACTATATCCAAGTTGGAAAAAGAGATGAAGGATACCCAAACTCAACATGGTAATACCACTACTCGTCTTGAGCAAAGTATCAAAAATCTGGTAGAAAAGACCGAATCCATCGGCAATCGCGCAGATCGATTGGTGGAAACATTGCTTTATCAACCTAAGTCACAAGGCGATTGGGGAGAACTGGTGGTAAAGGAAATGCTGGAAAGTCAGGGGCTTAAAGAGGGTATTCACTATGTCTATCAACCCACTTTGCGCGATGAAAAGGGGCAAACCTTGCGCAACGAAGAGACGAATAAGATCATGCGCCCTGATTTCATCTTGCACTTAGACGACAAGGAGGATGTAATCATTGACTCTAAGATGACTATCACCTCTTATGACAATTATGTCCATGCTAAGACCGACGATGAGCGTGAAATATATGCTAAGGAGATTCTGACTAGTATTCATAATCATATCAACGAACTACGCCGAGCAAACTATGCTGCATACATCGAAAATGGCAGAAAATCAGCCGATTTCGTGTTTATGTTTATCCCTAACGAGGGCGCAATGCAAGTGGCTATGGCGCACGAAAAGAATCTTTGGCGTGAAACTTTCCTTAAAGATCGTATATTCATTGTTAGCGAAATGAATCTATATGCGGCGCTACGCATTGTGAATGTGACCTGGCGTCAGATAGAGCAAAACAAGAGCTACGCCAAAGTATTCCAGACCGTTGGGTTGCTGCTTGATAGATTAAACGGTTTTATCGAGAAATTTGGTAAGATAGAGAAGGGCCTCAAGCAAGCTTCTGTCGCTTACGAAGAAGCCAACCATCAGCTTGTGGTTGGCTCCCGCAGTGTATTGGATACGGGCTTGCGCCTTCGTGATATGGGCGTTAAGACCAAGAAAGTATTACCCGATTCCTATTCTGTAGATTCTCTCGATCAAATCGAGGAAAATTAAGCACTATTTCTGCTTTACCCAGATTAGTTTTCCAGTGTCATATCCACGTCGATCCGCCTCGGCAAGGATGAGTGATTTTGTTGCTTCATCTAGTTCAGGTGTACGAGATAAGATCCACAGATATTTGTCTGTACCGCCACCAACCAGCACGTATTGATAGTTCTCGTCCAACATCATAATGCGGTAATCGCCAAAGAATGGTCCGAAGAACGAAACGCGCAGCAAACCGGGTACACCCGTCGTTTTTGCAATACCCTTTGCATCCTTAGCTCGACCGTCTTTAATGCCCGTATTTAGGACATCAATCTTGCCATCATCGCGCAATGTATAGCGCGCCATCGCATGGTCTAATCCACGCTCAAAGCTGTGGTCAAACTTAGCAATCTCATACCAGCTACCAAGGTAGCGATTCAAATCTACTGATTTTACAGTACTGTTGTCTACTTTAGATGATGCATCACATGCACCGAACAGGCTGACAACCAAAGCCATTAGAAAAAACTTCTTCATTGTTGTTAAGATTTAAAGGTTAGAATTTAGGTTTATGACTGCTGATGCCTGTTAGAATTGTGATAAATTCTTCCAGTGCAACATGCAGTTGTTGGTTACAAATCTTGAAAAACAGCCTTCAAGAATGCTATACTAGTTTCCATATGTGTGCCGTAATGTTGAAAATCGTACTCTATTTGTGAATTATCAGGCATGTTTTCCATTAAGATTAGTGTGTTGTAGAGGGGTACAATCTCATCATCCAAACTATGTATGAAGTATGCGGGTGATTGTAAATCATATCCTACGTTACTATTATCTAGCAATGCACTATACAATATCTTGGTTGTAGAGTCGTCACGGTTCATCCATGGATTTTGCATTAATTCGCTCATGTATTTGGATCCCATTAATCTGTCAATTTCTTTCATGGGATATGATTTAGAATATATCCATTCTTCGTAATTGGATAGTAACGGTTCAAGGAAAATGTCTTCAAAGTTCAAGCCTAGGTTATATGCATCATTCATCCCTATGATTATCAGCGGAATTAACGATGGTATTCCTACTATATTGTGAGCTACGCAGTAGTCATATGCGAGGGCTGGATTATAAGGACCTGCACCTGCATATAATTTGCGTATGGTCCAATCACTGTCTGTCTCTTCTAGCATTCGTGCGACACCTAAAGCTACTGATGCGCCTTGTGAATAACCTTCAATCACAACTTCCTTGGGATATTCATATCCATAATAATCCAATAATTGTGGCATACAATTGAGCAAATCAACCGCTGTATGCGCGGCATTACGCCAATGCAGAAATGGATGTGCTTCTTCGCGTGATAAGCCGTAGCCTACATAATCTGGCATGATGACTGCATAATCCTTCATAAGGAAAATGGTTTCCATGGCAGTCATGTTGGTTGGCACTTCTGCGTCTGAGGTCATCATATAATGATTAGCGATCATGATACCATTGAGTTTACGATTTTTGGGTAAATAGACTTGTCCAGAAACGAGTAATGAATCTCCATTGGGCTTCTGACTCCAATATGCACAAGGAATCCCTACATAATAATGATGCGTAAAGAAATATATAATTTGCATCATTTGTGCGATACTCTCAGCAGAGAAATCTTGCCATACGAGTGGATATTTTGCCACTTGCCATATGAGGTTATGGTTTAATACTTCACGAACCAAAACACCACTACCTCCATTATGTGGTATTTTTGGGAGTGTGTTGGTATCCAATGGAGAAATCATTTGATATTCATACCTTTCCTTATTCGCAGTTGACGACTTCGGGTCAGATTGACAACCTACGAATATACCTACTAACAGTATGAGTGCTATTCTTTTCATCTCAGATGATTGTATTACTTGCGCTGCAAAGGTACTACAAAAAACACAAATATGCAAACAAAATAGAATAATTTTTGCTATTAGATTGCATTTTGTTCGTTAAATTACAATCTTTATAGATCTTGGTACACGTATTGCATAAATGGTATATTAGCTTCCATATGCGAGCCATAGTAGCCGTAATCAAAGTAGATTTGAGAGGTATCTGGCATTTGCGATTGGAGGTTAAGAGTATTAATCAAAGGTACTACTTGATCTTCGATGCTATGCAAAAAATATGCGGGTGCTTGCAAGTTATATCCTACGTTACTATTCCATACTAACGCTTCGTATAGTATATCCGAGAGAGGAAGATTCGGGTCAAGTGATTCTGGTGTCATCAGTTCGCTCATAAGAATGGATCCCATTAACTGGTTAAGTTCTTTGACAGTATATTTTTTCGATAGTACCCATTTTTCATAGTTGGATAATAATGGTTCAAGGAAAAAGTCCTCTTTTTCAAATCCTAAATCGTATGCCTCGTTTAATCCCATCACAATTAATGGAATAGCTGCTGGTATACCAATGGTGTCACTTTCTATACTATAAATATACGTAGTGGCTGGATCATATGGTCCTGCTCCTGCATAGAGTTTGCGCACAGTCCAATCAATCTGATTGTTGCAGTTCTCTTCTATCATTCGAGCTACTCCTAACGCTACTGCTCCGCCTTGTGAGTAGCCCGAAATAACTACATCTGTAGGGTAGGAATATCCATAGTAATTTAGCAATGAGGGCATACAATTTAGTAGATCTACAGCTGTTTGTGCGGCACTTCTCCAATGTAGGTATGGATGTACTTCCTCGTGCGATAAGCCGTAACCTATATAATCTGGCATGATCACGGCATAGCCTTTCATTGTGAAGATGCTCTCTGTTGAAAGCGTATTGCTTGGTGCTTCTATATCAGAGGTAATGGTATAATGATTGGCAATGACAATACCTTGGAGGTCGCGATTTTTGGGTAAATATACTTTGCCAGAAACAAGTATTGAGTCACCATTTGTGTTTTTGCTCCAATATGCACAAGGAATAGATACATAATGCTTGCTTGTATAGCGATATATCTTGTACATAGTACGATAGAGACTTCGTTCTGAGAAATTGTGGCGCCGCAACTCATTCTGGGTTTGTTCCCAAATCATATCTTGATCCAATGCTCTGCGTACAAAACGTCCTCCAGTTTTTTTATGAGGAATGTGTGGCAAAGCAGCAGTATCTAACGGACTCAGCATCACGTAGGAAGTGAGTTTTGCCTCGTTGGGTACGATGGCGGTGTTGCCAGTATTTGGTGTTTCTTCGTTTGCCTGTAATGCCATCAAGCTAAATAGTGCAAAAGCAAGAAATAGGATAAATGATTTGCGTTTCATTGTTATAAATTTTGGTTAAGGTTTAATGGTCTTTTTTCCAATAGATACAAAAACTGTGCAAAAGAGATCAAAAAATTTTTATATTTGCAAAAAATATTGTACTTTTGTGCGCAAATGCAAAATTCAATATGAAACATGTTATTATTTTTCTTGGCATAGCAACGATGTTAGTTGCATGCCAGACCAATTGTAATCAACCTATGATCAGTGACACCACCATTCAAACGAGTATAGCGGCTATAGCAGAAGCGTATCCCGATGCTGATTACGCGCTCATTGCACGTGGCGTGGAGCAAGTGGCCGCATTATGGAATGAGAGTGATGGCAGCGAGAGTGATTTCCAATCGTTGGTAATCAACTCATATGTAGGTACATCAAAAGAGCGCAAACTTCTTTATGATAGGTTAGCATATATTGTAGAGCAGTGCAGCCAAAGTGCTGATGTGCTTAATAATACTTTGCAAGAGCCGACAACACTTGTTGATAAGGGTGAGCCTACAAGCATTGATTGGATTATCAGTGGTTATACTCCTATGTCGCATTTTGCTGAAGATATGTTTGCCAATAAGATAGCTCATATCTGTGTGTTGAATTTCCCACATTATAGTTTGGAAGAGAAAAATACTTTAGGCGGTCAGTGGACACGTCAGGAGTGGGCATATGCTCGATTGGGGGATATGTTTCATACCCGTGTGCCAGGAAGTATAATGGCGGCTTATTCACAAGCCTTGAGTCAAGCAGAGAATTATATTGCGGGTTATAATATCATGATGCATTGTCTGCGTACTGAGCAAGGTGATGCGTTGTGGCAAGAGCCGATGGCTTTGCTTTCGCACTGGAACTTGCGTGATGAATTGAAGTCCAATTATGCTGCTGTGCCTCACGCCAATGAGAAGCAAGAGATGATTTATCAGGTAATGTTGCGTATCATTCGTCAAGAAATACCAGAATGCGTAGTTAACAATGACAAATTAGTGTGGTGCCCCACCACTAATTTTGTAGGCGGGAATTCTGATTCGGATGTCAAACTCAAAGTAGATATCAGTCGCGAACCAGATACGCGTTATCAGCAGATTATCAATATCTTTCACGCATTGCAAGCGATAGATGCGCATCGCAAGGATGCTCCGTCGCATGTGGCACGTACTTTTGATGATGATCTTGAGATACCAATCGAAGAGATCGAATTATTGTTTGTGCAGTTAGTGCAGTCGGATGAAGTGAAACAAGTAGCGCAGATTATCCGCAACCGTTTAGGACGTGACCTTCGTCCGTATGATATTTGGTATGATGGATTTAAGAGTCGTAGCACTATTTCTGAGGACGTTCTTACATCCCAAATACAACAGCGTTATCCCAGCGCTAAGGCATTTGAGCTGGATATGCCACGCATGTTAATGGACTTGGGGTTTGCTCCTAGAAAAGCCCAGGAGATTGCTTCACATATTGTGGTAGAATCAGCCCGTGGTTCGGGGCACGCACGTCCATGTGTTGGCAGACAGCAGCCCGCACGACTGCGTACGCGTATTGGTGAAAAAGGGATGGATTATAAGGGATATAATATTGCGGTGCACGAATTTGGACATAATGTAGAGGAGGTGATTTCACTATATGATATAGATTATTATACTTTGGCCGGTATTCCGAATACAGGTTTTACAGAGGCGAGTGCCTTCTTATTCCAAGAACGAGATTTACAACTTCTACACCGCACTGTACAACCGTCACACCAATCTGAACAACTCTTTGATATGATTTGGGGTATGTACGAGATTATGGGTGTGAGTTTGGTAGATATACGTATGTGGCAATGGTTGTATGCCCATCCTAAAGCCAATGCTACAGAGTTATGTGAGGCGGTTGTGACTATTGCTGCGGAGGTGTGGAACAAATATTATGCTCCTATATTAGGCGAAGAGAACAGTCCATTATTAGCAATCTATTCGCACATGGTAGGATACGCATTATATTTGCCTGCATATCCGATAGGTAATCTCGTGCAGTATCAATTGGATGAATATTTGGCAAAGTGTGAAACGCCAGAAGAATGGGCGAAAGAATACACACGGATATACCAACAAGGATATTTGACTCCAGATGCTTGGATGCGTGGTGCAGTGGGAACACCAATGAGTGTAGAGCCTATACTGCGAGCTGTACGTGAGCAGTTGGAACGTCTATAGGTGGCAGGATTGTAGATGAAAAGTGTTGATGCTAACAAAATAAGGGCTATTTTGGCCCTTATTTTGTTAACATGATAAAGAGTGGTTTAGATTAACTCTTTAATGAAATAAATGATCATTCCTCCACAACAGATGAGTTTGAGAATCGTGCCTACGAGTAAGCCTAAGAACGAACCTAAACCAGAAATAAGAGCTGTTTTAAATTTCTGATTGTGTGGCATATCAATATTCTTTTGTTTAGGATGGAAGTTGAAATATATCAATTCAAACAACACAGCACCTACGAACGGACCGATGATGATACCAGGGAGGCCGAAGAATAAGCCTATCAATAATCCAAGTACACTACCCCAAACACCCCATTTTGAGCCGCCTAATTTTTTAGTGCCCCAAGCTGGTACGATATAGTCAAGTAGTTGAACAACAACTGTTATCACACCCCAGATAACTAACTCTTGCCATGATAATTGGGCACGATCTGTCCAATGCGCACATAATAATCCAAGATATGCCAATGGTACACCGGGTATTACCGGTACCACGCAACCTACGATGCCCAATAATAGGCATATGGATCCAAGAATAATTAAAAATACATCCATTTTTTAGTTTAGTGTTTAGAGTTTATAGTTAATGTTTACATGTCGGAATGTTTATCCGAAATTAGAATTGTACTTGTGGAGCTTGTTCTGCACCTTCGTTTGCTTCAAAATATGGGCGTTTCTCTGCATTCATCGTGTTGGCGATAAGGTTGGTAGGGAAACGACGAATGAGAGTATTGAAGTGGCGAGCAACTTCATTAAAGTTGTTGCGAGCTACAGTAATACGATTTTCGGTACCTTCTAATTGCGATTGCAAAGCTGAGAAGTTTTGACTCGCTTTTAAGTCTGGGTAGTTTTCAGAAAGAGCCATCAATCTGCCTAGCGCTTGAGTAAGTTCGCCTTGAGCGGCTTGGAATGCGGCTAATTGCTCTGCAGTAGCATTAGTGGGATCAACAACTACTTGTGTTGCTTTGGCACGCGCAGTTACTACATCTTCGAGTGTCTCGCTTTCGTGCGCAGCATAGCCTTTTACGGTTTCAACGAGGTTTGGAATCAGATCTGCACGACGTTGGTATTGGTTTTCAACTTGTGACCAAGCTGTGTTGACATTTTCTTCTGCTGAAATGATTGCGTTGTAGCGACTGATTCCCCATACAACGGCGATTGCTAGTACTCCTAGTACCACAATCCATGTTACGGTTTTCTTATTCATAAATTATATATTGTTTAGTATAGTTTACTACATCGTTAATTAATGTTGTTAGTTAAAACTTGCCTCCAGCACCACCCCCGAAAGTGCTACCTCCGCCGAATCCACCGCCGAAACTACCTCCTCCAAAACCACCGTGGGATCCGCCTCCAGAAATGAATACCATAGGTACTTCTCTAGGAATAACGAATGACTTGTCTTCGTGATGTCCGCAGTGCTTGCATGTGTAGGTGCGTACGCCCAATCCCTCTTTTTTCGTTGTTGCACGAGAAATGATTTGCTCACTTGTCTTGTGCCAACCTCGTTTACCGCATTTAGGACATTTTATAGTTGTTCTAATTATTATGATTAGCAGTAACGGAATGATTAGCAGTATGACAAATAGGAACGGAATACCTATGAAATAGAGCACCTCTTTCAGCTCATTTTTTTCGGATTCATCGGCATAATGGTAACGATTAGTAGCTGATGTTATGTTGCGTAATTCCTCAGGTACACTACCATCAGTACATATTTCGTATATACGCAACGCACCTAATGCCAATCCTGCAGAATAATCACCTTCTTTAAGAGGGGGAATCATGGTGGTATTTATAATCTCGTTGCATATTGCATCTGTGAGAATACCCTCAATGCCACCACCAGTCATAATGCGGATATCGCGTGACTCCACAGCAAGAAATATAAGTACGCCCGTATTTTTACCCTCTTTACCAATGCCCCAACGTTGGAAAAGTTCGTAGCAAAACTCAAAGGCATTGCTATTACCAATACTTGATACAGCTACTATGCAGAGTTCCACCATTGTAGAGTCTTCGAGCTGCTTTGCAAGGCGGTTAAGGAATAGGATATCGCTACTATTCACGATTCTATCGGGATTGCAGACATAACTATATCGGTCTTGTGCCTTGGGATTAGGTAAAGACGTAGGTGTATAAACTGTGGCTTGTGCAATCATGCTAAGCCATAAGCATGCAAAAATGAATGTTATTCGCTTCATACACCAAAAGCACGACAAATATCGTGCCAAGTATTATTTTTTCTTATTATTCTGCTAAAAGTCCTGCCAAAATGGCATTAGAGTACAGCGAGAATCTCTATTTCAACGAGTCCGCCTTTAGGTAAAGCGGCTACTGCGACTGCGGAACGCGCCGGGAATGGAGCGGCAAAAAGAGTAGAGTAAACCTCGTTGAGCACGGCAAAATTAGCCATATCTGTCAAAAAAACAGTGGTTTTGACAACGTGACTTGCATCAGTGCCGGCGGCTTGGAGAATAGCGGCTACATTTTTAATAGCTTGCTCTGCTTGTGCTCGAAAATCTGCACCAGCAAACTCACCAGTAGCAGGATCGATTCCTAATTGTCCACTGGCAAAGAGCATACCATTGGCAACAACAGCTTGACTATAAGCACCAATGGCAGCAGGTGCTTCAGTAGTAGAAATAATTTGTTTCATATTATATTGTTTGCAGCATTAAAAGTGTTACAATTAGTATAGTTATAATATACGCGATAGGAGTATGAGTGATACTTTCTCATGACTAATCTTCTTTCCATTGCTGTTTAACGAATGCTTCGCCGTATTTAGTATGGCATTCCATTCCGCGCATTACTTCCATGGCGTCGTGATATTCCTGTATAGCTTCCATGCCTTGGCTTGTGTGGCAATAATATGCCTCGACTTTTTTGTTATGGGTATCTGTGATATTTACCCAAAAAGTGGGGGAGAAGTTTTGTGTTTGCAATCCGGTCATTACTTCACCATAGTAGAGGTCAAAACTATATCCTGATTGACGCCATGCATCGTACACTAGTATGGAGCATACGCGGTGATCGCGGTGTGAGTCAATAGGCCAGTGAGTGATAACCATATCAGGCTTTTCTGCTTCGATTATTGCTTTCATTTCGGCGTAGCGGGCTTTATTAATTTCTGCACTTCCGTCGATTTGTGTCATGAATATAGAACGTACCCCCATTACTTCGCAGGCGTTTTTTGCTTCCACTTGACGGATAGCTCGTGCTTCTTCATGGTTTTTTCCGCGAATACCTGCTTCTCCTGACGTGAGATATACTGAAACAACCTCTACGCCCATTGATTTGAGTTTGAGCATAGTGCCTCCGCACATGGTTTCTGGGTCATCGGGATGTGCACCGATTACTAGTACCTTTTTGTAACCTTCAAGCCAAGATTCCGCCGATTTCATCGGGCTTGCAACGAGAAATAATAATCCAAGAATTAGAAGTAAGAGTTTGTTCGTTTTCATGGTAAAAATGATTTTCTGCAAAGGTAGGTATTTTTTCTGATATATGCAAATATTTTAGCTATTTTTCTGTTAAATCTTGATGGAAAATTATAGAATAATTTCTAAATGCTTGCATATGTCAAAAAAAAGTAGTATCTTTGCGCGTTTTTTGAGAATACTCGGAGTTGACTTACTGTAAAAGATGAAAATAGCATTGATAGGATATGGTAAGATGGGGCATATTATAGAGTCCGTAGCACTTGAAAGAGGGCATGAGGTGGTGTGTGTTATTGATAAAGATAATCAAGGTGATTTTGAGTCGTTAGCGTTTGCTTCTGCAGATGTGGCGATAGAGTTTACTATGCCTCAAATGGCATCGGTAAATATCTTGCGTGCTTGGGAATCAGGTGTGCCTGTGGTATGCGGTACGACAGGGTGGAATGTGGAGGCGATGAAGCAAGAGGCAATGAAGCGAAATGCTGGTTTGATGTGGTCTTCAAACTATAGTGTTGGTGTGAATGTTTTGTTTGTACTGAATAAGCAACTAGCGAAGTTAATGGAAAAATATCCTACATACAAGCCAAATATGACAGAAGTGCACCATGTGCATAAGTTGGATGCACCAAGTGGTACGGCAAAGACGCTGCAAGAGGCGATTGGTGATGGGCGATTGGCGGTTAGCGATATCGAGTCTATTCGTGAGGGTGAGGTGCCAGGGATTCATACGGTGGTATGGGATAGTGAGGTGGATACAATCAGCATTAGCCATAGTGCTAAATCGCGCAGGGGCTTTGCGCTTGGGGCGGTGATTGCTGCAGAATGGATGAAGGGTAAAGCTGGATGGCATGAGTTTGAGGAAGTGATTTTGAATTAAAAATTTTGAATTATGAAAAGTTTCCGAGATAGAATTAAAAAAGTAACTCCCAAGGGGTGGGTCTCCTGTGGTGTTTGGAGTGTTGTTTATGTGGTTTTTGTAGTCTGGGTCGCTTGGGGTGATTGGGCTAGTTTGGGATGGCTTGTACTATTGCCGATAATATTGGATATGTTTACTACGAAATATATCCCTTGGAATTGGTGGAAAAAGTATAAGCCGTTGACAAAGGAGGAGGAAAAAGATGGTAAGCAAAATCCTCATGCAAATTCATGGTTATATACTATTTGCTCGTGGATAGATGCCATAGTGTTTGCGTTGGTAGCGGTATATTTCATTAATGTATATATCTTTCAAAATTACCAAATACCTACTTCATCTTTGGAGAAGACCATGCGTGTGGGTGATTTCTTGTGTGTGAATAAGATGTGTTATGGTGCACGCGTGCCTAATACCCCGCTTTCAATGCCTCTGGTGCAACATACCATGCCTGCAATCTTGGGTGGCGGTAAGAGCTATATCGAGAATCCACAATGGGGATATAAGCGTTTGAAAGGTTGGGATAGTGTAGAAAAAGGTGATATTGTAGTGTTTAATTTTCCTACGGGCGATACTGTTTGCACCAAGATGCAGAATCCAGACTATTATACCTTGTGCCATATGTATGGTAAGCGTACAGTGGAAAATCGCAAGGATGTATTTGGTGAGATAATGGTGCGCCCCGTGGATCGTCGTGAGAATTATGTGAAACGTTGTGTGGGTACGCCAGGCGATTCTCTGCAGATTGTTGATAATGTGGTGTATATTGATGGTGTGGCAGAACCTAAGCATCCATATTTACAATATTGTTATGTGGTGAAAACAGATGGGCATGTGTTGAGCGGAAGTTATCTCTCGAAATTAGGTATATCGAAGGAAGATAGAGCTAAATTAGCGGATGGCGTATATCATTTCCCGTTGACAGAATCAATGAAAATGGAATTGGAGAAGAATCCACATGTCATGAGTATAGAGATAGAACCTGAAGCAAATGGTGGTGATGTGTATCCTTTGGGGCATAACGCGTGGACACGCGACAACTACGGACCTATCTATATCCCGGCGAAGGGTGATACGGTGATGATCACGGAGGAGAACTACTGGGTGTACAAGCGTATTGCAGATGCCTATGAGTTCAAGCCAATGAAGATAGGCGAGCCTTATGTATTTGAGATGGACTATTATTGGATGATGGGCGACAACCGCCATAAGTCTGCCGATAGTCGTTATTGGGGGTTTGTGCCCGAAGACCATATCGTTGGCCGCCCTATGTTCGTTTGGCTCAGCATCGAGAAGGACAATCCTTGGGGCAAAGGACATATCCGTTGGAAGAGAATTGGATTGAGTCATTTTGAATGATTATACTGCCAACAACATATTTGGGACCTGTGGAGTGGTATCGCCAATTTATGGTGAATCCATCGGAGGTGGCGATAGAGGTGATGGAGAGTTTTCCAAAGCAGACCCACCGCAATCGTTGCACCATCACCACGCCCGACGGACCACTGACCTTGAGTATTCCCGTAAAACGAGCCGATAGCAAACAGTTGACAAAGGATGTAGAGATTAGCTATCAACAAAAATGGCAACACCAACACTGGATTGCCCTCGTGAGTGCCTACAAACGCACACCATACTTCGATTACTACGCCGACTTCTTCCGTCCGTTCTACGAACAAGAAACACGCTTTTTAGTCGATTTCAACGAGAAAATCCACGAAGTGATTCATCAACTTATCCGTAATTCTGAATTCAAAATTCAAAATTCAAAATTCACAACCGACTGGAGTGGTTTGGATTTAGAACCCTGCTTCGGAAACGGACAAAGCATATTGGACATACTATTTGAATACGGACCAGAATCCGTCATGAAGATATGAATATCAACTGGAAAGAACTGACATTTCACTATACCGAAACGGACTATATCGTTCGCGCGGCGTGCAGGAATGGTGTATGGGAGCACCCCTATGCCACACGCGATAAAATGATTCCTATCCATGCCGCGGCCACAGGTCTGCACTATGGACAAGAGTGCTTCGAAGGACTCAAGGCTTTCCGAGGCGTGGACGGCAAAGTGCGCATCTTCCGCATGGAAGAGAACGCCAAGCGTATGTACCACTCTGCTGAAGGACTACTGATGACACCTGTACCCGTGGAATTATTTTGCGAAGCGGTGTTATTAGCATTGGAGAAGAACATTGATTTCCTTCCTCCATACGAGACTGGCGCTACACTCTATTTTCGCCCATTATTGGTTGCTACTACGCCCGATATTAGTGTTGGACCTGGTAAAGATTGCGAGTTTGTAGTCGTCCCTACGCCGATCGGTCCGTATTTCCCTAATGGTTTCAAGGGTATGCCTGCTATAGTGAATCGCACCGTGGATCGTGCTGCACCCCAAGGCACTGGTTGTTGGAAAGTGGGAGGTAATTATGCTGCCTCCTTCCGCGCCAGCGAGGCGGCACACGCCATGGGGTACGAATGTATGTTCACCGATGCCAAAACGCATAAGTATATCGACGAGTGCACAGCTTCCAATTTCATTGGTATCCGTCAGTATCGCAAACTTCAGGGCTCTGCCCGAACTACAGCGAAGCGATCTACAGTGAGCAACGCGAACGATCTACAGCGAAGCGATCTAATCTACGAATACCTCACTCCTCGTAGTAGTGCCATCTTGCCCAGCATCACCAACGACTCGCTGATGACTTTGGCGCATGAGATGGGTATGAAGGTCACTCGCCGCAGGATTCGCATAGAGGAATTGGCTGATATACAAGAGGCAGCTGCATGTGGTACAGCTTGCGTGATTTCGCCGCTGACCAAAGTTGTTGATTCTGATAATGATGTCACCTATTCATTCGGGGACAAACCAGGACCAGTATTAACTAAACTTTATCATGTATTGCAAGATATCCAATATGGTCGCATAGAGGACACCCACAATTGGTGCACGATAGTAGAGAATATAGGGTAAAGGATATCGGAAATCGAAAAACAAAACTAATATTAACCATAAAAACGAACTTATTTATGTTTGAAAATCAACCAAAAGGTCTGTTTGCATTGGCACTTGCCAACACAGGCGAACGATTTGGCTACTACACCATGTTAGCCGTATTTGCACTCTTCCTCCGTGCGAACTTCGGATTGGAAGCTGCAACCGCAGGACAAATCTATTCTACCTTCCTCGCGCTGGTATATTTCTTGCCACTCGTAGGCGGTATCTTGGCAGACAAGATTGGCTACGGAAAGTGCGTAACCATTGGTATTATGGTTATGTTTGCAGGTTATGTTTTACACGCAGTACCATTGGGCGCAGATAAACTTGCTATGGGTGCGATGATTGCTGCATTGGTACTCATCAGTTTTGGTACTGGTTTGTTCAAAGGTAACTTGCAAGTGATGGTGGGTAACCTCTACGACGATCCTAAGTACGCAGACAAGCGCGATGCCGCATTCTCATTGTTCTACATGGCCATTAACATCGGTGCGATGTTCGCTCCTACCGCAGCTGTGAAGATCATGGATTGGGCACAAACCAGCCTTGGCGTAAGCGTAAACGATAGTTATCACTTCGCTTTCATGGTAGCGTGCGCATCACTCGTATTGAGTATTGCTATCTACTACGCATGCCGTCCTTGGTTTAAGCACGTAGAGAACTCTGCTAAGCAAGTGGCTGCTACTGGTGGCGCTAAGGTAGAGGAGTTGACCCCAGAGCAAACCAAGAAGCGCATCGTGGCACTTTGCCTAGTATTCGCTGTAGTAATATTCTTCTGGATGGCGTTCCACCAAAATGGTTTGACATTGACCTATTTCGCTAACGAGTTCGTACAACCACTCTGTACAGGCGTACAGACCATGTGGTTTGATATCATCAACCTAGTAATGATCGTAGTGATTGTATATGCAGCATTCTCCCTCGTACAAAGCAAGGAGAAGAAAGCGAAAGTTATCTCTGGCGTAGTTATCGTAGCAGCATTGGGCGTATTGGCATACAAGTATTTGAATATCTCTGCTGAGGGTATTACCTTAAGCGCACCTATCTTCCAACAATTCAATCCATTCTATGTGGTGGCATTGACTCCATTCAGCATGGCATTGTTCGGCGCATTGGCTAAGAAGGGCAAAGAGCCATCAGCTCCACGCAAGATTGCACTGGGTATGGTGGTAGCAACTATCGCATACATCGTAATGGCTGTAGCTTGTATCGGTCTGCTCACTCCTAATGCTCAAGAATTGGCACGCGTGACTGGCGATTCTACATTTGTAAACGCAAACGTATTGATCTACACATACTTGATCCTCACCTTCGCTGAGCTCCTTCTCAGCCCAATGGGTATCTCATTCGTAAGTAAAGTAGCGCCTCCAAAGTTCAAAGGTATGATGATGGGTGGCTGGTTCGTAGCTACCGCTATCGGTAACTACCTCGTTTCTATCGGTGGTAACCTTTGGGGCGACATGCCATTGTGGGGCGTATGGAGCGTGTTCGTAGCTGTTTGCGCTATCGCAGCTATCTTTATGTTCGCGATGATGAAGAAACTCGAAGACGCAACCAAATAATCTATGAACAATCTTATTCAAACAATAACCGACTACACGACGGTTCTGGAGCAGAAACTCTCTGCTCTGGAAGCGCGTGTAGCGCAACTCGAAGAAGCCAACGAGGCGATGAGGCATGAAGGCGATGAGGCGAAAGCCTTAATTGCCACGCTGCAAGCGGAAGTGGCTGCCCTTGCGGCTGCAGGCGTAGTAGCCGCACATTCTAAGGAGCCAGAAGTGGAAATCGAACTCATCATAGAAGAAGATACTGAAACTGCAAACGGAGAGGTGAAAACTGAAAACGAACTCGTAGAGGAGTTACAAGAGCAAGAAACTATAGAAGAGCCAGTAGAAGAATCAACTGAGATCCCACAGGAGGTGCCTGCAGAGGAGATGCCACTAGAGATTCTAGAAGAACCAAAGGTTGAAGAATATATGGCAAAATCTGTAGCAGAACCTGTCACCTCCGAGCCAGCACCTGCACCACGTCCAACACCAACACAAACCTCATTGTTTGGTTCTGCTGTAGAGGATATTCGTCAAGCCATTTCATTGGGAGATCGTTTCTTGTTCCAACGAGAACTCTTTGCTGGCAACGGCGAACTGATGCAAAAGACATTGGACGAAATCAATAGTCTCAATTCACTCAGTGAAGCAATGGACTATGTGCTCGACAACTTCGAGTGGGACAAAGAATCTACCGCAGTACAACTTTTTGAGAACGTACTCAAACGCCGTTTTAGTTAAGAATTAGACGATCCGTTATCCTATAGCCCAAAAGGCAACCCATAACCAATATCCAATAGCCCGAAGGGCGTCCAATAACCAACAAATATGCTCTACATCGTACCTACACCCGTCGGCAATCTCGAGGACATCACTTTCCGCGCGCTTCGCGTGCTGAAAGAGGTGGACTTGATTTTGGCTGAAGACACCCGCACATCGTCCGTGCTGCTCAAGCACTACGATATCCATACGCCACTGAAGAGTCATCATAAGTTCAACGAACATGAGACCAGCGACGATATGGCGGAGCGTATTGCTGCAGGCATGACGGTAGCATTGATTTCAGACGCAGGTACACCTTGTATTTCCGATCCAGGATTTATGTTGGTGCGTGCATGCGTAGAGCGCGGTGTAGAAGTGCAATGTTTGCCTGGCGCAACAGCATTTGTACCCGCGTTGGTGGATTCTGGCTTGCCTAATGACCGATTTTATTTTGAAGGTTTTTTGCCACAGAAGAAAGGACGTCAAACGCGTATGAAGGTCCTTGCCGAACAGACACATACAATGATTATTTATGAGTCACCTTTCCGCTTGGTAAAGACATTGGAGCAGTTAGCGGAGGTGATGGGTGGCGAACGCAGGGCGAGTGTTAGCCGTGAGATTAGCAAACTGCATGAGGATACGCAGCGTGGAACTCTCTTGGATTTGGCAGCACACTACAAACAAACACCACCAAAGGGTGAAATCGTACTGATTGTAGAAGGGAAGAAAGAATGAGCAGTAATCTGCAAATGAAAATATTGGCAAAGGAAACCGCTATTTATGGTGTGTCATCCATTGTGGGTAAGTTCCTTAACTGGATGCTTGTGCCGCTGTACACATACGTGCTGCAACAGCAGTCGGATTATGGTATCGTGACTAACTTATATGCATGGACGGCATTACTACTGGTGGTACTGACTTATGGTATGGAGACGGGGTTCTTCCGCTTTGTGAACAAAGAGGGAGAGAATCCGCAGACGGTATATCGTACTTCGTTGATTGCATTGTTCTCAACCTCGTTGTTGTTTGCTGTAGTTTGTGTGGTATGGCAAACGCCAATTGCTAATGTATTGGGCTATCCAGATCACTCTGAGTTTATTGCATTGTTGGGCATAACGGTGGCAATAGATGCTTTTGCAAGTATTCCATTTGCATATTTGCGATACAAGAAGCGCCCATTGAAGTTTGCGGTGCTAAAATTACTATTTGTAGGATTGAATATTGCGCTCAATTTGTTTTTCTTGGTGCTGTGTCCAAAGATTCAAGATTGGTCGATAATTAATTCGTGGTATAATCCTGATTATGGAGTAGGGTATGTATTCGTTGCGAATATTCTTGCAACAGGTATCCAAACATTATTTTTGCTTCCTGTAATATTGGAAGGGTGGAAAAGTTCTAAGGAAGATAATAGCAGCTTAAGTACTTTGTTCTCATGGATTTTGCTTAGGAAGATGCTTCGATATTCCTTGCCATTGTTGGTATTGGGCGTGTGTGGTATTATGAACCAAACATTGGATAGGATTCTCTTTCCTTTCTTCTACACGGGTGCAGATGCGCAAACACAATTGGGAATCTATGGTGCATGTTTCAAGGTGGCGATGGTGATGATGATGTTTACGCAGGCATTCCGCTATGCGTATGAGCCATTTGTATTCGCTAAACATAAAGATAAAAAATCAGTAGAAGCATATGCAGATGCGATGAAATACTACATCATTTTCTCGTATATGATTCTTTTGGGAATGGTTTTTTATCTTGATTTACTGAAGTTTATCATTGCTCCATCGTATTGGGAGGGACTGAAGATTGTGCCAATTGTGCTCTGGACATACATCTTCCAAGGTGTGTATTTCAATCTCAGTTTTTGGTATAAACTCACCGATAAAACGCAATGGGGAGCGTATTTCTCGCTGATAGGTGTGGTGATTACGTTTGGTCTGCAGGCGGTGTTTGTGCCATGGATTGGCTATATAGCTTCTGCAGCAAGTAGTACAGTTTGTTATCTGGTAATAATGTTGATGTCGTATTTTATTGGACGCAAGCATCTCAATATTCCATACGATTTACGTCGAATAGGTATATATACAGGTATCGTTATCGCCATTTTGGTTGGATATTATGGTTTGGCACAGTTGTTGCCAGTAAATGAATGGACAAAAATGGGCATAGGAACTATACTATTTGCTGTATATTGTATGCTCTTCTATCGTTTGGATGGAAAAACACTTATTAAAAAAAAATAACATATGTTTTCGGGAATAGTAGAAACGATGGCTCAGATCGTGAAGATTGAGCAAGAACAAGGAAATAAACATTTTACATTGCGTAATCCGTATGCAGAGACACTGAAGATAGACCAATCTATTGCGCATAATGGTGTGTGCCTGACTGTGGTAAAGATGGATGACAACCTCTATACTGTGACAGCTATGCAAGAGACACTTAACCGCACCAACCTTGGCGAAGCAAAAGAAGGCGATTGGGTGAACTTGGAGCGTTCGATGTTGCTCGGCGAGCGATTGGATGGACATATCGTGCAAGGGCATGTGGACCAAACAGCGCGCTGTGTGGAAGTAAAAGAGACAGAGGGTAGTTGGTATTATCGCTTTGAATATGAGAGTACAAAGGAAATGGCGATGCGTGGCTATTTCTGTGTGGATAAGGGGTCGGTGAGCATCAATGGTGTGAGTCTGACTGTATGCGACCCCGATGTGGTGGATGGTAAGGGCTATGTGAGCGTGTGCATCATTCCTTACACCCATGACAATACTAATTTTAAATATATTGAAGTAGGCACTCAAGTGAACTTGGAGTTCGACATTATTGGAAAATATATTACACGAATGAATCAATTAGTAAATTAACATTAAATTAAGAAAATGGATAAAGTTAGTTATGCAATTGGCCTTAGCATGGGTCAAAATTTGATGGGAAGTGGTGTAACTTCCTTGGAGTATGCTGATTTGGCAGCAGGTATCAAAGATGTGTTGGAGAAAAACCAACCGCAAATCTCTTATCAAGAGGCTCAACAAGTATTGGGCAAGTTTTTTAGCGAGTTGGAAGCACAAATCGCAGGCGAGGCAAAAGCAGCAGGCGAGGCATTCTTGGCTGAGAACGCAAAGCGCGAAGGCGTGAAGGTTACTGAGAGTGGTTTGCAATACGAAGTATTGGAGGCAACTATTGGTCAAAAACCAAAAGCAACCGACAAAGTGCGCGTACACTACGAGGGTACATTGATTGATGGTACTGTATTTGATAGTAGTTACAAACGTGGTGAGTCTATTACTTTCGGTTTGAACCAAGTAATCAAAGGTTGGACCGAGGGCCTGCAACTCATGTCTATCGGTAGCAAATACAAACTCTACTTGCCATATCAATTAGCTTATGGTGAGCGTGGTGCAGGTGCAAATATTCCTCCATATGCAGCATTGATCTTTACAGTAGAGTTGCTAGGAATTGAATAAAATAAACAATTTATAATCAATAAACAATGAAAAAAGTAAGTATTCTTCTCATTGCAGCATTGGCAATGATTTCATGCGGTAAAACATATACCGCACAAACAATTACCCTTACCAACCAAAATGATAGCATGAACTACGCACTCGGTTTGGTAAATGGTGCACAACTCAAGATGTATCAATTGCGCAACGATTCTTCCATGGAGACCGTTGTTGAATTTATCGATGCTCTTCAACGCGGTTACGACGGTAAACTAGAGCAATTGAGTGAGACTGCAGCAATTGGTAAAAATATTGGTCAAGCACTCAAAAACTCTGAAAAGACTGGTTTGGCTGATAATCCAGCGTGGACACTCAATCAAAAACTTTTCTTCCAAGGTTTGGTGAATGGTTTGTATTTTGATACCGTAGTAATGGATGCAGACGTAGCACGCGACTATTTCCAAGCACAATACCAAGCTTCTGCTATGTCTGTTGACAGCGTAGAGGCTGGCAAAGCGATTAAAGGTAAATGCCCTAGCAAAGTGAAAAAAGTTGTGCTGAACAATATGATTGATAGTGTCAACTATGCCTTTGGTTATCTCAATGGTAATGAGGTGGCACAATACGTATTGTTGATGGATTCTACTGGTGAAATGAAGAGAGAACTTATTTCTTATATCAACAAAGGTCTTGCAAGCAAAGTGAAGAATCCTCAACTTGTGAATATGGGTGAGCAAATAGGTAAGAGCATCAAAGATCAAGAGGAGAAAGGTTTGATTGGTGAACCAAGCTTAGCTACCGATTTCGCGCTTATCAAACAAGGTTTTATCAATGGTTTGCTCAATTACGAGGAGCAAATGACAAGTGAAGATGCTGGTGAGTATATTCAAAATACAATGAATACTATTAAGTATGGTAACACCAAGGAGGAAGGTGAACAATTCCTCGCAGAGAATGCTTTGCGCGAAGGCGTGATCACCACTGAGAGCGGCTTGCAATACGAGGTAATCAAGATGGGTAAGGGCAAGAAGCCAGTTGCAACAGACAAAGTAAAGGTACACTATCATGGTACATTGATCAATGGTAGTGTATTTGATAGTAGCGTTGAGCGTGGTGAACCTATCACTTTTGGTTTAAATCAAGTGATTGCTGGTTGGACAGAGGGATTGCAATTGATGCCTGTCGGTAGTAAATTCAAACTCTATATCCCACAACAATTGGGCTATGGCAGTCAACCAGCTGGTGATATTCCTCCATACTCTACCTTGATTTTCGAGGTTGAGTTGCTCGGCATTGAGAAGTAATAATTCAGCTGACCGTCCTACGGGCTGAGAGATGAGAAACCGCCTTCGGCTAGACACCGAAAGTCTAACCTCCAACAGCGAAGCGGTCTAACGTCTAATAGCGAAGCGATCTATAGTTATGGGC
Organism: Paludibacteraceae bacterium; assembly: GCA_017556705.1. Lineage (GTDB taxonomy): Bacteria > Bacteroidota > Bacteroidia > Bacteroidales > Paludibacteraceae > Colicola. The sequence continues at coordinate 88,592 of JAFYMG010000009.1, read as the reverse complement.
ATCATCGCCAAACAAAGTATTCAAGGTACCATCGTCACCTATCTTGGGGTGGCGGTGGGCTTTGTTACTACGTTCTTCGTGCTTACTCGTTTCCTCTCTGCAGAAGAGATCGGATTGGCGCGTGTACTGATTGATGCCGCAACACTCTTTATTGGACTTGCCCAATTGGGTACTTCGTCCTCAATAATCCGTTTTTATCCGCATTTTAAGGGTAAAGAGCAAGGAGTCAAGAGCCAAGATGACCATGGATTCTTCTTTTGGACACTGATAGTGCCTCTAGTTGGTTTTGCACTCTTTACCATTGTATATTGTGTATGTTATTCGCCTCTTAGTCAGTGGTTTGGTGAGAAATCGCCACTATTTGTAGAATACTATTATATGGTACTTCCAATGGCATTTTTCATGCTCTATCAAACAATCTTTGAGACCAATGCTAATGTGCGTATGCATATCGTAGTGCCTCGTGCGGTACGCGAACTGATTACTCGTATAGGATTGTTGGTAGTCTATCTGTTCTATGCCTTTGAATGGTTGAGTATCAATGGGTTTGTGATTGCGTTGTGTGCTGTCTATGCGGTGGCAATGCTTTGCAATATGGGTTATTTATTCTCGTTAGGCAATATATCATTGCGTCCTGATTGGGAATTCTTGCGCAATAATCGTTCGTTGGTGCGACAGTATCTGCTATATACCGGTTTTCTCTTGATTTCTGCGGTTGCGTCTGTGCTAGCTCCAACTCTCTCATCCTTCTTCATCACCGCTGAAATGGGCTTGAACTATACGGGTATCTTCGCCATTGCTACCTACATTGCAGTGATGGTCAGTATTCCTTATCGATCAATGACAGCTATCGCGTCACCACAATTGGCAACTGCAATCAAGGAGAATAACCAACAAGAAACGGCCCATCTCATGCAACAAGTGAGTAGTACTCTGTTGCTTATTGGGGGAATAATCCTTTGCGTGATATGGTTGAATATTGATCTTATATTTCATATCTTGCCCAATGGTGAGACCTATGCATCTGCACGTCAAGTGGTGTTGATACTCGGCACTAGCCAATTATTTATCGCTGTTTGTTCGTTTACATCGTCTGCACTCAATTATTCGCGATTTTATGCGTTTTCGTTATTGTTCTCATTTATTCTAACAATAACCTCCATCTTACTTAACAACTTGCTCATTCCTCATCTAGGAATGGAAGGTGCTGCAGTGAGTAATCTCATTGCCTATGCTATTTATTTCATACTGATTGTATTAACGGTACGTTTTACACTTCATGCACCAACTTTTACACGTCAGCATTTGCAGATTTTGATTCTGATAGTGTTGATTCTTAATTTGAATTTCCTTTGGCAAAAGTACTTGCCAATCAATAATATATGGTTAAGCAGTATTATTCGTTCTATAGTACTTATCGGCGGAGGTTGTGCCATAGCATGGTTTAAAAACCTCTCCCCAGAAATCAACCAGCAAGTTAAGTCTTTTATCTCTAAACATTAAACAGTAGCCCTTCAGGGCGTCCACTAAACACAATATGCGCTTTTTTCTCCGATTTGCATATGATGGCACTGCTTTCCATGGCTCACAACGCCAACCCAATGGTATTACTGTTCAAGAGACGATTGAGCAGGCATTGGCAATGATTTTCCGTGAGGAAGTGCCTCTGACCTTTGCTGGGCGCACGGATGCGGGTGTCCATGCGCGTGAAATGTACGCACACTTGGATATCGGCGATGAGGCTATGAGGCGAGAAGGCGAAAGGCTTGTATTCCGTTTAAACGGAATTTTACCCGATTCCATCGCTATTTATGATATTCTTCGCGTGACAGATGATGCGCATGCTCGCTTTGATGCTGTACGCCGTACATACGAATATCATATCGTGGATCATAAAGATCCATTTCTTTGCACGCAAGCCACGCGCGTGCGCCCAGGATTGGATTTTCAAGCGATGAATGAGGCTGCAAATTTATTGATTGGTAAACAAGACTTCGCATCCTTCTGCCGCACGAATACCGATGTCAAAACTACCATTTGTGACCTCACACGAGCCGAGTGGAAATGTTTAGGCAATGGTCATGCGGTATTCACTATTTCTGCCGACCGTTTCTTGCGTAATATGGTGCGAGCTGTGGTTGGAACATTATTTGAGGTCGGTCGTGGTAAAATGACAAAAGATCAGTTTTCTGAGGTTATTGCCAAACATAATCGCTGTGCAGCTGGTGACTCTGCCCCTGCTGAGGGGTTGTATCTTACTCAGGTTACTTATCCAGAGGATATTTTTCTATAAAAAGATATTAATATGAAAAGGTATTTTATTATCTTATTTTCAACGCTATGCAGTTTGGTTGCTATAGCAGATGTGACTTTTACCGTGAATGTACCAGATGGTACTAAGGAATGCTATGTGGTAGGAGGTTTGCCTCAACTTAGTTCATGGTCTGCGGGTGCTGCGGTACCGATGACTAGAGTAGGTGAGAATGACAAGTTTACTGTGACTGTATCGGGTATTACTACAGCAGATGTGAGTGCGTCGGAGGGATATAAGTATATCTGCGGACCTGATTGGAAGTATGTAGAAAAGACCGCATCTGGTGGTGAGGTAAGTAATCGAATTGTAGTGGGAAATCCTGATGTGGTGGAAAAATGGGCTGCGGTGTATGAGAATGTGGGTATCACCGAAAACTGGACTATTGCGGGCAAACAATATCCTGTGCAGATACTTCTGCCAAGTGATTATGATAAAACAAAGCAATATCCTGTTATCTACATGTTCGGTCGCCATCAGCGTTACCGTGATGCGGGTTCAGATTCCGAGATGGGTGACCGGATCCTCTATTCCGACTCTTGGGGCGTGGCTCAAGCGGTAGCTGAATTGGAGAAAAAAGGTGTGGAGGTAGGAATTATTGCAGTTATCTATGCGCAACTGCCAGAGTTTACACCTTGGGAGAATGAGGAGTTTGCTGGAACAGGTCATGCGGATGAGTTCCTCAAGGGTTTTGTTAATGATTTCAAACCAGCGTTTGAACAGAAATACGCGATTTTATCGAACAAATCAGCCTGTACCATCATGGGGGCAGATGTGGCAGGACTTTTCGCTTTCTATGCTACCATGCAGCACCCTAATTTGTTTGAGAGATGTGTGATGTTTTCACCGGCTTTTTGGTATAACAGAGCGGAATTGCGTGACTATGTAAATTCTCTTCACATCACTTCTACGGATAATCGTTTTGGCTTTGTACAAACATCTGCTGATGCCGATTGGACAACCGATGAAATCGAGTATTATAGTTCATGGCTATTCAATAAAAATTATGTCGTTTCTAATTACAAAGTGGAAGGTGAACATGACGACCGCACTTGGGGTTCTGCATTTGGTGAGGTATTGACTGTAGAACCTGAGTATATTGGCACTTCGACCAAGAACTCCGTGCAAAAAAACATGGACTATACAGACATCACTTGGTATTTCATGAAAGGCGAAGGCACTACTACACTCACTTGTGAGGGTACTCCTACACAAAAGGGCTCTTTCTATAAAGATGGTAAGACGCCCGTCGCAGCGCAACTTTTGATTAAGGAGATACCAGTGGATGGAAAGAAATATTCCTACTACTGGAACCTCAACAGCGGTAGCAACTGCGATGGCGAACTGCTGATGGCTTCGCCAAAAGATATCGGTTTTAAGAGTAGCCGTAGCACGACCTCGTGGCAGCGTGTAGCGGTCTTTGCCGATGGCACCTATGAGCAATCTGCCGCTTCAGCGACAAACTTTACAGCCAATGGAGTGAAAATGACTGTGGATGGCAATTATGAATTGAGTGCAGAGGTGAGTTTGACAGATAGCAAAGTGATCTCCGTGCATTATGGCAGCGTGAATTCGGGTAGCGATATGGGCGAACTAGTGAGTGCTACTGTTTCAGATAACTGCTTGAAAGCAAAGGTGGTATATTCGTATTTGACAAATAAGTTGACTGTGACCGAGACGGCATGGGGTAGTTCGGACATTGACTTGGAGTATTTCAAGGTGGAACCTGCTGTGGTTCATCCTGGTACCCCGGTAAAGATGATGGTGAAGATAGCCAATAAGAATGGTTATAATGTCAATTTCCGCATGAATCATAATAATCAGTCGTCATCGGCTATCACGCTCAGCAAGGGTAGTAATGGTGAGGAGTATTATGTAATCAATAATCCAGAGTTGGGTATCTATGGTTTCTATTTGGATATTGAACTCAATGGAACCACTACAAAGGCACACCGTGCGGTATATGTGAAAGTGGTTGAGGGATCGGACTGCGAACCAGTGATTTATGATAATCCGTATGCTGATATTGACTGGATGACTATCAACCAATACAAGAGCAATTTCCATACGCATACTACTCAATCCAATGATGCCATCGATGAGTTTACAACAGCCAATGTGGTGGATAAGTACCATGCTGCGGGATATAAAATCTTGGCACTGACAGACCATGACTACAACCCTTATCCTTGGGAATTGTTTCCACAATATATGAGCGGTGTACCAGCTCGTGATCCAGAGGCATTGGGTATGTTGGCGGTACCAGGTAATGAACTGAGTAAAGATAATACTAATAGTTGGAGCGAGCGTACGGGCGGTGAGTTTAACCATCATAATGACTTCTTTACAGGCCGTCAAGGACAAGAGTTTGCTTCGTTGCAAGAATCTTATGCATACACTTATGCACTAGGTGGTATGCAGATTATCAATCACCCTGGACAATACTGGAGCATAGATAACACCTATAGCGAGACGCAGAAGAATGGTCCAGGATGGCATGCAACCAACTTTAATACTTATCCTTCTTTGGTGGGACTAGAGGTGTATAACCAAGGCAATCGCCGCCCAAATGATCGCATCTTGTGGGATCAGATACTGCAACGCACGATGCCAGCGCGTAATGTGTTTGGTTACTCGGGCGATGATACGCACAACAACGAACAGTTGTTCCGTAATTATAATTTTATGTTGATGGAAGAACTGACCACAGAGGAGCTGAAAGATGCGATGCGTAAGGGTGAGAGTTATTTTTGCTACGAGCCTAAAGGTTCGGGTGAGGGAAAAGCACCCCGTATTGCTGCCATCCATCTGGATGAAAGCGAGAAAACTATCACGATAGAAGCAAATGGATTGATACATTGGATATATGCTACTGATAAGACTTCGTCATCGGCTTCCTCGGCGAGAAGTACTGTGGTGGGTATTGGCAATACTTTCAGCTACAAGGGTTATCAAGGTTCGTATGTGCGCGCGCTGATTACTAATATGTATGGTGAAACTTGTACGCAGCCAATTAGTTTTAAGGACGTGAATGCTACTAGCCTAGAGAATATATCTACTCAAACCTTGGCATTGATGCTTTATCCTAATCCTGCATCCGCATATTTGAATGTGTTTATGAACTCTGCTTGTGAGGGAGAAATGATTTATGTATATGATCTTCATGGGAATATCGTGTTGACTCATGTTGTAGAAGGTGCACTGACCAACTTGCCAGTACAATCCCTTGGGGCAGGAATGTATATCGTACAGGTAGGAACGCGTGTAGGCAAATTCTTTAAGGAATAGTTGAAGGATGATAAATAAAACAGACGAAGAAAATCTCTTCGTCTGTTTTTTGTGTTTAATAATCCTTATTGCTTCAAAAACTCTAGTAGTTCGGTCATATTATCGAAGACTTGGTCCGCTTGGGCTAGGTCTTCTCGTGTAAGAATGCCCGTATTCACCGCATAAACTGTCAATCCTGCTGCTTTTCCAGAACGGATGCCGAGTGGCGCATTTTCTATGACAAAACATTGCTCCTTGGGCAATCCAGAACGCTCCCAAGCCTTCAGATAAGGTTCTGGATCTGGCTTTCCATGGGTGACATCAAAGGCGGTAATCATTCTATCCGACTGAAAGATACCGGGGAATGTAGTTTGCAAACTATCCAGCAATGTGCGTTGTCCGCTACCGGTTACTACCCAAATCTGATTGCCGCATGATTTCACATATTGCAGTACTTTTGCCACATGTGCAATAGGGTAGGTCTCTCCTATTTGATGGAAATAGGCAGATTTCTCTGCATAGATAGTCTCGATTTCATCGGGTGTCGCATCGCGATTGTGGGCTTTCCACATTGCTTCGCGAATCACCGATTCGCCAGTGCGCCCCTCGTTGATATAGCAGTCGCGGGCGGTGAACGACAGCCCGTGTGCTTTCATCACTTCTTCCCACGCGATAGCATGATTGGGCATGGAGTCAAACAGCACTCCATCCATATCAAAGAAATATGCTTTATTTCCCGTCATTGCAGATTCCTTTCCGGTTCCTCGTCTGTTCCGTTACCACACCGTTACCACACCGTTACCACACCGTTACCACTCCGTACATGACCGGTGATAGTTTAGTGTAGCTGTACTACTTGGTGTTTTACTATTTTATTGGTGCTCTGGACGGAGGAGGTCGTTGACTGTTTTTACTGGGTTAAAGGTGGATACAGGTACCTCCACAAAGATCGTATTCCAACGGCTCATTGCACCATTCCATAGTCCAGGTAACTCCAAGGCTAACAACTCTTTACCATCTTTTGATTTGTGCGAGATAAAGCCCGTCTTCTCATCCACGAAGTCTGGTAAATGATATGGTTTTCCTTCCGCATCGCGGGTAGCACATACCAAATCCACTGGGTTGAAGTGGGTAGCTTGTTGCATGAGTGCTGGGTCGGATATTTGGCTCGACTCTAAGATTTGGCAAGAGATACTGCCATCTTCTTCGCGAACGAGGAATGGACCACCGCCAGGTTCACCCGTATTCTTCACTACACCGCACACGCGCAATGGGCGTGCAAGGCGAGCGCGCTCCTCTGCTGATAGAGAAGGATCTTGCAGCTTCTCAAAGGCTTTCTTTTGCTCTGTAACCAACACACCTGCAAGCAGTTGTTTGTATCGAACAGTATCGCCTTTGAGGCGGTCTGGCACTACGTTATCGATATTCTTGATAAAGATGACGTCTGCATTTTGCTCGTTGAGATTTTCAATGAGTGCACCATGTCCACCTGGACGGAAGAGCAATTTACCATCTTCAGTGCGGAATGGTGTACCATCTGGGGTGGCAGCGAGAGTGTCGGTAGAAGGTTTCTGCTCGGAGTAAGACACATGGAACTTCACACCTAGTTTAGCCTCGTATGCAGCTTGGTGTTCTGCGATATGTGCTTGGAAGAGAGGAAGATGCTCGTGGCTTACGGTGAAGTGGATATTCACTTCGCCTTTGGAAGATGCGTACATGGCACCCTCTACCAGATGCTCTAGAGCTGGGGTACGTGGACCGTCCTCATAGGAGTGGAACAGTAGCAATCCCTTAGGCAAATTGCCATAGTTCATATCTTTCAATAGGTGGCTAACAGCAGCTTGCTCGTCGAGATTAGCGAGTTGAGGACCAAAAGCAAAGTGATCTTTCTCAGAGAGGAATTTTTCGATGAAATCGGTCTTTTTGCCATCTTCAAGGTACTCAAAAAGGTTTTTGAACATACGACTAGCAGCTCCACTAGCAGGAACGAATTTTAGTACGGTATGTCCCTCGTTGAGGTAGTCTTGCCACGCTTTGACATAGGCATCAATCTCCTCTTCGGATGGGTTAAGCACTCCGTTTCCTACCGAAGCGGCAGAAACGATATCCAATTCTGGGAAACCAGTAGCAAAAGACTGGAGTTGTTTTTCGGCTTTCTCCACAGAGATGCCGCGTGCCTCTAATTGGGCAAGATCAGATTGTGTGAACATGGTATTTATCTTTAATCGTGTTGCAAAGATACAACTTTTTTTTGAATTGTACAAATATAATGCGATATTTGCGCAAATAATCAATCACATAGCGAGAAAAGGTCTGCGCGTGGATTGACAAGCATCACGGGTACGTGACTGTGGCGAATCACATATTGCTCTGGTGGACCAAAGAGCCAATCATCCAAACCATACTCGCGACTGGCGGTGAGGAGAATAAGATCCGGATATCGGTTATCGGTTATCGGATATAGGTGAAGTTCCTTATGTATATGGAAACTATCGCCTTTGGCGACGCGCTCCTCGTAGGTGATAGTTTCGCCTGTGCGCTCCGCGATGGTTTGGATATGAGTGATGATGCGTTGGGTGTTCTTGATGGCCTTGCTGCCATAGTCATTGGCGCGTAATAATATAAGGTGTGCACCTGTCTTACGAGCCAAGTAGGTACAAATTTCTGCTTTATACACCTCCTCTTCCAACATCGTCACTGGAACCAAAATAGAAGACAATGTTGAACCATTCTGAACTTCTGAACAGCAGCTTTGCTGCGCTGAACAATCATCTTTAATTACTACATACGGACGGCGCTCCTCGCGGCAGGCATCAAGCACAGCTTGAATATCACGACGCGAATTGCCGCAATACTCCACACGAATATCCTCCGTATGTAATATATCAAAATTCATTCAATATCTAACAGCAAAGCGATCTAACAACAAAGTGGTCTAGCGTCTAACAGTGCAACGGTCTCATCCGCGATTCGTCAAATCGCGGTTAATCCCTTCAATATACGAAATCAGCTCGGATTCACCGATACTTTTCTCGGCAGAAGTCACAAAGATGGGAGGCAATTCTACCCATGTTTCTAAGAGTTTCTGCTTGTAACTCTCTACATTGGCAGCCAACTTCTGCTTGCCCAACTTATCGGCTTTGGTAAATACGATGGAGAATGGTATCTCGTTCTCTCCCAACCACTCCATAAATTCCAAGTCAATCTGTTGTGGCTCGTGGCGGCAGTCCACCAATACAAATAAACTCACCAATGCCTCACGCAAAAGGCAGTAGCGCTCAATCATTGTCTTGAGTTTCGCTCGTTGTTTTTTGCCTGCTTGCGCAAAACCATAACCTGGCAAATCGACCAAATGCCAATGTTGGTCAGTGCCTGCGTTGATTAGGAAGTGGTTGATAAGCAATGTCTTACCTGGTTTTTGACTAGTTTTTGCCAGTTTAGGATTATGCGTGAGCATATTGATGAGGCTTGACTTACCCACATTGCTTCGACCAATGAAAGCATATTCTGGAATAGTGCTTTGTGGGCACTGCATGACATCCGGACTAGATATTACAAAAGATGCAAATTGTATCATAATCGTTAGAAGTTCTAATCGTTTTAAAAGTTTTAAGGGTTTTAAAGGTATTTAGTCTTGAATCTTGGTTCCTTGTTCTTGGCTCTTTGTCCAATAGGCAAACCCTCCGAGCAATGCCACTGTGGTAATTCCCGCAATCATGTACGCTACCCAACTCAAACCAAGTTTAGCGAAATGGAAGCCTTCGGGTGCAATGAAAATATAACTTACACTCACCATGGTCATAAACAACGCTGGAATCAGCGAAATTAGGTATGCATATGGGTATTTCTTCATTTTGCGTGAGTTCTTGTAGAGGAATATTGTTCCTGCCCACAAAGTGAAGACAGCCAATGTTTGATTAGTCCATGCAAAATAGCGCCAAACGACGTTGAAATCGACGAAAACCATGCCAAATACGCATAAGAAAAGCGGAATAGCAATCATCAGTCGGTTGCGGATGGGGCGTTGGTTCAGGTGCATAAAGTCTGCTACAATCAGTCGAGCCGAACGCAAAGCCGTATCACCCGAAGTGATAGGAGCCGCAATCACACCAATAATCGCTAATATGCCGCCTATTGTACCTAGCCACGAACGAGAAACCTTGTCCACTACCAAGGCAGCAATATTCTCGCCTGGGTGCGCTGCGGCGAAGGCTTGAAGGCCGTCTATTCCGTACAAACCTGCCTCTGGGTCAGCAAACATCGTGCCTGCTGCGGCAGCCCAAATCAATGCCAGAATACCCTCTGCCACCATCGCACCATAGAAGATCCAACGTCCTTGACGTTCGTTGGTGACGCAACGTGCCATCAACGGCGACTGTGTACCATGGAAACCAGAGATAGCACCACAAGCGATGCTAACAAACATCATCGGGAAGAGGGGCAAACCGTTGGTTTGGCGATTGTGCAAACCATCGGTCAATTCGGGCATTTCTCCTCCAAACTGGCTCAGCATCACCACCATGATACCGATACCCATAAAGAGCAACACACCGCCGAAGATAGGGTAGAATCGCCCAATCAGTTTATCTACAGGTAGCACCGTAGCCAATGTATAATAGCCAAAGATAATCAATACCCATACAATAGGGATAAGATGTCCCTTGAATGGCATTGTTCCCAGTGCTGCCAGTCCTTGCAGCAAGGTAGCAGGACCCGAAAGGAAGGTAGTGGTCAGCAATACCAGCAATACAATGGAGAGCAGACGCATAAAGATCTGCACGCCCTTGCCCAACTCTGTTCCCACGATTTCGGGCAGGGAAGCCCCGCCTTTACGGATGGAAAGCATACCGCTGAGGTAGTCATGCACACCGCCTGCGAAGATGGTTCCAAGTACTATCCACAGGAATGCCGCAGGACCATAGAATATACCCATGATAGCGCCGAAGATAGGACCTAGTCCTGCGATATTGAGGAACTGTACAAGGAAGATTCTCCACGGTTTCATCGGCACAAAATCCACACCATCCGTCATAGTGAGCGCAGGTGTCTGTGCTTTTTCGTTAATACCAAACACACGCTCCACGAACGTGCCGTAGAGCACGAATCCAACCACCAGGGCTATGAGTGAGATGATAAATGTGATCATAATAGCTTGCTAAATGCGACTGCAAAGATACTAAAAAAATCTCGTATTTCCAAATTTTCCAAACACTTTTTTTCTTTGTTTATGATTCCCGAATCATATTCGGGTATTCTAACCTCTAACCTCTAACCTCTAAACTGTAGCGGCTTCGCCGCGTCCTCTAAACTGAAAAATGCACGCAAGGCGCATTTTTCTTGCATATTTCAAAAAATAGTTGTACCTTTGCGAATTGAAACTTTGAAACAATTTAACTTATTAAGCCTATGAAAAAGTTATTCTTATTTCTACTAAGTCTGTTCTTATGTAGTGTAAGTGTGCCTATTCTTGCTCAGGATGCCGAACTTGTACCTGCTATGGTGGTGCAAATGGCGGATGGCAGCAAGCAGGTGGTGCAATTGGACTACACTTCAGTAACAGACTTTAGTGTATTATGCAGCAAGGGGAGTCTTGCTGTCAGTGTGCCCGAGGCAGATGTGACAGGTGTGCGTAGTATCACTTTTGCCATGGTAAAGCAGGATGAGATCACTAATTCGTTGGAAGAAGTGACTTCTTTGGACAAAGCAACGACAGACAAAGTCCTATTCAATGGCAAATTATTTATCCGTGCCACGATGCCTGATGGCAAGCAAGTTTGGTACGATGTAATGGGCATTAGGTTGTAGAACCAATAACCAGGAACCAAGAATCAAGACTGATAACCTACGACTGGTTAGACGAAACAAATAAGTCTTTGCTCCTTGTTCCTTATTCCTTAATCAAAAACAATTAAAAATCAACAATATGAAAAAGATGTTTATGGTAGTCATCGCCATGATGATGACGATTAGTGCTTCTGCACAGTTTTATATTTATTTCAGTGATGGTACTGTAGCTAAAGTAGACAGTATCAGTATGGTTGCGCCTGCAGATGCAGAAGATCCAACAAATCCTGATAACCCTTCAATTCCTTCGCAAGGCATTGGTGTATTCTCTGTGAGTGCAACCAAGCAAGTCACTTTCTCTCCTGGTAACTTGCAATATACCCAATCTACCAACACATGGTCGTTTGCTGAAAAACAATACGATTATATTGGTACTGATAACGTAACAGGTGGTAGTGTATCAACTGATGCTATTTATGGTGATTCAAAAATAGGTACTGCTTTGGCTGATAAGGTTGATTTATTCGGTTGGAGTACTGCTGCAACCAACTTTGGTGTAAGTACTTCTACTGACGAGAGTGATTATAGTGGTTCGTTCGTAGATTGGGGAACGAATAAGATTGGTAATGACGCTCCTAATACATGGCGTACTTTGACCGATGATGAATGGGATTATTTGCGCCACAATCGCACCAATGCTGATGCACTATGCGGTGTTGCTCAAGTTAATGGTGTAAATGGTTTAATCTTCTTGCCAGACAATTGGGTTTGCCCAGAGGGTGTTACCTTCAAATCAGGTTTCCATAGTAGTTATGGTGTTGATTTTTATGCTGCTTATCAATCTTTCACTGCAGAGCAGTGGTCGAAGTTAGAAGCCGCAGGTGCAGTCTTCCTGCCTGCCGAAAGCTACCGCCATGGCTCAGTTGTCCGTTACGTGCAGAATGATGGTTATTGTTGGTCTTCCACGGAGGGCGATAGCAAACAGGCGAAATGCTTCTCCTTTAGCTCTGTCTTAGCGCGTACGGGCAACCTCTATCGCTACTCTGGTCTATCTGTCCGTCTTGTCAAGGATATTCAATAAGAACATCCCGATTTTGTTCGAAGCAAAGCCACGACAAAATTATATATAAAATAAGATACTTTCTGACAAACCCTTGCGCTTCTGCGCAAGGGTTTGTTAATTATAGTTAACCTTTAAGTATCTCTCGCTTATCCTATGCTTATCCCTTTGGAGTGGTATCGGGGTGGTAACGGTGTTGATAGTTAGTTATAAACTACAAGTGATGAGTATAAAGAGTCTGTTGTAGAAATAAAAAAAGATTGATTAATTTCTTAACCAATCTTTTGTGGGCGTTGACGGATTCGAACCGCCGACCCTCTGCTTGTAAGGCAGATGCTCTAAACCAGCTGAGCTAAACGCCCGAATGCGAATGAATGGTGGGCGTTGACGGATTCGAACCGCCGACCCTCTGCTTGTAAGGCAGATGCTCTAAACCAGCTGAGCTAAACGCCCATTCAATGTCTCATTATTTAACGGAACCCTTGCTCTCTTCACGAAAGCGGGTGCAAAGGTACTGCTTTTTTTTGAATTGACCAAATATTTTTTGAAAAAATACGTTCTTTTGTGTTATTTTCTCAATTTTTGCATTCTCCAACCCCAAAAACGGGTATTTTGGGTCTTCAAAACGAGAAAATAGTACAAAAGTAGGGTTGATAAAACAGCTATCAAAATTCCTGCAAAAATATCCAATGCAAAGTGTTGCGAGAGGTAAATACGGGTGTATGCTCCAAAACTAGCACAAAGAAAACAAATAAAAGACAAGATATATTTTCCTTTTATATTTTCTGCGCATAGGATAATACTCATGCAGAAGAATAGTGCGAAGAATGTGGTCGTATGTCCAGAAGGGAAAGATAGCCAATGATTCATCCTCACACCTTCAACCAACGGCAGCGAAATATCTGGGTAGTTCTCGGCAAACCAAGTCAGTGGGCGTGGTGCATGCACAATATGCTTGATGGGTTGTACGATCAGCGTAGTAAGTAACAGGTTACTTGCCATAAACGTAGCCCAACCTGCGCGATAGAAAAGCAATAATACAACAATTAAATAAGGAAGCCAGTCTACTAAATTCGAGAAGATAGGTACGATAGTATCAAGAAATGCTGTATGTGGTTGGCAAAGTAGGAGATGAAGTTCATGTTTGGTATATATATACAGCAAAACTGCAATTCCTACCCAAAGAATGGTTGTAGGGATGAGAAAGGGCAATATGGGTGAGATAGATTTGTTATTCATGTTTGCGACCTAGTATGTCATATGTGTTATTATCTCGCACAATATACAATTCTCCGTGTTGAATAATTTTCTTGTAGGTAGCAGTAGATGTAGTGATTGTTGGTATATCTGTACTGGAATATGGGTAGGTGGTGATTGTGTTGGATGTGCGTAAGCCTTCTGGAGTAACGCGGTAGTATATAGAAGTACCTACAGGTAGCTCATGAGTAACGGAGTAGGAGATGTCTGTGAGGGTAAAGGGGGAACCTTCAAGGTGCACTTCCGTAGATTGGTAATCACCATAGTAGAGATATGCCTCTTGTACGGAAATACGATGGTACCCTTTGGACTTTGTGCCTATCTCCTTTTGCATGAGTGAGATAGACATTGTTCCTTCTGGTATGGAGAAAGTGTAGTACTCTTCATCAAGGCTGAGTGGTTGGGTGTAAAGCACATTGTTGTTATTGTCAATCAGTTGCAAATCGGCAGATTTGTCGCCTTTGAATACGCAGCACCTAACGGTGAGGAATGTATTTTGAGATGCTTTACCAAAATTAGTAAAACGAATTTGGCGTTTCTCGGTTGTACTAGAGAGGCTAGTAGCATGGCTACCGTCCATTTGGCGGTATTGTGCAGTAGTACCATCCTCCTTAAGCCATTGGAGCTTATTGTTAGACGCAGATACTATATCCTTGTTAAATCCTGGCATGGAAACAAGTGTATCGTTGTGACCAGAATGTTGGAGAGTGAACACCTCTAGCAAATAGGAGTTACGGTCTTGATCTTTCCAATTGGCTGTAAATGAGTTGGTTGTCACTTCTGTGGCAGGGTAAGCCTCCGGATTGATAGTGTCGGTAGGAATCGTGTAATCCTCTGAAGTAGTGCGTGTTAGTTGGCTAATATCTACAACCTCACCACGTTTGTTCCCCCAGATATATTCCACCAATTCGGGATATTCAATAAAAGGATTGCGGTTGTGTTGTATCGATGAAATCGCATCCAATCGGTTGATTTCTTTCTCACTGACAGGGTCAATACGATGCCATTGTAGGAGAACTTCAATTAGATATGAGGTGAAGGTGAGATATGATGAGTTGGTGACATACTTGCTATAAGTGGCGTCCCACTTCATGTCGTGGTAAGCGGTTGATATATAGAAATATGCGCGAGCAAAGTCTCCTTTATATTCATCAATAACACTGAATGCGTAGTCATTCCATTCCTTATCTTTTCCCATAAAGAAAATGCCATTGTTGACTTTGTTGGAATCATTCAAAATACCTGGAGGGTAATTGGACTTGTTGTTATTAGCTACACGATCAGCAGGATTGAGGTGGTATAAGTCTATGTATGCATCGTTTTCGTCACCGCCCCACCATGATTTAGGCAGACTATGTTCAATATCCATTCCTGCAGCACTACCACCTTTGATAGGGAAATAGCGTTTGGTTGTGGAGTACATATCCCAAATTGTTCCATCTGATTGCTGATCGCTACTTTGAAAACCATGCCAAGTTCCGTAGGCTTTTAGATCGCCAACTTTCCAGATAGTGTCTCCATTTTGAATCTTGTTGGTGGTGTGATATGTGCTTGGGCCATAAATATATCGTTCACCTCCTTTAATGATTTGGTGAAGTGCTGTCTTGAGCATGGAGTCTTTAGTGCCTTGGATGGCATTGTAATATCCCGCAGGCATATCTTCTGCAGAAACATACACAGTGCAACAAACTAGCCATACAGCGCAAAGAACTTTTAGGGATTTCATTGGCGTTTCTTGTCAAATAATGTACAGAAATTGAATAGGATATACCATATCACACATAACGCACCTGCGAAAATAGCGATGGATATTTGGTGATGGATGATAGCTATTGTGGCGCAAGTACCCATGATAGCTGTACATCCAAAGAGGAAAATGCTCATACGCATTTTACTTTCTCCTGCCGATTTGAAACTGAAGAATGGGATTTCACTAACGAGGAGATAGCAACTAATTAGACTACCGCCCAATAGCAGCCATGGTAGCCATGTTGGTAATGTCAGTGTGTGCAACCAACATACTATTGATGCCCAGAATATAGCATTGGGTGGTGTCGCTAGACCAATAAACGAAGTAGTTTGGCGTTCGTCGATATTGAACTTTGCCAATCGGAGCGCGGAGAACGCTGCCATGAGCAATGCAATAAGACTCCACCAGCCAATGATGGGCTTGAGATAACACATCAGTGCCATAGCGGGTGCCAGACCAAAAGTGATGTCGTCTGCCAAAGAATCCAACTGTACGCCTAATGGTGATGGCACTTTGAGCCAACGAGCAGAGGCACCATCAAAGAAATCAAAGATGGCACCTGCGATAATCAAGGCAAAGGCAAGTACAAACTCCTGTTGAGTTGCCATATATACCGCCACTGACCCGCACAAAAGATTTGCACAGGTCAGCGAGTTCGGTATGATACGTTTGATTTGCATCTAATTAGAATTATTTTTTACCGTAGTTAGGATCAACACGTTTGTATGCTAAGAAGGTAACAAAGAATGTAGCTAAACTGCAGCAAATAACCATCCAGAAGAACCAACGATAATCAGACATCTTACCTTCTGCAGTGGTGAACTTGATGTCACAATTAGAATCTGTAGGTTGTGCTATTGCTGAATTTTGCAAATCTTCAAGTTGATACATTGCAGTTAGAGGTATAACCGTTTTGATTGTGTCAAGTTTAATTCTTTGTTGAATAGTGACAGTACCCAATGGAGTTTTAACAAAATGTTTAAGCTTGTTAGCCTCTTTTTGTTCTTTTTTGTATTGTTTAACGTCAATAGGTGCTGCTAATGTATCTCCTACAACATGATAGTTGATCGCCTGATTCTCGATGTCAGGTTGGGAGTCATATGTAACTTGATATTTAACAAATTGCATTGTGCTGAAACTAGCATAGAGTTCTTTGCTACCCTCAACAACAATTGTGTCTTTTGGTTTTGCATAAAGTTCTTCAACGATATTTCCGGTGCTGTCAAGAGAAACAGTAGCCCAACCATTAAAGAACAAAGAGTCTTGGTTGTATCCGATAGGTGCAGAAAGAGATATCGAGTCATTAGCCACATATGCAATAGTCTTTTGAGTAGGACTAGTCTCTTCTTGGATGAAGCCGGCGCCTAAACCAGGAAGGATCATACTGAGAGCCATGAAGCTGGTGCAGATAGCATAGTGGGATGTCTTGAATTCGCCTTCAGAGAAGTACATCATATACATCATATATGCGGTGAAACCGAAGCCGTAACCGAATTGCTCAACCGCAATAGCCACTGCGATATTAATCATGTTGGTAGGCATAAACTCACTGAGGTAAACGAAACTCAAACATGGCAGAGTCATACCTAATGCCATCCACCAGAAAGCTTTCTTCAAGCCAACACGTGATATGAATGCTCCACCAAGAATACCACCAATAAGCAAGAAAATGACACCAAATGTACCATAAACTACACTAAACTCTTGGTTTGACATACCCAAACCACCCATTTCTCGTGTAGCGAAAAGGAATGGATAAAGCATTTTGAGCAAAAATCCTTCTGGCAAACGATAGAGAAGCATAAAGAGAATGGCAACCCAAAGTGCAGGTTTCTTGAAGAAAGTAGAAAACGCTTGACCAAAGTCAGCAATAATCTTTTTGGCGTTAATATCCTCGTTTGGTTTGTCTGAATCTGGACGTGGGGTAAAGAATAAATGCCAGATAGCCATAAGAATGAAGATGGCAGCAATTACACCAATGGTCACTTGCCATCCGAAAGGCATACTTTCATTTCCTTGCTCTTTTGTCCAATCATAGATAATACCAGGTATAGCAATGAGTGCAGAATTGCAGAATACGTTGCTGAGTCGGTAGAATACGCTACGCCAACCAATCATTTCTGCTTGTACACCAGGCTTTAGAGCTAACATATAGAAGCCGTCTGCCGCAATGTCATGAGTTGCACTAGCGAATGCCATAATAATGAACGCAATCAATACGCCAGTAAATAGTGTGACATCAGTTCCCATTGCAGCAATAGTGGCTGGGTCTGGTTGAGGAATAGAGAAGATAGTCAATACTGCTAATCCTAACATAAGGAATTGCATCGTGATGAACCACCAGCGTTTTGTCTTAATCAAATCCACGAATGGAGCCCACAAGAACTTCAATGCCCATGGGAAATAAAGCAATGTGGTGAAGAATGACATCTCGCCGTTAGGCACACCCAAATTGGTAAACATTGCCATAGAAAGGTTGTTCACCAAGAAATATGGAATACCCTCCAAGAAATACAAGGTAGGTACCCAAAGCCAAGGATTAATACTTTTCAGTGATTTCATGACCTAAAATGTTGTAAATTTTATTGTTATTGATAATTATTAATTGTCCGTTGTAGAGGAGCTTTTGTGTATCTGATACTGATTTAGATGTAGGGGCATCCTCAAGTTTACTTGCAATCTGCTCACCATAGTGCAAGTAAATACCTTCGAAAGGGATATGGTATTCTTGTTTGTTTGCTTTAGCATTGAGGGTAAAAGAGATGGTGTGGAGTTGCACAGGATAGATAGCTATATCGTTGTTCACGCCAAAGACACTATCTATGTCAATTTGTATTTTCAATGCTTGATCAGCAGTTGGCTCTAAGTATGTGTGATTACTTTCTATACCATTGTTGGCTATAAGTTTGATGTCTATGCGCGAAATTAGATCACTTGGAGGAGTCATGCGCAATTCGAAGAAACGAGGAGTGGCATATAACGCTGTATCAGCTGTCATGGTAATCTTGGGGTTGCGAACTGCGGTATAGTTGAGGTACAACTCTGCTAATCCTGCATCATTAATCTGCATAGCTGTATTCCAAGATGATGATGTGGGTTTTACTGTCCAGCGTTGATCTACATTGATCATATCTTCCCAAAGCAACATGTCTTTGTCCATCGTTTGTACCTCTACATCAAGGGTCAGCATTGTATTTCCCAATACACCATGCACAGTAGTCTTGCCATTGTCCAGTCCGGTTAATACGCCCTTGTTGTCAATATCGCAAATAGTAGGATCATCAATTGTCCAAGTAACCGCAGATGGTAAAATCATAAAATTCTTGTTATCTACTACGCCGTTAATCTCAATTGCGTATTTGGTGTTGTTGGAGATAAGAACCTTGTCTAGACGCAAGGTAGGATTGCCCTCATCTACCAAAACAATCTCGATAGGCAACGCTGCTTCTCCATAAGATGCGGTTAAGACACCGCTGCCAAGGCATACGAAGTAACCATCCTCGGTAATATAACCAGTCTCTGGATTGCAAGTCAAAGTAACACCTGGTAATTTCTTGTCAATTAACATACCATATTGGTTATACCCCAAGAAGTCAGGTTTGATAGCCGCATATTTTGGTAATCGCATAAAAGTGCTTGTAGTGCGCATTTCGGTCACGATATTGTCATCTGGAGCAGTTGAGAAAAGGAATATACTATTACCTACAGCGCGAGGTGTTCCTTCAGTAGTGGGGTTGAGAATCTGTCCGCCGAGGTTGAATTGTGCGCTACCGCCTCCATCTGCGCCGGCTGCTTCCCATGCACCAAAGTGGCGAAGGATAGATGCCATCTCATGGGTGTACATACCTGGCTTCTCCATAACCATTAACCAAAGAGTATTATGATCTTTGCTTACGCCAAAGCCCGTACGAGGATAGTTCTTATTATTGTAATCCTCATTCCAGTTGCGGATGGTCAGTTTGCCTTCGTTGAGAACATAGCAGTTACCTGCACTCAGTTGTTTGATCTTTGGACGTGTACCATAGTAAGATTCATACATACCAATGATAAACTGTACACGATCACCTACTTTAGCATTCTCCAAGAATGTCTTGCCAGTACCGCGACCACGGAAGACAGCATAACCATCTTCGATTTTGGTGCCACCAGTAGTGTTGATACTTACTACTTCAGCAAACATATGCTCATTGATTGCCCAATCTTGCTCTAATTTAACAACTACTTCAATCAATGGTAAATCATTACCTAAACGAGCATCAATTTCTGCTTTAGTGAGTGTCGTTTTGGTGCCCATATCAGAATTGAACATCACCAAATCATTATCTCCAGGATTGCTACGGTTGCGATTGACCTCGTTGATAGGCATTGACTGATCTCCGATAGCTAAGTGTGCATCCCAAGAATATTGATCAATGTGTGCTTTCTTTTGATCGTCAATCATCAGGTAGCCGATATCTTGCTTACGATCCAACCACACCTCGCCGTGCCCAATATTCCAATAGGTAATGTTGGTGCCAATTTTTCCGTTGCGAACTTGACCCGTACAAGGAACACCTGTGAGGTTGTTATATTTACCATCGTCTTGCGAAGATACAATCCAGAAGTTACAATTGACAGAACCAATTGAACGGTGGTTCTCAGCATCCAAACGCACATGTGCATCGGCCATACGCTCGGTGTAGCCCATTGTGGGGTGGTGGCTCTCCTCTACGGTGTTGTAAGGATTGGTGAGATCCACTTCGTAGATGTAGCAATGACGCAACAATCCTTTATTGGATGTGATGTCAAAGCGAGTGTAGATGATGCCAGGTCCTACTTGATAACTCTCTAATGTATCAATATCATACTGAAGAATCACGGTACTATCCAAATTGGTTTGGATGTTAATTGTACCATGCTGAGCCATTGTCATCAAGCTTAGCAGCAAAGTTGGAATGAGTAAGAAACGTTTCATATAATATTAGATTTTAGTTTCCGCAATAACTGCCCACAAAGGTACTGCTTTTTTTTGAGTTGCACAAATTTTTTTACATAAAAAATGCACTGCCCGATAAAATGGGCAGTGCGTTTGTTATATGACTAACCTACATTTCCTATTTTATTGGAAACGTGCGCGGTTATCAACAATGTCAGCCTTTTCTTGAATCAAACTGAGTGCTTGATAAGGAAGCATGTATGCAGTACGCATGTTCAAGTTGCTGATTTCAGTTGCAGTATTCAATTCACCCTCTGCTACTTGTTTTGCGTCAACGGTAAGGAGATATACGCCATTGTTGCCTTTTATAGGAGCAGAAAGAGTGTTTGCCTCCAATGCTAATGCAGTACCAATTACAGCAGGTTCAATACCAGCTGCACCAAGTCGGTAAGATACTAATGAGATGTTCTCTGCAGTTTTAACTTCCGTGTCGAATAATTCAGCAGCAGCCTCCAAAGAGGTTACATCTTTGAGTTGGTTCATGATGTACTCTGCTTTCTTGTTGTTAGTTGCTGCGATGATAAGTTCAGCGCGAACAGCCTCCAATGGACGATAGTCATCATCATTAACTTCAGTCAATGCTGCTACTACAAATTGATCACCACATGTGAATACATCGCTCACTTGACCTTGTTTTGCACCAAATGCCCAACGAACAATTTCGCGACTATTTTTCAAATCATTAACCTTGTCTGTGTTCTCATTGAGTGTATATACAGGAATAATGCTAAGTCCTTGTGCAAAAGCAGCTTGGTGGAGAGAGTCTGCATTGTTGTTGGCAACGATAAATTGTTTAGCTTGGTTGTACAATGTACCATATGTCTTACTGCTTGCAGATACCTTGCGTGAGAGGATCGCCAATTTAACCTTAGGAGTAGCTTTGCTCTTGTCAAGGATCTTAAAAGTTTGCTCAGTCATACCATTGGTCGCAGTGAATGTCGAACCCTTTTTACCATTGAGGGCAGGTTCTGCGATGTTAGAAGGAATTTCAGATAATGTTACCCATCCAATTTCTTGCTCTATATCGTTGATGATTGCAGCTAATTTAACAGAGTCTACTTTTGTGTATCCGCATTCCATCACGCGTGCGATAGAATAGGTGCCGTTTGCAAAAGTAAGTTCGGTACAATCATTCTTCTTTGTGTTTTTGCCAAATGCAAATTCTTTATATTCAGCGGGAATAGTTACCTCAGAATAGTCTCGGCCATCGTATAAGATATCAGAATTGCCATTTACGATAGCGGCAATATCATCTTTAGTGCGGAAGTCATTCTCGAGGCTTTTCATTAAACGCTCGGCGTCTGCAAAATCTTCTGCAGAAGGTACGATTGGGAAGGTAACATACTCAATAGAACGGTTTGGAGTTTGTTTGTATTGTTCCTTCTTTTGGTTATAAAGGGTCTTGAGATCGCTCTCGGTTATTTTAACAAGAGAATCAGCAACTGCATAATATGGTTGTTGTACATATTGTACGTTTACAGCCTCTTGACGTGCTTGGAATGCATATTTAGCATCAAGATTATTGGCTGTGATCATTTTGCTCAAGAGGGTTGTATACTTCTCTTGTAGATATTGTGTACGAACAGTGTTCTCCCAGAATTGCCAATAGTTTTTGTACTGATTGATGATTTCAGCTTGTTCTGGATTTTCTGGTTCTTGCTCCAAGGAAACTAAGAAGTTTACCAATGCAGCGCGGTTGAAATTACCAGTTTCGTCATAGAAAGCACGACGTTGGAGAATAACAGGGTGAGGATTAGCACCAATACAGAGTTCACTCAATTCCTCTTTGGTAACATCCATGCCAAGTTTTTCAGCTTGCTCACGCAGACTATAATCCATCAACATTGTTTGCCAAACTTGGTTACGAATTTGAAGAGTAAGATCCTCATTAACATCTGATGTTCCGTACTCAAATTTGTACACTTCTGTTAATTGTTCTTTTGCTGCTTCATACTCTGTGTAGTGTACTTGATGACCAGCAATTTCTGCTACATTTTCGCGGTTCTTGTTGAAGAAACTACTTCCTGAGTTAAGGAAGTCTCCTAAGATAAATGCTAACATAGCAATACCTACAACAACAAGTAGGATAGTGCCATGATTTCTAATAGATTGTAATGTTGCCATAATATTTTTGTGTTAATTTATTTCAATAATTTTTGTTTTTTGTATGGATAAAGCACCAAAAAACGCGCAAAGGTACAATTTTTTTTTGAGATAAACAAATCTTTTGTCATTTTTACGTAAAAAATTAATTTGTCCCATCAAAAGTAGGAGCTGTAGCCTGCCCTTCGCTGGAGATATCTTTTCGATGTAGTACGTTGCTGATAGTCATAAAAATGATCTTCAAATCTAACATAAAAGATAAATGATCAACATACCATACGTCGTATTCAAACTTTTTTGTATGGGTAATTGTGTTTCGTCCATTTACTTGTGCCCACCCTGTAATGCCTGGTCGCACTTCATGACGCCTCATTTGTGTAGGAGTATAGAGGGGGAGATACTTGACAAGTAGAGGTCGTGGACCAATTAAAGCCATATCACCTTTTAGAACATTGAATAGTTGTGGTAATTCATCTATTGATGTAGAACGCACGATGCGACCTACTTTAGTAAGTCTTTGAGCGTCAGGTAATAGTTGTCCATTCACATCGCGTTCGTCAGTCATTGTCTTGAATTTGATGACGCGAAATATATTGGCATTCTTACCAGGTCGTTCTTGTGTAAAGAAGGCCCCTGCACCTTTGTTGGCAAAATGCAACCAGATGGTCACTACTAATAAAATAGGTGACAAGCACATTATTGCCACTAGTGCAATGGTAAAGTCAATTAGTCGTTTGAAGAAATGTTTATACATCTTGGATTTTGCCGTTGTACACACGAATGCTTGTTTTTATAACTTTTGCAGGATTTCCCACTGCAATGCAGTTGTTGGGTATATCTTTAGTAACTACTGAACCACTACCTATTATAACCTCGTTACCAATTTTTACTCCGGGCATAACAATGGCATTCACGCCTATCACACAATCATGTCCTATGTATGTGTCTACTTTAAGACTACGGCAGTGATCATGCGCCATAACAAATGCACCATTTAATACCCATGTTCTATCTCCTATATGAACACCTTTTGGATGGACACTTTTGTCCAAGTGTGCTTTGTGTGCAATACGAACATCTTGCCCTAGGTCCATTTTGTAAACCTTGCGTAATAATGCGGGATAGGCATTAGTCACAATGGTCCATATTTTACTTCGCAAACTCATGATTTTATATTTCAATCAGTTCTGGAATAATGACGTTATTGGCTGTGATGATCATTGTTCCCCAACTGAGTCCAAGACCGAAAGAAGAACAAAGCATTTTAATAGGTTTTTCACTTCGCATTGGCTCGGCGATACGAGTAACCATAAGGGATGGAATACTTGCTCCACCTAAATTGCCGAATTCTTCTAAGTCATAAGGAACTTTTTTGAGGGGTAGGTGTAACTTTTTTACAACGCGATCTACAATCAATTTATTAGCTTGGTGGATAAGGAAATAATCAATGTCCGTGTTGACATCAATTTTATAATCATCAATGATTTGTTGTACGGATTTAGGCGGACGCGAGATTGCAAACGTTAAGACGGACATTCCATCAATCAGTGTGTCTTTAGGTGCACGAATGATACCATTACCAAAATCTTCTTGTATAAATGATTCAGGAGTAATTCGGTTGCGGAATCCTCCATGAGGGGTCATAAGAGATCTATGACCACTTCCTAATGTTTGGAAATCTATGATGATATCCTCTGCATTCGTATCATATTCTAATGCAATGGCGGTTCCACAGTCTCCAAACAGCGGTACACGACTCTTATCCTGTTGCGATCCCATTCGTAAAGCCGTATCGCCAACGAGTAGCAATGCACGATGTATATTCCCTGAAGATAGCATGTTACCTGCCACATTGATGGCATATAGAGTGCCGCAACAACCCATAGGCAAATCAATGCAGAAGCAATTGGTAGATAGTCCTAAACGGTCTTGTAAAAGGCATGAGGTAGGAGGGGTTGGGTAGTAGTCTCCTGTAACCGATTCAAAGACAAGCATATCAATGCTATCTTTTTCCCATCCCATATCTGTAATGAGTTTCTCAGCAGCAGCTTGACACATGTCAGACGCGCATAAAGTATCTGGACCAATGCGGCGTTCTCTAATTCCAACAGTATTGTCAAAAACTATGGCTTCCTCTGGTGTAAAGAGAGGAATATCGGCCGTCTTGACTATGTTTTTAGGCATACATGCACTAACTCCAGCCAAACGTACATTCTTAATTGTCCAACGTGCCATATAGAATAAACTATCGAATAGGATTAAAGTTCAATACCATTTTTTGTTAGTATTTCTTTTCCAGCGTTGTAACTAGTGCAAGCCATAATATCTTCTGGATCAAGCATTAAGTCAAATGTCTCTTCCAAAAGTGAGATGATGTTCAGTTGGTGAACAGAGTCCCATTCGCTAACATTCTCTTTGTTATAGTTGTCGCCTAATTGCTCAACTGATGTACCAAATACTTCGGTGAAAATGGCGTTGTACTTTTCTAAATTTGTCATATTTTTATTGATTATCAAGTTTACTATATAATTTTTTTCCAGCTTCGTTCTTTGGAATTTCGGGGATGATACGAATCTCAAAAGATGTGGCTACAATATGCGTTTTTTGTACTAAGACGTCTTTGACCTCGCTTTGTTTGTCGGCATGGGTGATATAAACAATCATTTTTTCGTCGGTTCCAACACATGCGCACTCTATTCCACATTCAGTGTGAACGATTTGTTCGCATTCATCTAATCCAACGCGCATACCGAAAAGTTTGAGGAAACGTCCCATTCGTCCTACAATATAATAGCAACCATCTTCGTCAAAGTAGGCGAGGTCACCTGTACGAATATAACCATTACGCTCGTCTCCTAGAGCCAAATCTGCTTGTTCGCGTGCGTAGCCCATCGTGACATTCTTTCCACGGTAGCACATCTCGCCCTCTGTATTAGAAGTGGTAATAGTTTTTCCCTCTGTATCAATGAGTGATAGTTCGCCGTTAGGAACTGCAATGCCAATACTTCCAACTTTGTCTACCGCCCATTTGGCTGGTAGATATGCCATACGAGCTGTACATTCAGATTGACCATAAGTGGCAATCCAGCGTTTGCCATTATCGCGACAATATTCAGCAAACTTGCGATTGAGGTCTGTAGGCATTTTTCCTCCTCCTTGTGTAAGTAGTTCCATGTCAGGCAAATCCATGCGGAAGAAACGCATGAGATTGAGAACTTGGAAACTATATGGTACACCCGTAAATGAGGTGGCATGTTGTTCCTTGAGGAACTTCCAGAAGTTGGAATCCGTCATACTGAGTCCAGTAATGAGGACTGTAGCACCGACTCGTAAGTGGCTGAAAACCATAGATAACCCCATGGTATAGTACAATGGAAGTACCATCAATGGGCGATCTGTTGGCTTGAGCTCGAAAAAGGTGGATATGTTGAGTCCTGCCGCCTCAATATTCTCGTATTGATGCCGAACAAGTTTCGGACTACCCGTGCTGCCAGATGTTGGTAGCAGATGAGATAGTTCTGGATGTAAGAAGCAATGATTATTAGATATTTTGTATAATTGGTATCCAAATTGTGAATCTATTACTTCTCCTTGTAAAGTTACATAGGATGGGGCACAAATATAAGTTGGTTGGTATGTGTCAACGAGTTGTTTGTAGAGCGAATCTTCTGTCTTAACATTGAGGATAAGTGGGACGAGTTGTTGGCTCTCTAGCATGCTCATTGTCCACGCAATACCTCCGACATTGTTCTCTACTAACAAGAAACATAGAGCACGTTCCTGAATGTTCGTGCTTATTTGTTGCGAGAGTAGTGTAATGTCAGCATATGTTAGTTTGTCGCCATTGGAATCAATAGCGGCAATACGTTGTGGATCAATATTTTGTATTTGAAGAATCATTATATAGATGCGCAGCCATCTACGCCAAGAATTTGTCCAGATATGTAGTTTGCTCTATCAGAAGCAAGGAACGCGCACGCGTGCGCAATATCTTCGGGAGTACCTAATCTGCCTAAGGCAATACGTCCAATGCGTGCGTCAATCTTATCACCATCGCTTTCGTAGAGTTCAGCAAAACGCTCTGTCTTGACAATGCCAGGAGCCACTGCATTAACGCGAATTCCTTGTGAAGCCAACTCTTTGGCTGCGGATTTGGTCATTGAGATTATTGCTCCTTTAGTTGCAGAATATGCCACTTGACCTGGTGATCCGAGTACCGCAGTCACTGAGGCAATATTGACAATGGAGCCACCGCCGCAGCGCGCCATAAGACGACTTACCAGCTGAAGCAACTCCATCGCAGCAATGACATTTACGAGGAACATGCGTTCTGTCTCCTCGCGCATAATCATACCTATCTTGCGATTGTACACAATACCTGCATTGTTTACAAGGCAATCAATTCTACCTTCTGCCTTGAATATTTGCATGAAGGCCGCCTTGACGCTCGCGGCATCAGTAATATCCATTACAATTGGATGGATATGTTCGTTGCTCGTTGCAAACTCCTGTCTATCGCAAGCATATACAATAGCACCATCGGCAACAAATTGTTCCGCGATTTGCTTTCCGATGCCTTGTGCAGCCCCAGTGATGATACAAACTTTATTTTCGAGAAGTTTAGACATAATCAATTATATTAGAGATCTACCTCCATCAATGGTTATTGAAGTACCCGTTATCCATCTTGTTGCATCTGACAGCAGATATACGATAGCTTGGGCCACTTCCGTTGGAGTGCCATAGCGATGTAGTGGATATTTGGCAATATCTTTTTGTAAGTCTTCTTCGCTCATGGTTTGATTTTGTAGTAAAGATGTCTCTATACGACCAGGTAAAACAGCATTGCATCGAATGTGCTTTCCCGCTAACTCAAGTGCAGCATATTGTACAAACGAGTTGAGAGCACTTTTGGACGAACCATACGCAGATAATGCTGTTGCCACATTGCTGATACCTGATATGCTACCTACGTATACCAACGAAGCTCCTTGCTGAAGTTTTTTAGATTTGACTAAATATTTGGTTAGCAAAACTGGGGCATAATAGTTGGTGCAGAAGATATCTTGCAGGTTTTGGGTGTTCAACCCAATAATAGGTTTCAGCGAACTAATACCTGCACAATGGGCAATTCCATCGATATTATTGGGTAATTGTGCGCAAAATACCTTAATGTCATCTTCTTGTGCAAGATCGCAAGAAAAAAGTAGATGGTCATCTCCTTCCAACAGATGCAATGTTTGCTGTAATCGATCTTCATTACGTCCAGTAAGAATGAGCTTTGCTCCCATTTTGCTACACTCAACGGCAGTAGCACGACCGATGCCAGAAGAGGCACCTGTTACCAAGATAGTTTTTCCTATGAGCGAAAAAGGATTGTACATTATTGCTTGCTTGCAACGAGATCAAAAAGTTCTTGGATTGTATTTGTTTTGCGCATTTCTTCTGGAGGAAGTACAATGCCATATTCCTCATCAACCATGGTGATAACCAACAGTGCAACCAAAGATGTCCATCCTTCTACCTTGCGGAAATTGGTTTCTGGTGTCAACTCTACATTAAGTTCGTCAAATTGATCTGCTACATTTTGAATAAAAAGTTGAATATCCATAATTTTTTGTTTTATAAGTTATTACATTAGTTTTTTTGCAGGGTTTCCTAACACAGTAGTACCTTCTTTAACACGCCGGATTACAAAACTGCAAGCAGCTACGCGAGAGTTGTTTTCCACGATTACATTATGACTGATCATTGCAGATGTATGAATGTCTGCCTCGTTATGGACAACAGTGCCTCCGACCAGTGTAACATGCGTATCTATGCGATTCCAATCTCCAATAATAGAGTCATGTCCAATGACTGTATAGGATTGTATAAGATTATATTTTCCTACTTTAGCATCAGCACCGATGGTAGTAAATGCTCCGACAATGGAGCCTTCTCCAATTTGTACGTTTGTGCCAATGCGGGCTGTAGAATGTATCATTGTCAAAAATTCACCTCCTTTAGAGATTATTTCCTCCATACATTTTTTGCGTGCCGCACCTCCAATAGAGCAGATGAAGATTTCATTTTCTTTGGGTTTATATCCCTGTATTGGTGCAACGACTGGAGGATAATTAGCAAAATTATTCAATGCAGAAGTATTATCATCAATGAACCCGCGGATATCGTATTGTGTACCATACCCAATACTTTCTCTTGCCATATCATACATGGTTCTTCCCATGCCTCCTGCACCTATGATAATCAAATGTTTCATATGTTTTTAAATCAGCCTGCAAAGTTACACATTTTCTATGAATTATGCAAGTTATTATTTATTTTTTGCGTTTTTTATGGTATCTTCAAATATTTGCGTTAATTGTTTAGCAACGACTTTTGGAGAAAAACGCGCTTGACAATCTTCAGCAATGGCCTTTCTGTCGTATTTGTCAATATTTTCTACCATATATAATATCGCTTCTCCTAATGCGTCAACATCTTCATTAGGGATAAGTAAACCATTATCTTTTGTTACAATGTCTCTTGGACCTCCACAATCTGTTGCGATAATAGGTAGTCCGCATGCCATTGCTTCGATATATACTACACCAAATGTTTCGCTGCGTGATGGCAAGACGAATAGATCACTTTGTTGTAGTAATTGTACAATCTCTTGCTTGTTTTTTTGTCCGAGAAGAACAATGTTATTTTGCAAATTAGAAGTGTTGATTTCGCGTTGTAATATATCTCTCCATTCTCCACTTCCAATAATTTTTACTTGCCAATTTTGAGGTAATTTGTCTTTAATTTTTAATAAAGCTTGTATTAATAAATCAAATCCTTTTCCATGGTCTAATCTTCCTACAGAAACTATTGTAAATGCCTCATTATTATTAGGTGCTGTATAATAGAATTCTTTTCCAAGAAGATTAGGAACTACATCAGCCGTTATCGAAAAATGTCGATACAAAGATTCTTTTAGCTTATGCGAAACGGCGATTGCAGCATGTATGTTATGATATGTATATTCAGCGTCTTTTTTTGTATGTCCCCAATTATCTAAATTAGCATCATTAAAACGTCCCAAATGTTCAATACCAACGATTGGTATATTATGTTTACGGCTTAAACATATTCCCATGCGTGTGTTGACAAACATCTGACCAAATATGATATCTGGTTTTCCATGTTTCTTTTCTATGATACGATAGAGATTTTGAATAAGATTATCTTGTATATATAGAGTTAAGGCATGGCTTAATATGTCTGTCAATTTTTGAGGATATAGATAGTAATCGTAATATTCCACCCCATTAATTTGCTGATGTTCTAATCCGATTTTTCTTCGATGTAATAGAAAACGTCCATCTAAGGACATCACAATTACTTTGTGTCCTATAGATGCTAAAGCTTCTGCTTGATCTTTCTCAAAGCATCCCCATTGAGGATATTTATCGTTGGGAACACCTCGAGCAATCATTAAAATATACATGTTCTATCAATTTATTTCGTTTAATAATTTTTTATATTCTTTCCAGAGTCCTTTGTTGTGGAGTTGCTGAAAATCATGATCAGCATTATCATTCGCTTCAATCAAGCATAGTGTTCCATCTTGCTTTATTACTAAATCCCAGCCGATATAGCGAACAGTAGGCAATAATCTACAAGCTGTTTCTATAAATGATTTGCACTCATCCCACTTTGGAATTTGAAATCCTAAAATCTGCTTATGGGTAATAGGGTGTGTGATATATGTCTTATTGTGTGTGTCATACCCGAGTGATGTAATAATACCAGTATTAATATCTATATTGGCTCCTATGCCATCATAGTGAAAATTATCTACATTATTTTTTTTATTTCCAATACGAATACGAGCATTCATGAAATTTACAACTTCATTTTTCGCATCGTATAGACTTACGATTCGAATGGTATTTATTGACCACGGGTGAAATGATTGTATTGATTCTATTTCTGTAAGTGGTTCTTCTAAAATATAGTGTGCATCATTTTGCTTTACTAAATCTTCCAAATAAGTTGATACTGATATTTGTGAAGAGTCAATGCGTTTGACGCCATCGCCTCTAAAACCTAGAATATCTTTAACAAAGAAAATAGGATGATTCGTTATAAATAGTAGTAATTCTTCCTGCGTTGCAGATTTTGTATCAATCCATTGGCGACCAAGAAGAGAGGCAAAATGGTTATTAAAATCAATTTTGTTTCGACATATATGAATATCTTCCTTTTTATTAGCTACACGCATAATTTTATGATAGCGTCGAAAGGTAATATATTCATTTCTTCCTGATGGACGCAATTTGTAGAATCCATATGCGAAATAATCACTAATGGACGCTCCATAGAATATAGTAGAAAATAGATAATCAATCCCATACCAACATGTTCTGAGGAAAGATGTTTCTCCAACATAATCATGCTTCATTTGTGTGAAGCGAGAAAATAGATATTTAAGTGTCATAATGTGGATATTTACTATTTACTAAACATGATTGTTCGCTGTGTATCTTTGATTTGATGTAAATCTTCTTGAAAATATGATACGTACGCATCAGTACTTCTAGTGCAATTGAATATTAAACTTGCATAAGAAGCAAATAAGGATAATGCAATACATAGTAGTCCAATAACATTGGGATATGTTTTTGGTGATTTAACAAAATAATACAATGCATAACCAAACATAATGAAAGTGAAATTTGTAAAATACAAGGTGATTCTACCAAACATCATATTTCCAAGGAAGAAGAAATAACAGCAGACCCCTATGAAATACAGGTCATAAAAGCGGTTGAATAAATTATTGTTATAAAATCTTTTTATATTGTTGCTTAGACAAATAACTGCGATATGAGCAAGAATTAAAGCCATACGAAGTGGACCAAATATAGAACTAGTTGTCATATCCATAGCATGGTCTATATAATCTTCATAGCCAACTAATATAATCAGTTTATCAACGTATCCCAAAAGCGTTTGGATAGGGTTGATAAAAAATGCCATTATACAACAAAAGAATATGATAAGTTGTACGATAGGACGATTAAAAATAGATTCACGTCTTATCCAAATAAAGTAAATAGGTAATAAAATTATTGCAGATTTATGAAAACAAAAGGCTAATGCACATAAAAGGATATAAGGGATTATACGACGTTCTTTTGCATATTTTATTGCACATAAAAATATACAAAATGCAACATCTTGTCTCATTACATTACAAAAACTTTGAATAGCGATTCCTGAAAATATTAATGTGAGATAAACGTATGGCAAAATTTCGTTCTCATCTTTAAATGCTTTATATAACAATACGATTTGTAGTGCGGAAATACACACAAATAACATATATGTTGGTAATTGCAGTAGGTGACAGAGATAGACGATCACTATAAATCCAATCTCATATCTGGTCTCCAACATCTCTGCAAATGACATTCCAGTCAATTCGACTTCATAAATTTCTCTATAATTTTCCCAATCAACACCGACGCTGTAGCGAAAACCAAATACAAGGGTAAATAATAGAATGGGAATATAATTATATACATTAGAAGTACCATTTGCTTTTCTAGCAAAGGCAAACATTAGTATGGCTAGTAGAGTATAAATAAATATAGATTGTACCTGTAGCATGTTGTTTAGTTCTTGAAAATAAATGAACTATAAATACGACGCATACGACCCCATAAGAACGAAGGAGTCATAAAAATTAATAAGGCCATACTTCGCTCTTTTAAATTGTCACAAAATTGTCGATGTTCCTTGTAAAAAGCCCTATCTTTCTTACGGAATATATGACAATAACCTAAAAGTCTCATGCCATAATATTTGATTCTATTTCTCAATTGTAATTTGTCTGGGAATATATTGAATAGATTTCTATTAAGGGTATATCCGTCTGTTAGATGCTGAAAATCTGTTCTTCCGATAGACGCACCCTGATTAGTCCATCTGTATATTCCCATGGATTGGTTTAATGATATGCCGTTACCATGTTGTAATAGTAAGAAATAGATGTACACATCTAAACATCGATTAAATGTGTTCTTGGTAAGATTACATACCTCAACGAAGAGATCTGTCCGCACTACGGTTGTTAACCATTGTGTAACCCAAGCTTTAAAATATACCTCTTCATCAATAATCAAATCCTGTTCTGGAACGTATAATTTATACCCATATTCATGAATAAATAGCTGCTCTTTATCTTTTAAAATATTAAATCTATGACAGCAAAAAGAATACTCTGGGTGCGTTTCCAAGAAATCTATTTGACGTTGAAGTTTCTGCGGATCTGTCCAATAGTCATCTCCTTCACACATGGCAATATATTTTGCTCCTGTTTTCTGAATGGCTTCATTGATCAAGCGTACAACCGAAACACCTGATTTTGAATGTTGATTTTCTGTTTGATAAATTGGTTTAAAAATATGAGGATATCTTGTCTCATATTCACGAATAATATCTGCAGAATTATCAGTTGAGGCATCATCGTGTACTATTGCAACAAAAGGGAAATTTGTTTGTTGCATAACAAATCCTTCGAAGCAATCTCGCAAATAAGGAGCATGATTATAAACCATGCAATGTATTGCAACTAAAGGTTTATTTTGTTCTAAATTATATGTCATATGAGTTGTCAAATGTTCAATATTTTTTTGTATCGTTCAATAGTGTTGATGACATTTCCGTTATGATCAATAACCCTCATTCCTCCATCTTTTAGTGCCGTTTGCCACATGGTGGCTTTAGGATATTTATTCTCATGATCCATCAAATAAGGTACAGGTAGGAATCCTTCTGTAAATACTTTATAGAATCCTTCTGGTGTGTAGAGGTTTGTAATGTGTTGTTCTAGAAGTGCAATGGCTTCTTTTGCTTCACTATAAAGTTGTTCTGTACGATAATTCGTATCTGTATCATATGCCATGTTTGGTATTGATCCTATTGCTCGAGCTTGACGATATGCCTTGAGCGCAGCTAACGTGATTTTGATACTTTCTTGAATTATCTTTGGATTTGCCAGATGGACAGCCTCACTATAGTTGACGACATGCACAATCTCAGGACTATGCTCGTTTTCAGGATCTACATCATCCATCATACAAGTGGCTGCGGCTAATTGTACTTTTGCTTCTTCTAGATCCGTAGAAAAATAATCCAACCCTACACGAGATTGCAAACTCACGGTGAATTGACTATCTTCCAGTTCTTTTACAAGCCGTAACATTGCACGTCCTTTTGCTAAATCTTGCACTCCCCATGTGTTCTTGGGGGTGTTGAGCATATTTTGAAGAATCAAGTGGCGTACACCGAGTAATTTGCAAGCTTTGGCTGCGAGAAAACCACTAATGATGTATGTGATATCATCTGCACCTCGAAACGCAAAATGATGTGGGACGTTTGGTTCAACAGGTTTACCTGTGGAAACAATATATTTAATTGCTTCAAAATGCTCTTTTAAATTCTCTAACAGTGTATTTTTTCCTCGTCCATCTAATTCGTTAAACCACCAAAACGAGAGTGCGTGCCATGAGATATTTAGTGTATCCTCATGCATTTGAGCAAGCGAGGGTACATCCTTAGTACCAGAATAGGTTCTAACCAACATTGGTTTTGCTTTCTCGCGAATGATGCGATATTCCAGAGGAGAGTTGATAGGCACGCCTCCACCATTTTGTAATCCTTCCCAATCTTCTCCAAAATGAGATTGAGTTAACTGTGATGAACCAATTGATAGGACATCTAGTAGTCTGGAATTAGCTAATTCCGTAACCCACGAGTTGTACTCTTTGAGAGCTTCTACACGATTTGGGTTATAAGGACCTGAGTGAGTTCGTACTACAGGTAAAGAATGTTTGCTCCTTGAATAGTTTAATCGATCTATAAAAGTGTCTTTATCTGTTCCACAAGTAGAATACCCATAGTGATCTTGAGCCGATATATTCTTGTATGCTTCAGATTCGATAACCTTTTTAGCAAAGTCCCAACGCATGTTATCATATGCATTGTTAATAACCAATTTGCTATCTATTTGTTGTTTGGGAATTCCATATTTTTCAAGAGACTCTAATGGTGATTCTCCCCCTGGAAATACAAGCACATGTTGATTGGTTTTTTCGGAAATTTGTTGACATGCGGCAGGTAATCCAGCAAATGAAAATACTTGTATACAACCTCCATTTTGAATCGTCATGTGATCATCAACTAACATATGGTATAATTGCATGAAATAATCACAAGCGTCAATAGGATCAAGCCTATAACTAAAGCAAAGATGAGTAATGTGATTGTTAATAATCCATGACTTAATTAAACTATAATTGTTGATTTTTTGAACTTGCTCTAAGGCTTTATTTATATTACTATCGGCTATATGAACTGTATAATTGCAGTCCTTTAATAAATTTGCCATAGCAAACATACCCATCGTATGTACATCAACTAATGGTCTTACAAATCCAAATATTTTTTCATTATTCATGTTAAATGCCCGATTCTATATACTCAATAATTTGCTTTTTATCTTTACCTGATAATCCCATATTACGCAATGTTCTTCCTGTTGTATAGAAGTTCATATTTAACAAAGCTTGGCAAATATTAACGATAGAAGACATCAAAGGTGTTTCTATTCCGACAACTTTACCTAATTCTATCAATGGAATAAGCCCTGTCGGGATATCTTCGGTTAATTGTCGTGCAAAAATACTTCCAGGTGCCTTGATCTCGTAATAGGCAGGATTGTTTTTCATACGTTCACATAAAGTCTCTCCGTGAGTGTCTTTATAAGCAACTTGAATCCAATCTGTAACACTAATTAAATCTATGCCATAGGCGTGCCCTATTGCTAATCTTTCTTTATCACATTGCACAATGAAATCCGCTACTCGTTCGGTCATGTCACGATAGAACCAAAACTCATCTTGACGCTCTATTGTCGCTGCATTCAATAGGCATATGCACGGATGGAACATCGCACCGATATTTTCCATACTTGTATGAAGTATATTGGGGACAGCTTTGAAACAAGGGAAAACCGGGCGTAACTTTTCAAGAATGTGGGGGGTGTCAGATGCTGGAAGACCTGATAAATATACTTCATCTTTGATGCCAATAACATTTACTACACCGTCTTCTATAATGCGACATGCGTACACTAATGTTTGTGCTTCTCCAAGATAATATTTTTTATTGATCTTTTTCTCTATGAGGGTTTGTCTAAAAATTAATGCTCCACAGGTCCTTCCTGGGTTTAGAACAATGATTTGTTCCTCCTCAATAAGGTCCGCAATGTCATTTGCCACTATTTTGTGTGCGTTAGCAGTAGTAGTGACCATGACGATATTGGCATTTTGGATGGCTTCTTGGATATTTGTTGTAATGCAAGATAGTTTCCCAAAACCATTCAATTTTCCTGTTAGTTGGATTCCCCCTTTTTTCTGAATGTTTTGTATTCTATCTTTATTGATATCATACAAAGATACATCAAACCCTTGCATGGCTAAATAACCTGCAAATGTTTGACCACCATTTCCTGCTCCGATAATAGCAAATTTCATATTTTAAATAATAATAATATTAGCGTTTTGTGCATTATATACTCTCAAATGTGATTTTATATCATTCAAGATCTCATCGTACCGCTTACTATCTTTGCATACGAGGTGTAATCTAGCAAAGATAGATGCTGTAGTTCCTTGTTGGCCGATAGTATCACCTTCTGCAAAATAAGTAGTAGCATCTATTACTTCTTTTAATCCTTGTACATACTCCCAACCTTCGATTCTATTAATGGTTTCACTTTTACATATGATGCTTAGTTGGATGCATAAGTCTTTGAATGCAGGATTGGCTTTTTTTGATAATTTGTCGTGCGACATATTACCATCTAATGCGAATTGTATCAGTTCCTTGCAAGCGTTAGTTTGATTTTGATTTTCTGTAAATATATAGTGTCTTCCTCCACTAAGTCTATATCCCATTTCATAAAAATAGAATTGGTTCTCCTTGACAAATGCTTGCATAAATAATACACCATTCTGCAACTTCATTCCTTGAAACATATTGATAACTTTGGAATTTACGTCATGTAGGTAACTATTAATATATTTTGAGGGATACGTTAATTTTGAGGTAATGGAGCCAAACTCAGAAGTTTTATATATGTCCCGATCGCAAATAGCGGATAGAAATACTTCGCCATTTTGAATTTTGTATTCAAAAGACACATCATCACAATCCATATATTCTTCGATAATGACTTGTTTTTTTGCAGAGAATGATTGTGCATATGCTAATTTTTTCTGAAATTCATTCGGCGATTTACAAATACATATACCTCTGGATCCACTATTGTCTACTGGTTTTAAGATTATTTTATTTTGAGGAGATATGGAAGCGCTATTGAATGTGTCAATATTATATTCTGGTACAGTAGGAACATCATACTCACGGCATTTCTGCTTAAACAAATCTTTATTTAAAGTTAACTCAAATTGTTCTTTTGTTCCATAGCAGGGTAAATTACATATTTCGCATAAATGGTGATACGGCAACAGATATGAATCAGTAAAACCAGTGATAACGCCGTCTATGCCTTCTGCTTGTATTTTATGTGCCAATGTGCTGTAATCTAAAAGACTAATATCCCAATACTCACTAGCATATAATTTGGCGGGTGAGTCTTTAGTACTATTCCAATCAGTCACAATGGTATAAATTCCCATTTTATTGGCTTGTTTGACAATATCCAAAGAGAGAGAGTTTCCCCCTAGAATAAGTAATTTTTTATTTTTTAGAGGTGTTAACATACAGATAATGAATTAATGATTGTATCTACTTCCGTTTCGTTGATATTTATAGGTAGTGGTATTAACATTTGAGTTAAAATATTCTCAATATCACCCACATTTGTCCAATTTAATACATTCTGCCAATAAGTGGCGGTATATATACGTTTATTGATTAGATTTTCACGAATACATACATTTGTCCAATACGGATAAATCATAGGTACGGAGCCTTCTTCTAGGATAAAATGTATTTTGTTAGATGATCCTAATTTTGTTTCAAAAAGTTGATAGTTATGACGGCGAATGGAATGAACCTTATCATAATCAATAGAACACAATATTTTTTCCGTTAGTCTTGACATTTTTTTGATTGGTTCCCCGCAAAGAGCATCGTCATTCTTCCTAAAATCAGCATATCCAGCCTCTGCATCGATGTCAGCACGTTTCAATAGGTGTGCCATACGTGCATAGGATTGATCTTGTTCTAATTCGATATCTAAATGTGCATCAGTATACAAATATGCTCCGTCTGCTACGCCAAAGAATTTGCGAACTGAATAAAACGTGTCAATACCTTGTATAGGATCGGCAAAAAAAGCTTGTGCATTATCTACAATTAATTGTTTGCCGTATTGTGTTGCTAATTGTGCCACACATTGCTGCTTTAGTCCATAATAGTTTGTGTAGAGGAAAGCCTCGGACGGCTCTAAGTGGAATACTTCTACTGGCTCAAGTTGCTCGTTAATATGGTAAAAATCGTATGCGACATTGCATTTGTTAAGTGGTTCAAGCATTACTTCACATGTGTAGTAAGGAATATACACTTTCGTATATTTCCGAGCGCGAAGAATATACTCGAAACAATTCCGAGCTGTGTTCAGCCGCAGTGCGTCTTTGTGATAATGTTCGCCTTGGCGCAGTTCTAATTCAAAATATCCACCAATTGCTTCCGTCATTTTGTAATGATTTTAATCCATTCCGATTGATGCTTTATAACCAACTCTAGAGCATCGCTTTTTTCGAATTGCAACACCAATGTCCCTATTGCATCATTGGCACCATTAAAGGCATGTACCAAATCTCCCTGTTTCACCCATAAGTCCGTCTCAATGAGTTTTGCAGGAATATTAGGATCAATTTCTAACTCCGAGAAAATGCCGTCTCTATCCGCATGTAGAATAATCTCTGCCCAATGACTATTATATGGTTTTTGTTCAACTCCTTCTACCAAATCTCCTACTGCAGCTCGCACTTGTGCTGTAATCAAATCAACTCCTGTCGCGTAGCGTAACATTTCACACAAGCGATTCCCACCCCCACGAGGGGTGCATTCCATAATATAGGGTTTACCATTGCTTGCTACTCGGGTTTCAATATTGAATACAGATGTCTTCATGTTTAGCAAGGAGAGCAAACGTTGCAATTCACTTCTTAAGTACTCCTCATGCTCAGGAAAAGTAGATGGCCAACTATATGCTGCAGGAGTATATGGATTCGCGGCGTTTTCATCAAAACGTTGAGCGTTAAATGAAACAAACTTAAGTTCCCCGTTGAGTAAGAAACTATCCGTATCCGAACTACAACCTACTTTATCTACAAACTCCTCAACAATTACCGTTCCAGAAATTGACTTCTCAAATGCATAATCCAGTGCAGCATCATATCCTTCTATATTGTCAATTCTAGTAACTCCTTTGCTTCCCGCTGAATCGGTAGGCTTAACAATCATCGGGAAGTTTAGCCATTCAATATCTGATAATGCAGCTTCTTTTGTGGTGTAGCTCTTAGCTTCAGGTACGTTAAAGTTATTATCTTTAAGGAACTTGCGGAACAAATCTTTATTTTGTAAAATACGTACCGATTCGTATGGTCCCATTTGTGGCAATCCCATTTGCTCTTGTACATAGGCTGCGGAAACTACTCCAGGATCCACCCCAAACGATATGATACCATCAATATCTAATACTTTAGCTGCTTTTAAAACAGCTTCTTTATCCGTGATATTAACGTTGCAGTACTCATCCGAATACTGATGTGCTACATTATCTGGCAAATAATCGGCGGTTATCACATAATATCCTTGTTGGTGCGCTGCTCTTATCACGGGTAGTAGATAATGAATACCACCCAATAACATTATTTTCTTTTGTTTTTTCATACGCCTTATTTCATAATACATTCTATCGTGCGTTGAATATCTTCCTCTGTTAGTGCATGGTGCATAGGCAAACAGATTACACTATTTGCCATATTATGAGCTTGAGGCAAATTTTCAGGTTTTGCACTCTCAAGTCCGCGATAAGTGGAAAATTCACTTATCAATGGATAGAAGTATCTTCTGCCAAGTACATTTGCCGCCTTCATTTTAAAGTACAAATCATCGCGAGTCATGCCATATTTATTTGCATCAACAAATATTGGGAAATAACTATAATTATGACGAACACCAGGCATATCGTCAAAAAATGTGATCCCTTCCACATCGCGTAGTGCTTTTCGATAGGCTATAGCCACTTGATGACGTGCCTCAATTGCATCATCCACTTGCTTCAATGTCAACAAACCATATGCAGCACGTACTTCATCCATCTTTGAGTTAATACCAGGTCCCATAATGGTGGTTTCATTCTCAAATCCGAAATTTTTTAAATAGTCTATACGTTGTTTAGTCCTTTCATCATGCATCACCATTGCACCACCTTCAATGGTATTGTATACTTTGGTGGCATGAAAACTCAACGTACTCATGTCGCCTGCGTTCAAGATGCTTTCTCCATTAACCTTTACGCCGAAAGCATGTGCTGCATCATAAATAACTTTCAATCCATATTTGTTTGCAATCTCTTGGATTCTTGAGGTATCGCATGGTTTGCCATATACGTGGACTGGCATAATTGCTGTTGTCCTAGGCGTAATAGCAGCTTCTATTTTATCTGGGTCAATATTACCAGTCGCTGGATCAATATCAACAAATACAGGTTTAATACCATTCCACCACAAGGCGTGAGTTGTGGCTACAAAACTATATGGTGTAGTGATTACTTCACCCGTTATACGAAGTGCTTGTAATGCGGTAATCAATGGTAGTGTTCCATTGGTAAATAAACTCACGTATGGAACTCCTAGATATTCAGCCAAAGCAAGTTCTAATTGCTTATGAAATGCTCCATTGTTAGTTATCCATTTGCTATCCCATATTTTTTGCAGTTCTGCATGAAAATCATTCAGATCAGGTAACAATGGACTAGTAACTGTAATAATATCCTTATTCATAATTACTTATGTTTTTTATAATCACTGATTTTATCTACTACGATTTGTCGTAAATCGTTATATTCAGATATTCTTCCTATCTTACAAATAATTATCCCAACGCCGATACCCACTACTATTTGTATTGGCAATATGATGAAAAAAGATAGTGGTAGCAACTTTATAAAATACACCGATATGGCCATGCATAATGCAACAATATACGATGGAGCTATATCACGCAATTGCATCCATGAGGTATAATGTAGTTTTTTCCCAGTATAATATGAATTCAAAAAGAATGACAACAAACCTGTTATTATGGATCCTACTAACATACATTTGATGTTTACAAAGATACCCAAACAGATAGGCCCTATCGCAATGATCTTCTTAATGATTTCTAGAATTAAAAATATGTCACTTCTTCCTTGAACTTGCAACATGTTGAGATTTATTGCATGTAAAGGATATAGAGACATAGAGATACAAATCAATGGCAGATATGTAGCTGCTTCATGCCATTGTGGCCCAATCAAACAATATATCAATGGTTCTGCGACTGCCCCCATAAAAATCATGGATATAGCTGTAACAAACATGGTGATTTTGATAATTTTTCGATAGCCATAAATCATTCGTTCTTTATCGTCTTGCAATGCTGATAATACAGGGTAACTAACCCTTTGAATAATCATAGTAAAATTGGATGACAATATATTAGCGTATTCTTTGGATCGTGAATATTGTCCTAACGTTGCGGGCGAATAAAATTTTCCAACTACTACTTGATATAGTTGATTCCAAATATTATTTAGTAGTCCAGATAACAATAGTTTCCAACCAAATCCCCACATGTATTTAAAACTCTGTTTCGAAAATGTACATGTGGGTATCCATTTATTTAGTACCCACAAACATAGTGTGTATAAGAGTTGTTTAGTTAATTGTTGAGCAACCAAAGACCATACTCCAAGGCCCAAATAGGCCAATATAATACCTACTATTCCACTAATGATGGCGGAGGTTAATGAGGCCTTTGTCTTAGTCTTAAAATCTACTTTCTTAGTGAGGATTGTAACTTGTGTAATGGACAATGCATTGATAATCAATATCAATCCCATTGCTCTTGTTAATGCAATCAATTGTTCTCTTTCAAAGAAAGTAGCAATCACTGGTGCTAAAAAATACAAACCGATATATAATACGACACTAAACAATAAATTCGTGAAGAACATCGTGTTATAATCTTCATCATTTGTATCTTGCTTTCTAATGATAGCATTTGAAAAACCACTATCAACAATACCATTGAGTACAACGATAAATATGGATATAATTCCAATTAATCCATATTCAGTAGGGGACAATAAACGTGCTAAAACTATTCCAACAAGGAATGTTACTCCCTGCCCCAAAATAGCATCAGCTGCGCTCCAGCCAATTCCACTTACCGTTTTATTTCTCAATGATGGCTCTACCATTTTATCAAATTAAATGTTTTATACAAACTTTCAGCGATTCTGTCCAATAAGGCACATTTATGCCAAATATCTGTTTTATCTTCGTCTTGTCCAACACCGAATACGCTGGTCTTTTCACTGGCGATGGAAATTCATCACTATGACATGGCTGAATATCACATTCTGTATGTCCTGCATATTCCGCAATCATTTTTGCAAAGTCATACCAACTGCAAACTCCTTCATTACTAAAGTGATATATTCCCTCGTTCCCTATATATTTCCTATGATTCACAATCTCATAAATCGCTAATGCTAAGTCATATGCGTATGTTGGTGTTCCCACTTGATCAAATACCACTTTCAATTGTGGCTTGCTTGCTGTCAACGCCAACATAGTCTTCACAAAATTCTTTCCAAATTCGCTATACAACCACGCTGTGCGGATAATCAAATGATGGCAACCTGACACCAAGATA
Organism: Paludibacteraceae bacterium; assembly: GCA_017556705.1. Classification (GTDB taxonomy): domain Bacteria; phylum Bacteroidota; class Bacteroidia; order Bacteroidales; family Paludibacteraceae; genus Colicola. The sequence continues at coordinate 46,084 of JAFYMG010000009.1, read as the reverse complement.
TTCTTCTCACCTTGCAATTTTGTCTTGCCATACACGCCTGTAGGCGTACCTTTCTGATCTTCTTTACAAGGTGTGTTGTATGGATCGTCACCAAATACATAATCTGTCGAAATATGCACCAGCAAACCATCCACCTCTTTCATTGCAATGGCTAGGTTATAAACTGCTTTGGCGTTCAGGAGCTTACATATTGCTTCATCTGTCTCAGCCTTATCTACATTTGTGTATGCCGCACAATTAATGATGCATTTTACATCTTTTTCCTGTACCATCCTGCGAACAGAATCCAACGATGTAATGTCTAATAGAGTAGTTGTAAGTCCATCAACCTCAGTCACGTCTGTAAAGAGATATTCATCATGACTGTCCTTAGCCACAATACGAATCTCGTTCCCGAGTTGTCCATTTGCCCCTGTTACTAATATTGTCATAATCAGCAATTTTCTTGATAAACAAAAGGACTATCAAAGTCTGCTAATTTCGGATGCTTAGTGTCTTTCTCACTCAATAATGCCTCTTCCAACGTTATGCCCCAATCAATATCTAGTGATTCATCCAAAATAGAGATACCTCCATCTGCTTCTGGGTGATAGAATTCATTACATTTGTACTGGATGATAACGCTCTCACTAAGAACTGAGAAACCATGTGCAAAGCCTTGTGGTATAAAGAATTGAAGATGATTATCTGCACTTAGTTTCACTGCTACATGTTGTCCATAAGTAGGACTTCCCTTACGAATATCCACAGCAACATCCATCACTTCGCCTTTTACACAACGAACTAATTTACTTTGTGCATAGGGAGGACGTTGGAAATGCAAACCGCGCATCACACCAAATTTGGACATACTCTCATTGTCTTGTACAAAGCGTATATCGCCAAGTTTTTCTTTGAATTCTCTTTCTGAAAAACTCTCAAAGAAATATCCTCTAGCATCGCCAAATACTTTTGGCTCTATGATATATACTCCTTCTATTGCAGTCTTAATAACTTCCATCTGTCAATCTAGAATTGAATACCCATTTGATTTTACATCATCAATAACCTTTAGCAAGTATTGACCATACTGATTCTTCAACATCGGTTGCGCCAATTCACGCATACGCTCTTCTGTGATCCAGCCTTGACGGTATGCAATACCTTCCAAACATGCTACTTTCAAACCTTGACGCTTTTCCAACACTTCAATATAGGTACTTGCTTCTGACAAGGAATCATGGGTACCTGTATCCAACCAAGCAAAACCGCGTCCTAAAGTTTGCACCTTCAACTCTCCGTCTCGCAAAAACTCTTGATTTACAGTTGTTATTTCATATTCTCCACGAGCAGAAGGCTTGATATTGGCAGCCACATCCACTACCTTATTAGGGTAGAAATATAGACCTACTACAGCATAATTGCTTTTGGGTTTTGCAGGTTTTTCTTCAATGCTCAAGCAGTTTCCATTTGCATCAAACTCTGCAACACCATAACGCTCTGGATCACTTACCCAATAGCCAAAAACAGTTGCTTTGTTCTCTTCTTCTGCGGTGCGAACTGCATCTTTGAGCATGCTTGTAAATCCCGACCCATGGAAAATGTTGTCGCCCAAGACTAAACATGCACTATCATCGCCGATGAATTCTCGTCCGATGGTAAAGGCTTGTGCTAAACCATCAGGAGAAGGCTGTTCCGCATATGAGAAGTTTACACCATAGTCGCTTCCATCTCCTAGCAATCGCTTGAAACCAGGTAAATCGTGTGGCGTTGAGATAATCAAAATATCACGAATCCCCGCTAACATAAGCACACTTATTGGATAATACACCATTGGTTTGTCATAAATTGGCATCAATTGTTTGCTAATGCCTTTGGTGATTGGGTATAAACGTGTTCCCGAACCTCCTGCTAATACAATTCCTTTCATATCGTATGGGTTTTATTTCATCGTTTGTTCATTTATTTGCCTCCCGTTTTCAGGAACCTCATTGGATTCTTGTTGAAGGTGTAGGCAGGTTTTGTTTAATCTCGCCTGAAGATATCTCGTGTGTAAACCTTATCTTTGACATCTTCTAAACATACATCATATCGGTTGGCAATAATCGCCTGCGATTGTTGCTTGAATTTTTCCAAATCATTGATAACTAGCGAGCCAAAGAACGTCGATCCATCGGGTAGAGTAGGCTCATAGATGATCACTTGCGCTCCCTTGGCTTTTACACGTTTCATGATACCTTGGATACTTGATTGACGGAAATTATCTGAATTTGATTTCATTGTCAATCTGTATACACCGATTGTGCAAGCATGTTCTTCTCGTGCATTGTACTGGCCATTGTTATAGTAGTCGTAATAACCCGCTTTTGCTAATACGCGATCTGCAATAAAATCCTTTCTTGTGCGGTTACTCTCTACAATCGCTTCAATCAAGTTTTCTGGTACGTCCTGATAGTTTGCTAACAATTGTTTTGTATCCTTGGGCAAACAGTAACCTCCATAACCAAACGAAGGATTGTTATAATGCGTTCCAATGCGCGGGTCAAGACATACGCCGTTGATGATGGATTGAGTATCAAGCCCTTTCATTTCTGCGTATGTGTCTAATTCGTTGAAGTAACTCACACGCAATGCTAAATATGTATTGGCAAATAATTTTACAGCCTCCGCCTCCGTAAATCCCATGATCAAACTCTCTACATCTTTTTTAATGGCACCTTCCTGCAATAATGTTGCAAATTGATTTGCTGCCTCTAACAATCGAGGACTGTTTAAATTGGTGCCTACGATAATTCGCGAAGGATATAAATTATCATACAACGCCTTGGATTCGCGCAAAAATTCCGGAGAAAACAAAATATTATCGGTGTTGAATTTTTTGCGCACAGACTCCGTGTATCCTACAGGTATAGTAGATTTTATTACCATAATTGCATTTGGGTTCACACGCAAAACAAGATCGATAACAGACTCGACAGCAGATGTGTCAAAATAGTTTTTTTGACTATCATAATTTGTTGGAGCTGCGATCACTACAATATCTGCCTCTTTGTAGGCCACTTCCGCATCCAAAGTCGCAGTCAAATTTAACTGCTTTTCAACAAAATATTTTTCAATGTACTCATCTTGGATGGGGGATTGACGTCGATTGATCATCTCTATTTTTTCTGGTATGATATCCACTGCCAGCACCTTATGATGCTGTGCCAATAATGTGGCTATAGACAATCCTACATATCCTGTTCCTGCTACTGTGATAGTCATAATTTTTCTATTTTAAGCCTTGATTCAACGATTATAGTCTGCCATCTACAACACTACGATCGACAAAATCTTTTACGTCAAAAATTACAGCATTCATGTTTTTATACTTTGCAAAGTCAAAGGTCTTAAACTGATTGTGACTAACACACGCAATCACAGCTTCGTATTGTTTATCAGGATCAATAACTGGTATCAACTCCTTGCCATATTCCTGTTTTACTATCTCAGCGCTTGCCCATGGATCGTAAATATCTACATTGCAACCAAAATCTTCTAACTCGTTTGCTATATCAACTACTTTGGTGTTACGACAATCGGGACAATTTTCCTTGAAGGTAATACCTAGAATTAGTACATGCGATTTATTGATTTTGTGATCCTTCTGGATCATTAGTTTCAAAACTTTGTCTGCAATAAATTTAGCGATAGAATTGTTCACTGCACGACCTGATAGTATTACTTGAGGGTCGTATCCTAGGGATTTTGCCTTGTGCGCCAAATAGTACGGATCTACCGAAATACAATGACCTCCTACTAATCCTGGGCGATATTTCAAAAAATTCCATTTTGAACCTGCGGCCTCAATCACATCGTTGGTATCAATACCCACGCGGTCGCAGATCAATGCCAATTCATTCATAAATGAGATGTTTACATCACGTTGGCTATTCTCCACTGCCTTTGCAGCTTCGGCCACTTTCATGTTAGGTGCCTTATGTGTACCATTCTCCAAAATAGAGTTGTATAATGCATCCACTAGATCTGCTATCTCTGGTGTTGAACCTGAGGTGATTTTCTTAATTTTGGTCAAAGTATTCACTTTATCACCTGGATTGATACGCTCAGGTGAATAACCGCAATAGAACTCTTTATTGAATTTCAAACCACTATGTTTTTCTAAAACAGGTACGCAATCTTCTTCCGTACAACCTGGATACACGGTAGATTCGTAAATAACTAGATCGCCTTCTTGCATGGTCTTTCCAATGGTCTCACTAGCCTTCAATAATGGCGTAAGGTCGGGGTTGTTGAAGCGATCAATAGGAGTTGGAACTGTTACGATATAGGTGTTAGCTTGTCTTAAATCATCAGGATTGCTGGTGAATGTTAAGCCGATTTTCTTTGTCACTCCATACGCATCACAAGCTTGTTTCATACCTACAAGATCTGCTTCCAAAGTATGGTCTTCTCCATGATTGAGCTCGTCCACGCGCGCTTGATGAATATCAAAGCCAATCACACGGTATTTTTTGCCAAATTCAATTGCCAATGGAAGTCCTACGTATCCCAAACCAATAACTGCGATAATTCTATTTTCTAATTTCATTTTGCTTTGTTATTTGTAAAAAAATAATTCTCCATAAAGAGCGTGCAAAGTTACAACATTTTTTTGATATATGCAAGTGTTTTCTACGATATGATAAATTATTAGTTCTTTTTGCTTTTTTATTTTATAAAAACTTGTGTGTTTGGGATAGATTTTGTACCTTTGCAGAGTTAATTTGCTTGAGTAGGTGCTTTTTGCATTTTTTTTAAGCAGAAAGGGTAAATTGATACTATAAAAAATATGAAAAGATTCAAACTTTGGAATGTGGTTTGCGGTTGGCTTGTATTTGCTATTGCTGCCGCAACCTATCTTTTGACGATGGAGCCAACAGCCTCTTTCTGGGATTGTGGCGAGTTTATTGTAAGTGCACATAAATTGGATGTGGGGCATCCACCTGGGGCACCTTTCTTTATGCTTATGGGACACTTCTTTTCGCTCTTCGCGAGTGATACATCTCATGTCGCGATGTGCGTAAATGCCTTGTCTGCAATAGCTTCTGCGTTGACAATATTGTTCCTCTTCTGGACGATTACTGCGCTTGGTCGCAAGTTGGTGCAGCCCACTTCTATTGCTAAAGGTATTGCTCTTCTTGGAGCTGGTGCAGTAGGTGCTCTAGCATATACTTTCTCCGATACTTTTTGGTTCTCAGCGGTAGAAGGTGAGGTCTATGCTTTATCTTCACTCTTTACGGCAGTAGTGTTCTGGTTAATCCTCAAATGGGATGAGCATGCGGATGAAGAAGGTTCGGATAAGTGGTTGATTCTCATCGCCTATCTCATGGGATTGAGTATTGGTGTCCATTTGCTCAACTTGCTGACTATTCCTGCTATTGTGCTGGTGTATTATTTCCGTCGTCACACATTCTCTTGGGGTGGTGTATTGGCTGCTTTTGGTGTTTCTGTAGGAATTTTAGCGGTTATTCTCTATGGTATTATCCCTGGGGTACCAACTATAGCAGGATGGTTTGAGTTGCTGTTTACCAATGTCTTAGGTTGTCCATTCAACACGGGATTAGCTGTTTATCTCGTATTGATGGCTGCTGCATTAGTATGGGCAATATGGGAGAGCTATAGTGTAATTAAGCGGGAAGAAACTATCAATCCATGCACAATCATCTCCTTCGTTCTGGCAATGGCATTAGCTGGTGTACCATTCATCAAGGAAAGTGCGGTAATAGGCATCTTATTGACAATCACCATGTTAATTGTTCTTTTTGTGAAGAAAGATGTCATCCCTGCGCGCTGGCTCAACACAATTGCTATGATGGTCACTGTGGTTGTCATTGGCTATGGTAGCTACGCTGCGATTGTCATTCGTTCTGCTGCGGACACCCCAATGGACCAAAACTCCCCAGACAATGTATTCTCCCTCAAATACTACCTCAACCGCGAGCAGTATGGTGATACTCCTCTCTTCTACGGACAAGTCTACAACGCACCTGTCAAACTAGATATACAAGGTAATATGTGCGTGCCTGTGGAAAAAATAGGCAGCGCACAATATGCACCTGCACCAAAGGTTGAAGGTGAGAAAGATCATTATGTAGTCACAGGGCATAAGCGTTCTTACGAGTATATGGATGAGTTTAAAATGCTATTCCCTCGTATGCACTCTGGACAACAATCTCATATTCAGGCATATAAAGAATGGGCGAATGTTAAGGGAAAGAAAATTCGCTATGACTATTGTGGTCAAACAAAAACAGAGTATTGCCCAACATTCTTCGAGAATCTCAAGTTCTTCTTTAGTTACCAAGTCAACTTCATGTACTGGCGTTACTTTATGTGGAACTTCTCTGGACGTCAAAACGATCTTCAATCATATGGCGATTTGACGAAAGGTAATTGGATTACGGGCATACCTTTTATTGATAACCATATGCTTGGTGATCAAGATAAACTACCTACAGAACTTCGTGAGAATAAGGGACATAACGTCTATTACTTATTACCTCTTTTGTTAGGATTGATAGGTATACTATGGCAGTTTATTTGCAATGGAAAGAACAACGAAGGTTTCCGCTCATTTGCTATCACTTTCTTGCTTTTCTTCCTCACTGGTTTGGCAATCGTAGTTTATCTCAACCAAACACCTTATCAGCCGCGCGAGCGTGATTACGCATACGCGGGATCTTTCTATGCCTTCTGTATTTGGATTGGCTTAGGTGCTATGGGTATTGCTAGTTTATTGAGCGAAATTACTAAGAATGAGAAATTGCGCACAGTGATTGCTTCGGTAGTTGTTCTTGTTACATTGCTCATTCCTGTACAAATGGCTTCGCAAAACTGGGATGATCACGATCGTTCTAATCGTTATGCAGCACGCGATTTTGGTGCTAACTACTTGAAATCCTGCGACAAAGAGGCTATCATCTTCTGTAATGGTGACAACGATACTTTCCCTCTGTGGTATAATCTTGAGGTAGAGCAAGAGCGCGATGATGTACGTGCTTGCAACCTTTCATATTTGCAAACTGAATGGTATATTAGCCAGATGAAGCGACCATACTACAATTCACCTGGATTACCAATCTCATGGGATGAAAAAGATTTTATGCCAGGCAAAAATGAGATTGTTTGGGTAGAAAATCGTCTCAATGCTCCGTTGGAGGTGAAAAAAGCATTTCAATTCTTGCATTCTGATGATCCACGTACAAAACGAGATGGAGAAGGCTATATTCCAAGTGATCAACTCTATGTGTTTACTCCTGATAGTCAAAAGATTATGTTTAAGAAAGCACGCCGCTTTACCCGCTCAGAAATGATGGTGATGGAGATGCTTTCTACCAACGAATGGAAGCGACCAATCTATTTCGCTGTTACTATCGGTAGCGATTATCACCTTGGGCTTGATCCTTATCTTGAACTCACAGGTTTGGCATATCGCATCACTCCTCAGCGTAGTCCAGATGGCAGACCACGTGTAAATACCGAAGTGATGTACGACAATATGATGAATAAATTCAAATATGGTAATATGAACGTGCCTGGTATCTACATTGACGAGACTACCATGCGCATGTGTGCTACTCATCGTATGATGTTCAGCCAATTGGCTGAAGCCCTATATAACGAAGGTAAATATGATAAGGCTTTGAATGTCTTGGATTATGCTGAGAAAATGTTGCCTGGGTATAATATTCCATATGATCATAATTCTCTTTCTATGGCGTCGCTCTACTACGCTATGGATGAGATGGACAAGGGCAATGCCATCATGTCGAAGGTCGCAGATAATAGCGTGGAATACTTGCAGTGGGGAGACTCTCTAGATAAGGAGCAACGCAAGGCTGTGCAATCTACACTAGGACATCATCTTGCGGTGCTCAACTATGCTTTGAACAATTTCCAACGTTTCGAACAAAAAGAATTATTCAACAAGTATTTCGCTCTATTCAGCCAATATGCAAAATGATAACATACCTGTCTTACTGCTGACTGGCTATCTCGGCAGCGGTAAAACTACTCTTCTTAATCGTATCCTCTCCAATAGGAAGGGGATACGATTTGCTGTGATAGTCAATGACATAGGTGAGGTGAATATTGACGCAACCCTTATTCAAAGGGGGGGAGTTGTAGCGCAGCAAGACGACAACCTTATTGCATTGCAAAATGGTTGTATCTGTTGCTCGCTCAAGATGGATCTTATCCAACAACTTCGCGATCTCTGTGCTGCAGATTGTTTCGATTATATCGTAATTGAGGCTTCTGGCATTTGCGAACCTGCTCCTATCGCACAAACGATTTGTTCGTATGCTTCAATGGTGCCTGCAACATCAGCGCCGATTCCTCAACTTGACGCCGTGGTGACCGTAGTGGATGCTCTGCGCTTATGCGATGAGTTTATGACGCAACTATCACCGATATCCAATGATCAATTGCCGTTAACCGAAACTAATGACCTTGCGTCACTAGTGATTGAGCAAATTGAATTCTGCAACCTTATATTATTAAATAAGGTGGCAATGGTTTCGGAGGAGGAGCGCGAACATATCCGTGCGATTATTCATGCTATTCAACCCAAAGCTAAAATCATTGATTGTGACTATTGCGATGTGTCTTTTGGCGAGATTCTAGATACAGAACTGTTTGATTTCGAGCAAGTTGCCACTTCTGCTGCTTGGATTCAAGGTGTAGAAGGTGATGTGGAAGAACACGAACATCACCATCATCACGAACATCATGATCGCCATGACCATCACGAGCATTGTCATCATCACGAGCATCATGATTGCCATGATCATGAGTGTGATGATCCACATTGTTGCTGCCATCATCACCACCATAATCATGGTGATGAATATGGTATATCAACCTTCGTATACTATCGCCGCGAACCAATGAGTCTTAATCGCTTTGATGACTTTGTGGCACGCCATTGGGATAAGGGTATAATCCGTTGCAAGGGCATGTGTTACTTCGAGGAGGAGTACGATATGTGTTATCTATTTGAGCAAGCTGGCAAGCAGTTCGACCTCAAGCAGGCAGGCACATTCTATGCTACAATGCCCAAAGAAGAGCTCATGCTGATGATGGCACAAGATCCGATGTTACAACGTGATTGGGATGAACGATATGGAGATCGCATGCAAAAACTCGTATTTATTGGTCAGAATATGGACAAAGAGGCTATTTCCCAAGCATTAGACAATTGCTTAGTGTGATATAGTCTGTATATTGTGTAAAAAGTACGCGTAACATTCAGTGATGTTGCGCGTATTTTTTTTCTCTGTTCATAGGTTTATCTACGGTTAGTCAGCGGTTTATACTTAACCGTTAGTTAGTGATAAATTAGAGATTAATTAGTGATAAATTAGTTATATGAGTACTTTATACAAAGAAAAAAGCCGTCTCACGACGGCTATTTTTCCACGGTATTAGTCTGTTTGATTTTTTAAGGTACAAAAAAGATTGTGTCGATTTTTAAATCCGCTGCAAAGGTACTGCTTTTTTATCATCCACGCAATAGCAGTTTATATGTTCTGCAACACCTTTTATGTGTTTTTATGAGCAAAATGTGCTATAAAACATCTTTTCGACGTGCTGGCGCTACCTTCTTTCTAATTCTATCACCTCTAAATCACGAATTTCTTTACCATCTATCACAAATCTGAGCAAGGTCTGCACGGTCTGCCAACCTTGTTTACCTGCTGCTCCTGGGTTCATCGTTAACATCTGCCATGTAGGGTCATATTGCACTTTCAATATATGACTATGTCCACATACAAACAACTGCGGTGTCTCTTTCTTGAACATCGGCAATAACCATGGGTTATACTTGCCAGGATAACCACCGATATGTGTCATTAGCACATTCACCTCTTCCACTCGAAAACGATAAAACTCGCTTAACGAATAGCGTACATCACCACTATCCATATTGCCATATACTGCACGAGTAGGCTTAAATTCACGCAAGTGTTGCAGTACCATCGCGTTGCCAATATCGCCAGCATGCCAAATCTCATCCACCTCCGCGAAATGCTCCAATACCCGTGGATCTAAATAACTATGTGTATCGCTCAATAAACCGATGCGTGTCATGGGTGGTCTTGTTTATCCGTGGCGCGCAATGTGTTGTTTTGCGCGCAATTGTTGTTGAAACAAGTTGTTTATGTTGTTGTTAATAAATTCCTGTTATTCGTTGTTTTTATTTTTTCTCTGCTTTATCCATCACTACGATGCTTACTACTATCGCAGCTACAGCCACACTCAGGAAGAACACCACATCTCTCAAATCTACCACGCCGCGTGAGATACTGCTATAATGATCTTGCAGGGTAACCCAATATAAGATAAAACAACCAACGGCACTAAGTATAAATGCCACTAACTGACTGCGTGTCAATGTACTACATAGTAACCCAATACCGGTGAATGATGCACTCAATAATACCAATCCCATCATTGAGCCTACAAATTGCCCTCCATCTACATTGCCGATTGGCTCCGCCATGTAGTATAGAATAAAATAGTGTACTATACATGGTAACAATGCCAATACAGTCAAAATGAATGCTGCAAGGTACTTGCTTAATACAATCTTCCACAAGGAGATAGGTTGTGCACGAAGCAGTATCCATGTTCCGTTTTGTCTCTCCTCTGCGAACAATCGCATGGTTAATGCTGAGCATACCAACATCAATAGCCATGGACTGATTTGAAACAATCCATCCACTTGTGCATACCCTGATTCAATCACATTCCATTGACCAGGAATCACCCACAAGAATAGACTCACTGCCAACAGAAACAACCCAATTACAATATACGCAATCGGTGTAGAGAAATAATATGATAATTCTTTCCGAAACACGTGCTTCTAAACTTTAAATGTTAGCAACACAGGCGCGTCTACTAAATTATTTCTTTACTGGAGTCTTAGGGAAAATTACCCAGAAAGCCAAAGCTACAACCAATGCGAAGCCCGCAAAGATATACCAACTGGTTTGCCAACCTTGCCAAATAGCCATAGGACCCTCTGCCATCACAGACTCGGCATTCACGAAATGATTAACAATTGCTTGTGCAGCCAAGGTACCGATAGTGGCACCAAAGCCGTTGGTCATCATCACGAACAGACCTTGTGCGCTGGAGCGTTGGCTAGGGTCGGTCTCCTGATCCACATACAACGAACCAGAGATATTGAAAAAGTCAAAAGCAAAGCCATAGACAATGCAGCTCAATACGAACAAGATCACACCTGGCATACCTGGGTCACCCGCGCCAAATAGGCCGAAGCGCAATACCCAAGCAAACATGGCCATCAGCATTACCGATTTGATACCGAACTTCTTCAAGAAGAATGGGATAAACAAGATACATAATGCCTCGCAGATTTGTGAGATAGAGATCAAGATATTAGCATGTTGTACGCCGAAGGTGTCGGCAAACTCCTCAATAGCTCCGAAGCTGGTAATGAATGGGTTAGCATAGCCGTTGGTGATCTGCAAACACATACCGAGCAACATAGAGAAGACGAAGAAGACAGCCATCTTCTTTTGTTTGAACAAGGCAAAAGCCTCCAATCCCAATGCCTCTACGAGCGACTTGTTCTCCACATGACCCTTCACTGGGCACTTAGGCAAAGTGAGGGAGTAGATGGCGAGAATAATACTGAGTGCACCGCTGACGATGAATTGCTTTGGAGTGGCTTGGAAGCCGCATAGATCGACAATCCACATGGTCACGATAAATCCTACGGTACCGAGTACGCGGATAGGAGGGAAGGTCTTTACGGTGTCGAGGTTGGCTTGCGTTAAAGCCGTATAAGCCACGGAGTTGCTGAGCGCGAGGGTAGGCATAAAGAATGCCACCGAAGCGGTGTAGAGCGAGAAGAGGGTAGAGAAGACTACACCGTCGCCTGCGAATAGTCCGTAGGCACCCGTAGCAATCATAAAGGTACCAGCCAATGCGTGGCATAGACTCAGTGCCTTCTGAGCTGGAATCCAGCGGTCAGCCACGATACCCATCAGTGCGGGCATAAAGAGGCTCACGATACCTTGGATAGAATAAAACCAGCCGATGTTGGTCGCCATACCATGCGTAGCAAGGTATGTTCCCATTGAAGTTAAATACGCTCCCCAAACTGCAAATTCGAGGAAGTTCATTACAGTTAATCGTAGTTTGATATTTTTCATATTTGTTTGATTATTAATTTATATTCATTCAAATTTACTTTCTGCCCGCAAAGGTACGATAAAATACGCAAATATGCAAGCATTCTATATGTTTTTACAATAGTTGTTCTATTTAGTGCTATTTTCTTTGACCAATTCTTTCGCTCTAGCTAAAGCACCATTAATATGATCGCAGATGTTGTCTTTACCGATTTTTTGTACTAAACTAGCTTTTTCCAATGTTTTGAATACATGTTCATTTACACCAGATAGCACCAATGTCATGCCGCAGCGCTGTGAACGTAGATATAGTTGCTCTAGGTTGTGAATGCCTGTTGAATCTATAAAAGATACCTTTCGCATGCGTAGGATTCGTACTTGTTGTCCTTCATCTCCAATACGTTGGCTAATCTCGTCAAACTTATTTGCTATACCAAAGAAATAGGGACCATCAATCTCAAATACTTCAGTATGTGGAGGAATATGCAGTTTTTCTAGATCATTTCCATGCAAACGAATGTCATTTTGAAGAGTTGGATCAATCTCATCGGAGAACGAACGAATAACTGTAGCTTCATTCGTTCGCTTGAGGAATAAAATAACAGCTAATAGCATACCCACTTCTATGGCAATCGTTAAATCAAAGATTACTGTCAATATAAAAGTAACAAACATGACGATAAAATCTGACTTAGGGGCTTTAGCAAGCCATAAGAACGAACGCCATCCTGACATATTATAACTCACAACAATCAGTACACCCGCTAAACATGCCATGGGAATCATACCTACTAGTGGACCGAAGAATAGTAACACAAGCAACAACATGGCTGCATGCACAATACCTGCTACTGGAGTACGACCACCATTATTGATATTGGCCATGGTACGTGCAATTGCACCCGTTGCAGGGATTCCACCAAAGAAAGGAGTAACCACATTAGCAACACCTTGCGCAATCAGTTCGGTATTTGAGTTGTGCTTGTCACCGATAACACCATCAGCTACCATAGCTGATAAGAGCGATTCAATTGCTCCTAACATAGCAATTGTAAAGGCAGAAGGAAACAATTTTTGCACGAGAGTAAACAGTGTCTCTCCTTCAGCAAGATTAAATTCGGGTAGATGAGGAGTTGGTATACCATTAGGTAAGGTGTATAAATCGCCAATTGTTGTAATGGAAGTGATTCCTCCATATTTTCGTAATAGCCATACTATCAGCGTAGTAACTACAATTGCCACTAATGAACCAGGTATTTTCTTGTTAACCTTAGTAGAAACGATAATGATTAGTAGGGATATTATTCCAATAGCAAATGCCCACCAGTTGATATCACGCCAATGCTCAAAATAACAAACCCATTTATGGATGAAATCTGCGGGTGCATCTTTGATGCCCATACCAAAAAGGTCATTCATTTGAGTGGTGAAGATGGTGATAGCGATACCAGCTGTAAAACCAATAACCACTGGATATGGAACAAACTTTATGATATTGCCTAATTTGAATAATCCCATCAGTATCAGTAAGATACCTGCCATAATAGTGGCAATTAGCAAACCAGTAATACCATGTTGCTGAATAATTCCATAGATAATGACAATAAAAGCACCAGTTGGTCCTCCAATCTGAACTTTGCTACCGCCAAACGCAGAAATGATGAAACCTGCGATGATAGCAGTCACCAGCCCTTCTGTAGGTCCTACACCTGAGGAGATACCAAATGCAATTGCCAATGGAATAGCTATCACAGCGACGATCCAACCAGCTAAAGCATCTTGGAGAAACTTTTCCTTGTTGTAGGAGCGCAGTGTGGAAAATAGTTTGGGACGAAAAACGTCTCTAAATGAAAAGAATTTTTTCATATACCTTAAAAAATCAATTATCTATTTCTTAACTAAAGGTTTACTGGAGGTTAACAATGTCTATATTTATTCGTGGTGATAGGGCTCGCCTCGCAAAATGGTCATTGCTCGATATGTTTGTTCTACAAAGAATAGTCGTACCATTTGATGCGAAAAAGTCATTTTACTCAATGAAATCTTACCATTTGCACGCTGGTATACTGCTTCGGAAAATCCGTAAGGGCCACCGACCACAAATACCAAGTCGCGACCAGAAGACATTTTCTTTTGGAGATAATCAGCAAACTCAATAGAGCGAAATTCTTTTCCATGTTCATCAAGAAGTACCAAATCATTGGCAGATGTGATAGCACGTAGTATGAGTTCACCTTCAGCTTGCTTTTGTTGATCAGTTGTCAGAGCTTTTGTATTTTTAAGTTCTGGGATCACTTGTATAGTGAAGGGAATGTAATGGGTGAGGCGTTTTTGATACTCCTGTATCAAATTCTCAATATGTATATCTGTGGTTTTACCTACAACTAAAAGCGTAATTTTCATAATCCTCGTTGCTGTTTGATGTGCTCATATGCCTCGTTGATGCCCCGAAATTTCTCTGTAGCTTGTTTGCGAATTTCTTCACCTGAATTAGCTACTTTGTCCGGATGGTATTTCATTGCCATACGACGATATGCTTTTTTAACTTCTTCATCTGTAGCTGTTGGTGAAATCTCAAGTGCTGTATACGCCCAGTTGTTATCTTTATGACGTTGATATAATGCTAATATAGATTGATAATCTGCCGATTGTACGGACAGGTTGACTACAATCAATTCTATCACAGCTAATTCTTTTGGATCAATCTCTCCATCTGATTTGGCTACCTCTAGCAGCAAGCGAACCAACTCCAATCGGGTGGAGTAGTTGACATGCATGGCTATTTGTTGGGCTATAGTTACTGGATCAATATGTTGATTAAGCAATTCTTTGAGCAATTGTAAAGCCTGCTTTGCTCCGTCTTCCCCAAAATTACGTACAAAAAAAGGCTTAATATAATTGATTTCGGATTTTAGTACACGTCCGTCAGCTTTAATCACGCATGCAATCAACACGATGATCGATACTCGTATATCCCCATGTGTAGTTCTTCTATGGGAATGGGTAGATTGCCATTCCTCTTGCTTTAGAATGCTTTTGCTATTATCAAACAACGCCCCAATGACCACGCCAATCACAGCCCCAATGGGACCTCCTACAGCGAAACCTAAACCGCCCAATATCCATTTCCCGAGTGCCATAATCGATTATTTAAAATTATTTAGATATTCCAGCGCATGTTGCAAATCTTCTGGAGTGTCAATGCCGATAGACGCATGATGTGTCAGCGCAACGCGAATAGTCAGCCCATGCTCTAACCAACGCAGTTGTTCCAAACACTCCAATTGTTCCAATGGAGAAGGTGGCATCTGCGTAATTTTTTGAAGGATATCTGCGCGATATGCATACATACCAATATGTCTAAAATGGTGTTCGTGTTGAAGCCAATCCGTTGTTTCTACTCCACGTATATAGGGGATTACACTACGAGAGAAATACATGGCACGTCCAATTGTTGCATTGGAATGATTGTCTTCTCGTGCAATAGCCACTTTGACATAATTGTTTTTTTTTAAATCCTCTAATGTATCATTTTGGGTAAATGGGTGTACTAGTGTAGCGATCTCTGTCGGGAAACAATCCATTAAGGCACGTACTTGCTCTGGTTGAATAAAGGGTTCATCGCCTTGAATATTTATCACAACTGTTTCTTTGTGAAGGATGGGTAAATGGTTAGTAGCGCAATAGTTTTGGTATGCCTCATATACACGATCCGTGCCACAAGCATGATTAGGCGATGTCATAACGACTTCCCCTCCAAACGATTTTACACAATCGTATATACGCTGATCATCCGTGGCCACAATCACAGTATCTAACACCTTTTTAGCTTGTTCATACACATGTTGTATCACGGGCTTGCCACCTAAATCCGCCAGCGGTTTCCCAGGAAAGCGCGAACTTGCATAGCGCGCAGGAATGATAGCGAGGAATCTCATAATAGTGTGTGCTTAATGAGTAATGAACTATGCATCCTCTTCATCATCAATATATTGATGTGGAGTGTTAGTAGGATTTTTGGACAATTTAGTACGTATATAGTCAAATCCGTAACGTCGTTTTTTGGAACTTTTACCATATCCATAATTTGTCCCATATCCATACCCGTAACCATACCCATATCCATAGCCATATCCATAACCATATCCATAACCATATCTCTTTCCAGATTTAGAGGTAGGAATATCAGATAATATTAAGTTGACTTTATCCTTATGATGTAATGCAAGTCCTTCTAGAGTTTGCTTGGCAAAGCGTTTGTCCGTAGACATACAGCGTAATATGTACAATGTGATATCCGTTTGTTCAATCAGTGCCATCGCATCAGGGACGATACCTACTGGTGATGAGTCTATGATCATAAAAGTATAACGTTGACGCAGAAGATTGAATAGTTCAGTGAGTTTCTCACTGCGAATCAATTCACCAGGATTAGGTGGAATTGTTCCTGCTGGAATGACATCAAAACCGATTTTATCATTGTGAAGAATAATATCTTCTAAATCGCAATCGCCAATGAGATAATTAGTTACACCAGCTGAAGTTTCTAATCCTAATTTATCGTGTACATTCGGTTTACGAATATCCATATCAATTAGAACTGTTGGATGACCAGTCATAGCATACAATGATGCCAAGTTTGTACTAATAAAGGTTTTTCCATCTCCCGATTGCGTAGATGTGATAGTTATGGATAAATTAGTTTTGCGAAGAAGTTTAAATTCAATGCGCATACGTACATTTCGCAACATCTCGGCATAACTAGAACGAGGTCTTTTCTGTGCATATGTCGGATTTTGTGATTTCACATGTCGCAATGATCCTAACAGATCGAATGGACTAAGTTTTTCTGCTTCTTTAGGTGTACGAACTTTATTATTTAAGAATTCAGATAAGATTAAAATCAGCAACGGAATCAATAAACCTACTGCTAAATAACTCATGGTGTTTTTGCGTTTCTCCTTGCTATTCATCGAGCGGGTAGTGCGTGCGCGGTCCATCACTTCACTATCGGGAGTATTTCCTGCTTTTTGAATTTCAGCCTCTGCACGTTTTTGAAGGAAGAATGTGTAGTAGTTATCGTCAATTCGATAGTTACGTTCAATAGCAACCATTTGTAGTTCTTTTTCAGGAAGCGATTGAATTTCACGTTCGACTTCTTTCATACGTACATTTAAATCTTTCTTCTCTATCTCTAAAGATGTCAGCATGGATTGTACTACCTCAGAAATAGCTGATTTTACATTGTTGATATCGCTAGTATATTTTGCGTAGTACACGTTCTTTTCACTCAATTCACCTCTTTGGATGTGTAAATCATTTAATTGTTGTACTAGTTGCATCAACATAGGCTCATTCAATCCCAGAGTGGCAGGTGCGATTACTGAACCTTGGTCAATTTTTTGCCCCAAGTAATCTGATAGATAATCCAGATAAGTTTCTTTTAGACGCAATGCCATTTGTTGTTGATCGTATTGATTCACTTTAGACATCAATCCGCCTGCGTAGGAATTAACATCTACAAACTTATTTTCTTGGCGGAAATTGGTCATAGCACCTTCGCTCTCGGTCAAACTCTTTTGTAGAACATCCAACTGAGCATTTATGAATGCGATAGATTTTTCAGCTACCATATTCTTGCGTTCCACATTTTGCAAGAGATATATATCGGATAATTTGTCGATGAATTCACGATCACGTTCGGGAGTTTCACTAATTAACTGAATTCCCAATACTGTACTGCGCTCGGTCAAGAAATTAAGTTGCAATCGACTTGAAAATTCATCTGTCAAACTTTCACGACTGCGGAAACGGAAATAGATATATTGGCCAGGGTGCATCATCATATTGGTTGGCCAAATACGTGCAGTAAACAAATTAGTTTTTAATTCTTCGCCATAATGAGTTACGTAAGAAAATGGATACTTCTCATCAAACGTGTTGATTAACAATGAACCATCCTCTTGCACCGTGCAACGGAATAGATGTCTATAGGCCATTTTATCTACCGATGTATATTCTACTGTTATGGGCGTATTACGATAGATATTACGTGTTTTGAATCGTCCTTTAGTAATGTATTCTACATTCATAAAGGGCAACGAATCCACTGTACGAGCAATTAAGTCGTAACTTCCCAAGATAATCAATTGGTTATTAACGTTAGTGTAGCCTGCTCCAACGCCGAAACCTTGCATGATAGATGCAGAACCATATCCACCACCGCTTGACTCCTTGATAATCATTGTTCCTGTAGTTAAATATCTCTCAATGACGCGTCTATTTTTCAAATAGGCTAGTGAGAATGCTATTACTGCTGCTATCACAAACAAATACCAGTGGCTTAGGATGCGAACGACCCACTCCATGATATCGAAATTCGAATTCTCTTCTTCCATTGGCATCATGCCATTTTGTAATATTTCATCTTGTTGTGCCATATCTCAATAGAATATTTTTAATTTGCTATTTTTTATTTTACCAAACTCCAGGTATATAATTCAATACTGTAATTAATAGAGATACTGAACTGGTAATTAGTCCTAAGAAGCCACTATAGCTTGGTTGTTTGTAGAAACTACCTTTATCACGACTTACATATATCAAATCATTAGGGTATACATAGTAATATCTCGAATCAATAATACTATTTGTGCGAATATCAAACTCCAATACTTCTGGTTCATCATTACCATGTGGACGAATGATACGCACATGACGGCGATCACCCGAGTTCATCAAATCGCCTGTCATAGCCAGAGCTTGGAATATTGTCATGCGCTCTTTGTAAATGTTGTAAGTACCAGAGTTGGCATCACCCAATACCGTAAAAGTCTTATTGTACATTGCCAATTTTACATCTGCATCAGGAATAATCTCTCTAAATGCTTTACGCAGAGTATCTTGTGCCTCTAGTTCTGTCAAACCTACTAATTTTACTGGGCTTAAAAATGGAATATCTACAGTACCGTCCGAATAAATCCTATATGAATTCGCATATTGTCCTGCACCTGAACTATTGGCAGAAAGTGTCTTGGCTATTGTTTCATCCATTGTCACTACACGATAAATAATTTCATCATTCACTTGTAGACGATAAGGTTCGTATGCTGCAGAGTCATACTGAGGTAGATTATCTCGTTCTTGTAATAAACCTACTTGACGGTATCCGTAACATCCTGTCAATGTGGTTAATAGGAGAAAAAAACAGATATATGTTATAATCTTTTTCATTGCTTTATCCTCCTATTTGTTTGTTGCTTCTATTCTGTTCATGATACGAACTATTAATCCATACACAAAACCACCAAACGCCAATGTTGTAGCTGCTACACTGATAGTTGTTGTTACTGAGTTGATACCAAAACTTTGTCCTTTGATGCGTTGAATATAAATTACATCATTAGGCTCGATGTAATAGAATTCTGAATTAATGATGTCTTCTGAACGTACATCAAACACCTTTACTTTAGTTGCTCCTTCACTTTCACGAATAATACGTACTTTACTACGATCGCCAAAATCGCCAATATCACCAGCCATGGCTAGAGCTTCAAAGATGGTCACTTTCTCTTTTTGGATATTGAAGGTTCCACTACCACGATCACTAATTACACTAAAGGAGCGGCGCACGATATTCACTTCTACTGACACCATTTGATATTCCGTGTAGCTACTTGCGATATAGCCCGCTAATTCCTTCTCTAACAACAACTTAATTTCGCGAGTGGTTTTTCCACGGACCATCACTTTGCCCACCATCGGATAGTCAATTGTTCCATCTTCAAGTACTAGATAGGTATACAGATCATATGAGCCACCCGAACTACCTTGGCGCATTTGTGAGGCATTAATACCGTTGCCCGATGAGTTGAACATCTGGCTTACACGCTCGTCAATGGAATATACATACACATACAAGCGGTCACCTACGCGTACTTGATAGTCCTCGTAACTCAATGTGTCTGTGTACGATGGAATCTTATTCTTGCCCGCTTCTTGCATCAAGTTCACTTTTTTACTAGTTACGCAAGATGCTAGCAATAGGGGCAATAATACTATTAGTAATCTTTTTATCATTTTTCAACTCTCAATTCTAAAATCTATGCTATCTTCTTTCATCCCATCCAAATGGATGTTTTGCCAATGGTAGTTTTGCCAATGGATGATAATCGCCTACAAAACCGATTGGTTCTGCATTACGTATCTGGCTTACCATTTCGATGCATGGACGTGCCTCTGCAATACGGAATCCATTGCCCGCTAAGATTTGCTTATAACTCTCGGTATGCAATTCAGTAAATCCTTGACTAAACTCAAACTCTTCGCCATCAATTGACAATGTGCGATAGGTCCTCTTCTCACCTTGTACAGCATTGGCAGGAAGGCACTCTGCATTTATACTTAAGAAATAGCGCACACGCGCGCGCTCGAGCTCCAAGTAGCCTGCTACACGATCAAACGACATAACATGTACAATATTTTGCTTTACAGTACCGAAAATCCATTGCAACATGTCATAGAAGTGTACACCAATATTTGTGGCGATACCACCTGATTTGTGCACATCTCCTTTCCACGAACTATAATACCACTTACCGCGACTAGTGATATAAGTTAAATCCACATCATAAATCTTATCTTTTGGTCCATTCTGGACTTTCTCGCGCAAGGCTGCAATCTTCTCGTGCAAACGCAACTGCAAGATGGTGTAGGCCTTGTGTCCAGTTTCTTGTTCTAATTCTACCAAGTTGTCAATATTATATGGATTGAGCACCAATGGTTTTTCGCAGATCACATCACAACCTAAACGTAAACCATAGCGAATAAATGCATCGTGTGTGTAGTTGGGGGTACAAATACTTACCCATGACAATGGATTGTCTGTACGCATTTGTTTGGAGCAGAAACGATCAAACTGCTCATTCTCCGTAAAAAACGAACAGTCAGGAAAACTAGCATCTAATCTACCTACAGAGTCAAACTTATCATAAGCCACCATCAGGTTGTTGCCTGTATCTGCAATTGCTTTGATATGACGCGGTGCAATATATCCGGCTGCGCCGATAAGTGCGAAATTATGCATAATAAAACGTGATTTTATAATTAGCCCGCAAAGATAGTTATTTTTTTTGACATGTACAAGAAAAATCGCAGAAAGTTTCACTTTCTGCCTAAAACAATGAAAAAGAGTCGCCTATATGACGACTCTTTTTCTATGATTACCCTTAAAGCTATAACGACTTTAAGATTCTTAATGGCTCAATATAGCCAATTACTTCGCGTCTTCTACAGCAGCTTGAGCAGCAGCCAAGCGTGCGATTGGAACGCGGAATGGAGAGCAAGATGCATAGTTCATACCTACGCGGGCGCAGAACTTCACTGAACTAGGCTCACCACCATGCTCACCGCAGATACCAGTGCGCAATCCTGGACGAACGGCACGACCTTTCTCCACAGCCATTTGAATCAATTGACCCACACCGTTTTGATCCAATACTTGGAATGGATCTACCTTCAAGATCTTTTGCTCCAAATATACTGGTAAGAAGCTAGCAATATCGTCACGGCTATAACCGAAGGTCATCTGTGTCAAGTCATTGGTACCGAATGAGAAGTATTGAGCCTCAGTAGCAATGCGGTCTGCGGTGAGGGCAGCACGTGGGATCTCGATCATAGTACCGATCTCGAACTCAACCTCTACACCGTACTCAGCGAATACCTCTTTAGCTACCTTCTCGATGATCTCCTTTTGTTGGTGGAACTCATAGAGAATACCAATCAGTGGAACCATGATTTCTGGCATTGGGTTCTTACCCTCTTTCTTCAACTCGCAAGCAGCGCTCAAGATAGCGCGAGTTTGCATTGCGGTAATCTCAGGGAAGGTGATACCAAGACGGCAACCACGGTGACCCAACATTGGGTTGTTCTCTGCCAATGAGTCAACACGTTGCTTAATCTCTTGTACGCTCACACCCATCTCTTGTGCCATAGTCTCTTGACCAGCAGCATCATGTGGTACGAACTCGTGCAATGGAGGATCGAGCAGACGGATATTCACTGGATAGCCATCCATAGCCTCCAAGATACCCTTGAAGTCAGCTTTTTGATATGGCAACAATTTAGCCAATGCTTTCTCACGACCTTCAGCGTCCTTAGAAAGAATCATCTCACGCATAGCCACAATCTTCTTATCCTCGAAGAACATGTGCTCTGTACGGGTCAAACCAATACCCTTAGCACCGAAGTCACGAGCCACTTGTGCATCGTGTGGAGTATCAGCATTGGTACGAACTTGGAGATGTGTATATTTGTCGCAGAGATCCATCAACTCTTTGAAGTCACCGCTCAACTCAGCAGCCTTGGTTGGGATTTGACCTGCATAAACTTGACCAGTAGAACCGTTCAATGAGATGTAATCACCCTCTTTGTAGGTCACGCCCTCAACGGTCAAAGTCTTAGCCTTGTAATCCACTACGATAGCGCCTGCACCTGATACGCAGCACTTACCCATACCACGAGCCACCACAGCAGCGTGACTGGTCATACCACCACGAGCGGTCAAGATACCCTCAGCAGCAGACATACCTGCCAAGTCCTCTGGACTAGTCTCGATACGAACCATCACGACCTTGTGACCATCTTTTGCCCACTCTTGAGCATCGTCAGCGTGGAATACGATTTGACCGCAAGCAGCACCTGGACTAGCTGGCAAACCTTGGGTAATCACCTTAGCAGCCTTCAATGCCTTAGAATCAAATACTGGGTGGAGAAGTTCGTCGAGCTTTTGTGGCTCACAGCGCATGATAGCGGTCTTCTCATCGATAAGACCCTCTTTCACGAGGTCCATAGCGATCTTCACCATCGCAGTACCGGTACGCTTACCGTTACGTGTTTGGAGGAACCAGAGTTTACCCTCTTGTACGGTGAACTCCATATCTTGCATATCGCGGTAGTGGTTCTCCAATTTAGTTTGGATAGCGTCGAGCTCTTTGTAAATTTCTGGCATAGCCTCTTCCATAGAAGGGTACTTAGCAGCACGCTCTTCCTCGCTGATACCTTGCAATGCAGCCCAACGGCGGCTACCCTCAAGGGTGATTTGTTGTGGAGTACGGATACCTGCTACTACGTCCTCACCTTGTGCGTTAACCAGGTACTCACCATTGAAGAGGTTCTCACCTGTAGCAGCATCACGGCTGAAGCATACACCAGTAGCAGAAGTCTCGCCCATGTTACCGAATACCATTGATTGAACGGTTACGGCTGTTCCCCACTCATCTGGAATTCCTTCCATCTTACGGTAGAGGATAGCACGCTCGTTCATCCATGAGCGGAACACAGCGCAGATAGCGCCCCAGAGTTGCTCTACTGGGTTGGTTGGGAAGTCGTGACCGGTTTGATCCTTGATAGCAGTCTTAAAGCGAGCTACGAGGAGCTTCAACTCATCAACAGTCAAGTCCTTATCCAACTTCACGCCACGGATCTCTTTCACCTCTTCGATAATTGCCTCGAATGGGTCCATATCCTCTTTGTTCACTGGCTTCATACCGAGAACTACGTCACCGTACATTTGTACGAAACGGCGGTAGCTATCATATACGAAGTGTGGGTTGCCTGTCTTCTCTACGAGACCAGCAGCTACCTCATCGTTCAAACCAAGGTTCAAGATGGTATCCATCATACCTGGCATGGAAGCGCGAGCACCAGAACGTACACTCACGAGGAGTGGGTTCTTAGGATCGCCAAAGGTATTATTCATCAAGCTCTCAATGTGAGCTACAGCTGCTTTCACTTCTTTGTCAAGAACTTCTACGATCTTCTCTTGACCTACTTCGTAGTACTCGTTGCAAACATCTGTGATGATAGTGAAACCTGGAGGTACTGGTACGCCTACCAAGTTCATCTCAGACAAGTTTGCGCCCTTACCGCCCAATGTCTCTCGCATTGATGCGTTACCTTCTGCCTTACCGTTACCAAAGGTATAAACACGTTTCTTGTTGTCCATTTTCTTAAAAAATCTTTATTTGTTATTAAATTTGTTATTTCACACTACATTGAACAACACTGAACAACGGCAACTACCGCGCTGAACAATGCTGAACGATGACTCATAGTCATAAAAGCCTGCAAAGGTACACAAAATTTTGCACATATGCAAACATTTTGGATAAAAAAGTAATTTTCGTTGCAAATCCTTGTATATTTCGCAAAAATATACTACCTTTGTTGCCAAAATTGAATTGTTGAAATAAGCGCCTTTGGCGCGTGAAACTTTGAAACTCTTTACCGCATGTCAAAAATCAAATTTTGGATCAAAAATGCACGCGATATTTCGTTGCCACAGTCGGCATTACCTTGCTTGACTGCAATAGTTTTATGCATCGGTCAAGATGGCTTCCTTTGGTGGCTTGCATTGCCAGTATTGCTCGGTGTTTGTACCGCACACCTCGGTATGAATCTCGCAGATGATTACTTCGATTACAAGCATGATTCGCGCACCCGCGCTGATGTCAGTAGTACGAGTATCCGTGCACGTATGGAGAAGTGTAGTTATCTTGGTGATCCACAGGATGGTAAAGCTACAGTATCCCAATTGGGTTGGGCTGTTGTCACTTTTCTTGGTTTTGCTGCCTTGATGGGCTGTGGTGCTTTTATAGCACAATGGTTTGTACATGGCTGGCAAGCAGCTATGGGCATCATCATCTATGCCGTACTCGGTTTGTTTGTAGGTATCAGCTACTCTGGCAAACCCCTAGAACTTGGCTATCACGGTTTGGGCGAATTGGTCATCGGACTTATGTTCGGACCGCTCAATATGCTCGGCGTGCAAGCTGCACTCACAGGCAATACTTTCTCTTGGCCAATGCTCTGTATGAGTGTAGCTATTGGTTGTATGGTAACGAACATTGTTTATGTTCACTCTGTGATGGAAGTTAATGCTGATGCTGAACTCGGAAAGATGACTTTTGCTCGTTTGCTACAACGCGTCTCTAAATACTCAACTCTAAACACTCAACTAATGATCTTTTTTATCGGCTTCTTCGCTATTATGCCGTTCATTCTCTTAGGGTTAGGTATTGTATTAGGTTGGTGGAGTCCATGGTATTTATTTACGTTGGCTACTTTGCCAATGTCCGTTTATCTTATTCACTCCACACGCTTGTTTGCCTATGGTCTGCCTCGCAACGACACACCTCGCTGGTGGATGGGACCTATGGGGGATTGGGAAGCTTATAAGAAGGCTGGCATCGACTGGTTCCTCTATCGTTGGCTCCTTGCTCGCAATATCTGTACTTTTTTCTGTCTCATACTTATGATTATCCATCTCATCCAACTCTAAACACTAAACGGTAGCTCGCACAGCGAGCATCCACTAAACAACACACCATGCTACACTACATCAAACAACTCTTCTACCTTGGATTTTGGTTCCTTCGTGCACGCTTTTTGGGTCGCCGTGCCCCATTGCAGACCGTACTTTTTATTACCGATAAGTGCAATCTTCGTTGCAAACACTGCTCTGTATATGGCAGTGCGGGATACAAACAACGATCCTTTGATGATATCGTAGCTGACATGCGCTATTCGTATGCACAAGGTTCGCGTTTTATTGACCTCGAAGGTGGAGAACCTACGCTTTGGAAAGAAGATGGTCGTACTATCAATGACTTGATTGACAAGGCATTGGAGATAGGTTTTTTCTCCATAACAGTTACTACTAACGCTCAGCAAGATTTCTCTTGGATTCATCCACAGTCTATCTGGGTAAGTATGGATGGAGTAGGGGAATATCATGATCGTATTCGCGGTGAGGGTTCATTTGCTCGTTTGGAGGAGAATATTCGCAAGTCAGGCAAGAAACATATCTGTGTGAATATGGTAGTGAATGCCCTTAACTACGAGTCGCTGGATGCAGCGATGGAGTACGCCAAGAACAATCCAGCCATTGAGCAGATCTCCATCAACTTCCACACTCCTTACCCTGGTACAGAGTACTTAATGTTACCTTTGGAAAAGAAAGTAGAAATCATTGATAAGGTATTGGAATACAAGAAGAAGGGCTATCCTATCATGAATTCTCGCTCTGGACTTAAGCTCATGAAGCGCAATGCTTTAGGAGAAATTCAGTTGGGCAAAGAGTGCTTTGTTACCAACTTCATCTATACCGACGGCAGCCGCAGTTTGTGTTTGGGCTATGGCACCGAGCAATGCCGTGTCTGCGGCTTCTGCATGGCGGGTGAGATGGCCAGTGTTTGGCACTTCAAACTGGACACATTATTGGCAGGTTTCCGCCTCCGTATGTAATGGCATAGTTTTTGTACATAGATATTTATAAATTTTAAAACTATTAAAACTTTTTTAACCAATATTACATCATGATTGCAAAACGATTAGAAGAGGCTATCAATGCCCAAATCAATGCCGAGATGTGGTCGGCTTATTTATATTTGAGTATGTCAGCGTACTGCCAAGATGCGGGTTTCCCTGGTGTAGCTAACTGGTTTGCTATCCAATTCAAGGAGGAGCAAGACCATGCTATGATTCTCTTCAACTATCTCCAAAGTCGAGGCGGTCGCGTACTGCTGGAACCTATTGCTGCGGTGGACACCGAATGGGCTTCGCCCTTGGCAGCCTTCCAACACACCTTGGAGCACGAAGGCAAAGTGACTGCCCTCATCAACAATCTCATGGCTCTCGCTGTGGAGGAGAAAGACTTTGCTCTCCAAAGTCGCCTCAACTGGTTCGTTGATGAGCAAGTAGAAGAAGAGGAAAATGCCACTGACCTCGTCAATAAGTTCCGCATGGTGGGCGACAATGGTTATGGCCTTTATCAACTTGACCAAGAACTAGCCGCTCGCGTTTATACACAAGCTTCACCACTCGCTACAGCCGAGTAACTTTTAGAACTCTTAAAACTTTTAGAACTTTTCAAACATGAAAAAGATTTTTATTTCGCTACTTGCATTAGGTTGCTTGGTAGCGTGTACGCCAAAGAAAACGGCATACGAACAATATACCGAACTGTATGACAATGTGGTAGCACAATTGGATTCAATTGACGATCGTGCGGTAAGAGATTCGTTGATTGAGGGCTTTGTTGCAGATGGCTATGCCTTATTAATTGAGAATGTGGCAGACCCAACATCCGACTCAATTGTGTTAGCACATTTCTATATGCTCAGTCCAGAACAAAAGGCGGAACTCTTTGCTGTTATTCCTGCAGAGCGTTTAGAGAATGCTGTACTGAAACCAGTATATGAGGAATATCAGATAGAACTCAAAACATCTGCTGGTAGTCCATTTATTGATATCATTTCGCTGAAAGCAGATGGTACTGCATTGGCACTTAGTGAGTTAGTTGGAAAGACTGACTATGTGTTGGTCGATTTTTGGGCTTCATGGTGTGGTCCATGCCGTCGCTTGATGCCTGTATTGAAAGAACTCTATACTTCATATCATCCATCAGGCAAATTGGAAATATTAGGTGTTAGTTGCGACAAGGATGAAGCTGAATGGCTCAAAGCTATTGAAGAAGATGAATTGCCATGGGTACATATTCGTGATCAGCGTACCGAGCCATATAATCCTTGTGATAAATATGGTATTTCTGCAATTCCAACTACTGTTCTTATTAATAGTGAAGGCATCATTGTGGCACGCAATCCAAATGAAGCAGAGATCGAGGCAATACTCGTAGGAGAATAATGTATAACAAATAATATAAACTATCAATGACTACGCTCACGCTGTGGGCGTAGTTTACATGTTAAATTATGGCAGACGATAAGAAAATTATTTTCTCAATGGTGGGTGTGAGCAAGAGTTTCTCCCCACAAAAAAAAGTATTAAACAACATTTACCTGAGTTTCTTCTACGGCGCGAAGATTGGTATCATCGGTCTGAACGGTGCAGGTAAATCTACTCTGCTGAAGATCATCGCAGGTATTGAAAAGAACTACGAAGGCGAAGTGGTATTCTCACCTGGCTACAGCGTAGGCTACCTGGAGCAAGACCCACAGCTTGACCCCGAAAAGACCGTACGTGAGTGCGTACAGGAAGGTGTGCAACCTATCATGGACATGCTCGCCGAATACGATGCTATCAATATGGCATTCGCTGAGCCAGATGCCGATTTTGACAAGTTGCTTGCCCGTCAAGCAGAACTTCAAGATAAGCTCGACAGCGTGGATGCATGGAATATCGACACCCGTCTTGATCGCGCTATGGACGCATTGCGTTGTCCAGCTGATGATGCTATGGTGAAGCACCTATCTGGAGGTGAGCGCCGTCGTGTGGCACTCTGCCGTCTGCTGTTGCAACAGCCTGATATCCTGTTGCTTGACGAGCCTACTAACCACCTTGATGCCGAGTCTATCGACTGGCTCGAGCAACACCTCCACCAATATGCTGGTACGGTAATCTGTATCACCCACGACCGCTACTTCCTCGATAATGTAGCAGGTTGGATTCTCGAGTTGGATCGTGGTGAGGGTATCCCATGGAAGGGCAACTACTCTTCTTGGCTCGAGCAAAAGACTGCCCGCATGGCTATGGAGGAGAAGCAAGCCAGCAAACGCCGTAAGACCCTTGAGCGCGAGCTCGAATGGGTGCGCATGGCACCTAAAGCCCGCCAAGCGAAAGGTAAAGCGCGTTTGGCTGCCTACGACCGCATGCTCAACGAGGAGCAGAAAGAGCGCGAGGAGAAGCTGGAGATCTTTATCCCTAACGGACCACGTTTGGGTAACAAGGTCATCAACGCAGAGGGCGTGAGTAAAGCCTTTGGCGATAAACTGCTGTTTGAGGATCTTGACTTTATGTTGCCACCTAACGGCATCGTAGGTATCATTGGTCCCAACGGTGCGGGTAAGACTACCCTCTTCCGCATGATCATGGGTATGGAGCAAGCCGACAAGGGTACTTTCACTGTAGGCGAGACCGTCAAAGTGGGCTATGTGGACCAAGTACACTCGAATATAGACCCTAACAAGAGCGTGTATGAGACTATCGCTGAGGGCACCGAATATATTCGCGTGGGCGGGCGCGAGGTGAATGCGCGTGCGTACCTTAGCCGTTTCAATTTCACCGGTGCGGACCAAGAGAAGAAGTGCGGCGTACTCTCTGGTGGTGAGCGCAACCGCTTGCACTTGGCATTGACATTGAAATCTGAGGCAAATGTGTTGCTGCTTGACGAGCCAACCAACGATATTGACGTGAACACTCTCCGTGCCTTGGAGGAAGGTCTGGAGAACTTCGCAGGTTGTGCGGTAGTCATCAGTCACGACCGTTGGTTCTTGGATCGTATCTGTACGCATATCTTGGCATTTGAAGGCGATAGCAAGATGTATTGGTACGAGGGTAGCTACTCGGAGTACGAGGCACACAAGAAGATGCGCCTCGGTGAGGATGCCGAACCAAAACGCGTGCGTTATCGTAGTTTAGAATAATAAAAAGGGCACTTTTCATAGTGCCCTTTTTATTATCCAGCTCCCTTAACTTTCAACTCTAAACCTTCAACTCTAAACCTCCTCTATAATACCACCTCCTACGAGTAGGCCATCTTTATAGACTACAAGCGATTGTCCTGGTGCTACACCCCATACGGGTTCATCGAAATGCATAAGCAGTTGACCATCTTGTATGGTCAATAGTCCTTTTATAGCGGGAGATTTATAGCGAATACGTGCTTCTACCTTAGGAGATTCTTTCAGCCATTCTATATCGCGTAAACGGAAGTTACCCGCATGCACCTCTTGAGTATATAATTCATCATGGTCACCCAAAGTGACGGTATTATTGGTGGCATCAATATGGGTGACATGCTTTGGGCTCCCCAATGCAATGCCTAATCCTTTGCGCTGACCAATGGTGTAATGGCAATAGCCGTGGTGCATACCCAAAATCTTACCACTACCATCCACATAGTTGCCTGCCTCTACCTTCACGCCTTGTGCAGAGAGAAAACTGCGATAGTCATTGTTCGGGACAAAGCAAATCTCTTGACTTTCAGCTTTTTTGCTCAGTTTTTCAAATCCATGCTCCAATGCTATTTGTCGGACCTCTGTTTTGGTTAGTCCGCCCAATGGGAAGATGGTCTTGCGCAAGTTTTCTTCCGTAAGCATCCACAAGAAATAGGTTTGATCTTTGTGGGTATCTACTGCGTTTTTGAGGTAGTAGTGTCCGCGATGTTCGGATATTTGAGCGTAGTGTCCTGTGGCAATGAAATCACATCCATACTCTTTTGCCGCTTGCATGAGTTTGCCCCATTTGATATGGGAATTACACATTACACAAGGATTAGGCGTGCGCCCGCACGCGTACTCGCTCACAAAATTAGCGATCACATGCTCGCGGAACGTGGCACGAAAATCTAAGATATGATGCTCAATACCCAGAGTAGCAGCCATTTGCTGTGCCTCTGTGATACTATCCTCCGAGCAACAACCCTTCTCCGTTTTTCCATTTTCGTTTTCCGTTTCTAATGGGGTAGGAGGGTCAAATGTACGGAACGTGGCTCCCACAAGCTCATAGCCTTGCTCTTGGAGCAAGATTGCTGCTACTGTGGAATCTATACCACCTGACATCCCTATCAGTACACGTTTTTTAACCATAATTTCAAAAATATGCGGCAAAGGTAATTAAAAATTTGGAAGTACGCAAATTTTTTACTACCTTTGTGCGCTTATTATTGGCAAAACAAAAATAAATATACTTATTATGAGAAAAATTACTTTATTTCTTTCGCTTGTGTTTACTACAATGGTAATGGCACAGGTGACAACTATTCCATCCATTATTCAGAAGGGATATGATGGAGAGGTGACTATTATTTTTAATCCTAATGAGGGTAATGGTGGCATGGTCGATGCCAAGGAATGTTATGCCCATACAGGTGCTACTTTTAATGGTACACAATGGCAAAATGCACCTACTTGGCGTAGTGGTGAGGAGAAACACAAAATGACCAAAAATGCTGATGGCAATTGGGAATTGAAGATAACTCCGAATATTACCGAGTATTATGGCGCAATGAAGATTACTAATAGTCGTCAGCCGGGGCCTGATGGTAAGCCTGTGATAGTGAAAGATACGGTACTTTATGAAGTAACTCAATTGTGCTTTGTATTTAATGATGGACCTAATGGAGATAAAGAGGGAAAAGCTGAAGGTAATGCCGATATTTTTGTGGACTTGGTAGATGCAGGTTTAGCTGTAATTTTTGAAGGTACTATTCCTGAGATTTCACAAGTGAATGACAAGATTTCATTGCATGGTGTGGCTACTGAGAATGCAACTTTGTCGCTTGCGATAAATGGCACTGTAGTTACTACTAAAGAAAGTACCACTACACTTGATTATGAATATACGCTCCCAGCGGAGGGCGATTATGTATTCACACTTACAGCAACTAAGGGTCAGGAGGTGAAAACTATAACTGCACAGACATGTGTTGTTTCTGCTCCAACTCAAGCGAAACGTCCTGCGGGAATAGATATGGGTATCTTCTATGATGACAATGACCATACTAAGGTAACTCTCTCAACCTATGCTGCTAGCAAAACCGCTCCTGCAAAGCATGTGTTTGTAGTGGGTGATTTTAATAATTGGGCTGTATCGAATGAGTATCAAATGAAGCAAGATGGTAACTATTTCTGGTTAGAAATCAACGGATTGACTCCTCAGCAGGAGTATGCTTTCCAATATGTAGTTGTACGTGCAGATGGCGTGGTGAAGAAATTATCAGACTTGTATTCCGAGAAAGTGTTGTGCAAGGATGATCAATATGAGCCAATGTCAGTAGATCCTAATTTAAAACCTTGTCCTGCTCAAGTGGATGGTTATGCTACTGTAATTCAAACCAACAAGCCTAAGTATCAATGGTCGGATGCTACACTTAATTTCAAGCGTCCAAATAAGAATAACTTGATTATTTACGAGTTGTGGGTGTATGATTATACTCCAGAACGTTCTATCGCAGGTTTGATGAAACGTTTGGATTATATCCAAAACTTAGGTGTAAATGCGATTGAGTTGATGCCAGTTACTGAGTTTGATGGCAATTATAACTGGGGTTACTCACCTAACCACTATTTTGCATTGGATAAGGCATATGGTACACCAGAGCAATTGAAAAAGTTCGTGGATGAGTGCCACAAACGTGGTATTGCTGTAATCTTGGATATGGTATTCAACCATGCCACAGGTCTCAATCCTATGAATAAGTTGTATCCTTATGGTACTGATCTTAGTCAAAACCCTTGGTTCAATGTTAATGCACCTCACAGCGACAATGTATACGAGGATTGGAATCATGATTTTGAGCCTGCTAAATTAATGTTTACTCGCGCATTACAATATTGGTTGAAGGAATATAAGATTGATGGTTATCGTATGGACTTGAGTCATGGTCTTTGCGGAACAACCAATAATGCGATGACACATATTGCTGATTACTACAATAATGGTGTAAAAGCAGTTTCTGCAGATGCTTACTTCATTCTTGAACATTGGGGAAGCAATATGGGCAGTGACCGTCCGAAATTGGTAAGTCAAGGTATGATGTGTTGGGAAAACAATACGCATGCTTATCAAGAGGCAGCAATGGGATGGCTTGGTAGTGGTGCTGATTTCAATGCTTCTAACAAAGATGGCTATATAAGCTACTGCGAGAGTCACGATGAGGAGCGTATGCAGTACAAGGCTAAGATGTATGGTAATGCAGATTTGAAGACTAATGAAGAGGCTCGTCTGAATCGTGTGGCTGTGAATGTAGCCTTCAATGTGTTGCTCAATGGTTCTCATATGTTGTGGCAATTTGAGGAGATAGGTTATGATTTCTCTATTAATTCAAGTTATGATCGTCCTGAAGAGTATAATACAGATAATCGTTGCGCAAAGAAACCTCGTCCAGAGGAATTCGGTTATTTTGAGTCAGCTATACGTATGAAACAATATGAAATTATAGCTCAAACGATTCAATTGCGTACGAAATTATTGCCACAAGTGTTTGAGGGAAATCCAACACAAACGAATATTCAGGGAAGTAGAGTTTTGCGTGTTGTACGTTGGGGAGATGATGTATATTTAGCAGGCAACTTCAGTGCAGTAGAGGATCAAATAGTAACTATTCCTGATGGTACGTGGTACAACTACTTTACTCAAACTGCACAAACTTCAGGTACTATGACCTTGAAGCCAGGTGAGATGCTTCTGCTGACAGGTAAACAAATAAAATTGCCCACAATCCCAACTGGTATTGAAAATATATTCATCCCTGAAGGACCAACTGAGATATTGCCTCCATACAATGTGACAATCTACACAATTA
This sequence comes from Paludibacteraceae bacterium, assembly GCA_017556705.1. Taxonomy (GTDB): domain Bacteria; phylum Bacteroidota; class Bacteroidia; order Bacteroidales; family Paludibacteraceae; genus Colicola. The sequence goes on along the minus strand of JAFYMG010000009.1, from coordinate 12,571 downwards.
GTGGTCAAGCAATATCTGTACAACGCAATGTTGAGCAGGTGGATATGAATGGTCTTAGTGGCATGTATCTTATTCAATATGAGAAGAATGGAGAATGCGTTACTAAAAAGGTAATTCGCTAACAATTATTCATATATCAATATACAAAGCTGCGTGAAAACGCAGCTTTGTTTTTTCTCGTCTTTATCTCTCATTTTTCGTTGCTCCCTTTTGGCTAGCACCACACAATAACCATACAATAACCACACAATTCGTTATGGATATGGATACCTGATGTGTCCTAGAAATCTCCTCTATATCTCCTCTATATCAATCGTACTTGTACACCAATTGTTGTTGCTTATGATACCTAAAAAAAAGATGCTCTCTTGCGAGAACATCTTTCTTTTTTGTATATCTAACTGATTAGAACAAGTAGCGAGCACCAATTGTGATACCGCTATAGAGACCTGTACCGTTGAAACCAACAGCACCTTGACCAGCTACGATACCAATGTTTGGACGATAATCAACTGACAATTGCAATGGGAACCAGAAATTGTACTCAACACCTACGTGACCTACAACACCTGCATAAACCCAAGGAGCCTTGAAACCATAGATACCAACACCAGCACCTACACCAAGATTCCAGTTCCACTCACCTTTGTTGTTCCATGGAATTGCTGTACCAAATGGGTTAACCCAATCATAAGTAGCGGTTGCACCGATACCTGCAAAACATGGGATATTCAATGAAACATCAACCATGTTAGATGTACCAATACTGTGTTGGTAAGAAACATCAAGACCGTAACCAATGTTCAAACCAATTGCGCGTGGTTGCGCTACTGCTGCTGCAAAACCAGCAACTGCCAAAATGGCAACGAGAAAAAGTTTTTTCATAATGTTTAAATTTTAATAATTTAAATTGTTTTATTTAAATTGATTTGTTTTTGATAGCTATGTCGTTCAAACTATTTTGGTTTCTCCTACGTAATCTGCTGCAAAGGTAATAGTTTTTTATGAAAAATCCAATACAATACTGCAAAATAATATTTCAATTTGGCAAAATATTACATTTTTATCATTTTTTTTGAGGATGGCGTTCTATAAATTCGCTAGGTGTACAACCCACAATGGTGGTAAAGTGCCTCCAAGCGGTAACGCGTGATCGATATCCTGCATCCGTGATGAGTACCTGAATAGGGATGTTTGGATCTTTACGCAGTTGCTGGCAGACATAATCAATGCGGCGACGATTAATCATATCAGATAGGTTGGCAAACCCGAGTTGCTTGGCTGCTTGCTGGATATAGGTACGATTTGTACCCACTTGTTGTACTATCTTGTCGCCAGTGAGTTCACTATCTTGCCATACCGCTGGGTTCTCCATCAGCTGTTGCAAGGTTTGTGCCACGGAGTTGACTGTGTTTTGTGTAGTGTGTGGCAGTTCGTTCCATGCGTAGTAATCCCGAACTTTTTCGAGAGGCAAATGAAGTCGCTCGTAATGTTCAAAATAAACAATGCTCACAGTCAATAATAGATATAGTATCTCGTGTGTGATGTATCCAAAATATAATTGCAAGCCCCTACTCAATACGTAGGATATACACAACAATGTAGTTGTTGCTACAATGACATTGTAGTATTTGTTATTAGTATGAATGGATTTTGTTTGTATCAGTAGTACAATGAGATATACAAAATAGGGTAAATAGAGACACAAGAATACAAGCCGAACAACGATATTGGGTTCTGTGATATGATGGCGTAGTTCGCCAAGGCAATGTAGATTAGTAATCTCGCCATTGATGACAAATACCAATACTGCACATGCGCAGACTATACTAGGTAAAAAGAGCAGGAGTGTTCGTTTGAAGGTTAGCCAATGTGGTCGCATGAGTTCAATGAGGTAGCAGACCAATATGGCGAAGATATAAAATCCTGGGATGTTGATGAGTGGATTCAGTAATTTGTAGGAATTAGGTTCAAACGACTGACGTGCTACCAATGCAATCTCCACGGTAGAAGCAACAGCGGATACTACGAAGAACAAGAAGATGTAGCGCCATGAGCGGTTCTGAGCATCGTGCTGCTTGATATAAATTAGGATGGCTGCTGCCAATTGTACAAAGACATGTATTCCTAATACGATGAGATTGAATATGGAAGTAGAGTCATTAAAATGCATGCTTGTTCAGCGTTTTCTCAGTGAGTTTATAGAGGTGACCTTTATTGAAAAAAACTAAAATGCACACTGCCGTAGCTACGTTGCTCTACAAAATGTGGATGGTTGTAAAAATCATTGTGTTTTGAGTGCTCTAAAACGAAATATCCTCCGTCTTTTAGAATTCCTTGCTCAAAAATTAGATCGGGTAATGTAGGCAATAACTCCAAATCGTATGGTGGATCAGCGTAGATAAAATCATATTGCACATGGCATGCCTTTACGAACTTAAATACATCTCCGCGGATCAAATGCAAGTTCTTTACACCCAATTGCTTGCAGCACGATATGATAAAGTTCTGTTGCGTATGTGCCATTTCTACAGCCGTCACCTCGCGTGCACCGCGTGATACGAACTCCAATCCAATGCCACCTGTACCTGCGAATAAATCCAGCATATCCACGCCTTCGAACTCCATACGATTAGTGAGGAGGTTAAATAGACTCTCCTTCGCAAAATCAGTCGTTGGACGTGCTGTGATATTTTTAGGGGGCATCAATCGACGCCCCCTAAATGTTCCTGAAATAATTCTCATATTTCTTGCCTTATAGCCTCTCGCCTTTCGTCTAATCGCCTTTAGCCTTTTAGCCCGAAGGGCGGTCCTATAGGAGGCTTGCCTCCGTCCTATAGCCTCGAAGAGGCGTCCTATAACCTGAATTACTCCCAGTTACCTGCGTTGTTGTTAGGTGCATCCACCGAACCAACCTTCAAACCAGGATAGTGATCCAATTTTTCCTCTTTATCAATGAGGTTTACACGTTCTTGATTGTTGAGGTCGTGAAGATAGGTGTTGTAGTGAGCACGAATCTCAAAGATAGGCACCTTGATACCTTGTGAAGTAGTGTAACTATTGTTGGTCTCAACTTCAAATTTCACTTTGTCAGTATAAGGGATATAAATAATCTCGTTGATGGTCTCCTCTGTGTATTGACCTTTGTAGAGAGATTGAATCATGTCGGTGAGGATGGTATCACGACGGAAACCTTGCAAGCCTTCTGCTTTAACCTCGCGGTCGTTTTCCCAAATGTAGTTGTACAACATATTTAAGCTGTCAGTACCTTGGAAATTCATTTTACGTTGTGCTTTCAATCGAGCACGCTCCAAGATTTTTGCTGCTTTGTTCTCTGTCATACCATCTTCCAATTGCTTCTCAGTCAAAGAACCAACCTTGTAAACCTCCTTCTTAGGAGTAACTTTTAGATAATCAATCAAGGAGTCGAGATCTGCAGTAAAATAGCCTTTATCCAAGCGGAATTGAGCCTCTGCTGTACGCAAACTAACGAGATTGTTGATAACTTGAGCCTCACGTTGTACACGTGCTTCTTCAAACTTAATTGGGGTTACAACGCTGTTCACACAAATGTATGCCAAGAAAATCACAGCGATAACCAGCAAAATACGGATAACAACTTTCATATTCTTTGTGTATTAAATTTATTTCTTACTTTCCACGATAAATGAGAAAATTACACCTTTTCTCACAAATTCGCTGCAAAATTACAAATTCTTTTTCATATATGCAAATTTTTTCGTAACTTTGCAGCCGAAAATAGCAATTTTAGGTTTTATGGCAGCAGAAGATAGCAACAAAGTGCTCTATGATATTCTCAATGAGCGGTTAGAATTGCTTCGCACCCTTGACAAAGAGGGCGATTCGGATCGTCGTCGTCACGTGGCGCGTGAGACTTCTGCCTTACATGCGCCTTTAGCGCACCGCCTCGGTCTATATGCCATCAAGACCGAGATGGAGGATCTTGCCCTCAAATTCACAGACTACAAGACCTATAAATATATCGCACACGCGTTGAACGAAAAAAAAGCTCAACGCGATGCCTATATCGCGGCATTTATCACGCCACTTGAGGAGAAACTCAAGGCACATGGCTTTACTTTTACCATCAAAGGTCGTCCCAAATCTATCCATAGCATCTACAACAAGATGCAAGCGCAGCGTTGTGATGTGGATCGTATCTACGACCTCTTTGCTATCCGTATCATCCTTGATTCGCCACTTGATCGCGAGAAGCTTGACTGTTGGCAGGTCTATTCCCTCATCACGGATATGTACCGCCCCAATCCAAAGCGTCTTCGCGACTGGTTGAGCGTACCCAAAGAGAATGGTTACGAGAGTTTGCATACCACTGTGCTCGGACCCGAAGAGAAATGGGTAGAGGTACAAATCCGTACCCGCCGTATGGACGAGGTGGCAGAGAAAGGTGTAGCTGCTCACTGGTCGTACAAAGGTGTCAATGGCAATGCGATGAACACCGACAAGCAGAGTGTCTATGTCTTCACACCCACAGGCGATCTCAAACGCCTTGCTGCGGGTTCTACAGTTCTTGATTTTGCGTTTTCTATCCATAGCGATGTGGGATGTAAATGTGTGGGTGGTCGCATTCGCAACCAGAATGTGAGCATACGTCAGAAACTTCAAAATGGTGATCAAGTGGAGATCCTTACTTCTCCTAACCAAAAACCTACTGCCGATTGGCTCAACGCTGTTGTTACTAGCAAGGCGAAGAACAAGATTCGCCAAGCACTCAAAGAGGTAGAGTACCGCAATGCTGCGGAGGGACGTGAGATGTTGGAACGCCGTTTCAAGAACTGGAAAATCGATTTCGAAGAGGGCGATATCTCACGCCTTGCGCTCAAACTGGGCTATAAGGTAACTAACGACCTATATCAGTCTATAGCTTTGGGCAAGGAGGATATTCTTCGCCTTAAGGATGTGTTCCTGACTCTGGATGCACCCAACCCTGATTTCCAACGTTCGGAGCATGTCTATGTTCCTAAGAATCTGGAGGCTTTGGCACTTGAAGTGGATATCGATGTCAAGAGTGTGGACTACAACCTCGCCAAATGTTGTGACCCACAACCAGGGGATGCAATCTTCGGATTTATCAGTATCAACAATGGCATCCGTATTCACCGTTGCGATTGCCCTAATGCCGACAATATGCGCGAACGATATGCCTATCGTATCCTCCCCGCACGTTGGAAAAAGAAGAAGGAATAGTGTTTAGAGTTTAGAGGAATGACAAACTATCCATCCATATTATTGAGCGATGCAGTGGAGCAGATGGCTTCATTGCCTGGAGTAGGGCGTAAGACGGCATTACGTTTGGTGTTGCATTTGCTTCGCCAACCCGATAAGGATGTGGAAGCCTTCGCGGGGGCATTGACCCGTCTGAAACAAGAGGTAAAATACTGCCGTGTGTGCCATACCATATCTGACCAAGAGGTTTGTCCGATCTGCCAGTCGCACTCGCGCGATAAACATACGGTTTGTGTGGTAGAGAATGTGCAAGATGTGATGTCAATTGAGAACACAGGTCAATACAATGGTCTCTACCATGTTTTGGGTGGAATCATCTCGCCAATGGATGGAGTAGGGCCTTCGGATATAGAGATTGACTCACTCATCTCTCGCGTGGAAAACGATGATATTCACGAAGTTATCCTTGCCCTTCCTACTACTATGGAAGGTGATACGACCAATTTCTATATCTATAAAAGATTGCAAAATTTATCCACTACACCGCCTAAAATCAGTCAAATAGCTCGTGGTGTGGCTATAGGTAATGATATAGAGTATACGGATGAGATCACGCTCGGACGGTCAATAGTCAATCGAATAGAATTTAAAATATAATATGGAAAAGAAGGTTATTCGTACATTGAATGTGTACTATTATGGAGTTATGTTGCTAACTTTGGTAGTAGGATTTTTAGTTAATTTTCTGGTAGATAAAGGACATCTATCTACTATTGATATGGATTCTACGTTGGGTACTAATCTGCAGATTGCTATTATGATAGATGCCTTGCTGACTATACCACTCGGTTTGTCGTTGTGCAAGCGTCGTTGTGTGAAGCTGTCTAGTCTAACCGATGAGAATCTGAAACTTAAAGGATACTTGAAGGCTGCTAAATGGCGTATTATCTTGGTTAGTAACACCATGTTGTTTGCTTTTGTAGCTAACAGTATGTTGGTGAGACCTATCACCGAGGAAAGCTCAACACCAGCTCCTAGAATCACCACTATGATGGCGTTGGTAGCGGTATCAGCTATCGCATGGTGGTTTACCAAGCCTAGTGAGGGTAAGATGCAGCTAGAACTAGAGCCTAAAGATTCAAATCAAGAACAATACTAAAGATATAATCATTTACCCCCTCCGACGGCAAGGAGGAGTCTCCCTCGAAAACATCCGAGAAGCTCGTGGCTTCGAGGATAGAGTGGAGGCATCGAGCGCCTCAACGACGACGAGTTCGTCGGTCAATGCGCGAGATTGCCGAACACGAATATGACCATAGCAATCGATTTCGACGGTACCATCGTTACTCATGCATACCCTGCTATTGGTAAGCCAATACCATTTGCGATTGATACCCTCAAGAAACTTCAGCAAGAAGACCATCATCAGCTTATTCTTTGGACATGCCGCGAGGGAGAGTTGTTGCAAGAAGCGATTGACTATTGTGCAGCGCGTGGTTTAGAGTTTTATGCGGTTAACTCTAATTTCCCAGAAGAGACCGCAGATATTGTCCGCGCTCGTAAATTGGAGGCTGACCTTTTTATCGATGACCGTAACTTGGGTGGTATTCCTGATTGGGGAGTGATTTACCAAATGATTCATTCGGGCAATCAATTCAAACCTGCTCCTGTGAATGGTGTGACCGAAGAACCTCAACGCAAAAAAGGTCTCTTCGGCCTCTTCGGATAGGAACAAAGAACCAAGAACCAAGAGCCAAGACAAATTAGTTTAGTGAACGCTACGCTACTGTTTAGTGTTGAGAGACGAAGGTAATTAGTCTTTACTCCTGGCTCCTTACTCCTGAATCAAAAGTGAACTTACGACTTCGCAAAATAGAACCCTCTGACCTTCCATTCCTCTATCAATGGGAGAATGATGCCACCATGTGGGCAGATTCGGATACGCATAATCCGCTGTCTCGTCACGACTTGCATCAATATATCGAGAACACCACTGGCGACATCTACCGCGATGGTCAGTTGCGCCTCATCATCACCAACCTACAGCGAAGCGATCTACCATCTATAGGCGTAGCCGATCTACAGCCACAAAGTGGCGAACAACCTTCTTCATCAGCGAGTACCCTCGGTTGCATCGACCTCTTTGACTTCGATGTCCGCAACCGCAAAGCGGCTATTGGCATGTATATCGCTCCTGAAGCACGAGGCAAAGGGGTAGGGAAGCAGGCAGTACAATTATTAGAGGACTATGCTTTTGGTTTCTTGCATCTGCGTATGCTTTATGCTATTATTAGTGTACATAATACTGCCTGTTCGCATATCTATGAGCAGATGGGTTATTCGCCATCTTCGTTGCTCAAGGACTGGACACTAGAAGGCGATGCCATCCTTTGGCAGAAGAGGAGTGTTGGAGAATAATTAATAGTTAATATTCGTTTAGGTTAGCAGAGTTACAAATATGATAATAATAAGAGAGTCGCCATTCAGCGACTCTCTTATTTTCTAGCCTATAGCCTTTGGCCTTTAGCCTATATGCGCTTGCGCCGCTCTAAACGGCGCTTTGCGCATGATTATCCGAGCATGGTGAGCAAGATACCAGCAGCTACAGCTGAACCAATCACACCCGCTACGTTTGGACCCATAGCGTGCATGAGGAGGAAGTTGCTAGGATCAGCCTTTTGTCCCTCAGATTGGCTCACACGAGCAGCCATTGGTACAGCAGATACACCTGCAGAACCAATCAGCGGATTGATTTTCTCTTTAGAGAAGAGGTTCATGAACTTAGCGAGAAGCACACCACCTGCGCTACCCATACCGAAGGCTACGATACCCATACAGAGAATCAAAATAGTCTTCACGTTGAGGAAGGTAGCACCCGTAGCAGTAGCACCTACAGAAAGACCGAGGAAGATCACCACGATGTTCATAAGTTCGTTTTGAGCGACCTTGCTCAAACGATCCACTACGCCAGACTCCTTCATGAGGTTACCCAACATCAAGCAGCCAATCAATGGGGCAGCATCAGGCAAAACCAAAGCGATAACCGCAGTGATGATGATAGGGAAGATGATCTTCTCTGTCTTGCTCACTGAGCGGAGTTGCTTCATCTTGATCTTGCGCTCAGCAGGAGTAGTCAATGCACGCATGATAGGTGGTTGGATCACTGGCACAAGTGCCATATACGAATAAGCCGCAATAGCGATAGGGCCGAGCAAGTGAGGAGCCAACTTAGATGTCAAGAAGATAGAAGTAGGACCGTCCGCACCACCGATGATACCGATAGAACCAGCCTCAGCAGGGGTGAAGAATGCACTTGCGCAGAGGAAAGTGATGAAGATACCCAACTGAGCAGCAGCACCCAACATCAATGATTTAGGGTTAGCAATCAGCGGACCAAAGTCGGTCATCGCACCTACACCGATAAAGATCAAGCATGGGTACAAACCTGCTTTTACACCGATATAGAGCACGTCAAGAAGACCTGCGTTCTTGAGGATGTAACCGTAGCTATGATAGCCCTCGTGGGTTGCATCGAGGAAGTTAGCCCACAACTCTGGGTGGTACATATTCGCGTTTGGCAAGTTGGTGAGCAACATACCAAAAGCGATAGGCAATAGGAGCAATGGCTCGTATTGCTTCTTAATCGCCAAGTACAAGAGGAAGAATGAGATAAGGAGCATGACACCTTGTTGCCAGTCCATATGCATAAATCCCATTGTACGGAAAAATTCTAAAACTTGTTCCATAATTTTCTTTTCAATATTTCAAACTTTAGAATTAGCCAATAACAACGAGCAAGTCGTCTTGCATTACGCTTTGACCAGCAGCCACAGCGATCTTGGTAACAGTACCGTCGCAGTCAGATAGGATAGGGTTCTCCATCTTCATACTTTCGAGCACGAGGAGTGTGTCACCCTTCTTCACTGCTTGACCTTCCTTCACAGCCACAGAGATCACAGAACCTGGGAGTGGGCTATTGATCTTGTTGCCACCTACAGGAGCAGCCGCAGGAGCTGGAGCAGGAGCTGGAGCTGGAGCAGGAGCTGGTTTTGGTTGAGGAGCAGCCACAGCCTTTGGAGCTGCAGGCGCAGCAGCCTCAGCTACGGTCTCGATCTCAACGAGCTTGTCGTCTTGCATTACGTTTTGACCAGCTTGAACGAGAACGTTCTTCACGGTACCTGTGTACTCGCTAGCAACTACGTTCTCCATCTTCATACTTTCCATGGTGAGGAGTGTGTCACCCTTCTTCACGCTGTCACCAGGTTTCACCATCACCTTCACGATGCTACCTGGCAGTGGGCTCTTGACAGTAGCAGCACCAGCAGGCTTAGCAGCCACAGCAGCAGCGCTAGGAGCAGCGGTAGGAGCAGCTACGCGAGCAGCTTTCACTTTCTTAGACTCATTCTTTTGGAACTCAACGATGAAAGAAGTACCGTTAACTACTACTTCTGCTACGTTTGGTTCTATTTCTTTAACGGTTGTCTCATATTTTTGACCACCGATAGTAAAATTAAATCCTTTTTTCATAATTTTTAACTTCGTGTTTTTTTAGCGGCTTCGCCGCTGAACAATTACTATGTGAATAATTATTCGCTTTACGAATGAATAATTACTTCGTGAATTACAGCCCATAGGGCTAACTTTTCATTGCTTGCAATGGCTTTCAGCGAAGCTAACTATTCAGCCCATTGGGCTAACTTTTCATCCCGCAGGGATTATCTATGTAAATTGTTCATGCCGTACATCTTGTTGTTCCATTGTGTACGGTGTGGTTGAATAGTAATTTTGGTATCTTCCTCATCGTGTACACCATTATAATAAAGGTGCAACGCGAGCGCAATAGCAGCTGTACTATCAGCAGTCAATGTGATAGAATCGTCGAGCTTGCTGTGGGTATGGGTAACCGTTTGCTCAGCTGCTTTGTTCTCCACTTTCTTCGCTTTTACGCGGGGTTGCATAATCCAACCCATGAGCTTCATCACGTAAACGAAAGCGAACAGCAAGAGCACCACCATACCAAAACCGAGACCGGTAATAAACCAAGTCTGAGCAGTAATGCCCTCTTGGTCTTTTGTGGATGGAACTTCTACCACAGTATTAGCAGCCACCTCCACTGTATCTTGTGCTACAGAGTCAGGTGCTACCTCTACTACGGTATTGTTCATTACGTCTAGCAACATCATAATTACAATGGGATATTAGAGTGTTTCTTGAGAGGGTTGGTCAAGCGCTTGGTTTGCAAGTTCTCGAATGCGCGAACGATACGCTTACGAGTGTTGCGTGGCTCGATGATATCATCGATATAACCGCGGTTAGCTGCTTGATATGGGCTAGCGAACAAGTCTTTGTACTCAGCCTCCTTCTCAGCAATAAATTTCTTTCTTTCTTCTGGATCCTCGATAGCCTTGATAGCTTTAGCTTGAAGCACACCTACTGCGCCACTAGCACCCATCACTGCGATTTCAGCGTTTGGCCATGCGTAGCAAACATCACCGCGCAATTGCTTACAGCTCATCACGATGTGGCTACCACCGTAAGACTTACGGATAGTAACAGTCACCTTAGGCACAGTTGCCTCGCCGAAAGCGAACATGAGTTTTGCTCCGTGATCGATGATACCAGCGTACTCTTGACCTGTACCGCAGAGGAAACCAGGAACGTCCACAAGGGTAAGGATTTGGATATTAAATGCGTCGCAGAAACGAACGAAACGAGCTGCCTTACGACTAGCGTCGCAGTCCAATACACCTGCCAACCAGTTTGGTTGGTTAGCGATGATACCGGTAGAACGGCCGTTGAAACGCGCGAAACCGCAGATGATATTCTTAGCGTAGTCTTTTTGAACCTCCATGAAGTCGCCGTTATCTACGATGGTGTAGATAATGTCCTTCATGTTGTATGGTTTGTTAGGATCATCTGGAACGATCTCGTTCAAGCTCTCCTCTACACGCATTGGATCATCGGTGCAGTTCATGAGTGGAGCCTCCTCCATATTGTTTTGTGGGATGAAGCTTACAAGACGGCGAACCTCTTGCAATGCCTCTTCTTCAGTAGCTGCTACGAAGTGAGTAACACCAGACTTGGTTGCGTGCACCTTAGCACCACCCAATTGCTCTACGGTTACGTCCTCACCTGTCACGCTCTTCACTACTTTTGGACCAGTGATGAACATGTATGAGTTGTTCTCGGTCATCATGATGAAGTCGGTCAACGCTGGGCTATATACCGCACCACCGGCGCAAGGGCCAAAGATCACAGAGATTTGTGGCACTACACCTGAAGCGAGGATGTTACGCTCGAAGATTTCAGCGTAGCCTGCCAATGCGCAAGCACCTTCTTGAATACGAGCACCACCTGAATCGTTGAGACCAATGATAGGAGCACCGAGTTTAACGGCTTGATCCATTACGTTGCAGATCTTCAATGCCATAGTCTCGCTCAGTGAACCACCGATAACAGTTGCGTCTTGTGCGAATACGAATACGAGGCGGCCGTCGATAGTACCACTACCTACTGCTACACCGTCACCCAAGAATACTTTTTTCTCCATACCGAAGTCGTGGCAACGGTGTGTGAGGAACATGTTTACTTCCTCGAATGAACCCTCATCGAGGAGCATGTTGATACGCTCGCGAGCAGTATAGCTGCCCTTTGCGTGATGTTTTTCTACTGCTGCTTCACCGCCACCGGCTGCTACCTTCACGCGGTTGTCAATCAGTTTTTGCAATTTTGTTGTATCCATTTTAGATTAACTTTGTTAATGATATTTACTTCGTTTCACTTTGTGAAGAATTACTTCGTGAAATATTATTCGCCCCGCGAATGAATAGTTGCTTCGTGAATAGTACTTCGTTACTTCCAGCGTAGCTTACTCTTCATTGCTCGCAATGGGTTTCAGCCTAAGGGCTAATTCTTCATCGCAGATAACTCTTCATCCCGCAGGGATTACTTAGGTTGCTCGCAGAGCTCTGTCAAGATACCCTTGGTTGATTTTGGGTGCAAGAATGCGATCATGAGGTTTTCAGCGCCTTTGCGTGGAGCTTTGTCGATGAGTTGGATGCCAGCTGCCTCAGCCTCTGCCAATGCCTCTTCTACGCTATCAACGTTGAATGCAACGTGGTGAATACCACCTTTGCCACCGTTCTTCTCGATGAACTTAGCAATAGAAGACTCTGGGCTAGTTGCCTCAAGAAGCTCAATTTTTACTTCACCTACTTTGAAGAAAGCGGTTTTTACTTTTTGGTCAGCTACCTCTTCGATAGAGTAGCATTTACCACCAGTTAAGAACTCGAAGAAAGGCATAGCCTCTTCCAAACTTGTTACAGCGATTCCAAGATGCTCAATGTGAGTTGGTTTCATTGTTTTT
>JAFYMG010000008.1 GCA_017556705.1 Paludibacteraceae bacterium | reverse complement strand
ATGTTTTCTGTTTTGTCAATCGTAATCTCTATCATCGGAGTATTCGGTTTGGTGTTGTTCGAGACGCAGTACAAACGTCATGAGATAGGAATACGCCGTGTTCACGGGGCATCGTCTGTTGGTATCATCAAGATGTTTAACAGGAAATATCTCTATATAGTTGCAATCTGTTCAGTCATAGCAATCCCGATAAGTTATTTTATCATAGACAGATGGATGCAGCAGTTTGCCTATAGGTGTGAGATGTCGTTGTGGGTCTATGCCGTCGCAGTTGCGGCAGTTGCGATAATTACCATGGCGACAGTGACAATACGTTCCTGGAAAGCAGCAAACGAAAATCCAGTGGAAGCGTTGTGATTAAAATTGAAAATTGAAAACGGAAAATTGAAATTAAAGTAATGCTATGAGTAATGAGCTGTGAGCAATGAGCAAATCCCAAGCTCATAACTCAAAGCAAAAAACTAAAAAGCTATGTACATCAAAAACTTCATCACATTATTACGCAGATATACAACATCGTCATTGTTGAATGTCGTTGGCATGGCGATAGCCTTCGCGGCTATATATCTTATTTCTGTTCAAGTGAATCATGACCTTTCATATAACCGAGTTATTAAAAACTCAGAGCGAATCTATCGTTTGGAGTATCCTAATGAGACTGGTAATGGTCGCTGGGATATATGGTGGAATCGTCAATTTCCAGATAAGTTGGTTAGCATATGCCCTGAAATTGAGGCGGCAGGTTCGATTGGTGTATTGGCACACTCAATGTATCAAGATGAGTACTCTATCCATCGTAATGCCATAGTTGAGAACTTTACGATCAGTCTAGCAGGTGCAGAACCAGAGGGGTTGGCTGTTTTCCCATTCGAGATTGTAGCAGGTAGTTTGGATGATTTAGCAACTGGGGATGAGATGATTATCTCTGAGTCTGTTGCCAATAAATTCAATTTATCAGTGGGTGATGACCTACATTATGGTAGAGGTGCTATGAATAGTGCTATCCGTACAATTGTGGCGATTTATAAGGACTTCCCCAAACCATCAACAATCTCAATGCCTATGGGTTATGTGCTTCTTAAACCACAAGCTCAGGCTTCGGAGAGTGATTGGATGGACACTTACTATGTTCGTCTACAAGAGGGAGCAGATGTTAAGGATATTGAGCAGCGAATGACACAAATGGTTATTGATGAGGCTATAAAGAACGGAACTTCGGAGGAAGACCTTGTCGAGGTACTTCACCGTGCCACACCACGACTTACCTCTATTTGTGACCTATACTTTATCAAAGATGCTCCAACAGAAGGCTTGTCTGGCAACCGCTCTACAACCAATTCTTTGATAGCTATTGCAGTCTTGATTTTGGTAATCTCTTTTATCAATTTTGTAAACTTCTTCTTTGCGCTTATTCCAAGCCGTATTCGCGTGGTTAACAACTATAAAATATTTGGTGCACCAACATGGAAGTTACGCTTAAACTTTCTCGTTGAAACAGTTGGTTTAATTCTCGTTGCCTTGCTCGTTGCGGTAATTATCGTATGTGTGTTTGCTGAAACTCCGCTCAAAGAGTATATTTCGACTTCTGTTGCAATTAATGATAATTGGGCGTTGGCAGGATCTATTGCAGGCGGAGTTATATTGCTGGGAGTTATAGTGTCGCTATACCCGGCATGGTATATCACCAAGTTCTCACCTGCGTTTGTGATTAAGGGTGATTTTGCATCCTCTCGCTCAGGTCGTATCTTGCGATATGCCCTTGTCGGAGTGCAATATATAATATCTATTACACTGATTATTTGCTCGATATTCGTATATCGTCAGCATCAATTCATGCTCAAGCGTGATATGGGTTTTGACAGAGAGAATCTTCTCTCTGTAGAGGTGCCATTTGAGGCTATGAACCCTGATGTCAAAAGTTCTCGATTGGACTACACTAAGCGAGATGCACTCTTGGATAAGCTAACTCAAAACCCTCAAATCAAAGGCGTGACCTTTGGTGATATTGAGCTGGTGAGTAATGCCGAGGGTAGTTGGGGACGACCATTGGAGAATGGCGATAAAGCTATATTTTCAATACACACTGTATCTTGGAACTTCTTGGATGTTATGGGTATAGAGATTGTTGAAGGTCGTGATTTTCTGCCATCCGATGATAATACTATTACAGGTGCAATGATCTTTAATGAAACAGCTCAAAAGATATATGGGCTTACATTCGAGACTAAGATGTTGGGGCACCTTTACGGACATAACGCTAATATTGTAGGTTTCTGCAAAGACTTCAATTTTGCCCCTGCTGATAGAAATATAGAACCGTTTGCTTTTATGGTTTGCGGTCACTATGGATGGGATATGCCACGTCACGCCTATATCCGTACCATTGCTGGAGCAGATATTGCCGAAGTAAGAAGATATGTCTTTGACACGTTGATGGAGATGGCTCCATATGCGGATCCTGAAAAAATAAAGGTGGAGTTCTTTGATAAGGAATTGGAAGATCTATACTACCTTGAAGAGAAACTCTCAACACTTATCGCAATGTTCTCGTTCCTCTCGATTGTGATTTCTATCATCGGAGTCTTCGGCTTGGTGTTGTTCGAGACACAGTATCGTCGCCGAGAGATTGGTATCCGCAGAGTCCATGGAGCATCGGTGGGTGGCATTTTGCAGATGTTCAACCGCAAGTACATCAATATTGTCGCTATCTGTTCGGTAGTGGCAATCCCTGTCAGTCACTACATCATCAGTCGCTGGATGGAGCAGTATGTTTATCGCGTGGAGATGTCGTGGTGGGTATATGCGCTTGCGGTGGGTGTAATTCTGCTAATCACGATTATCACCGTATCATTGCGCTCGTGGTCGGCTGCAAACGAGAATCCAACGGAGTCAATTATGAAATAACAAGAATTATATAAACAATTAAAACTAAAAAGGTATGTTAAAAGTAGAAAATTTAAAAAAGAGTTTCTTCACTGAAGAGATAGAAACTATTGCCTTGAACGGCGTTTCTTTTGAAGTTAAAGAAGGTGAATTCGTTGCCGTTATGGGTCCTTCTGGATGTGGCAAGTCAACATT
>JAFYMG010000007.1 GCA_017556705.1 Paludibacteraceae bacterium | reverse complement strand
TTAACAATATCGAAACCATCAACTTCCGCTCGTCCCTCGTCGGGATTAAGCAGTGTAGCGAGCAGTCTAAAAAGTGTGGTCTTACCTGCTCCATCGGGTCCGATAAGGCCAAATAGTTCGCCCCGCTCCACCTCGAAAGAGATACCATCAAGAGCCCTTACCTTGCCGAAACTCTTTGATATATTTTCAACTTTTATGGCTGACATAGTATGGTGGATTTATAATTTTACCTCTCCCGCAAGACCGATTTTTAGGCGACCATCATTCTTTACGGCAATCTTTACTGCGTAAACCAGGTTTGCTCTCGAATCTTTCGTCTGAATACTCTTTGGCGTAAACTCGCTCTCGGCTGAGATCCACGCCACACGACCCTTGTAGTCATATCGTTCATCACCACCAAAATCGGCAATAACCGATACCTCATCACCCAAATTCACATTTGCCAACTGGCAGGAGGTAAGATATGCACGCAGATAGATA
This sequence comes from Paludibacteraceae bacterium, assembly GCA_017556705.1. Lineage (GTDB taxonomy): Bacteria > Bacteroidota > Bacteroidia > Bacteroidales > Paludibacteraceae > Colicola. The sequence continues at coordinate 3,473 of JAFYMG010000007.1, read as the reverse complement.
TTTTCAAGGTCGGCAACCTTCATCAGAGGTTTGCCTATAGTGGTAAACTCTCCCGCCTCTGCATACTTAATCAACACCGTTCCTCCTACTGCCGATGATATGTTACATTTTGCAATACGGTCATCAAGGGCTGCAATCTGTGCTTCGAGTGCTGTGGCGTTCTCGTTTATGGTTGATGTATTATTGTCGAGGGTAGAGAGGGTTGCCGACAACTGACCTTCGAGAATCGTAATCTGTGCCTCGATGTCATCACGCTGCTTTGTGGTTGCAGCTCCATCGCTGAGCATATTCTTGACACGCTGTAACTCAGCTCGCTGTTTTGCTAACTGCCTACGCAATGATGCCACCTGCTTCTCCTTGTCTGGGAGACTACTCAAAAGTGCCGACTGCTGAGCCTTTAACTGCTCTCGTTGTAGGTGCAGTTGGAGGCTGTCAATAACACCAACTACACTATTTGCATTGATTATCTCACCCTCGGTCACATCAAAACTGAGGATTCGACCTGTACCCTCGGATGATAATACAATTTCTGTAGCCTCAAATGTACCTTGTGCATCATAATCTGGCTCGTTATTGCACGATACAATGGCAAGTAATGGAAGAACATAGAATAATCGTTTCATAACTTATTGATTTAATGTTGTCTTTAATCTGTATATGGTTTGTAATAACTCTACCTCGTGGGTGCTACGATTGAGCGTAGCAGTGGTTTCATCGGCAATCTTCCGCAGTAGGTCGGTGGCATCAATTACTCCGTTCTCCAACCTCGACTCCGCAGCCATTCGCACCGAGCGGCGCAACTCTACAATGCGATTATCATCCTCCAGTGCATTGCGCAGACGGGCAATCTCGCCATCGTCCTGCGTGGTCTGCATTTGGGAATTAAAGAGGAATACATCACGCTGCACGGCAATCTGTCGCTCTGCAGCATCCAACTTAGCGAGGTTGTTCTTCTTGGTGTAGAATGCTCCGATATTCCACGACATACGTACTCCGACAATAGCATTGAGGGTCCACTCTGATGATACCATACCTTTGAACATATCCAATCCAGGGTATCCATAATAGCCTTGAGCAAAGGCACTGAATCGTGGCATTACAGATGCTGTTATCGCTTTGCGCTGTGCAGAGAGTTTGTTGCTTTGAGCCTCAAACATTGCAAGTTCGGGGCGTGCCGATGTACGACTTGCAACATCGGTCATTGTGGGGCGTATGAGAGTCTTATCCATTAGCGGCTGCCCGATAAATACCTCTAACATTCGACGGTAACTTGCTCGTGATGCCTCCACCTGACCGAGCGTCTGACGAGCAGTTAGTAATTCTGCCTCAATAGCATCAACATCCGATTGCATTGCCACACCATTTTTATAATAGGTACGAATACGATTGAGATTGGCATCCAAAACTTCAATGAGTGTTTCGGTCTGTGCAACACGCTCGTCAAGTAATAGTATACCGAAATAGAGATTCTGAATACGGGATTGTAGGTCGTAAAGCGATACATCCACTTGGCTACGCTGCTCAGCTGCCTCCGCTTCGGCAATCTCACGATTAGCCTTTGACTGACCACCATCCCATATATTCTGCGATACATCAACCGCCACCTTGTATTGGCCTTTGCGGATACCCGACATATCCAATCCGTTGGCAGCAATCATCTGATTGAAGACCTCGGGATAGGTAGGTGTTGCCGATTGATAGGTGGCTTGTCCCGAAAATACCACCTGCGGAATCCACGCACGAGCAGCATTCGAAATGTTGTACTGCTCAGTCTCCGCTATTAGGTCGTATTGCCTGATTTCGGGATAGTGTTCCCTTGCCAGACGGTGACATTCATCCAGTGTAGGTTGGGCTACACTCGTAAAGACTGTCAATGACGAGAATAAAAGTATAATAAGTCGCTTCATAATTTATTGGTTTTAAAAGTTACTATTATTCATCTTAGACAGTGCAAAATTACTTGTATAACTTAGGTTGTACAATGTCAATAGAATGCTTAATTTGAGCAAATCGCAATATTTGCAGTGATAGCATCTGTTTGTATATGAGAAAATATGTATTTTTGCATCATAAACGCGTAGGATTATGGATAGACAAACTTTTAACATAGAGATTATAAATACTCAGGGTAAAGTAGGTATTTATATGTGCGTAAAAGGCACTGCCGAATTGCTTGTAAACGGGAAGTTGTTTCTGTTTGGGCGTGGTTGCATTGGTCTCATCAGTCCTATTATTCAAATACAAATACTCTCTCAAAGCAGCGATTGTGAATTTCAGATTATTACTGAGGCAATAGAACGTATATTCCCCATTGGCAAGAAATTTATGGACATCATATTGGAGATACGACAGCGCAATAATGTTGTATTTCAAGCAGATGAACTATTCATTGATTTTGTATTCCAAAGAGAAAGACTAATCATTGAGAGAAAAAGTATTCTTGAAAACGCAAAAAACGAAAAAGAGAAACGCCTTTATTCATCAATGATATATTTGCTTGAGCAAGAACTATTTGTTGAAGTATTAACTAAGGCTCATCAAAATACAGAAGTCAAGCCTGAGGAGGTAGATAAAAATACTTCTATTTCATTTAATTTCATATTTTCTATTAATAAGAACCCAACTCATAATCGTTCAGTTTCTTTCTATGCTAAAGAAGCAGGACTATCTGTTGGGCATTTCACACGTTTAGTGAAAAGTTGCACCCAAAAAACACCAACCGAATGGATTATATTTTTCACCGTAACAAAAGCGAAAAATCTGTTAGAAAATACCAAAATGAGTATTAAGGAAATAGCAATGGAACTCCATTTTCCAGAGCAATTCTCATTTCGTAAATATTTCAAGCAACACGCGGGCATTCCTCCTAAACAGTATCGAAAGAGTCAAAGTGAGTAAAATAATGTGTGACATTTTTGAGGATATATTTTCGGTATTTTGCATCAGGTAGATTCAACTTTTAAATGCAATTAAATCTTCAAAAGCGTTCTTGCTCGAATACAATCGGCAAGAACGCTTTTGTTATTACTATATTCGCCAGTCCTGAGAAGTAATAAATGCCCGTGCTTTGATGTAGCTACGGAATTGTCGTGACAAAATGAATAAATCTAATTTTAGCCCTTCAGGAAGTTCAGACCGACTGAAGATGAGGTGGTTAGACTGCCGTTCCAGACTGAAGTTCCTCGTTATGCATCCGTGCGGACAACTTGATAGTAGTTTCCGTGGTCGGTGTGGCGAGGTTTGAAGCCCATGGCGGTCAGTCGGAAGCTCAGTTGCTTGGCAGAGATGCCACGGAGGGCTGAAGCGTTGCGCTTGCTTAGGATGCGGAACATCTCGGCAGCCGTGAACCACTCACCTTCTTCATCGCCCCTCGGGTGACGGAAGTAAGCATGGAACACATCTTCCAAAGGCGATTGGCGATAATAAGCCTTGTTTCGTCGTTGTACTTCCTTTTCTTCCTCCTTGTTCAAGTA